>NZ_BDBP01000037.1 GCF_001613045.1 Nocardia lijiangensis NBRC 108240 | reverse complement strand
TGCGGATGTCCGGCCCGCGTCTAGGTAGGCCAGGCCAAGGCTACTACGGGAGGCCAGGGTATCGGGGTGGTCGGGCCCGAGGATCCGCCCTTGATCGGCGAGGTTCTGTTCGTGCAGCGCGATCGCCTCGGATGTCCGGCCCGCCAACCTGTAGGCCACGGCGAGATTCCTGCGGGAGGCCAGGGTATCGGGGTGGTCGGGCCCGAGGATCCGCTCACGATCGGCGAGGTTCTGTTCGTGCAGCGTGATCGCCTCGGACACCTGGCCTGCCGACCTGTAGGCACGGGCGAGGTTGTGGCGGGAGGCCAGGGTGTCGGGGTGGTCGGGGCCGAGGATCCGCTCACGATCGGCGAGGGCTTGTTGGTGGTGGGCCCGGGCGCTGTCGTATAGGCCCTGGTCGAGCAGGAACAGCCCAGTGCGGCTGCGGATTGCGGCGCTGGTAGCGGTAGGGAGTTCGTTATGGGCGTGAGTTGTGAGAGCGTCGATGTGGGGCAACAGCGCCCGCCAGATCGGCCAAGTGACCGGATCCTCGTGGTCGGGCAGGCTGCTGTGCAGCATATTGGCTGCACTGGTGTGGGCTCGTTCGATCGCGGCTGGGTCGTGGTGCGGGTCAGCGGGGTCGGGGGTGCGGGCCACGGCTTGGACCAGCCGATGGATCGACAGCCCTGCACCGCTCGGGTCGGGGGTGATCATGTTGTAGGCCGCGAGGATTCCGAGCGCGGCGTCGACAGTGGTCTGATCGGCTACACCCCGGCAGAGGGTGAGGGGGATGTTGTCGGGTGCGTACCAGGCCAGAGTGCGCAGCAACTCCACCGCCGCAGGCTCGGTCTCGCTGATGCGGTCTAGGGTGACCCGCCAGATCCGGGCGATCGTGCGCTGCGGATCGGTGCCGGCCGCGGCTCGGTCGAACGTAAGACCGGGCTGGTCGATCAGCAACTGCATATAGGCGCGCGGAGTGGTGAACCGCTGATGCGCCAGATACGCCCCGGCCTGCTCGACCGCCAGCGGCAGATTCCCCAACGCGGCGCACAACTCCGCAGCCCCATCTAGATCCCCCGGCCCGCCCGCGGTGATCAACCCGACCAGCAGCTGCTCCGCGTCGTCGGCGGCGAGGACGTCCAGCGAGACCACCACCGCTCCGGCCTGCCACGGCACCGACAAACGGCCGGTGATCAACACCCTGCCCGTCCGGGCTCGCGCCAGCACCGCCGCGATGTCGGCCGGGTCCTCCACGTTGTCGAGGATCAGCAGCCACCCATTGTGGCTGGCCAGCCACTGCAAGCCCCGCTCGGCCAAGTCCTCGACCGTCAGCACCTCGGCCAGCGCGGGCTGTAGCCGGGCCGCGAACCCGGCCAGCCCACGCTCCACTCCGGCCGGGGAGTCCGCGCGGATCCACACGATCGGCGCACACCCGTGCTGGCGGGTGCCCGCCCAGTAAGCCGCCAGGCTGGATTTCCCGACCCCGCCCAGACCGTGTACCGCCGCCACGACCACTGGCTCCCCGCTGGTGACCGCGGCGTCCAGCCGGGCCAGCTCGGCCTCGCGGCCGACGAACCATCCCGGCCACGACTCCAGGTTGTCGATCCCCAGCGGCGCCTCAACCTCGGCCATCGGCCGGTACGCCTCTACTGGCAGCTGCACCACCCGCGTCTGGGTGATGAAGTCGCCGCCGACCTCGACGTCGGTAATCGAGACCGTCACGGGCGCGGCGAACGCGGGCCCGGGTGTCGCCGCGCTTAGCGAGGGTCCGGCCGCTCCGAGACCACCTGCACATCGGTCACCGAGAACTCCCCGGCGGCCTTCACGTCCTCGGCGATCACGCCGCTGGCACCGGAGGCCCGGATCCCGCGAACCTCGACCCGGCCGGCATCCACCCGCTTCAGCTGTACGCCCACCAGCTCGGCGGCCTTGGGCGAATGCTGCTCGATCGCCCCCAGTAGCACCTGGACCGCGGCCGCAAGCTCCGCATCCGCGCTCGCGCCGACGGCTGCCAGCTCCTCGGCCAGCACCGCCTGCCGCGCGGGGACCTGCGGACGGGACTCCACCACCTCTACATCCACCGCCGAATACCGCCGGGCCAGGACGTCTTTCACCTTCTGGTAGGCATCGCCAACGGCCAGTTTCGCTGTCTCGCTCACTCCTGTCGCCAGACCAGCCGATACCGCGGACGCTGCAGCCATCGCTGCTGCCATGATCTCCGGGCTCATCCCGGGCCACCCCTCTCCATCGAGACCGCCCCGCTCGACCACCGGACGGTAAACCCGCACAAGCTAGCGTAAACCCCTGCCACGCACAGTCCTTCGAACCTCCCACACCACGGTGCGTCTTGGGACTGACTCGATAACCGTAGTTATCTGGCAACTGATCGGCACAACCGTCCGGGTGCAGGGGCCTCTCCTCCGGGCGTTCGACTACGGCCCGGCCTCGCCGGGCGAGGACGGCGCGCGGAGGGCGCGTCGCCTACGGAGGTCGTCGACGAGTGCTTGCAGTTCTTCGTAAACAGCGGGATTGGCTAGGCGCTGGCGCTCGGCCTCTATCCACTCCCGGAAGTCCTCGCACGCTCGAATGAGTCGACCACCGATCGTGCGGTCCACGACTTTCGCGTCGAAGACCTCCATGTTCACTGCGGCCGCAAGGTATTCCATATAGCCGAAGTAGGACGTCAGTTGGTGGAACTCGGCACTGTTCACGATTGCTGCCCGTTCCGGGAAGGACGGGTCGCGTTCGATTTCGCCGTACAACTCGTGCTGACGCTGAATCGTCGAGGTGATGTAGTTGATCGTCGCCTGTTGCCGCTGGCGCCGGTTCTCTCGACGAGTCTCCCGCACCAGTCTGGCGAGGCCGAGTACCGCCACCATCAGTGCCAGCGCGGGCACGAGAGCCAGGAATGTGTCCACGTGTCGAAGATGACATGCGCATCTAGCGTGTGCACGAAAACCCGCGAAAGCCACGCTGGGCCGACTGCGACCTGACTTTCGTTAGGTGCCCGTAGAGCGTGGAGCCTTCGACGCCGAGGATATCGACGATCTGCTGCACAGTGTGCTGACACTCGTCGTTGCGGGTACTCATCTGTGACCGCACAGAGCACGGACTTGCATCCACGGCTGCGTCCAGAACGGACATTGAGTTGTGGTTCAGTCGGCGCGGTTACGCAACTCGCGTGCGATGACTTCGGCGGAAGCTGGGGTGACTGTCGTGTCGTGATGAGTGACGTCGATCAAGTAGCGCCCGGCAGCGGCCGGGATGGAGTCGCTGACGTCGATCCAGCTGACGTGTGCGGGAGGGTGCGGGCGTCGGTCGTGAAGGTACCGTTCGATTCGGAGATAGCCTTCGGCAGTTCGTGGTAGATGCAGCAGAGTTCGTATTCGCTCTTCGACCGGTTGTTGTCCGGTATTCGCTGTTGTCCAGGAGCTGGGGGCTTCCTCGCCACGCACACGCGGTGTGTAGCCGACCAGCTGTCCGGCAGCGCCCGCGGATACGGTCGGCATGGTGGCGGCGACGTGGTTGCCGAGATTGTGGCGTTGCGTCACAACGAGTTTGATGTTGCCACCGAAATCGGCTGTGGGTCCGGACTTTTGGAACAGGATCACGCCCAGATCGCCGATGGCGGCGGCAAGTGACCGAAGGCGCTTGGCGGAGTTGTGAGACCATCCCGCGCAGACGATGCGTAAGTCGGGGTTCGCCAGTACGCGTAGCGGGCCGGTCAGATCGGGGTTGTCTCTGTGGGGGTAGCGGGCGCTGATCTCTGCGCGAAGGAGAGCGTGCTCGTCTCCATTGGTAGGAGTTTCGATAATGCTGATCGGGTAGGGGTACACGTCGAGCCCGGTTTCAGCCCATACCCACGCGAATTCGTCGGGAGTGAACTCCCACACGGTTTGGGTCTTCACCGGCCGGTGCCCTCCACCGGGTCGTCCATGATGGGGCCGGTGCCTGAGAGCCTGACGGGCTCGGGTTCGTTGGCGCCCGGAGGGGTGACTGGGTCGTCGTCCATGATGGGGCCGGTGCCCGACAGCCTGACTGGCTGTGCCTCGTCGGCGTTTCCGGTGGTCTCTGGGGCATCATCCATCGTGGGACCCGTGCCACTGAGCGCCGTCGGTTGAGGCTCCTCCGAAATGCTGGAGGGATCGTCGTGGCTCTGGTCTCCGTTTTGAGCGTCGACGCTTCCTGGTTGACGTGAGGCAGTGTCCGATACAGCAGTCGGTGTGCTACTCGGGTTCGCCACCGGCGCTGGACTATTCGGTTCAGGCGTGGAGGCGGGTGATGTGTTCGCCGACCGGGACTTGGGGTAGTCGTCGGTGTACTGGGTGGTATTACCTGACCGGTCGACGGCGCTGAGCGCGGGTGAGACGGAAGCACGGTCGACGGGTGTGGACGGGGTGTCGAATCCGATGCTGGTTCCAGAAGCCTGATCGTCGCCGACGACGCCGACCGGAGCTTCGAGGTTGGCGGTCCAGTCGGAGTGCACCCTGCGGAGATAGTCGGGTGCGTGATGCTCGGCGTCGTCGTCTTTGCGTCGCTGTGCACCTGCGCCGGGAGCCATTGGCCCCATCGGTCCACCCATCCCACTTCGGGGGGTGCCAAACCCGCCACGGGTACCTGAGCCTGCGGGCGCCCCTGGGCTGTTGACGCCCGGCACGCCGCTGCCGGGGAGGCCAGGAACCGATGAGCCTGGTCCGCCGGGCCGTGGGTTGATGGTTCCGGGCCCACTGGGTCCGCCATCGATTCTGGGTCCGGGTGTTGTCGAACCAGGCGAGCCTGGTCCGGTATTCGTGCCAGCAGGTGTTGTGGTGCTGGCGGGAGATGTGTTCGTTGCCGGGTTTTGTGCCTCGACGCCTGCTGGAATGGTGGGCACGCCCGCAGGGTTGGTGTCCTCGGGACCGTTTCCCCCCGGGGTGGTCGGGGCGTTGGTCGGTGTGCCGCTTTCGGTGGGTGAGTCGGTTCCTGGCCCGCCGGGCTGCGGGGTGGGGCTGTTGCCTGTTGGTGGGGCGCTGTCGTCGCCGCCGGTCAGGTTCGGGACATCCGCGTAGCTGGGTACTCCGGACCCTTGGGGCGGAATGGATCCCTTGTACACCGAATTAAGCACCTGAATGGCCTCTTGCCGAGCGCGTTCCCGAGCGGTCGCTACTTGATCGGCGTGTTCCGGATTAATCAGGCCGGGCAGAATCGACTCGACTTGGTTGTCGGGGTCCGGGGTGACATCGGTCACCGAGGCTGGTGGGGGCTGCACTGCCACGCGTACGGCCTCGGCTGCCCATGCGGCCGCATCCAACCGGTTACCCACCGAGTTGAATACCTGCCCGACCTGGTTGGTGACGCGTGTGAACTGTTCCGTCGCGGCTTGTGCGGCGTCGGCGCTGGCGCCCTTCCACAGACCGTTGCCGAAGATCCGGCTCATGCCCATTCCCAGTGTCATGCTGGCGACGTTGACCAGATCGGAGTAGCTGTCGAACCACACCTTTCGCAGTGTCTGCAAGTTCGCAGGACTCAAGCCGCCGTCGCCGTGTACCGCGGCGTACAACTGTTCGTGAGTCATACCCTCGAAACGGTCGTCAGTCGTCGCGAAATCAGGATCCGAGCCATGGCCGAGGTCGTCGAGCCGACCGTCGGTAGTGCTGGTTCGGGTCTGGGCATCCGTCGACTTCTGCTGGGCTTGCTGCGAATTGTGCAGCGCCACAGGATCCTGGAGTCCGGTGGCGACGAGACTCGGTGGAAGCACTGCCTGTCCCGGCAGCGACGGCTCGTTCGGTGCGCCCACCGATCCCCCTTACAAGATCGCAAACCTCGCCCTTGTTGCGAGCCTATCACCGGGCCGAGGTCCTGATCGCGGCTCGATTGGTCCGCTGTGGTCGATGTGGCAGAATCGGCCAGCGGGTTAGGGGCATTGGCCAGTGTGTCCGCGCCATGAGAGCTTGCACCGCATCGAGGGGGATGAGCGCATTATGTTCGAGGCAGATGTCCAGGAGCTGGGTCGGCTGTCAGGCACCGTGAATAGCGTCGCCGAGGAGATCGACAAGATCGATGTGCGCACCAGCGGAAACAAGCTCGCCGAAGCACTGCCCGGTTGCCCGGTTGGTCCTGCGTGCGTGCAGTCGGGAGAGTTCATCGAAGGCGCCTGGATGCGGATCTCGCAACGCCTGCAAGAACTTTCCACGCTTGTGTGGCGCACGGCGGGCGAGTACCAGATCACCGACGAGCAGTTCAAGCAGCGGCTGAACAGGATGGACTTCCAGGTGCGAGGCGAGCGCTGATGCCGACGAGACGGCAAGTCAACGACTGGAAGCTCGGGAAGCTGTCGGAGTGGGCCGGTGAGCTGGAGAAGTCCACACAACAATACGAGTCCCAATTGGGGCGGATGCTTACCCATTTCACCAACGCAACCTGGTCGGGTGCTGCCAAGGACGCCGCATCCGACAGATTCACCGAAGAGCACGACCAAGGGCGGCGGCTCACACAAGAAATCCTCGACGTCGCCACAGCGCTGCGCGCAGCCGATTCCCGCCTCTCCCACGAACGCCAAGCCCTACTCGATCGTGTTGCCACCGCCGAGGGCGACACGACATCACCGCTAGCACTTCGGGTCACCGACAGCTGGGTAGTCGAAACCAAAGAGGTCGTTCGACCCGGCACCTCCGACGAGGACCTCCGCAAGGTCAAGGACCAGATCGACCACCACCAGGGTCTGATCAACGCCGCCTACTACAGCCTCACCGGGGCCTCTAGTGAAGCCGCGACGGCGATCACCGTCGCATCGCAGGAGATCCGTGTCCGCGGCGACCAGCTCGCCAGCGGAATCGACGCCCCCGCCACCGATTTCAGCGAAGCCGCACGGATCGGTGCCGAAGACGGAAAAGCTCTCGCCGAAGCATTGAATCCGAACGGCACAGTGGACCGAACGGTCCTCGACCGCATAGCCAGCCAACTTCCCGCGGGCGTCCTCAGCGACCATGACCTACAAGTCCTCGCCGCCGGCGGCGAAGTCTCCACACTGCCCGCGTCGGTCCAGGACTATTACCGCGAGTTCTACCAGAACTCAGGCAAAGACGGGCTCCTCGCGCTCAACGAACACCTACGCAAACAGGAAGAAGCAGGGAACCCGCTCGCCGCCGGACGGCGCGATGCACTGGCCAACGGCTTGATGGTGGTGTCGAACGAGAAGATCGGCACCGGCCGCAACCCGGATGGAACCTTGCGCTCCCCAGGTAGCTACGAAAACGTACCCAAGTCGGTCCGGAGTCTCATCGAGACACGATTCCCCGTATCCGACGACGGCGCCGACCCGCGGCCCGGATCCAGACCATACCGCCTGCCACCGGAATCAGCGCGTCTCGCTGAGATCGCGGAAATGTCGGACCTTCTCGCCCAATCGAATCCGGGATACCCGCCCGGAACCAAGATGGGCACCGAGCTGATCGAGCAGTCCGCGTATCTCATGTCCGATGCCAAGGACGACCTCAAGGGCGTCCCCTACGTCGGTGATGTATCAAGCCAATTCGAATCCACAGCTGCCCGACTCGTCGACATCGGCGGCCGGAACGAGGAATCCGCGTATCAGATCCTCACCGGCGAGGGCATGCCGGAGGACTACAAACCCGACAAGGCCGTCAACGCCCTCCTCGGAAACGACTGGAGCAACGTCGACAACGGTCGCGGCGCGGCACAGTTGCTCGACTGGATCGGGCCGGACTCCCACAGCCCCGACGAAACACAGGCAGATCGCGCTCGGGCCGCTCTGAAGGAACTACCCGGATTGCTTGCGCCCCAAGAGAACGGCGTGCTCACGGGGGACTATCGGGAGTACAACGAGAACTTCGGCAAGAACCCGGAGCTTGCCACAGCGCTCAGCAAGGCGTTGCAGGGCAACCTTGGTGCGATCGGAGATGTGAACAATCCCCGGGGGTTCGACGAAACTGATGTCATCGAGCAATTCGGCGGCCCTGACCGCGTAACACTCTTGGCCAGCGATGCGGACCGGTTGTTGATGCTAGCGAATGCCAGTGAAGAAGGAAGAGTCGGCCTCCAGGCAGCCGTCAATCTGCATCAGCAAGAGTTGATCACCAAATCCATGGGTGGTGATCCGAACCAGAACGCTCAAATCGGTTCCTACCTCGGTACGCTTTCGGGGCGTATAGATGCAGGAATGAACAACGCGTTGCTATTTCAGGAGCATCAGAAGATAGCCGAAGAGAACAGCAGTCTGCAGTCGTCATACGATGCGAAGCTGAAGGGTGCTGAAATTGCATCCGAACTAGTGCAAGAAGTCATTCCATTCAAACGCGGTGGACCGGTTGGCGAAGCTGCGGGCCAATTGATAATTGGCGAAGCTGCCGATGCGCTAATCGGTGCAGTCATCAGCGAACCCGACTTCAAGTCCGTGCCGATCGAAAGTTGGGAAGACATTCAGAATGGCGACTTGGCGAATCTGAAGTCGCAAATTCTGATGGCCGAATGGCAGGCTTCCGGGGCTTTGCCGCCTGGGTTCGTCGATCAAAACGGCCGTCCGATTCCGTGGTCATCCCTCAACTCCAATCTCCAGACTGAAGGTACAAACCTTATCAATAGTCGCGGATTCACCATGTTCGGCGCTGAGTTCGGAGACTCTTATGGTGATCAAGGTGGCAAGTTCTTCACGCAGGAAGATCAGTTGAACGCCTTCCTCGACGGTAAGTACACACCTGCGGCCGAGGGTGGCAATTGATGGAAAGTTGGCGAATACTCGCGACATGTGCGGCCGTGGGCGTCGTCCTGTCGTCATCAGCGTGTGCGTCGCCCGGTGAAGAAGGCAAACCGCAACCCGTGAAATCCGATCACCATGTCGGTGATCTGTGCAGTCGAATCCTGGACTTCACACGCAGTCTTGGCTTCCATGATGTTTACATTGACGGCCCAGTCGTGGAGAGCGCCCCTATCGGCAAACAAGGAAGCTGCGAGGTTCACGGACCCACTTCGTATGGAACAACGACAAGGGCGGTCACAGCAGTTCTGACGCTGTCTCCCGACGGGATCGGGCCAAGGGTTCCCCAGGTGGACAAGTACCAGCCAGTAGTAGGCTCCTCGAGCGAGGTTTGGTTTGCCAACCTGGGCCCCCAACATCATTACTCGGCGAACATTAATGGTTGGTCCGGAGGGCTAACGGTGGACCCAGGTGGATTGAATACCGCAGCCGGGCCGATTGCGATCGATGAGGAAACATCCAGGTTGTCGGCTGAGTTCCTGGCGACGCTGATACGAGAGCTCGGACAATGGGCTTAGTCCAAGAATCGAACTCCGAATCACAGGAAATCCTCGAGGCGTCGTCGGCGAAGCTACTCAGGCAAAGCGGATTCTACGACTTCTGATACTTCTCGGATCCGATCGCAGCCACGGTCTGGCGTAAAAGCGCCGCTGTTGGCACTCACACGCACACTGATGGTTCCCTCATGGAAGACCATGACCATCGTGCATCTATCCGTCTGCGGATCGGCATAGACGATCGCTTCACGACCACCAACCTGTGTGTCCTGAGCCCTCGCTTGCTCACGTCGACGGAACTCACCGAGGGTGATATTGCTCGACCACACAGCCATCGAGCCGACAACTAGAGATTGGCCGCGAACATCTCCACGTCGGTCGAAGTCACAACCTATGAAAGAGTATCCCTCGAAAATAAAATCGGATCGCTTACGCGTGGCCGGGTCGAATCCCGCCCGGCTGGCGGTCGAATCACCAAGCTCGGCGCAAGGATCATAATTCACCGGTTGTCGACCGTTATTGATCTGACTAGGCGCGGGGGGCACGGATACTTGCATACTCGGAGGAACTGAAGCAGTTGGAGATTCCGCCGCCTGCGGTTGCATCTCATCATTTGTGGAACACCCTGCGAGGGCGATGGTGGAAATTGCAGCGAGAACAACTAGGTGCAGTCTAGTCACGGGCGCATATCTCCAGGAATAGCATTGGCGGCAACAGTCAATGCCCGAGCATTGATCTGATCGGCTTCTTCGATCAGATTTCCGGCACGCAGATATGCCTCCTGGAGACGCATCGCGCCTTCGATGAGTTGGTTGATTACGCCGATCCCTTCCTGTGCCTTGTTCAAAAAACCGTTCTGTAGCTCCAGCCCGGACTGAAAGCCGCCGAACCCTGCCACGGTCATCCCATCCTGCATGCGGTCACGTACACTCATGAAAGTTTGAATCGCCGAATCGTATAACCGGACTGCTTCGCGAACCACCGATTCGTCATAGTGGATCACACCCGCGCGTGCGGCCTCGTTGAATGCGTTGATCTGGGCTTGGCCGTAGTCGATTTGCGTTGATGCCATCAGGTACCCCCAATCCAGTGCTTTCCGGACAGGGTATCAGCCCATCCGCTGGAACCGGCTGCACGTCACCCAGCCGGTTATCAGTATCGATGGCTCGGCCAGCTGATGGTCCGAGGTCCGCCTGCGCCTCGATACCAGTCCAGCTATCGCTGAGCTTGGTCTGAGATTTCAACCGGCTCTTCGTCTGCCGCAGGCTGTGAGAAGTCCGGCAGTCGGCGAGTCCGGGAGGCGATCTCGAAAGCGAGGTCACTGTAGGCGTGAGCAAGCTCAGCAAGTCGATGTCGGGCATTGAGAAGGCGCGACGTCGAGATCGGCCGTTGGGAGGCGGCGCTGGCGTCGACGGAAAGCTTGGCGAGGCGATCGATGATCATGCCAACGGTCTCGGAATGCAAGTGTGCGGCATCGAAGGCAGGTGGCTGCTCCGCGGCCACCCACGCGTCGATACGGCATATCAGTTGTGCACGCTCGCCGTCGATCACGTCGGCGTCGGTGTGCACCTGTACCTGGTACAGGCTGGCCAACTGCTGAGCGGCATACAGGACCGGGTGCTCGAGGACGAGGATCCCGGCGCACGCGCTCAAGACCATGTCCTTCGAGGGCAAAGGCGTTCTCATAGGTTCCTGACTCAAGTTGTCGTTCATGGATTCGAGCCGGGTCTCAACGGAACACCGACAGCAGAGCTAGTCGTCGTCGCGGCGCCGACATGCCAGTCCCGGGGTGCTGGAATAGGTTGCTGGAGTCGGCTTCACCGAGGAGGTTCCGGCCACAGCCAGGGAGGCAGCGTGCGCCGAGCGGTCTCGTCATCGTCGGCCAACTCGCCGTTCGGGCCACGATATTCCGGCCTGTCGAGCATGATTACCCGGAACAGGTGTGCGAGTAGCTTTCGCATGCGTGCCAATACTGTTGTCTGCGTGGTCATTTCCCAAACCTGAAGGGGACTGCGGCGAGCGAGCTCGACACCGAGGTCGGACGCTCCAGTCACAATCGCGACGGTGGTAGAGGTCGCGGCCGTCGTCGGTCAGCTCGTAGGCCGGTTCGGGGCGGCTCCTGTCTGATGGCCCGCGAACCTCGGTACGAACGTGTCCCTCGCTAACCAGCCATCGCAGCGTGAGAGTGAGGGGCCGATCCGGTGCCGCCTGCGAGGTCCCGTGCTGAGCAAGCGCGGCCCGCCTCGGCCAACGAGTCAGCGCCGCGAGTTGCGCGCGACGAATTCTTCGCGTTGGGAGTGCGATTGCGATGTGTCGTTTGTCATTTCGTTGGCTCCTGTACGGGGATGGACGCATTAGGGTTGCAGGTACAGCCGCTCATTAGGGAGGCGCCGATATCCGTTCGCCTCCAAGTCCACGGTTACCGCGTCGACGTAGTGGCGGTCGCGGTGCTCAGCAACGAAGATCAGCGCAGCAGTCAGGCATGCCGCGAAGTCCATCCGCAGCCCGTGCAGGAATACCGACAGGTGCACATCCGGTTCGCTCGGCAGCGGTGACACCGCGTCGGCGGTCATATCACCGTCTGCCACTGCGGTTTGATCACGGCGTCGGCCGCCATCGACACTGCCCACAGCATGCCAGCGGTGAAACCGATGCGGCCCGCTTCCGGTTGCAGCACCGCGAGCAGGTGGCACACGGTGCGGTAGTAGTCCACTCGAGTGCGTGGGGTATCGGCGGCGGTGGCCCCGCTCCGGCTGGTCTGGCCGGTCATGACGACCTCCCTATGCGGTGGAATGCGGGTCATCAACGCGCTTGCGATCCGCTGCGGCGAGTGGCACGGCGGATGGAGTCGATGATGACCACGCCTGAAGGGCGGTAGGGTTCGCGGGGCGGCTCCACCCAGCGACGAAAATTCATCTGCTGGTCGTGTGGCGACGGGAGCGCGATCTCACCACCGGCCCGCACCACCGAGACATTGAGGCGGAATAGCTCGGCGAACAACTTCACCTCATCGGGCAAGTCCGGGCGGATGAGGAATGTCCATCGCTGCGAGCGAGGATGAGAGATGATCGGGCCGACGCTGATCTGCCGATGCTGTAGATCGGTTTTCACGATCTGACCGAGCGCCGCTGGCATGGTCAACGCCCACACGATTCCGGCATTGACGACAATGCGGCCAATCTCTGGGTGCAACGTCGCCGGTAGTCCGCACGTCCTGCGGTAGTAACGGCAGCGGGCCGCCGGAGTTTCCGAAGACGTTCGTTGCTCCATGGGATCCTCGTATCGCATCGGTGGGTAAGGAGCACCGCGACACCAGGAATCCATCAGCCGGTGGCCAGTATCGAAAGGCCACCGGCTGCGGCGACTACCAGCGACGAGGGGATCGATGGCGTCCCGGTGCCGGATGCTGAAACCGACGCTAGGTGTGTGGCCGTCGACCAGGAACCGTTTCGGCGTTGCCTCAGCGTTGCCTATTGCGTTGCGGGGGTCGCTGTCAAAACCTCGTTGTAGAGACGGCGCAGCGCGACGCTGTGTCGGTCGGCGGGCAACTGCGCCAGTGCTTTCCGTGCATGCGCGATTCCTTCGACGCGATCGCCGGATTTCGTGAACGCGAGCCCGCGGTGTATTTCGAGGTGCGTGGCGAAGCGGGCGAACTTCGCTGGCATCGTGCGCAGTGCTTCTTGTTGGACGTGGTCGGCGTGGTGGTCGCCGAGCCGGGCCAGCACAAGGGAGGTGTCGACGTGCATGCGCCACTCGGGCATGGTGTAGTCGGATGCTTCGCTGGTTGTTCCGACCGCGTCGAACACACGCCGGGCCTGATCCATCGAGGCTCGGGCAGCGGGTGCGTTGCTGTTGAGCGCGTAGGCGTTGGCGAGCGACACCAGCGCCATCAGTCTCCCGACCGTCGCGGTCTCCGACATCTTCGCGGCTTCGGCAGCGAGCTGCTGGCAGGTGGACAGGGCGGTGCTCGGGTGCGCCATGCTCAGCGCCGACCGGCCACGTACCCACACCTGAGTGGTCGTGTCGTCCGATCGGTCGGCGGCGTCGACGGCGGCCTGGTACCAGCGGGCGGTGGCGGTCGCGTCGGCGACATCGGCCAGCGGCGCGCCGTGCAGCACCATCAGCCGCGAGGCGATCGCCCACATCTGGGGATTCGCCAACTGCGGGCGGATGTTGATCAGGTCGGCGGCTATGCGGGTCTGCATTTCGGCCGCACCGACGGTGAGGGCGTCGGTGGCGTGGCGCTCCATGCGCTCGACCCAGCTGTCCAGACCTATCGGCGTGGTTTCTTCTTCGAACATGCGCCGGACAGCGTCAGTGACCGCGCTAGGGACGACAGCACCAGCGGCGAGGCCACCGAGCAGTGTTCGACGGCTGATGTCCACTCCGAGTTCTCCCTCGTACTTGTCGATGATCCATTCAGGGGCGACCTTGGGGCTGGTTTCGATCCTGCTCAGGTATCCCTTATCAAGCAGTATGCGGCGACTCATCTCCCGAAGCGATAGGCCCGCGTCCTCGCGTGCCTCCCTCAGCATTTCCCCTGTCACCTGCATCTATCGCCCCCATCGGATTAGGCAACGCTCCGGCAACGCCATAGTGCTTCTCTGAATGCTCTCGTCGTTCGACCCTGGTGTCTAGAAGTTCATTGCCCCGCAACATTTTCGGGCCAACCGAGGAGGTCGAATGCTCCCGTGTAACGGTGCGGCTCACCAGTCTCTGCTGAGAACAACGACGCCCGCGACGGTGGTGCCGCTACCGCGCTATGTCGAGATCGAAACGTCACGCAAGTGCAACCGAACCTGCTCGTGGTGCCCCAACGGCGAACACACGGCCCGCCGAACACAGCAGCTGATGAAATGGGAACTCTACAAGAGCATCATCACGGAACTCGGCGAGCTGGGTTTCGATGGCTGGCTGGCGTTCCACAACTACAACGAGCCGCTGCTGAACCCGCGACTGATCGAAGAGATCGCACTCGCGGTTTCGTCTGCGCCGCAGGCTCACCCGGCGATCTACAGCAACGGCGACGCGCTCAACCGAGACCTGTTCGAGCGCCTGGTCGTCGCGGGCGTCGAGTACATCCGCATCACCCGCTACCCTCACCAGGCGGACACGCCCGCTACCTTCGAAGCGATCCAGAAATGGTTGCGACAGGCCGGGCTCGCCGACCAATTCCCGTGGGAATTCCGCACTGTCCGACAGGGATTCGCCGCGACCACCGAATCGGGCACCGTGCGCGTGGAAGTCATCTCGCCCGATATCGTCGGCACCTATAACACCCGCGGCGGCTCGGTCACCCTGCTACCGCTGCACGTCGCTCAACGCACGACGCCGTGCCTAATGACCAGCACCAGCGCCGTTGTCGACTACCTCGGCCGCATGAAGATGTGCTGCTGCGTCTACCCCGACATCCCGGACCATCGAGGCTACGTCGTCGGCGACCTCAATGACGCGACGTTCATGCAGCTGTGGGAATCGGATCAGATGAACGCCTACCGCACCGCACACCAGGCAGCCGACTGGTCACTGTCACCGGCCTGCCGTAGCTGCACGCAGCCGCTACCGGAGACGAGGCTGTGATGGCATATCCCGGATACCGTTCCTCGGTCACCGCCTCCGCGCCCGGACGCGTCTGCTTGGCAGGTGAATCGCTGGACTGGATGACCGGCGACCCCTCGATCGTGTCCGCAATCCCTTTGCGCACCAACGTCACCGCGTATTCCAGCCACCGGCCCGGCCCGATCGAGTTGCGAGCTGGCGCACCGCTGTGGAGATCACGGTCGATCACCCTTCCAGAGCTGGGCAGCTACGTAGGCGACGACCTCGACCATCTCCAAGCAACCGCGCGGGTACTGGCACGGCGCTGTGGTGAGCGGTTGACGGGCACGATGATCGAATCGACAACTGGCCTGCCGATCGCCGCCGGCGTGTCCTCGAGCGCGGCCGTCACCGTCGCCGCCTCGGCCGCGTTGCTCCTATTGGCCGACCGAAGCTTGCCACGCCAGGATGTGGTGGCCGCGATGGCATACCGGGCCGAGTCGATCGAACTCGAAACCGGCGCAGGATGGATGGACTTTCTCGCCTGCACCTACGGCGGTGTGCGCCAGGTCTTTCCCGGCCAGCGGCCACGCGCCGTCGAGCTCACCGACCGCATCGGCATGCCGATCGTGCTCATCGACACCGGGCAACGGCATTGCACCGCAGAGGTATTGGCATCCAAGCGAGATCGGTTCCGGTCCGGGGAGCCCGGCGTCCGCCACTACGCCGAGCGTGCACCTGGCATCGTCTCGGACATGGCCGACGCCCTGCGCGCAGAGCACCCCGACTATCCGGCGATCGGCGCCCTGCTCACCGAGGCTCACCGGCTGCTGCGCGATCAGGTGCAGTGCTCGACACCGTTGATCGAGGAGTGCATCGCACGGATCCTGCCCGCTGGCGCGTTCGGGGCGAAGCTGTCCGGGTCGGGTCACGGTGGTTGTTTGTTTGCGCTGGTCGGATGGGATGATCTCGAACCTGTCCGACGGGCGCTGTCTACATTGCCGGTGCGGGTCACGGTGTTCACTTCCGGTGATCCGCACGGTGTAGTTTTCCTTCCTGCCGACCACAATTCAGACGAGGGGACATCACATGCGAGACCTGTCCAAGCTGATCAAGGCATACGACATTCGCGGGCTCGTCGGTGAAGAGATCGACGCCGACTTCGTTCGTGATGTCGGCGCGGCGTTCGCGCTCTTGGTCGGAACCACGGTCGCGATCGTGCACGACATGCGCCCCTCGTCCGAGCCGTTCGCGAGGGCGTTCGCCGATGGCGTCACCAGCCAGGGCCAGGACGTAATCCACTGCGGCCTCGGCTCGACCGATCTCGTGTACTACGCGGCCGGTCACCTGAACGTAGCGGGTGCGGTTATCACCGCCAGCCACAATCCGGCCCGCTACAACGGCATCAAGTTGTGCAAACCTGGCGCTGCACCGGTCGGCCAGGACACCGGGCTCGCCGAGATCCGCAAGACCCTTGAGTCCGGTATCCCCACCTACCTCGGTGAACCGGGCACGATCACTCGTCGCGACTTGGCCCATGAATACGCGGCCTATCTGCGCGAACTGGTGGACCTGTCCCGAATCCGGCCCCTGCGCGTCGCCGTCGACGCCGCGAACGGTATGGGCGGGCACATGGTGCCGATCGTGTTCGAAGGCCTGCCGCTGGAAGTAGTGCCGCTGTACTTCGAACTGGATGGCACATTTCCTAACCACGAGGCCAACCCGCTGGACCCGGCGAACCTCGTTGACCTTCAGCGCAAGGTGCGCGAGGTCGGCGCGGACATCGGACTGGCGTTCGACGGCGATGCCGACCGCTGCTTCGTCGTCGACGAAACCGGCGAACCAGTATCGCCCTCGGCGATCGTCGCGCTGATCGCCACTCGCGAGCTCGCCAAGTCGCCCGGCGCGTCGATCGTCTACAACGTCATCACCTCCCGCGCGGTCTCGGAGATTGTCACCGAGCACGGAGGCGCACCGGCCCGCACCAGGGTTGGGCATACCTTTATGAAATCCCTGATGGCCGAACAGGATGCGGTGTTCGGTGGCGAGCACTCCGGGCACTACTACTTCCGCGACTTCTGGCGCGCCGACACCGGCATGCTCGCTGCCCTTCATGTCTTGGCCGCTCTCGGTTCGACCGGCAACCCGCTTTCAGGGCTGGTGGCCGAATACAGCCGCTACGTCGCCAGCGGCGAAATCAACTCCGAGGTCGCCGACGTGGCAGCCACGCTGGCCGCGATCGAGAAGCACTTCGACGGCGCGGAAACCGATCGGCTCGACGGTCTCACCGTCCAGCTCGGCGACGGCGCCTGGTTTAACCTGCGGCCCTCCAACACCGAGCCCCTGCTGCGGCTCAACGTCGAAGCCTCCGACATCGAAACCATGGCCCGCATCCGCGACAATGTGCTCGCATTGGTACGGCGCTGAATGGTGGCCGTTGACGGCGGCCTCTTGCGGAGTCGTGTGGAAACGAAACACCTGCACCGGCGAGTTCGACAACTTGTCACGGCCATCGGCAACCTTGAAGGTGAAAGTTCGACCACGTACCCGGCCGCGAACGATGCTGCTTGGCCTGCGGGAATGGTGTTACCGTCGCCCACATGACTGCCACAGACTATGTGCCGCATCTGTATTCGATTTCGATCAAGGGTGTGGTCGTGCGCGACGGTGCGGTGCTGTTGTTGAAGAACGAACGCGAGGAGTGGGAGTTGCCGGGCGGGCGGATCGAGCCCGGCGAGACCCCGGAGGAATGCGTGGCCCGTGAGATCACCGAAGAGACCGCGTGGCCGGTCACGACAGGCCCGATCCTCGACACGTGGATGTACTACATCAACGAGGCAGAGAAGAACGTCTTCATCGTCACCTACGGCTGCTACCCCGACACCGACGCCGACCCCGTGCTCTCCCACGAGCACAAGGAAATCGGGATGTTCGCCGAATCCGAGATCGCCGGGCTGAACATGCCGGAGGGATACAAGCGCTCGATCAGCACATGGTTCGCGCGCCTGCGCGCCACCGAGGCCGAACCGGTCCGATGAGGACCAAGCGGTGAGCGCCACCGAATACGCGGCGCGGCGCGGCGCTGCCCAGCCACACCGACACCGCCTGCCCGATCTGCCAAACCCGCGCCACCGACCGGCCGTCGGCGGCAACCGGGCGCGCACTGAATCATGAGGAAAACCCTGTGAGCGCGACAATGACCGAGCGGCACAAGCTGATCGGGGACGTCGACCTAGATCGTGTCTCCCAATGATCTGAGCCATTCGATGACTGGACCAGGACAAGGCTCGGTGAAGACTAGCAACCGGCGTCCAGGTCAGCCTGGAGCCAGCAGATCGTTGATTGCGCTGTGCAGTTCGCCGAGACCATGTATTTGGACAGATTCCCAGGACAGAAGCCGAATATCCTGGAACGGCTCTGCTATCGCCAATGCAGATTTTGAGAACCCGCTTCTAGATATGAGTAGCATTCTAATGTTTCGGTATCGCTTTTGCAGGACCTGAAGTTTTCCGAGCAGGGTCATGACCGTCTCTGCATTTGCTGGCATTCGATAGTGCTTCACTTCGACCGCCACCTTTGCATCGGCGTTTTCGATCATAATATCGATCTCAACGGGTGGTCGGCCTTCGGATCTGCCCGATGATCTCATTTGCCAATCGCTGTCCGCGATCTTCCGAACGGCATCGAATATTTCCAATTCAAATATCCGCCACGGCTGGATGCTCACTCCATGCACGCTCGTGAACGACCATGCTCCGAATTCGACAGGAGGATAAGACTTGGCGTACCGCTGTGACATCGCCGCTGCTTGAAGTAGGTTGATCGAAGGATCGCCATCGCGTATGTGCACCACCTGGCCCAAGTTGATGTAGATCTCGAGCTCGCGAGCCGTGAATTGTACTGCGTCGTAGACTGCAAGCTTGGAATCGCCCGCCGAGGTGGCCACCAGGAGCATCCATTGCTCTGCTTCGATCTCGAATGCGACGAAAGCCGCCAGAACTGTTATCCCACGCTCCGGCAAACGTGGAACGATGCGTTCCGCCTTCGCGATCAGACCTTCTACCAATGAGTCTTCACCCATGTCATCACCCCGCTTCTGCGTGCGCCAACCGCTTGGACAAGCTCCTTTGCGTCCTGTTCGGACTTTGTCTCGTAGCGGCTTGTTTCAGTCCAGTCTTTCACAACCGCCCAATATCTTCCGAAGAGAGGATCCGTTCCCGCTTTAATTTGTTGATCCGCAGTTAGATTTGCTTCTTTCAGAAGGGCGGTGAGATCGTGACTCCATGCCTTGTTTATCTTATCCTTGTTGGGCATATGGAACTTCTTGACAGACTTAAGTATGCACGCCTTCAATGCGCATTCGATGGCGTACCCAGCAAGGTAATAGGCACCCGACCACTCGCCCGCTGCGAGCAGAACCTCCGCTTCTTTCAACCGCCGTCTGGCCAAGACGCGCATATCCTCGCTGATCGCTCTCACCCCTCGGTCAGGACACAATCGCCCCGGCCCGAGCCGACGGCAGTCGACGCACTCTATCCCGTCCTAGCGCGGACCCCCAATTGTTCGGTGGTCATGCGGCAGCATTGCACCGTGGTTGTGGTCGGTGATCGGTATCGGGTGTTGACGAATGCGCGGTGGGAACTTGCGGAGTTGCTGCTGCCGAAATCCGAAGGGCGGGTGGGTCGTGCCGTCGCGACGATCGGGTGGTGGTGGAGGGGATGTTGTATCGGTCGCATGCGGGTGTGGCGTCGTGGGACCTGCCGTCGGTGTTCGGGCCCTGGCAGACGGTGTAGCAGTGGCACCGACGGTATGCCGCGGATGGGGACCTGGGACAGGGTGTTGACCGCCTCGGTGGTGTTGGCGGAGGGGACGGGGAACCTGGACTGGGGCAGCGCGGTCGACACCACGATCGTGCGAGTGCATCAGCATGGCGGTGTGCGGCTGGTAGCTACGCTGGTCGGGTGCCGACTGCAGCACCCGATACGGGAGACCGGTCCTGAACTAGAAACCCTCCAGTCGATGCGCGAATCGGTCACCTCTCATCCGTTCGCGCGACATCCGCTACTTCTACGTCGTGCGATTCGGGCGCAAACGCACACGAATCATTCTCTTGCGGAAGCGAATTGTGGACAGCTAGCTTCGGTTTCGCGCCAGTAGTGCGCCTTCATCCCCTGCCGCTACTGGCGTCCAACACAGAACCCCCGGAACCGCCTGGAACTCCCACCCCAGGCTCCGGGGGTTCTGTCGCGTCTACAGCGTTCTCCTACTCCCTGCTTGGAGGTTTGTCATGAGCTACGGTCCCTCCCTTCCCATCTGGCTCGAGGTCATCACCGTCCTCGGTGAGTTGTTCAACTGGATCGTCGGCGGCCCGAACCTGTGACCGCTCCCGACATCCGCACTCACAGCGGCATGGCATCCGCCGATCGAGCGGGAGCCACCGGCGCGGCTTGAACGAGCCGGGGCACTCGTCGTGCCGATTCAACGCGCACAGCAGGCTCAGCCCTTCGGGTCGCTGCTCGTGCACGACATCGACTGCGACACCGGAGATCTCGAGGCCGCGGTCGAGGAAGTAGGTCATCTGCCATCCGTCCGGGGTGAGTTGCTTGATCCCGAGCAGGCTGTAGGTGGCCCAGTACGGTTCGGCGCCACGCTCCAGGTAAGCCTCGAGGTGGGAGTCCTCGGGGTACTCGAGCGGGGTCGCGCTGACACCGAGGCCCGCGACCATCCGGAACCTGCCTTGGCGCATCACCTCCTGCAGGCCGAGGCCCGACCACAGCGGCAGCTCCGCCCAGGACGGGGGATGCCACACCATCTCCCGCATCGCGGTATCGAGTTCGGCGCGAAACACCTCCGGTTCGCTGTAGCGGCGAGCCGCGACCACCCAGTACCGCCACCCGTTCGGCAGCCGGTCTTGCCGCCACACCCCTTCCGGCAGGTGTCTGCCGGTCATGACCGGCTCCACACCGTCACCACGTGCCCGGCGGTGGGAGCGCCGGGGCGGGTGTCGTACCAGTGGATGTCCCCACCGGCCGGGTCGAGGAAGTACGCCCACCCGATCAGCGGATGGGAGCGTGCGTCGTCGAGGGTGTAGTGGTTCATCCGCGGCCCGATGGTGTAGGAGAAGCCGTAGCCGGGGATCACCCGCCCCTTGTGCAGGGGTAGGCCGAGGTTGGTTTCGGCGTCACCATCGTCGAGTTCGGGCCACAGGTAGGCCCACCCGTAGGAGCGGCTCGTGAGGGTGGTCAGTGTTGTTTCGATGCCGTCGCGAGCCATGATTCGCCCGAGCCGATCCAGGATCGCCTCGGGTGTTCCGTCGACGTGGACATAGACGCCGATGGCTTTCTCGCCACCGAGCCTGCCCACAATGCAGGGATCACTCATCGTGTTGTCTCCCGTAGATGTACGAAAAGAAGCCGAGGCCCGGCCAGGTGCTAGCTGGCCGGGACCCGGCCCGTGAACCACGTTGTTCACGGAAACCTGCTGCTAAGCAGCAGGAGTCGAAAACCCCGAAACGGGGCGTCGTGGGTGCGGTCCCGGCCCGTGCTAGCAGGGCCGGGACCACCTGTTCACGAGTGCTTCGCGATCAGCGCCCAGGACGGGGCGTGCGCGGTCACCATCCGAGCCAGCAGCTTGGCTGGCACGGGCCGGAATTCTCTGCGGCTGGTCGGGCGAATGCCAGTCGCGACCGCGTCGTTGATCCACCCACCCGGTCGAAGCATCCACACAGCGGTCATCTCACCGATGTCGGGTCGTGGCTTACCGAATTCGCTTTCCGGCCGCGCGACGACAGTGACTCGGGGAAGGTCGTCAACGAGGATCTGGCTGACCTCGAACTCCCACGCAGCCACGATCAACCCCGAGATCAGCGCGCCGAACCCGAGCTCATCATTTGCGACCAGTTCGGTCGCGATGTAACCGAATCCGTTGCAGTCGCAGGACACGACCTGCCCGCAGCCCGCGCACGTCAACTCGATGTGCTTGCGGCTGCCGCGTTGTTCACTCACTGTTCCGTTGTTCCTTTCTCGATCCCCGCGACCACGCGCCACGGGAAGTTTTGTGGCTAGCCACATTTCGTGCTCGCCGTAACTCACTGCTGTGGTGGGGAAGACGGCAGCTCCACCAGCCGCCACGGCTGGGGCGCTTGCCCGCCTGCCGACAGCCACAGATCCAGATCGCGGAACCACCTAGCGACGGCTTCGAGCACCACAGGGGATTTCGAAGCGAGATAGATTTCGTCATCGCGGTTCTCGCTCAAGACCAGCGCGACACTCGCGCGCAGGTCACGCAGGACGTCGTCGGGATTCATCGGCACTGTCGTTTTCCTTTCCGTGACAGATCCCCGGCCGCCGCCAGGCGGCGGCCGGGGAATCTGGGGTTATGAGCCGAGGGCTTTGCGGCCCCCGCCGACGCGGGTGTGCCCGACATCGGCGGCGTTGCCGCTACGGGCACCGGCCGCGAACCCTTCACCGCTGCTGCGGTGAGCGACGGAACGTTTGAACGTTTTGGGCCACTTCTTGGCGAAGGCGGCCTGCGTGCGTTCCTCGTCCTCGCGGATCGCCAACGCCGCAGACTTGCCTGCAGCGCGGATCGCATCGGCCTCTGCCTCGGCTAGGCGCTGATGGACCGTCGCCGCGAAGCCGTTCATGAACGACTGGCGTTCGCGCACCACTGCGGAGTGATCGAACGGGTCATCAGGCACGTACCTGCTTGTCGCCGAGAGCATTTGCGGCATCAGCAAGCTGTAGAGGAACCTGGCCCGGTCGATGTATCGACGGACACCGATGATCCGCTGCACACCCTCGCCGCAGTCGACACCTCGGTTGTGCAGCGCGGTGTTGACCGCGACGAGCAACAGGATGCGTTGCTCCCGGTAGCGCAGCGGGATGTCGAAACGCACGACGATGACCTGGTTGTCGCGCAACGACCTTTCGCTGTGCTGCCCGGAGGCGCGCACCTTCATCTCGTCCAGGCTGTGTTTGGCCAACAGCTCGTAGGCTTTCGCCCGGAAGGTGTTGGCCTCGGCCTCGTTGTCGGTGCCTTCGGCCTTGGCGAAAAGCCCCTGAACGCGGCGCATGACCTGTTCGGTGGTGGTTTCCTTCTCGGATTCCATGGTTTTCCTCTCCCGTGGGTGATTGGATGGGTGAGGCCCGGGTCGAGGCAGGTAACGACTGCCTCGAACCGGGCCTTTCGACCGGCGTCAGCCGGTATTTAGGCGGCTGCGCCTTCGTCGATCACTTCTTCCTCCACCCCCGCGGCGGCGTCCTCCACAAGTGGTTCGCCGTCGCCGGGATCGGTGTCCACCGGCTCCTGCGCGAGCTCCGGCTGCGGGCCGGGGTCCGGGGCAGGATCTGCGGGTGCGGGTGTCGAGCCGCTGGGCAGGCCCTTGGATTCCGGGTCGATCGTGGGCTCCGGGCCCGCCGGAGAATCCGGCTCAGCATTGGAGTCCTCAGCCCGTGTCGGCTTGGCCGACGCTTTCGCGCTGGCCTTACCACCGCTCTGCTTGCCCTTACGGGCAGGCTTGGGCGCAGCTTCCTCATCGATGGGTGCGAGCACCCATTCGGCGATGTTGCGACCGACATAGTCGGTCAGCTGCTCCGCAGTGCGGTTCTGGAATCCGGTGCCGTCCGGGCGGCTGTAGCCGCACAGCTCGGCCACCTGCACCCACCCGATGTCGGTGCGGTGATGCCATGTCGCGGTCACGATCTTGCGGTTCTTCAAAGCCTGACCGTCGCCGTCGACGGGGGTGCCGACGAGGGTGACGGTGGGTCGGCCGTCTACGACCCTTTGCAAGGTCTGTGACTGCCAGCCACACAGGAACAGAGCACCGTTCAAGTTCGCGAAACCCGAATCGTCGTAGAGCAGAGGCGATCCCAGAAACGGGTCGTTCTCCTCCGGGGCGAGACGGGACCCACACGCGCCGCAGAAGGGCTGCTGCGCCTTGGCCTCCGGTTCTGGGCTCGGCTCGGCCTTCTTGGGCACGGCCTTGGGCTTTGCCTTGGTGGGCTCGGCTTGGGGCTTGGCCTTCGACGGTGTCGCCTTGCGCGGTCCGGTGTTGCCGTTGCCGGTGGTGTTGCGAGTGGACATGAATTCTCCCAGTGAACGACTGCTACCAAAGAATTTGGTGGCAGGAACGGATAGACAGAATTGTTCTGTCTTGCTTGGTTCACACTGTGGAGTTCTCAAAGGACATGCGGAGGCCACGCGAGCGGGTAAAACTCGGTGCGACTTCCTCCGCGATTTGGCATAGCTCCGCTGTCACCGGAATTGCCGAAATTCACCCAGAAGACGATATGAGTGAGCCGTACCAATAGGCTGATTGTTGGGGCGACCCTGCCATCAGTCGAATGCAGGTACCCAGTGGTGAATGAAGCCTGTAAAGCACTTCCACTGACCACACTTCCACACTGGTAATTGCTGTGCAAGTTGAGAATTGAAAAGTGCTGGAAAATGGCCCTTATTTGACTCCCTGAGCCCTGAAATGGCCCTAGGGTGCCCTGGGGTACCCCTAGGGGATTCCAGGGTCTGAGAATGGCACATAGGCCATGATTGAGGGTAGGGGAATTGGTGTGTGGGTGCCCCCTAGCCTGCCCACTGTGGCCCATCTCAGGGCTTCACTGAATAACGCATTGCGAGGATTGCACATGGAAACTGGCAGGACTGGCACCAATGCCGGCCGACCACTCACACAGGCCCCAGGGGAGGGGAAACCGTGATCAGCTTGCCCGGGTATCCCACCTCGACCCAGCTGCTGGACGGGATTGCCGAAACCGGGAAGCCGATCATCCTCAACTTTTCCCGCGGCAAGGACTCCGTCGCTCTCTGGTTGGAGCTGGCCGACCGCGATATCGAGGTCATCCCGATTCACAAGTCGATCGTGCCGGGCCTGAAATTCATACGCGCGGACTTGGACCGCTACGAGCAGCACTTCGGGGTCGGGATCATCGATCTCCCGGCGGATGCGTTCTGGCGGATGCTGTCCAACCTGGTGTTTCAGCCACCGGAGCGATGCGCGATCATCGAGGCCGCCGACCTGTGGGTACCCACCCGCGAGGAATGGGACCAGTTGATGCGCGAGGCGTTCGCCGCCCCCGACACCTGGATCACCGACGGCGTGCGCGCCGCCGACTCCGCCACCCGGATGCTGGCCATCAAACGCTGGGGACCGGTCAAACCCCGCACCCGGCGTCAGTCACCGATCTGGGACTGGGAAACCAAAGAGGTCTGGGCGCGCATCCGGCGGGCAGGGCTCGAACTCGGCCCCGACTACCGGATGTTCAAACGATCCCTCGACGGCATCCGCTACGACTACCTCGGCCCCATCCGAACCCATTACCCCGACGACTACCAAACGATCCTGTCCTGGTTTCCGCTCGCCGAGCTGGAAATCTTTCGCGCGGAGGTGATGAATGCCGCTGCCTGACGACGTGCTCGCCATGCTCAAAGCGGGCAAATCGAAAGTGAAAGCGTCCCGCCAAGACATCGCCGAAGCGCTACGCCGCCAACCGCACCCCGACCCGCTCACCGAGGTTCGCGGCAATTCCACCGGCGACCTCGAAGCCGATGTAAAAGCCGAACTCGACGCCCTCGGAAAAGGCTTGTCGGGGGCGAGTAAACAGTGGGCCGAGAAATTCGCGGCAATGAACGATTCGGAATACTGGGTCGCGATCTGCTTCCGTTCCCGTGAGCAGAAAGACGAATTCCTCCGCAAGGCGGAACTACTGGAACTCGGTGACAAATACCTCGACGGAGAAAAGGTCGCCGACATCCTCGGTATCGACCTCGAGGAGAACTAACTCCCCCGAGAGCCCGTGAACCCCGGCAGGACAGACCTGCCGGGGTTTTCCCATGCCCGCACCCGAGCACCCGGAAGGGAGGAAACACTGATGAACCGATTCGCCGCCGCAGGCCGCCGCCTGGGCACCGTGCTACGCAACGCCGGTCAGCGCGCCCGCAGCCGTATCGCCGGATCGCGGGGCGCAGCCTCGACTTCCGGCTCCTGACCCCATCCGCCAAGTGCCAGCGACACCGACATCTCGGTGTCGCTGGCACACCGACCCCCGCGAATCGAGGTGAGGTGTCGTGACTTCCCCGGACTACCCGGTCATCCCGCTGCGCCGCCCCACGCCGGTGTCGGTGTCGGCGTGGAAGGCCGACCCGCCTGAGTGGCTGACCGCCGAGGCTCGCACCATGTGGGAGCGGCTGGCCCCGCACACCGAACTCACCCCGGCCAACCTGTTCGAGTTCGCCGCTTACTGCGAGGCCCTGGCCGAGTTCCAGGAAGCGACAGTGATCCTCGCCGAAACCGGGCTCCTGGTCATCGACGCCGCCTCCGGCGCCCCGATCCCGAACCCGATCTCGGCGGTGCGCGACCGCGCCGACCGCAAGATCGCCTCTTGGGCGACCCGATTCCGCACCTGAATGCGCGCCCTCAGAGACCAACGCTTGGCTCGATCCGGGTCCCGTGTTTATGATCGAAGCCGCCCCAAGAGCAGCTCGCTATCGAGAACCATCGCGACCGCTAATAGCTTGGTGTGCCGAAGGATTCGACAACGGACGTAGCTGGGGGGCGAAGGGCATTGACCGAATCCGGATCCAGCACTGAATCATTCAAGGTCGTACCGCCAGAGCTCATCGCCGCGGCGCAGGCGGTGCGAACCCTACTCGACGGCCTCACAACGGGATTCGCATCGCTGGACACCGACATCGACACCTTGACCGCAACCTGGCACGGCCGCCAGGGCACCCTGTTCTCCCAGGGATACGCTGAGGTGCGAGAAGGTCTGGCTGAGCTACTCGATGCCATGAGAGACACCACAGTTGCACTGAACACCAGCGCCGAGGCGTACCTGGCGCAGCAACGTGTCAACGCCGATGCCATCGAATCCGTCGCCTCCTCACTGGATTTGCCCGATGTCTCATAGCGTCGACCTCGATCTCCTCGATTCGGTCATCGGACGGATGAAAGGGTTCGAAGGGTTCTTCGATGAGCAGATCGCGGCGTTCGACAGCGCCATCGGCAAGCTTCAAGGCGTGTGGGAAGGCGAAGCCGCCACAGCCCAGCAGCAATCGCATCAACGTTTGATGGCCGCCGCCAAGGACATTCGCGACGGGATCGCGGACATGCGCGCAGCCGCCCAAGCCGCGCACGGAAACTACAGCGCCGCGATCGCAGCCAATCTCGAGATGTGGCGGAGCTGAGGCTCGGTGACCCAGCTCAACGTCGACCCAGAACTGTTCTACGAGCTCGCCGGCGCCTACAGCAAGGCCAGCACCACCGCCTCGTCCGCCCTGCGCAAGATGGACAACGAACTCCGCGCCGCGGAGAAGATGACCGGCGGCGACGACGGCGGATTGGAGTGGGGAGCGAAGTACGCCAAGTCGGGAATCGAAGCCGTTGTCACCGCGGGCATGGCGACCGATGTGATGGTGCGGATGGCGGCGTTGGTCCGCCAAAGCGGAGTCAACCACGACCAGTCGGAGAACGCCGAGGAGTACAACAAACCCGGCGGCGCCCTGCCCGAGGCCGACCCAGGCGGGCAGTCCTTCACCCCACGGCCATTGAAAAACCCCGGCGGTGGTACGCGGGAGGAACCCTTCGGCTGGAAACTGGTCATGGGCGAGGTCAAATGGGTCGACGGCAACACCGAACTACTCCAGAAGGTCGCCGACAGCTGGCTGACCGCCGCGAGCGCCTACAGCGCCCTCGACATCGAGATCCGAACGAAAATGAAGCTGTTACGTGGCTCGACAGCACCGGAGATCCCCGAGATCGACCAAACCAACACCACCGTCCTGGACGGAGTAGAGGTGCTCGCCGACGCGATGCGCCAGCAAAGCAGCGCCACCAGCGGCTACGCAGACGTCCTCACCGCAGCCCAACAAGGCATCGAATACGAACTTCAGCTGCAAACCGTCACCCAAGCCATCAACGTCATCAACGCTGCCACGATCGGCCGACCGATCCAACCAGCTATCCGCGAAGCCGCCGAACTTCAAATCGAAACCAGCCAACGCAAGATCCAGGGAATGCTCGACGGACTCGCCGATGCACGCCGCGTCACCGGCTCTGCCCTCGACGCTGTATCCAGCACCGTCGTAACCAGCGTCAACACCAAGTTCAAACCCGTGCTCGACAAGCAGCTCAAACGACCGCCCGAGCCCACCCGAGCAGAACGCACCAAGGAGAACAAACTCAAAGGCGCCAAAGCAGAGGCACGCGCCGGGATCGACCCCACCAAGAAGAAAGAGTCGTTCCCCTCGCCGAGCGGCACCGCCAGAAACCGCACCCCCGACGATCTCGACCACACCAGCAAGCGGCTGACCGAGGTCAAAAACGTCGACAAGCTGGAATACACTGACCAGATCAAGGACTTCCAGTCCTACAGCCAGACCAACGGCTATGAGTTCGTGCTGATCACCGACCACAGAACCAAACTCGCACCCGAGATCGAGGACCTGATCAAACAAGGCAAGATCAAGCACGTGAGAATGGATTTCCAGACTTGACCGCTACCGACGACGCCGCCGCACAACAGCTGCTCAAGGACTACCACTACGCAGGCGGAAACGGCCAAACCATCCCTGACATCTCTCGACAGCCGACCAGCACCCCGCAGATCGTCGCTGTCCTGGCGGGTTGGTTGTCGGAACTGGAGACCCGCTGGCCCGGACCGGAGACCGAAGGTCGCGAGCTAGCCCGCCTGACCTTGGCCAACGCGCTGGGCCGCAAGGAAGCACGCAAATCAGATGCCGTGCCCGCGTTGATCTCTCAATTCGATCTCACGAAACAGACGAGTTCGCGTGCGCGATGGGCCGCAGGCAATGCACTGTGCGACATCCCCGCGGACTCCGCCTATTTCGACCAATTGGCCGCCATCGCGACCAACCGTGAATTCGGTGCAGATCGCCAGATGGTCATCTCCTGGCTCGCGAAATCACGCCACCCCAACGCAGCCGCGCTTGCTCTTTCTCAGCTCGATGACGAAACCGTCCAGGGCCACGTCCTCGACGCACTGGCCAGGCTCCGTGCTCAAGGGGTACGCGAACAGATCGAACCGTTCTTGACCTCGAAGAACAAGTGGCACCGGCGAAGCGCCGAGCGCATCGCACGCTACGACCAGAGCTGAACCAACCACCTACACATCACTGCCAGATGCGACGCTGCGCGGTGAACCCCTCCAACGCCTCGGCCACTACCGAACCCTGCTCGATCCTGTAGGGCTCCAACACACTGATCGCCGGGCCCTCGGCATGCTCGAGGTGCACCTCGACCCCATCAGAATCTGTCTCGGGCAACCGAACATCGGCAACCAACGCCGCCGCCCGGATCTGCGAGCGCATCGAGGAGACCGCCTGGAAGTTCATCTGGTGCGCACGCTGAGCTGAATCAGCTTCCGAGGTGATCACCCGCCTGCCGCCCGAGCGGTCGATGACCACACCGAACGGGACGAACTGACCTCGCTCGGACAGACGTTCCTCAGCCATGTTCAAGGCAACGTCCAACAGGTCATCGATATCGGCCTGGGCAGCCTCCGACGTAGTGTCACGCCACGACATTCAGTTCTCCCCTCCACGAGCGGCTGTCCGAACACTACCTCCCACTGAACGGCCGCCTGCCATGCCGCCCACGTACCGGGGCACACCGCACCTTCTCACGGATCCGACAATTCGGCACTCGACTGCCGCAGCTACCGGCCAGGCCGTACGAGGAGGTGCCGCATGGGCGACGCCTCAGACCAGCCCACGGAGGATCGACGGTCCCGCCGTCGGCCAGGCAAGCTCACCGACACCGACCGTGAACGCATCATCGAGCTGCACGCTGCGGGCAAGGGCCGCAACGAGATCGCCGCCCTGCTCGGTGTCGATCCGGCCACCATCACCTACTGGGCGCGACGGCTGGATATCCGCTTCGACGAGTCCCAGACCGCCGAGGCCACCGCGGCGCGGCTCGAGCAGCTCAAACGCCGCCGCCTGGACTTCGCCGAAATGATCGAATCCCAGATCCCAGCCCTGCACGAGCGGCTGTGGAGCCCGGTCACCACCTATGAACGCGGCCTGGACTCCCTGGTGCCCGTCACGGTGCCGCTGCCGCCGCTGCGGGATGTCCGCGACGGCTACACCGCACTATCCCTGGCGTTGCGTAGTCTCTCCGAGCTGCTGACCAGCCAAAGCAACGAAACCGTCGCCTCGGACCGCAGCATGCTGGGCGACCTGTTCGGCAAGCTCAAGGCCGCGGTCGAGCAGGACCAAGCCGAAGAACTGGCGGCCAACGGCGGCACCACCGTCGACGACTTGGGCTGCGAGCCAGACGATCTCGAGCCGCGGTCGTGAGCGTGCTCGATGAACTGCCGATCTCCCGCAAGCAAGCGATCTCGATCGTGCAGGCCACGGCCCGCTGCAACATCTGGGAAGGCGCAATCAGGAGCGGCAAAACCATCGCCTCGATCCTGTGCTGGCTGATCTTCCTCGCCCATCCACCCACCGGTGGACAGTTCGTCATGGTCGGCCGCACCCGAGAATCCCTGGCGCGCAACGTCATCGAACCCATGCGCGATCCGGCACTGTTCGGGCATCTGGCCGGGCGGGTCTCCTACACCCTCGGCGCACCCACCGCGACCATCCTCGGCCGCCGCGTTTACATGCTCGGAGCCTCCGACGCCAAAGCCGAGATGAGCCTTCGCGGGCTCACCGTGGCCGGGGCCTACGTCGACGAGATCACCGTCATCCGCCCCGACTTCTTCCGCCAACTCCTGGGCCGCATGTCCCTCGACGACGCGCGCCTGTTCGGCTCCACCAACCCCGACAACCCGGTGCACTGGCTCAAACGCGAATTCCTCGACCGCATCGGCAAAACCGACGCCGAGGGTGAGCCGCTGTTGCCGGACTGGCGGACATGGCATTTCGAGCTCGATGACAACCCGGCCCTATCCCAGAAGCGGAAGCTTCAGTACAAGCGCGAGTACTCCGGGCTGTGGTACCGCCGCTTCATTCTGGGGCATTGGGTCGCCGCCGACGGGTCGGTGTTCGATTCCTGGGACGACGATCACGTCATCGACTGGGCCGAGCTGCCGTTGATGCGGGAGTTGATCGCGGTCGGTATCGACTACGGCACGACCAATCCCACACACGCTGTCCTGCTCGGGCTCGGTGTTGATGGCGTGCTGTACGCGGTCGACGAATACCGCTACGAGCCGACCACGATGAGCCAGCGCAAGACCGACGCCGAACTCTCCGCCGACATTCGCGTCTGGCTGGGGCAAGGCCACCTTCCCGATCTGCGCCAGTCCCGGATGCGCGCCGAGTACGTGATCGCCGACCCGTCTGCGGCCTCTTTGCGGGTGCAGCTCGACACCGACGGCGTCGAAACCGCGGCCGCCGACAACGACGTCCTCTACGGACTCCGCGTGCTGGCGATGCTGTTCGCTCGCGGCCTACTCAAGATCTCCACCCGCTGCCCCGCGCTGCTGCTCGAGCTACCCGCCTACTCCTGGTCGACCACCGCCACCGAAGAAGGCGAGGACGCACCGATCAAGGTCAACGACCACGGCATCGACGCCCTGCGCTACGCCGTCATCACCACCGAACGCCTGTGGCGACCGGCCATCGGATTCGACGAGGTGCCCGATGCTGCCTGACACCGACATCGCCTGGCCGCCACCACCGTTCGACCGCGCGCAGAAGGCCATGCAAGTCTGGGACACCTGGTACGCAGGCGACACCGACCGCCTGACCGAGATCTACCAGCGCTACCCGGCCTACCGACCCGCACAGTTCGCAGGCGGACTCGTCGGCCGCATCGCACGCTTCTTCTGGGGCCGCCCCAACCCACAAGCGACCAAACGGCTGCACGTCCCCCTCGCCGCCGACCTCGCCCGCGGCTCGTCGAGCCTGTTGTTTTCCCAGCCACCACGGTTCGTCATCGGCGAGACCGATGCCCGCGGGGACCGCAAGACCGCCCAAGCCCGCCTAGAGCTGCTGCTCGGGGGAGCCGACACCGCCTCGACCCTGCTCGAGGCGGGAGAACTCGCCTCCACCCTCGGCGGGGTATATCTGCGGGCCTGGTGGGACCACAGCATCAGCGACCGCGTGAACATGGGCTCGATGTCGGCTGACTGCGCGGTCCCGTTCTGGCGCTACGACCGCCTCGCCGCCGTCACCTTCTGGCAGAGCGTGGCCGAGGACACCAGCAGCGGCGTCGTGTGGCGACACCTCGAGCACCACGCGCCCGGCCGCATCCACCACGGCCTCTACCGAGGCAGCCGCGACCGCCTCGGCCAACGCCGCAACCTGCTCGAACACCCCGCCACCGCCTGGGCCGCACCACTGATCGACAGCACCGCCGCCATCGCGACCGGCGTCAACACCGTGTCGGCCTGCTACGTCCAGAACGTGCGCCCCAACCGCGCCTGGCGCCACACCCCCGGCCTCGCCCCCCTCGGTCGCTCCGATCTCGAAGGCCAGGAACCATTGCTGGACGCACTCGATGAAACCTGGTCGGCGTGGATGCGCGATATCGACCTCGGCCGCGCCCGCCTGTTCGTCGACAAATCCGTTACCCACAACCGCGGCCCTGGCTCGGGGGCTGTGTTCGACTCCGAACAGGCCATCTACACGACCCTGCCCGGATCGGCATTGGGCAGTCTCAAAGACGGGCAACCGCCGATCCTTCCGCAGCAGTTCACCATCCGCTGGGAAGAACACCAGCAGACCGCCGCCGAGATCACCGAACTCATCCTCCGCGGTGCGGGACTGTCGGCCTCCGCGTTCGGTGACGACCGGGCCGCCGGGATGATCACCGCCACCGGCGTCAACTCCCGCGACAAGCTCTCCGAAACCACCCGCGACCAGAAAATCAACTACTGGAAAGCCGAACTCGCCCCGTTCGCACGAACTCTCGCCGAACTGGATCGCGTGCACTTCGGCTCCCGGATCGAGCTCAAAGCCAATCCCGAAGTGCGCTGGCCGGTCCGCGCACAGCTCCCGCCCCTGGACAACGCCACCCGGCTCGCCGCCCTCAAGACTGCCGACCTGATCTCCCTCGAACAGGCCGTGCGCGAACGCAATCCGAACTGGTCCGGCGACGACGTCAACGACGAAGTCACCCGCATCCACCGCGAAACCGCTGAACGAATCCGCACTCAACAGCTGCAACCCGCACCGCCACAGACCACCCCCTGAGGGAGGAACCCATGCCCGACGAACCCAACCCGCCCGCCGAACCGGCCACACCGGCCGCCGAGCCGACAGAACCGTCCGCGCCGGCCGAACCCGCTCCGATCGCACCCGAACCGGGGGACGGGAGCCAAGACCCGGTCCAGCTCTCGGCGGTCATCGCGGAATTGCGTCGTGACCTCGACAGCGCACGCAGCAACACCGAGGCAGCACTCGATCAGGCCGCCCAACAAGCCCGCGACGCCATGGTGCAGGAAATCGGTCGCGCCCTCGGCCTGGTCGGCGACGAGAACACCGACCCCGAGCAGGTGATCGCCGAACTCACCGAACGCGCCAGTGCCTCGGACCGCAAGCTGCGCGACTACCGCATCAAAGACGCCATCGCCACCGCGGCTGACACCCACCGCGGCGACCACAAACTTCTCGTCCCGTACCTGCGGGGCCTCGGTGCGCTCGATGAACTCGACCCCGACGCCACCGATTTCACCACTCGCGTAGACGGCCTGGTCGCCGAGGCGATCACCACCAACCCCAAGCTCGCTAACACCCCCACCGTCGAGCGGTCCGGTGGGGACTTCACCGCGGGCAACGCGACCCCACCCGCCCCGGCGCCCGACGACGACATCGAGGCCATCCGCCGCAAGGTCCGAGACTCGATCGCCGACTCCCGGACCTAAAACACAAACGGGCTTGATTGGAGACGTGCTGGGGTGATCGGCTGAGGCAGCAGACCCAGCTGTCACCAGTACGTGCTGATCGCGGTTGAAGCAGCGCAGGTCAGTCGTTGCACCGCGAATTGATCGGGCTGCTCGATGATTTGGTCGATTCTGCTGCGACCATCACATCCCGTGTGGGTAGCCGCACCGTGGTTTCCTCATCAACATCGAACAGGATGACGATGCCTCCCGCCTGACCGAGATACATCAGGCAATGCGATAGGGTCTCGTCCAGCGCAGGGTTCGGCGCACCCATCCAGGCAACGGAAGCCGGGAGAGTGGGCGGAAAAAGCCCGCCCGAAACACCGTGTCCTGCCGCCACTTCTCGCGCAGCCCTACTGGCGCTATAGGGCAACATGCCCAGGTGGGCAATCACGAGCAAAGCCACCGTCCAACCTGCCAAGTAAACTGCGATGCGCGATTTGTCTCTTTTGTCCTGCTGATGCGATTCTGGCTCGGGTGGTTCCACTGCCAGAAAGAACTTTCTGTTCAAACGTGCAAGGACCACCCACAGCACAATGAAGCCGAGGGTTACGACAGTTACCAGGTTGGCCCAAGAGGATCCGAACGACCCCTGGCGGTCGTTGACAACCGCCACGGCGGGGAAGAACGCCACCACCGACCCGACGACCGCAGCGCGATGAAGAAACCACAAGGCGACCTTGCGATTACCCCCAGCCGAATACAGCGATTGCATGGTGCCACGAAGTTCGAGCCACATGCCGGCGACAAGCACGCGCCCGTACACGTACATCAATACGGCCATCGCCACCGAAATCAAACCCAATATCAGCACTGAGCGTTCAACAGCAATAGCGGTTGCACCGACCCCGACCTCTTCCGGCGTGACACCCAGCCGGAAATAGAACATCGAGATCGCCAACCGATGGAACGCGAACACGATCCCCACAGCCCCAGCCACCAGCACCGGCCACGTGATTCTGTCCTCTGGCAGCAGACGCCGCAGGCCAAGATTTTTGGCCTGCTGGGGCTCGCCTTCCGCTGAGCGATCCACCTGTCACATCCCTCCACGCTCGCAAGAGAAACGATGTATCGCGAGATGCATTGCCGATCAGCGCGATGCATTCGCCGACCTACTTCTAAGTTTCTGCATGATCGGCCACAAAAGGCACACCGACATGGTCGAGTGCTGTCGCCGGGTGCCAGCACGCGTGATCACCACGGCCCGCAGCCGCCCCGGTTCATCGTACGGGCGGTAGACGCTGACCTGGCGGAACGCCCACCGTGGGCAGGCCGTCGCGCGCGTAGAACACCGATAGGTACGCGTCGAAGGCCACCTGGCCTAACACGGTGGCGCCGCACCCGGTCGGTTCCGAGGAGGCCGTCGCTGATCTCCACTCCGTAGATATCGAATCAGAACTCGAATTCACAGGAGACCGCTGTGTCCAACACATTCCTCACTCCCGACATCCTCGCGCGCCGCAGTCTGGCCAACCTCTATGAGCTCACGGTCATGCTGCCGTTGGTCTACCGCGACGTCTCCAGCGACTTCGGCCCACAGAAAGTCGGCAACACCGTCAACGTCAAACGCCCCCCGCGGTTCGAAGCAACCACCTTCGACCGTGAGCGCGGCATCGTCATCCAGGACACCACCGAATCCAAGATCCCCGTCGTCCTCGACACCATCGCCGACGTCTCGGTCGAAGTCACCACCGAAGAACTCACCCTCGACATCGAGAACTTCGACGAACAGATCCTGCGCCCGGCCATGGAAGCCATCTCCCAAAAGGTCGACCGCGACATCCTCTCGCTGCGCCGAGAGGTCACCCAGCACTGCGGCGCCGAACCCATGGACACCGGCAGCGGGCTGGCATGGGAGAACCCGGAGAACCTGATCGAAGCCGGACGGCTGCTCGACATCAACAGCGTCCCGGCACCCGGCCGCCGCGCCGTGGTCGGCCCGACCACCAAGGCCCGCTGGCTGGGCAAGCCGCTGCTGCTGCACGCCGACAAGAGCAACTCCACCGCCGCGCTGCGCCAGGGCTCCATCGGGCAGCAGATCGTCGGGTTCGACGCCTTCTGGACCCAGAACGTCGGCCAACCCGCCCCAAACCCGGCACTCGGCGATCCCACCACCGAAGTCGGTGTGGCCTTCCACTCCACCGCATTTGCGTTTGCCTCCGCGCCGATGGAGCTGCCGCCCGGTGCCGAGGTTTTCACCGTCCAGTACAAGGGTCTGTCGATGCGGGTGGCCATGGACTACGACATCCGGCACAAGACCACCGTCATCTCCGTCGACACCCTCTACGGCGTCAAGTGCCTCGACCCTGACCGCGCCGTCCTGCTCAAGGGACCCCACGCGAGTGCCCCGGCACCGGCAGCCGAGCCCGCTACACCCCCTGAAGGCGGCACCACCCCTGACGACAGCACCCCTGCCGGCACCGCTTCCGCGACCGGTAAGCGCACCGCCGGCAAGGACGCCCCGAAAGCCCAGGCGGCTGCGTGATGCTCGTCTACGCCACCCCGAGCGATCTCACCGGACGCTTGGACCCCGTCCCCGCCGACGCCGCCGCACTGATCGCCTCGGCGTCGACGCGTGTGCGCGACATCACCAGCAACGACCTCTACGACATCACCCCGTCCGGATTGCCGTCAGACCCTGACCTTCGCCAGGCCCTGCGCGAAGCCACGTGCCTTCAGGTCGTGGCGTGGGTGGAGGCCAGGATCAAACCCTCCACGAGCGCGTTGCGGGTGCAGGTCGCCAGTCAGTCCGTCGACGGCGGGTCGGTGGCCTACCGCCTGCCCGATCCCGAGGCGATCCGTCGCGCTTCCGAGAACCTGTGCCACGAAGTGGTTCTCGTGCTCCGCAACGCGGGTTTGGCCAGCGGACGGCCCCTCATCTGCTGATGGACGAAGCACCCGAATATCCGTTCGGGGTGATGGTCGAGGTCTACCGCGAAGGCGAGCCCGACGCCTACGGCGACCTGCGCGACCCCGACGGCCAGCTCCTGGACCGCTACGCCCGCCCCAGCCACACCATCGGGCCCTGCCCGATCTCCTGGACCACCAGCGAGGAATACCTAAACGGCGAAATGATCACCATCGCCGCCCAACTCACCGCGCCGCTCGGGTCCGATATCCGCGCGACCGACCGCGTGAAGGTCGACGGCCAACCCTTCCGCATCGTCGGAGCGATCCTCACGCCGCGTAACCCGCTCACCGGCTGGTCACCCGGCCACCGATTCCGCATCGCCCGCGGATTCTGAACCCCCGGAAGGAGAATCGGTGTGGACTACGACCCCGACGGCAACACCCTGGATCTCGCCGTCGGCACCGGCGAGGACACCCGCCAAACCCTTCAGACGCTCGTGGACCTCGGCGCGGACTACTGGCGCACCCACTCCCACCGGCGCACCGGCCACAACGCCAGCTCCGTCACCGGCTACGTCGACCCCGGCGGCGGCCACCAATACGGCGTCGTCTACGCCTACAGCCACTACGCCCGCTACCGCGAGGAAGGCACCCGCCACAACCCGGCCGAGCACGTCATGGCCGACTTCCTCCACAGCATCGACGGACTGCTGTGATGCCTACCTACCCGAACGTGCACGAAGTGCTCATCACCCTGCTCACCCCGATCGTCCCGACCGTCAAGAGCAGACGACCCGGACAACGACTGCCCTACACCGTTGTCCGCCGCATCGGCGGTGCTGAGGACGGCATCACCGATCGCCCGATCGTGCGCGTGGACACCTACGCCGACACCGACGAGCAGGCCGAACGGATCAAGGAAGCGTGCCGCCAGCGGATCACCGAATCCGGCGGCACCCTCGCCGGTGACGTTCTCATCGACACCGCCCGCGAGATCACCGGCGGCCAGGATGGCCCGTCACTTGATCCGACCGACCGACGATTGACGGCGGTGTATCAACTGACGTTCCGTGCAATGTAGTTAATGCCCTGTCTGTCTACCGGTCGATCTCCAGACTTCACTGAGCGCTCACCAGATATCTATCGATCATTCCGTGGCCGATATTCACCGCGACCAGCACCGCCGCCCCGAATGCGATCCCGTATACAACGAAAGGATAGAATGTGTGACGTACCGAATACCGCAACATTAATGCGATTGCGGCGTACGCGCAGATGAATGAAATAATCAACGCTACCGTCACATGTGGCCACTCGGGTATGTAGCTCTTGGCGGATTTGTCGAGAGATAGCATTGCCAACCAGAATTTGGACTGCCAGTATGCTTCAGTACATGTTGCGACCAATAGTGAGTATCGGAGTGCGGCCTGTCTCGTGAATCCGAGAAATAGAGCTGCGGCAAGTGTGAGCGCAAACGATGCTCCCGTTGTGAGCGCAATGGGTTGCACGGCGACGAATATGCCAACATCTCGGAAATTTATTTCGCTGAGGTCGCGCGCTTTTCGTCCGCTTGCTTCACTGATGCCGAGGATCACCGCTATGCCGATCATCAATATCGCGGTCGATTGTCGATCGATATCCAGAGCATCGATCTGATGCCCTAACGCGAGCAGTGCTGCGGCCGATGCCGCCGTCCCGAGCGCGAGCGAAAGACCTATGCGGTATTCGAAGCCTCGTTTTGTTCGATCTGCTACACCGGCTATCAGGCGCCCCGATGCGCGCCAGATATCGTCACCAAAGTAGAAAATCAATGCCCCGGTGGCACTCAGATGCACTACAAATGCGAACAGTCCGGGGCTATATGCGGAGAAGAAAAATAGCGTAGTCGATATCTGGGCTGCCGGCGAAATTGGCGTCGGCGTAAGTCCGCCGTCGATAACCGCCAATGAAATGGTTCTTCCCCAGGAATTATGCCATCTGGCCTCTAGCTGAAGGCTGAGAATCACTGTAGCGAAAAAGAGGCCGAGAGCAACAGGGAAAATGATGCGTCCTGGGTGTTGTCGTATCGCTCTAGCCGATATTCTTCCCAGATCAGATATTGGTCGGCGTGGCCTACCCGTCTGTAAACCGTGTGAAAGGACACTCTGTCGGGCAGGTGATTCCAGTGTTTTCGATGCTGACGGTGTCGGGTGGTGATGAGTGCTGGTGACCGGCGCCGCGCGGGGAACCTTTACCGAGTAATGAGCATTGCGGCTTATCGCAAGAGAGTCGACGGTATGGGTGTTCTGCTGCCCGGGCGTGGGGAGATTGTTTTCTATTGTGGCTCGCAGCAACTCCCGATAGATCATGCCGAACGTCAGAAATTCAGGCGCCCCTGGCACGCCAGACCGTAGGAGGCGGACAAGCTCGCCGGTGAACGCGGTAAAGTGTGCACCCTGAAAAGCTTTTGCGATTCCATTGTCTCGGGCTGCTGTCAAAACGTACGTGCCCCGGATGCCGATCTGCCCGCCGACGAAGTCGTTGGACATGGCGTCGATAACCTGCCCGCTGAAACAGCAGTCCAGGAGCACTACTCGGTTCAGGGCGATGCTGTCGAGCAAGATCTCTCGTATGTGAGAATATGCGAAGCCGCTGACGCTCAGTTCGTCAGGATCGGTAGTCGTTAGCGCCAAATACAGCTCGTCACGGAACCCTCCGATGCAACCGTGTCCCGCGAAGTACACGATCAGTGTATCTGTCGCCATCTTCGCGTACGAACGGACGGCCCTGTATACGACGCCGATATCGGTGGGATCCAGCACTACTTGGATATGATCAGGTAGCAACCCGCCGAAGTGGGGATCGGAGAGAATAGACGCCAACTCGCTGAGGTTGTTCCGGACAGCGGGCAACTCAGTCAGTGTGGGAGGTTGGCCGCTGTATCGATATGTGCTAGTGCCGATTAAGATTGCGTACGAACCCTCAGGGGAAGGCAAGCGCACATCAGGGTATTCACCGGTCATTTTCAGTGCCGGCCTCATCGGGCGCAGATGGTGTATCGGGAGATTCCAGAACCTCCCGTAGCAGTGATTCCGGATCGGCGACGCGTTTCGCGGACAGCGAGACCTTCCTGCCGTCGGGCCCAGTTACCGTCACAGTGAGATCCGCCGTTCGCCCGATGGTCCGTTGTGACAACCATGGCGGTATGGACCGGGCAAGAGCAGTGGCGATGGGAGCGGTCGCTGCCAACGCCACTGCTAGCTCGGCCAACGCTCCCATCGCCTCCGTCGGCACCGGGCCCGTGACTGTTCGGACCTTCCCCCGGAGTTCGGGCTCACGCCGCAACCATGTACGCAACGACTCCAGATCCGCATCCTGCCCCTCGACAATTATCCTCGCCTCTGAAGCCGATTCCGAATGCACGAAACCCCTCCTCCACCGAGACCCTGCGTACAGGGCCACAGTTGACAATGCTGGCGTCGATAGTATCCGCCGCGTTCCCTATCGGTGGCCGAATCTGCCGTGAGCTGAGGACATCCCGGCTTCTTGCTTGGCCGAGCCCGCTACGCGGACAGGTGAGCGCCGACCAAGCCCACTGACCGGCAAGTGAAAGTCATCAGGTACCCGAGGGGGCGCCGGCCCTGAAACCATCGCCAACCAGCGAATTTTAGGAGGTATCTATGGCAGTAGCTACGTTCGAGCAGATCGTTGACGCGAACAAGGACCTGCTGCTCAAACCACTCAAAGGCGCGGTGCTGCTCGCGCCGATGTCGGTGCCGGTGCCGATCGCGTTCACTGCAGGCGCGGACGCCAAATTTCAGTCCTTGCAGGGCTTCTCGTCGCTCGGATTGATCGATAAGTCCGGTGGCCCGCAGTTCCGGCCCGAACAGCAGCTCTCGGAGACCGAGAGCTGGGGGTGGCTGGAACCGACCCGCTCCGACATCGTCAAACGCGACATGAGCGCCACCCTCACCGCCCAGGAGTTCAAACGACCAGTCCTCGAGCTGGTTTCGGGGCGCAGCCTGGCCGACGTGCAGGCCGACCCGGTGACCAAGGAACTGTCGTGGAACGAACCCACCTCACCCGACACCATCCACTACCGGATCATCTTCTTGTTCGTCGACGGTGTCGGCGCGCGGGAGAAGTGGGTGTTGCGGGTGATGCCGCGCGCCAGTGTGACCGAGGTCGGCCAGCAGCAGTGGAACGCCGAGAACATCGCCTCCTGGCCGATCACGGTCAAGGCCACCGTCGACGACAAGCTCGGCTACTCGCTGCGCAACGTCCTGTGCGGGCCCGGCATCGGAGACCTGGTGATCCCGATGGGCTTCACCATCGGCACAGGAAAGGCGACCTGACATGGCAACCTCACGACGCCGCAAAGCCCGCCGCAAGAACACCGACGTCAGCGCGCCCGAGAAGTCGACGTGGTTGCAGATGCGCGACGAAGCCCGCGCGACCCGGAAACAGAAACGCAAGCCGCCCTACATGTTCGACGGCACGACCCCGGCCACACCGATCCACGAACCCGACACCGTGTGGCAAGTGCTGACGTTGGCCGCGCTGCTGGATGGGCAGGACATGCCCGTGGGCCGGATCCGGGAGTTGTTCGAAGCCCTGTGCGGGGACGGGTTCGACGCGGTGTGGGCGGTGGTGCGCGAGGAGCCCGCCGAGGTGCTGTGGCCACTGTTCGACGCCATCAACCGCCACTTCAACGCCCTGCCCGATCCCAAGCAGGCAGGTGAGTTACCGGGGGGCTGACGGGCCTCGTGCTCCTCATCGACGAGCGCGGTGAGGAGATCGAGGCCGACCTGTTCACCCGCGGCTGGGACCTGCTCGACTACATGCGCGGCGAGCGCCCGTGGTCGCAGTTGCTCCGCCTGTTGCGGCGATTGCCGATGTGGTCGCACTACCAGGCCGCGCTGCTGATGGACCCCGAACTCGGCGAACTACGCGCCCGACAGGACGACAGCGAAGCCGTTGAGCCGCAGCCTCTTTCACCGCTGCACTATGACCTTCCCGCGCTGCTGGCGTTGCGGCACATCGACGTCACCAAGGAACTCATTCGCGTGGTCGCCTCGGTGTTCGCCGAGCGCCCGGCCGCGCCGTTGCCGCCGGAGCCACGACCGATGACCGCTGAAGCCCAAGCGCGTGCCCGCGCTGACCGCGACCAGGTCCTCGACGTCCTCGCACGCCTGGGGGTGCAGACCTAGACAGGCGGGTGAGCCGGTGGCGCAAGCGTATTCCGCGGGCTCTGCTCGGCTCACTGTCTTCCCTGAGCTGGCCCGCAACTTCGTCAACCAGATCCGCATCCAGCTCCAGCGCGTACAAATCACTTACGGGTTGAGGGTCGTTCCCGATCTCAGCGAGTTCAGCGAGCTGCTGCGCACGCGTTTGTCGTGGCGACGGGAACCGAGCATCGGTGTGCGGGTGATCCCGGACATGACCGGCTTCGCCACACGCCTGCACACCGCGCTCGCTCCGTTTCGGAACCTGTCGATCAACATCCGCATCACCTTCGACCACGCCCAGCTGATGCTGCTACTGGCCCTGCTGGCCCAACTCCGAAACCAGCTCGGCCCCACAGGATCCGGTCTCGGCCAATTCAACCTCGCCATGAGTTTGGCGTCGGCGGCGGTCACCGCGCTCAAAGTCGCGGTGCTGGCGTTGATCGTCGGATCGCTGTTCCCGCTCGTCGCTGTCGCCGCCCAAGCCGCAGGCACCCTCGCCTTGCTGCCCGCGGCCGCAGCGGCCGCGGCCTCCGGGATCGCGGCGATCGCCGTCGGTGTCTCCGGGGTCAGCGCGGCGTTCACCGCGGCACGGCAGATGTCGGAATCCGCGGGCCGCGACGCCGCCAGCCAAGCCCGCGCGGTCGCCGCAGCTCAGCGTGGCGAGCAGCAGGCCACCCGCGGTGTCGAGCGCGCCCGCACCGATCTCAACACCGCCTACGCCGACGCGGCCCGCCGGCTGCGTGACCTCGAGCTGCAAGCCCGTGGTGCGGCGTTGAACGAAGGCGATGCGCTGCTGTCGATCGCCGAGGCTCGCCGCGACCTCGCACAGCTGCAATCCACCGATCCGCTCGAGTACGTGCGCGCTAACCAGCGCATCGCCGCCGCCGAACAAGCGCTGCTCGAGGCCCGCGCCCGCCGCGCCGACATCGACGAACAAGCCGCCGACGCCCAAGCCAAAGGGATCGAGGACAGCGACGAGGTCGTCGCCGCCCGCGAACGCCTCGCCGACGCCGAACAAGGGCTCGCCGACGCGCGAGCCGCCGTAGCCGCGGCCGCCACCCAAGCCTCCCCAGCGGTCGAAGCATTCAACCGGGCGATGTCGCGACTGTCGCCGTCGGCGCAGGAGTTCGTCACCACCATCCGCGGGCTCGGCGGGCAGTGGACCAGCTTCCGGATGGCGGTCCAAGAACCATTGTTCACCGGCCTCGCCGACTCCGTCGTCGGCCTGGCCGATGCCCAGCTCGGCCGCGTCCGCGAGGGCCTGGCGGGCATCGCCGCAGTGATCAACGCCGGGGTGCGCGACATCCTGGCCGATCTGGCGTCCCCAGCGACTGGGGCCACGTTGGAGAAGATCTTCACCAACGCCCAGGCCGCGATCGGCCCGCTGCTCGCCGGTGTCAACGACCTCCTCCAAGGCTTGTTGTCGCTGGCTGGTGTCGGCTCGGAGTTCCTGCCCGGCGCCGCCCGCGGCTTCGCCGAATCCATGGCCGACTTCCGGGCCTGGGCCGAAAGCGCAGATGGGCAGAACCGGTTCCGCGACTTCCTGCGCGAGTCCATCGACGCACTCGGCCGGGTGTGGGACCTGGTCACCTCCATCGGTTCCGCGCTCGGGGGTCTGCTCGACACCGCCGAACCGTCGGGCGAGTCGATGATCGATTCGATGGTCGCCAACCTGGACCGGTTCTCGGCCTGGCTGAACTCACCCGAAGGCCGCCAAACGATGCGGTCGTTCTGGGAAGACATCCGCACCACCGTCACCAACCTCGCCAACCTGGCGGTGGGGATTGGGCGCGCCGCCGAAAAGCTGTATGAGTTTCTGGACTGGCTGCGAGATGTGACCAGCCTGAACATCTTTCAGGGCGCGCTGTTCACGTTGATCGACACGATCGGCCTGGTGGTCGAGGCGTTCGGGTGGATCCGGGAATGGTTGGCCGATCGGCTCCCTGACGCTTTGCTCGGCGGAGTGCTGGATCTGAGCAATTTCGGGGACTCGCTGGATGCGCTGCGGGAACGGGTGTCGGGCATTGTCTCCGGCATCGGCGACGCCTGGGACGGGCTGCGTGACCGGATGGCCGCACCGATCAACTGGGTGATCGAGCACGTCGTCAACGGCGGCTTCCGCGGCGCGTGGAACGCCATCCGCATCGTCCTACCGGTCCTGCCCGAATGGGCCGGTGACGTGCCGCTGATCCCGGTCGCCCGCCGCGCCACCGGCGGCCCCGCCGTCGAAGGCCAGATCACCGGCCCCGGCTCGCGAATCTCGGATTCGGTGCCCGCGCTGCTGTCGCGGGATGAGCATGTCTGGACTGGCGCCGAAGTCGACGCCGTCGGCGGACACACCGAAATGCTGCACCTGCGCCGCGCCGCCCTCGCCGGGCACCTTCCCCGATTCCGCGATGGTGGCGGGCTGTTCGGGTCGGTCACCGACTGGGCGGCCGACCGCTTCGACCGCGTCACCAGCAGCCTGCGCGACCGCATCGCCGAGCTGTTCCTCACCCCAGTGCAAGCGCTGGCCGACGCGATCCCGGACTTCGGCGGCGGTATCGGGCAAGTCCCCGCCGCGCTGCTGCGCCAAGTCAGCGAGTCCGCCGCTCAGCTGATTGGCGGGCACGCCGCGTCGGCGGGTGGCTCGACTACTCCGGGGCTGCCGCCAGGGGAGGCGGTGCAGCGGTGGCGGACGCTGGCGCTCGAAGCGCTCAAACGAGAGGGCTTCGACCCGGCCCAGGTCGACATCATGCTCTCCCAGATTCAATCCGAGTCCGGCGGTAATCCTGGCATCGCCCAGCAGATCGTCGACATCAACGGCACCGGCGAGGCGGCGGGTGTCGGGTTGTTGCAGATCATTCCGGGAACCTTTGCCGCCTACCGCGATCCGAGCCTGCCTAACGACCGGCGTGACCCTTTCGCCAACATGGTCGCCGCACTCAGGTATTACAAAGCCCGCTACGGCATGGACCTGTCCGAGCAGTGGGGGCACGGGCACGGCTACGACAACGGGGGAGTGTGGGAGCCGGGCACGCTCGGCTGGAACACCTCCGGCGAGCCCGAAGCGGTCCTCACCAACGAGGAATGGCGCTGGTTCCGGGAACTGATCGACTCCCTCGCTCTACCGGTCCCCGGCCAAACCCAGGGCGGACTCTCCGACCCGGCCCGCACCGGGCTGGGTCTGGACACCTGGGAAACCCTGAGCGCCAACGCTGTCGACCGGTTCACCACTGCGGGCGAAGAGTTCCTGGGTGGTCAGCTCGATGACGCGCTGTCGGTCGTCGGCGCCCCGGACCTGCTCACTTCCGACCGCGCGCGAGCACTCGACGACTACCGGCGCTCCTACGAAGTGTTCGAAGCCACCCGCGCCGCTCGCGCGGCCGGGGCCGCCGACTACCAGTCGCTGATGAGCCAGGTCGCTCCGCCACCCGCGCCGACACCCACTCCCACGGCGGGACCGGTGTCGAACGTCGACAACTCCACCCACATCACCGTGCAGACCCGTGACATCGACGAGGGCTACCGCCGTGCACAGCAGATCGCTGATCTGCGGGCTCTGCAATACACCGCCAGGAGGCGATAACGCTGCTGGTACACCCAGATTCCGTTGCTGTCGAAGTGTTCGGCGTCGATGACTCGCACTGGATCATCAACGGCCCCGACGCCGATCGGGACGTGATCACGTTGGCGACGAGCCCGAAGGGGATCGGAGACGCCCCGGTCACGACCAGCTACAAGTCCTCGGTCTACCAGCGCGGCGCGACCTACCAGGGCAAACGGTATCTCAAGCGGGACATCACCTTCGCGGTCAACATCCACGGCGCCGACCCCGAGGAATGGGAGCAGCGGGACTCGGCGTGGCGCAACGCCTGGGACTACGAACTCGACGCCTGGGACCCCGACGCCACGTTGACGAAATTGCAGATCAGCACCGAACGCTCCACCCGCTGGCTGTGGCTCGCACTCGACAAAAGCATCGAGTTCGAGTCCGAACGCGACCCCCACCTACTGCGCAAATCGGTTGTGCCAATGGCGGTCACGGCCGCGCAGCCGATGTGGGAAGAACCCATGAAGGTCACCTCCTGGGAAACCGGGGCGGGATCGAGTGAGGGGTTCATCGAGGTCTCCAACCCCACCGACCTCGAAATGGCTCAGAAGTGGCTGCTCACCCGCGGGAAGTGGCGTGTCCCCGATGTGTCGTGGATCGGGAAGAAGTATCGGCGAACCCCTGGAGGCCGGTACGGCACCCGCATGATCGAGATGCCGATGCTCGGCGACCGGGAAGGCGGTGCCCGCATCGACCTCGACCCCGCCCGCCTCTACGTCCGGGACCTCAACGGCACCAACCTCATCGGTCGACTCGGCGGGCTGCATTTCATGCACCGCATCCCGCCCCGAACCCCGCCGACCCTGTTGCCGATCAGCGTCACCGACGCCCCTGCCGGTGGTGCCCGCGCCGAACTGCGGCAACCACGGTTGTGGAGCCGCGCCTGGGGGCTGCGATGAGCGTCAACCTGGACAGCTTGTCGCTGGCCGAGCAGAGCGAGGCCATATGGCAAGCCACTCTCGCCGCCGATCAAGCCGACGACCTCGACCGCCGCGCTGAACCACTCGTCCGTTTGTGGGACGGACACTGGCGACTCGCCGGGCTCGTCTGCTCGGAATACCGCGCCGAGTTCACCTGGATCGACAACGACACCGGCACCGCCCTGGTCGAAATCCCCCTCGACGATCCACTGGCGAAGTGGGTGTGGCGCACCCGCGCCCGCGTCGAGGCCGGTGAAGGCCGCAACATCCACATCACCTGCGACAAAGCACCCGGCTCCCGCTGGTCCGGACGGCTACACGACCACTCGATCGAACGCCGCGCCGACGGCACCCAGGTCCTGACGCTGCGGTTCGTCGACGACTTCCAGCACTGCAAGTCGTATCTGATCTGGTCAAACCCCTTCTTCGACGCCTCAGTTCAGATACCCAGGACCTTCGGCCCAGTCCCCGGACCAGCCCGCTGGGCACTCAAGCTGCCGCTGTTCCTGAACGTGCTGCGCGAGCAAACCCAGCAGCACGGCTGGCAGCTGCCCGACGACCCGCTCGACCCCGCGTCCTGGCTCGCCGCACTCGGCCTGGACATGTCGCAGTGGTCGGTGGTCGTCGCCCCGACCAGCTTCGCCGAAGACCTCGCCGCCGGAACACTCTGGGCTACACCGCATTCGCGGTTCAAATACTGGTACGACATGGCCCGCGACATCCTCGCCGACGCGGAACTGTCGGTGCGCTGCCGTCGCTGGCTCGAAGGCGACCCACCACCGTGGCCCGGCGCACCCAGGCTGCGGCACGGGACACTGGTCATCGACCTCGTGAACTCCTCGGGCTACTACAGCGAAACCTCCGGAGGCGGCAACCCCTTCGACGGACTGGTGCGCACCGTGGCCCGGTTCTCCGAGGACTTCATCGACAGCGTCGAAGAAGCCATCATCGACCCGGTCACCCCCGCCGACTACCTGGAACGCGGTAACCGTCGTACCCACGTCACGACACCATTCGTGGTGTATTTCGACGCCCCGGACGCCGGGATCGAGACCTCCAAGTTCACCGAGACCGCCTCCACCGCAGTGCAAGTCGTGACCGGAGGGTCCTCGATGCCGGGGGTCGTGGGTGCCCCACCCCGCAACAGGGGGTGGGGCACCCACAACCCGAACCTGCCGACGAAGGTCTCTCAGCCGGGATCCAGATGGCCGGCGATCTCCTGGCGGCCGCATTGGTGCTCCCGCCAGTGGGCGGCGCAACCGACAGTTTGCTCCGCCCCCTGTACCAGGGGACGCTGCTCGCCTGGCACGCGGTCAAATCGCGAGCGCGAGAACACAACTCGGGATGGTCGCGGTTCTTCGAATACATGGCCGACTCACCCGGCCGCGCCTACACGATCGCCGCGATGATGGCCCTGCGCAAGGGCTTCCACGACACCCGCTCCTGGTTCTCGCACGAGATCACCGTCCGCGACGGCGCACCCTACGTCATCGGAGAAGACGGGCACTGGTTCCTCGGCGACCGCATCGGCGCCACCGCACCAGGCGATGACACCTACACCATCCGCATCGACCGCGTCCGCGAACTCACCCTCGCCTGGGACCGCGAGATGTTCCCCGAATGGCGGCCGGTCATCGGGGATCCGACCAGCAACAAAGACCGCGGCCAACGCACCCTGGACATGGTTACCGACCTCGTCTCCGGCGTACACGAGCTCGGAGTACTGGCCTGACAGCGTCCGCGAATCCGCAGGATGCACACTCGTAGCTGCGCCTTGTCCGCCGACGTGTCGGACTCACCGGCGGCGGTGCGGCTGGTACAGCAGGCGCAGGAGTCGGTTGCCTTGGAAGACGACGATCGAGGACAACATGCCTCGCTTGATGTCGCGCACCCGCGGTGCTGCGGGGCCGTCGCTGTTGAGCAGCCAGTCAGCGAGCAGTTCCGGCAGCGCGAAAATCAAGCGGAACTGCGGCGAACCATGAGTGGGGACGATGACCCAGTCGCCGTCGTGTTTTCCACGATGAGCGAACTCGATGTGCACGGGGATCTCCGAGCCGGGGTACCGGTCGAGATAGGTCCTGAAGTCTGCCCTGGACTCGATCCTCAGAACCAGAATGAAGGGCGCGGAGGGAAACCCGACGATCAAGTCACCGAGCCGTTCGCTGTGCATGTCAGCCACGATCGTCATGAGCCGGGCGTGTGGAAGCACCTGCGAACTTCGATTGCCAGGCATGCGACCCACCGTCATATAGGGCGATACCTCCTTGTCCGGGATCCACTCGTCCTGTGCGTCTGTCTCGTCGTTCTCAGCGGGTGTCTCGAATCCTCCGGTCCATGTGCCCAATGCGCCCCGGAGGGCTGCGCGCACTTGCCCAACAGGGAAGCGGTTGATCTGGTGCGTAATCGCGAGATCGCGTGTGGTGTCAGCGATATCGCTGACTAGCGCGCGAAGCTCTGCGAAGCCAGAGCCCGACAAGTCGACGAGCGAGATCTGTTGGGCCAGCGCGTATCGCTGCGCCTCTGGAGCGAACCCGCTGGCCGAGAACAAGGTGTAGCGGTACTGGTACCGCCTGATCGGCACCGAGTGCACGCCCGAGGAGAAGGGCGAGTACTGCTCGTTGACGTCGTGGATGGTGCCGTGGGCGTTGCGCACCACCGCTATTCCGACCTTCTTGTTGGTGAACTTTGCTTCGACGAACAGTCGCAGTGGAAGGGAGAACGGCACAGGTAGGTCGAGCTCGCCGATGACGTCGGCTTGATGCTCGCCGCCGCGCCCACGTACGAGCAATCCGTGCTTGGCCTGCTTGAGCGCATCGGGATCCTGATGCTCGGACACGAGGAGCTTGTAACCGTTGTCCTGTAGTAGCCGCGCCAGCACCTCTTCGAGAACGATTCCACGCAACGCTTCGCGACCAATCACCGAAACTCCCTCCCTGAATCCGAACGTACCGATGGTAGTTCGCGACGATCGGCGGGGCTGGCGGACCAGCAGCACGATCGCACCGCTCGCAGGCCGGAAGCATCAGGATGACGCACGGTAATCGGTATTTCAGTACGTTCAACAGCCACGCCGAGCTGATGGGACACACCGGTCCACGACGTCATATTTCGCCGATATCAATCGATCACAGAGCCCTCAACCGACGCCACGGTTCGCCGATGAACTACCTCGGAATTCACCAGCGTAGCCAAACGGCTTCGCGACCCGTCCAGCTAGCGTGAACCTCTGAACGACTATCGCCGCTGGCTGTCAAGCTATCGATCCAAATCATCGGTTGAGTCGTATTCGTCGACGTCGAGCTCGGTTCGCGTCGACACCATGAAGTCCAGCACCGACAGCGACAGATGCCATCCCAGCGGTCGAGGCCAATGCTGAGCCTGATCCAATGCAGTGCCACCGGGCGCGCCTTGGACGCCATCTGGATCACCGAAATGACGCACGACCTGTATCACTGGGCTGACATTGTCGTCGGCGCAAAGAGAGACCAGTGCGCCACGAACCGGTTCCAGCCGATTCACCAGATGCTGAATCTGGTCATCGACGCTCTCATCGCTGCGGCGGAGGATCTTCCAGGCATGAAAGCGCGGAAGAACCCGTTCGGGCGAGCGGCTTCCCATGACGAGCACCTTGTCGGGCTCCATCCCTAGCCGCGTGGTTACATCCGCCGCGGACAGCGACACGCTCTTGACCGAGAAATAGCAGTACTGGCGGATCTTCACCCGCCCGATCCCACCACACACTCGACGGGCACACGACTCGGTTACCTCTCCGCAGGTCGGAGGCCCCGCGCGCCGACTTCTTCGGCCTTCGAAGTCGAAACCACACCGTAGTCCGACGAGTTCGGCATAAGCGCTGGGGATAACTGTTCCGCACAACCCGAGGTCAGGTGATCTACCGATGTCATCTGACGGGCAGTTCCCCACCCGTGAGAACTGTGACCCCAGCGACCCCGAAGAAGCCTTCCTATGGATGCTGGTCGGGCTCCCCGGGTCGAAGGGTGCGCCGCTGCTGCTGCCGATCCAGCACCTGCGGGCGGTCTCTCGCCGGTTGTGGGACTGCGGTGCACGCCCGGTCGCAGACCCGGTGATCAAGTATCGGCCGCCGCGTGCCGGTGACCCGCACTGGCTGGTCTCGCCCGGCACCTGGGCCGACATCGATGACCCCGACCCCGAAGAGGTCTTCGATATCCGCCAGTTCGTCGCCGAACTCCCGCTGCGGCAACGTCAGCAGCTGGCGGCCGCGCTCGGGCTGACCGGCACCGTCCCCGATGAACCGCCAACGCCGATGCTGCCGGTCACCACCGCGGTCTCCACCGAGGCGACGGCATCCAACGACCCACCACCGCTGTTCGATCCGACCCGCCGCAGCGTCAAAGCCGTCCTGACTTACCTGCGCCGTGCCGACGCCGAGGAACGCGAACGCGTGCTGGCCATCGAACGCCACCTCGGCAAAGCCCGCCCGGCGATCCTGTCGCGCTATCAGAACGTCTGAACCAAAATCACTCCACTCCAGGGGGTTTCGTATGTCTGCACGCTTTTGGCCGCTGCAAGGCGGCCATGTGATCACCTCACCGTTCGGGCCGCGTGAGGGCCGCTTCCATTTCGGTGTCGATATCGGCTGGCCTGGCGGCTCAGCCGGGCTACCTGTCTACGCCTGCCAGGGCGGCACCGTCGTGCGCGCCGGTCCGGCCCGCGGGTTCGGGCAATGGGTGGTGATCGACCACCCCGACGCCGACGGTGGGGGCACCACCGTCTACGGCCACGTCCGCCCACAAGCCGTTGTGGGGCAACGGGTTCAGGCCGGACAGCAAGTCGCGGTCATCGAACCCGATCGAGCCTTCAACGGCGGTGTCGCGCCGCATCTGCATCTGGAGTGGCACCGCCACGTGCTCAGCCCACCGGGACCCGAGGTCCTCGACCCGTTGCCGCTGCTGGCGGGCGCGGCCTACCCATCACCGGAAGGAGCGCCGATGACGGTGTTCGGTATCGATGTCAGCAACAACCAGGACGCCTTCGACTTTGCGTGCGCGGCCGCCGAAGGCATTGCTTTTGCCACCCACAAGGTGGTCGAAGGCACCTGGCGTGATCCGTTCTGGCCCCGCGCTCGCGAGCAGATGGCCGCCCACTTCGAGTATTGGGGTGGCTACATCTACTGCCGCCTCGACACCCACCCCGACACTGAGGCCGACGCTGCCCTGGACTACATCGGCGACACCAGCGTGCCGATTCAGCTCGACTACGAAGACGACCACGGCACACCCAGCCTCGCCGATCTGCTCGCCCGCGCCGACGCCGTGCGCGCCCGCGGGTTCGCGCTGTTGCCGGTGTATCTGCCGCGCTGGTATTGGCGCGAGCACATGGGCGCACCCGACCTGTCCGGGCTGCCTGTCGGGATCTGGAACAGCCACTACGTCACCGGCACCGGCCCCGCCCACCTGCTCTATCCCGGGGATGACCATTCCGGCTGGGAGGCGATGGGCGGCAAGCACATCGACATCCTCCAGTTCTCCTCCACTGCGGCGATCGGCGGCCAGCTCATCGACGTCAATGCCGTGCGCGGCGGGCGAGACCAGCTCGCCCGCCTGTTCAGAAAGGAACCTGATATGCAGCTCACCGACATCGTCATCAACAAAGACGGCAACCCCGTTACCGTCGCCGACCTACTGGCCTCGATCGACATGCACGCCTCCTGGGTGGTCGACCAGCTCGCCGGACCCGACTCCCGCCACCAGCCCGGCCCCACCCTCGACCCGACCGGCTGGCCGCAGCTCGAGGACAAGTCGGTGGTGGATTCCGTCGCCTCGGCACACGGCAAGATCGACGCCGTCACCGAGACGCTGGCCCAGGTGCAAGACAAGATCCAGGTGATCCTGGAACACCTGGTCACCGACCCCTACGTCGGTCGGCACCGTAAGCCGGAAGGCCAGTGATCGCGGTGGGATGGCTCACCGCCGAGGTGGTGCAGGCGTTCGGGGTAGCGCTGGCCACGGTGATCGGCGCATTCACGGCCCACCAGGCCGGACAGGTCCGCCAACTCCGCACCCGTGTCACCGAACTGGAAAGCCAGGACCGCACCGACATCGAACGATTCCGCACCCTGGTGCGCCTCATCCGCCAGCTCCTGCAGCACGGTGACGAACTCACCGTGCTGCTCACCCAGCACGCACCAGCAGCGAAACCGCCTGCACCGCCTGTGATCCCGGACTGGCTCCAACCCGAGCTGTGACCACCCCCGATAAGCCGATCCCGGACGGGTCCTGGAACCTCGGCGCGTTCCGCCGATACCAACAGCAGTCACCTGAGGATGCCAAAGCCGCCATCCGCTCCGGGGTCATCGGCGCCTACACCGGCGCCCAGAACATTCACAAACGCGAAGTACGCCAACCCATCCAACAACGCCCCACCTACACCGAGATGCCCACCGACATCCCGCTGTGGGTCAACCTCACCGCCACCGACGACACCACCTTCCCCCTCGCTCTGCTCGCCCGCACCCCCGACGGCAACGGAAACCTCTCTCAGCCGCCGTTCTACGGGCCCGCCACCGGCGCCATCGAAATCGGCATGATCCGCACCCTGCGCGACCGCGAATACCGGCAAGTCGGACTCATCATCGGCCCCGCCGGATGGTCGCGCATCACCAACGCCTACGTCACGGTCTACCGATTCGACGAAACCACCGGCGACCTGAGCCTGTATTGGGACAGCGGCGACATCCACACCGTGCTCACCAACGCCTCCACCCAATACCGGTTCGACATCCCACCCATCCAGGCCCACCAAGGCCAGATCCACGGGGTCGGGTTCCTGTCGAACTACTTCGGCATCGGCTACAAACTCGCCACCGTGCCCCGCTGGGTCATCAACCAACCCGGCGGCACCCAACCCCGCCAACCCTACTACTGGAGCCGCGGCCTCGACGGCGGCGGCAACGGCCCCGGCTACCCCACACCACCCCCATACCTCCGCAGCGACCACGTCGGCACCAACCACTGGTGGCCCTGGTTCCTCCTCGGCTGACCCACCGGAGCCCCCGCTGAACGCACTCTCGCGCGAAATTCGAAAGGACACAACGTCATGACCGAACCCGCCACATCATGGAGCGCCGACGACCGGCTGCGCCGTCCGGCGCGCATGCGCACCATCCGACTCGGCCGCCTGCGCATCACCTACATCCCCGACGGCCAGGTCGCCCTCAAACCCCGCGGCTGGCTACCGGACACCACCGACGCCGACTGGGCACCCTACCGCGACCACCTCGACGACCACGGCAACCTCGTCGCCGGCATCGGTGCGCTGCTGGTCCAGCGCGGACGCCGCGCTCTGCTCATCGACGCCGGAGTCGGCCCCATCGATCTCCCCGATAACCCGGCCAACCCGATGATCGGTGCGATGCGCGGCGGACAGCTGCTCGACAACCTCGCCGGCGTCGACGGACTCCGAGGCATCGAGGCGGTCGCGATCACTCACCTGCATTTCGACCACATCGGCTGGGCGCTGCACCCGGCGCCCGGCGGCGATAGGTCACCGTTCCACGGCGTCCGCCACTACATCGGAGAGTACGAGTGGAACTGGTGGCGCTCGCTGACTCCCGCGATGGTGGACACCTTCCCCGCGTGGGCGAAGGCGGGCGTACTGACCTCACCGATTCTGGACACCATCGCCGACACCCGCCTGATCACTCACGGAGCCACCATCTTTCCCGGCGTCCGCGCAACGATCGTGCCCGGCCACTCCACCGGCCACATGACCTTCACCATCAGCTCCTGCCGCCAACGCATGATCGTGCTCGGCGACGCACTCCACACCCCCGTCCAAGTCCGCCACCCCGAATGGCCCTCCGCCTCCGACTACGCCCCCGCCGAAGCCGCACACCACCGCACCCAGCTGATCAACCAGCTCGCCGACACCGGCGACCTCGCTTTCGGCGTCCACTTCGCCGACGTCCCCTTCGGCCACGTCCAGCGCAACAACACCGGCCGAACCACCTGGGTTCCCTACGACTGATCTGCCCGCGGGTTGGGCGCCACCGACGTGTGCTCAGCCCACAATCTCAACGGAACGCGATGGTCGACTACCTCGGATACCGCCCCAACAAGTACATACTCGTCCTTACACGCGGTGCCGCGTTCACCCAACGCTTCGAGGTCACCGACACCCCGCTCCCAGACGGCACGACCTCTTGGATTGACATCTACGACAGCGACGACGAACTCGTCAATACCTGGCGGGCTACCAGCATCACCTCACTGGCTGTGGAATACCTCATCGAACCCCATCACACCGACGCCATCGGAAACCGAACACGCGCCCAGTACAACCTGTACATCAACTACCCGGGCCCGGGTCTCCCGTACTGCTGGTTCCGCGGACCTGTCGTCAGGGAACAGTGACGGTGCCGCCTGGGCGCTTCGCTCGCTTCGGCGAGCCACAACCCGTGTAACCACGCTCCGGTCGACTCACCATCGGGTCCGAAATAGGGCTGCTGATCGAAATCCGACTCTGCCGACGCATCTGTCATGACTACAACGACGCAACCAGCAGCCCTGCGGTTCCACCGACTGGTGACAAATATTTCTCGACTGCCCCCACCGATCAGTTGGCGGCTGAGAAAGCGCACTCAACCTGTTCACTCACTCAAAGCGTTCAGCCAGTACCGACGACGAGGTGCACATGACTTACCCCGACCACGAGCGCCGACCCCCGCGAGCTAGCGCCCCGCGGCAACCAGTCGCGGCAGTAACAGCCACCCGCACCCCGGTTTGTTCGGCACCGATGCCCGCCCAGCCGAGCGACCAGCAGGCAGAATCAGCCTCGGCCGCCTCGATGAGGACAAGCTGTGTGCGACGCGAGGCGGCCGTCGGTCAGCCTTGCCAAACCTCGCAGGGCGATGAGGACCACCATGTGGCAGTGCCCCAGCGGAACGCACACCAGTTGTCAACCCTCGCAGGGGCGATGAGGACGATCACCGTCAGACCGGGACGCACAGCCGGATCGGGTTGCCAACCCTCGCAGGGGCGATGAGGACTTGCGGCGCGCGAGCGTCGGCGCGGGCCTGTTCGGCCAGTTGCCAACCCTCACAGGGGCGATGAGGACTTGCGGCGCGTCTGGAGAAGGACATCCCAGCTCACATGTTGCCAGCCCTCGCAGGGGCGATAAGGACCGCCGACGGCTGGGTCCGCATCACCGACCACCGGATCGCGTTGCCAACCCTCGCAGGGGCGATGAGGACCGGACGCTTCGACACAGCGGCGCTCCAGCGGGCAATGTTGCCAACCCTCGCAGGGGCGATGATGACCCCCATCCGCACATCGCGGAAGCGTTCGCCGAGATCGTGTTGCCAACCCTCGCAGGGGCGATGAGGACCGCCCCCGTCGACGGCATCGGCGAACAGCAGACCATGTTGCCAACCCTCGCAGGGGCGATGAGGACACCGGGGGCCTCCTCTCCAGGATGCGCCCCACCCTGTTGCCAACCCTCGCAGGGGCGATGAGGACCCCACCCGCGCCAAGCTGGTCGGCCTGGTCGCCGTGTTGCCAACCCTCGCAGGGGCGATGAGGCTCAAGGACCCGAGCATCCTTGCGGAGTGCCTCGGTGTGTTGCCAACCCTCGCAGGGGCGATGAGGACATCACAACCGCGACCGTGGCCGGCGCCCCTACCATGTTGCCAACCCTCGCAGGGGCGATGAGGACCGCCTTGAGGATCGGGTCCTCTTGCTTGCGCTCGCGTTGCCAACCCTCGCAGGGGCGATGAGGACGTCTACGACAAGACCACCCAGGAGTGGAAGGACGGGTTGCCAACCCTCGCAGCGGCGATGAGGACGCCGGACTGTGTTGCCTGCCACTGGTTACCCCTCCCCTGTTGCCAACCCTCGCAGGGGCGATGAGGACAGGAGAACATCAGGCGTATGGGGCTCGGCATGGACTCGTTGCCAACCCTCGCAGGGGCGATGAGGACAGGACCTCTTTCGTCACCGTGGAGTCGTTGCGATGACGTTGCCAACCCTCGCAGGGGCGATGAGGACCTGAGGGATGGTTCGCGGTGCGCGTCGAGTCGCTGCGTTGCCAACCCTCGCAGGGGCGATGAGGACAGGAACAGGTACGGATCGGGGTTCACACCGACCGTTGCCAACCCTCGCAGGGGCGATGAGGACCGCGAGGACGGCGCTCAGGATCGGTCGCCCGTCGGCGTGTTGCCAACCCTCGCAGGGGCGATGAGGACCAGCGGCGGCGGCGGTGGCCTCGTCGTCGGCCGCCTGTTGCCAACCCTCGCAGGGGCGATGAGGACGGTGGGGGCAAGGACTGTGTAGAGGTGGCGTTCCTGTTGCCAACCCTCGCAGGGGCGATGAGGACCCCACAGTAAAATTGCAGGTCACGGCTTCGTTGGGTATCTACTTTGAACCCTAAGTTGCAGTGGACCGTCGGTAGTGCTCGAGTGTTCGGTGTGTCGCTGCAATGATCTTGGTGTCAGAGAATGGTGGATGGTGCGGGCTGGGTGGTTCCCCAGGATTCGCGGTGGGGTGTGGTTCCGGGCGGGAAGGTGTAGACCAGGACGCTGTCGTAGGTGGGATCGATCGCTGTTTCTATAGCAATTTGGAAGCGGCGGTATTGCGCTGAGCTGAGTGCTCCTTCGAACACGCTGCGTTGTACATGGTGGAGATACCGGCGGCAGGTTCGGAGTATCACAGGGTTGCGTTCGACTGCGGTGTCGTAGACGACGATCACGTACATGCTCACCACCAGATCCGGAATGGCGTATATGGGGTTTGTTCGAGCGATGTGCGGGTGAGTTTGAGTGCTTCGAGGTATAGCAGCTCTTCGTAGGCGACTTTGCGTTTGAGGCTGCGATGTTGGATCGTGGTTCCGAGTTCGTCACGGACGTTTTGGACGACGAATTTGCGTCCGACATCGCTCAAGGTTGCATGGTCGACGCCTTGATCAAAATGCTGTGGTGTGAGTTGGCCTCGGTGAGCCAGCCGCAGCAGAAGTCGTTCGGCGAATAATGGTTTGAAGACTTCGGCGAGGTCCAAGGCGAGTGAGTGGCGTTGCCGTTGGATGCTGCTGTGCAGAAAGGCTATGCCGCTGTGCAGCGGGGTGAGTCGTATCGCTGTAAGGGCACGGGTATAGACGATGCTGTTGACGTAGCTGATGAAGGTGTTGCCTGCGTTGCGTGGTGGGCGCCTGCTACGACCGCGAAGTTGCAGCCAGTCGGGTAGGTGAGTGTCGATGACCTCCCACGCGCTTCGCCGAAACGTACCTTCCGCCCCCATCAATTGTTCGCGTGTATCAGCCTGGCGCACCGAGGCTTCCAGCACCTGAAGCGGATGTGTGAGGAGCTCTCGATCCACGACGCGACGGACGTTGAACGCGGTGGCACGAACGATCTGTCTGGCAATCTCGAGGCCAGCTGTCGCGTCAGTGGCCAGCATCGCTTGTGCGAGGACGGTCTGGCCGGAGGTGCTGGATTCTGCGGTGAGCAGGGATCCGATGTAGTCGCCGTAGTGTCCGAGCAAATGAAGGTCGATGTTGTGGGTGTTGAGCAGGCTGATCACCGCGGTGTTCACATCCACCGGTTCGCAGGCGACGATGTCGGCGACATCGGTGATCGGAATGTGGACAGGTGTGCCGTCGGCGCGTTCGATGACCAACGACTGATCTTTGCGGCGAATCCGACACGGTGTGGTGAGCCAGTAGGTGCGTGTGGCAGCGGGCATTCAATCCGTCCAGCAATAGTCGAGGTAGCTGCAGCCGTAGCAGTCGCGCCGTCTCAGCCGAGGTGGAGAAGTGTCTGCGGTGAGGGTGTCGAGGGCGGAAGCGATCATCGCCGCCGCAGCGGCACCTTCGGCCTCGGTGTAGGAAATCCGCACGGTGCGACGGATCTTCGGATATTTGAGTATCGCGCCCTCGACGTCGATTCCGAGATGGCGTAGTCGGTAGCAGTAGTGCATGGCCTGGGCGTGGTCGGCTTCGGTTGGGTGGTTGGAGGATTTGACCTCATGGACCCAGCGCTGTCCGTCGAAGTGATCGAGTTTCGCTGCACCCAGATCGACGGGGTGTTCTCGCCGGTAGCTCGTGTCGTGGACGGCTTCACCGAGTTGTACGCGGTCACTGCGTGATTCCGGTCGGACACCGCGGCCGTAGAGCCAAAGTTGGCGTGGGCAGTCGCTCAGGTATTTGACGTGGACTCCGCCGATGTCGTCTGCGGTGAGCATCTCAGATGACCTGTCCGAGTTGGTAGTTGGCGTGGGTGTCGCGATGGATCGCCTCGAGGCCCTGGACCGGGTCGTAGTCGCCGTCGACGACAAGCACGTTGAGGTCTTTGTCGTAGCTGCCGAGGAACTTGCCGTAGTGGGGTAGCGGGATGAGGTATTGGCTGCCGAGCAGTCGCCCCGCACGCAGGTCCTCGACAGCATCGAGAGCGGCAGCGTAGCGACCACGGTCTTCGCTGAGTATTGCTTCGACACCGTCGAACAGGTCATCGAAGCGCTCGGCCAGTTCGTGGCGTGCGTGATCGAAGGGGGCTTCGAAACTGAGGAACTGGTCATCGAAGTGAGCGAGGCTGTGGCGGACGTGGTGTGTCCATCGTTGTCCCCACGGGGACTCATACAGTTCGTCGAGCCATCGGCCGAGTAGCTGTTCGTCCAGGGTAGTGCCGGTGTGGGCTTCGAGCACAGCCATGGTGAGTTCGGTGGGTTCGTGTTCGTAGACGCCGTCGGCCCACTCATCGGCGCTCCCGCCGCGACGGCGATAGTTGGGTCGGTGCACGACGACGTCGGCGGGCGGACGATCCGCGGTCCGGTTGACCCGTCCGAAGCGTTGGATCAACGCCTCGAGTGGGGCGCCGCTGGTGTGCAGAGCGTCGAAGGACACATCCAGGGACACCTCCACGACCTGGGTCGCCACCAGCAACCCCGGCTGGTGTGGGCGGCCGGTGCCGAAACGCTGGCGGATCTTCGACTCGATCGCGGCGCGATCAATCGTCTTGAACCGGGAATGCAGCAGCAGCACCGAATCGTCGCCGAGCAGCTGCCGTGCCACCGGCGACAGCGCAGTATGAATCGCGCGTGCATCGGCGACGTTATTGGCGACCACCAGCACCGACTGCCCCGCTCGCAGCCGTCGCTCGATCCGCGCCCGCGAACCCTCGCCGGTCAGGTGGCTTTCATCCACCAGGAGTCGGTGACGTTGCGGCCATTGACCGTCCTGGGCGTAGATTTGCTGGAATCCGGTCGGTGCGGCGCATTCGTCGAGCAGTTCTACGAGTCGCCGCGGCAGGGTCGCCGAGATGACTGAGATGCGGCCGCCGAGACGGATCCAGAATCGGATCATCGACAGGATCATGCCCATCCGTTGCGGCTCGTAGGCATGGAGTTCGTCGAGCACGAACACCGAGTTGGCCGCATCGATGAGGATCGATGCGCACGCCGGCCCCGCCAGAGCCCCACGCAACAGCTGATACGGCGTGCCGATGCGAACGAGTTCCCGAAACAGACGGGTCGCGGCGGTTCTCGACACCGCTTGCCGCGCTGCCTCGACCGAATCGTCGGTGACACACAGTGAACGGTTGAGGTGGAACGCCGCCGCTTTGGAATGCACGACGCCCACGGCATCGGGGTCGCCGAGCATGGTGGCGAACCGATCGACCATCGCGTTGATCGATGCCAGATACGGCAGCAGGTAGAACAGCCGCGGCTGCCCAGCGCCGCGCGCCTGCAAATGCCCGACCTGCCCAGCAGCCCACAGCACAGCCGCTTCGGTTTTGCCCGAACCCGTCGGGGTCCGCAGCAGCATGTGTCCGTCGAGTGCGGCGGCCTCGCACTGGTGTCGGCGAAGCTTGCGGCCCGCGGCGGCCATGTCGGTGCTCAGCTGGTGGGCGAAGGCCGTATCGACGGGTTGATGGGGGAGTAGTTGGCTGTGGGCGGAGGAGACGTGGTCGGCGAAGGTCACCGCGCCTTGGACCAGGACTGCGGTCAAGGAGTCGTCAGGATCGTTGTCCTCGGCCCATTCCCATTGCTTGCGCAGCGCTTCGAGCAATCGGTACCCGGACTCGGCAAGATCGACACCGGGATCGGGAACATCGGTTGCCAGCTCTTCGGCACGCAGCACTGCTGCCAACCATTCCCGTAGCTGAAGCTGCGCGGCGGGGTCGATGCGACCGAATCGGGCGGCGAACGCGGTCGGATCGGTGTCCTGGTGGGTGGGGAATATCGCGCGTCCCGTCGGCCCGGTCAGCGGGCGGTGGTGGGTGAGGACACCCAGCCCCACCCATGACCGGTCGTCATTCGACCATCGGGCCAGCAGATCGGCGACGAAACCGAGCGAATACACCTCGTGGCGTTGCCCCCACACCGGGCCGCGTGGTGCGGCGACCATCGCCTGGAAACCTTCAGGCACCTTTCCCGCGTCGTGCAGCAACGCCGCCACCATCACCCACCGCCAAAACCCTTCGGGCACCGCGTCGATGCGACCGACCCGCGCGTGCAGCAGCCGTGCACCGGCAAGAGTGGCCGACAGGTGGTCAGTCAGTGCTTCGCCGTGCGGGTAGCCCGCATGCGGGCTTTTGGCACGCAACCGGCGCAACGCATTCATCGCCCGTGCCCGGAATCGAACTGGCCCGGATGAACCTCACCCAGCAACGCCACCGCTTGACCCACTACTCCCGGCTCAGTGGGGGCCACACTGCATCCGGTGTCGATCCTCTGATCCGAACCACTTCTCGCGTACCGGTACCCGTCCCAACGGTTGCGCGCCCGATCCACGCTCAACACGGTCGGCAGCCGAAGCAACGTTCCAGCGACGCTCATGGACGCCGGCACGATCGCATGCCCCTGTCGCCCGGCCGCGGCGACCAACTCGACACGTTCGGTGCGTGCCGCGGCCAGATCCTGACTACGCCCCAGCCGCAGCGGCCACACCGGCCGCCGGAGCGCATCCCCCCAGAAATCGAGGTCATCGACCAGCCACACAGTCAGCACGACATCGGCGAGAAACTCCCGATCCTTCGGCGTCGCCGCGGTTGCGCGTCCACGCCCATCCAGCGGGTGATAGGTCTCGAGATCGGTACCGGCACCGGCCGCGGTGAACGCCGCACCGAACCGCAGCCCGATCGGCACCCGATCCCACCCTCCCGCCGCGGCCGCCAGCATCCCCGCGATCGTGGACGGAGGCGGGCACGGCAACCCGACCTGCACCCCGGCATACAACGGGTTCCGAAACGACGCGACGGCCGCGGTGACGGTCACCTGCAGCGCATCTGTCACCGCTGCGGATCCTCGAACCAATCGTCGTGCTCGCCGGCCTCGACCTGCTTGGCCAACCCCCGCAACAGCACCCGTGGATGGTCGATCACCACCGTGCCATCGCTGATCAGATCGTCGAGTTCCTCACGAGCACGGTCCCGTTGACCGCTGAGGAACCCCGGCGCCCACCCCACACGGACCGGCCCTTCGAGCACGTCGTGCCAGGCCTCGATCTCCTCGCGCAGAACATCGGTGTCGAACACCGTCTCCAGATGCGGGTACCCCTGGTCCTCGCGTGCCGCGCGACCGGTCAGCACCCGGGTGAACGGGTTGTTACCGCCTGTGAGCGGTGCCAGCACCATCAGCGCAGGGGAGCGCTCCCCGTAGTGCAGGGCTCGTTTCGCGCCGCCGCGTACTTCGGCGAGGGTGTTGAGCAGCAACGCCAACCGGTGACGGCGCTGCTCGATCGGCAACCGAATGCTGTCCAGGCCACGGAAATTCGTGCGCTCGGCGCCAGCGGCTTCGGCCTCCTTCGCTGCCGGGTCGGTGAGGTTGCGCCGCAACCCGCTGCCCTGCAACTGGAACACACCTACCCGCGCGATGTCGACGAGGACATCACCAGCCAGCTCCGCCGAGTAGTGCTCGTGCTCGTGGATGACCGGGTTCTCGTCGGGACCGAACCCGCGACTCATCGTGCCGAAGTCCGGGGTCGGTCGCCGCGGTACCACCGACACCAGGGTGCCGGTCGCCAACACCGTGTCTCGTTGATAGCTGCCGTCTTTCAGCGCAACCATGTAACCGAACAGATCGTCGTCAATGTAGAGGTCCGGGCGTCCGGCGGTGTACGCCTGCTGATTGGCCTTCGAACCCGACCGAGTCACCGGCGATACCGCCACATCCGGTGGCAGACTGTCGCGCACCCACCGCCGAAACGCTTGCGCCGACACATACGGGTGGAGGTTGCGGCCGATAAACATCTTCTTTACTTCACCGACGTTGCTTTCGCCGCGGGCGTTGTTCGGCGCTCCGGCGGTGATGTCCAGGGCGATCTTGCCCACGAGATAGGTCACTGGTCTTCCTCCACAAGAATGGTGTCGTCGTGGTCATCACGGTCACTGGCCACGCCCGCGAGCCACTCATGTCGCGCCAGGTACTCCAGCACCGAGATGAACAGCAGATCGCGGTGGAACCGCACTCGGTCACCGGGTTCGAACAACAGCCGCCACTGTTCGGTGGTGACCAACGGTTCGGCTACCCCCCGGTGCAGGGTCCACGCCGTGGCCTGACGTTTGAGCCAGCTCTGAAGCTTGGCCGCATCCGAATGGGCGTGCTCGAATTCCTTGAGGGTGCCCCGTTGCGGCTTCTCGCGTAGCAGCTCACCGATCCCGCTACCGAGCCGGACTATCTGATCGACGTCACGCTGCGCCACGTCGAAAACCTCCTTGATGAACGATCGATACACCTCGGCGAGCGCGCTCGTCTCCGGCGGAGGCGCACCCAATTCTTTGGTCAGCCGTGCGAGATAGGACACCGCCGCCATCGGCACACGGTGCGGAGCGTGGAAGGCGTTGTAGGCCAGACGAACCGACCCCGCCACCTTCGCCGTGTGATGGGCGCGGACCAAATAGCGAAACCCTGTGGTCAGCGCCGTCGAATGCAGGGTGGAGCGCAGCCACTCGGCCAGCGGCTGCTCGATCACGTAAACATCGAGGGTCTGGGCCTTGTTGGAGTTGCTGAACACATACAGCTCCACCCCATCGCGCATCCGATCCTCGTAGGTGCGCAGCGCACGTAGCGCCTCCACCTCACGGGAATACGGTTGTGCGGTGGCCTCTGTCGAGGACATCCCGACCTGCTGGCGAGTCCGACGCACCTGACGACCCGTCACCTGCGCCAAAACACCGTCGTCCCAGCTGTGCAGCGCAGCCGCCTTACCGCCGCGGATCGAACACCCGTAGGGCAGCGCGTAGAAACTGGTCAGACAGCCCGCGCACAAAGCCATACCGTCGTGGCCGGGCACCGTCGTGTTGCGGTGCTCGGCACTGGCCGCCAACGGCACATCGACCTTGCCGTAGAAACCACACGCCTCCTGACCGCACAACGCACACGGCACCCCCACCAGCTGCGAGGGAAGTTGGCGCCACTGCTCGATCTGCTCGTGACGCTGCTGTACGGTCAGCGATTTGCGATTGGTGGTGTTCATCTTCGAGTTCGGCCAGAACAGATAGCTCGCCGACAACCAAAACGACCCGGGCGCTTTGGTGTCTGCGAGTCTGGAGGTCGCAACGACATCACCGGTCATCACGGCACGTGCGGACTCGACTTCCCGCGCCGTCAACGACTCCGGGTCCCTTTGCGAACCCTTCACTCCGGCCAGGCGAAGCAGCGCGTACGCACCCACCCGTTGGAGCGGGTGAGGTGTCAGCTGCACCCGTGTCTCGACGGTGCTAGGGGCGGATTTCATGCCGCCACCCAGCCGAACCCGGCTGCGTTCGCCTGCCCGAGCCCCCAATCACGAATCGCATTGAGCACGTTCGCATTGCCGCGCAGGATGACCTCGACCGCGGCACCGGGTTTGAGTCCGTCACCCACAGCGAACGACCGCTTCGGACCCACCCAGCTGATGTTGTCCAACGCCACTTCCGGTGCCAAATCCAAGGTCTCGGCCTTACGGCGCAGATTGTGCTCTAAGTAGTGGTGGAACTCAGGTTCGGTCGGCAACACCCACGCTTGCCGCGTCGTCCGCTGCCCGCTGTCATCACGACCGGAACCCTTCATCACCACAGGCGTCCGGGTACGGAACCGCGCGGTATCGGTATCCGCTGCTGTCTCGACCAACGCGATGTCGTGGACACGCAACGCCACACCGCCCCAATCGATCAGCTGACGCCCCGACAACGCCACCGACCACGCCGCGATCACCTCCGGTAGCGGGCTGCCAAGCTCCAGATAGCCGTTGCCGCCCGCGGAGTAGACACCGCGCCGTTTCGCCGCATGTGGAAAGACCGGCCCGGAATAGCCGAACGGCACCATCCCGTACCGACCCCAGCCATGCTCGTGCAAACGTCGAGCCAACGCAGGCGCCGCATCAGTCAGCAACCGATAACAAACCGCCCGGCCGGGTTCAAGAACCTTGTCCCACGGCACTTCTCGCGCCGACGTCGACACCCCAATTCTCAGCCGCACCATACCTCCATCCCCAATGTGAAGCAGCTCGGGCAACCGTACCGGCACCCACCGACAACCCGCAGCAGACTGCTCGAACTGCCTGCGTGCAGGCTTAGCCGCAAAGCACGGACCTCTGCGGGATTATGAGTCTGCATCTGCCCCTTCACTCGACGGTGTCTATGTATTCGCTGCCCGCCCTCGCGCGGGAGATCGGGATGACACTCGGGGCTCCTGTCGCGGAGACCGCCCAGACTGGGTGCCACCGCGCGCAGGGGCGATGAGGACTACCCGTCGACCGCAGCGGGCCGTGGCGGTTCAGCTCTTGCAACCCTCGCAGGGCCGATGAGGACGTTCGAGCGCGACTAGTACGCCTTCGACCCGTTGACCGAGTTGCTAACCCTCGCAGGGGCGATAAGGACAATGAGGACTTGATCGAGGACGCGGCCGAAGCCGTGGAGTTGCCAACCCTCGCAGGGCCAATGTGGACCTGGTTCCTGACGGCGCTGGTGCTGATGCCGTAGTTGCCAATCCTCGCAGGGGCGATGAGGACCGCTCGACCTCATCGTCCGCAGCTTCCAGCAGGGCGGGTTGCCAACCCTCGCAGGGGCGATGAGGACGTCGGAGTCCTGCCCGGCTGGTCACCCGCTCGGGCCGTTGCCAACCCTCGCAGGGGCGATGAGGACCAGCGGCAGCGGCAGCGGTAGCCGCTTCACCTAGGCGTTGCCAACCCTCGCAGGGGCGATGAGGACCTTGTCTGAGGAGCGAATTCGTGAGCAGTCCCGTCATGTTGCCAACCCTCGCAGGGGCGATGAGGACGTCCACCGTGGCCAGCATGCTGCGCCGCCGCGGCCCGTTGCCAACCCTCGCAGGGGCGATGAGGACGAGGCGCAGCAGCCCTACCGCGCGGTGTGGTCCGAGTTGCCAACCCTCGCAGGGGCGATGAGGACGTGTCGGCTGTCGACTCTGCGCGCGAGGAGATGGGGTTGCCAACCCTCGCAGGGGCGATGAGGACCGGCGGCCCACCGGTAGCCGGTGCGCCGGGCGATCGGGTTGCCAACCCTCGCAGGGGCGATGAGGACCAGCGCGGCGAAGTTGGTCAAGCGGTGGCTGACTCAGTTGCCAACCCTCGCAGGGGCGATGAGGACGCCTCGGCGCTCGGCACGGCCCCGTCGGAACTGCTCGCGTTGCCAACCCTCGCAGGGGCGATGAGGACCGCTGATCGAGCACTGGCGCACCCAGCGCGCGCACCAGTTGCCAACCCTCGCAGGGGCGATGAGGACATATCCCGGTCTTCCACGGCACTGCCTCACACGACCGTTGCCAACCCTCGCAGGGGCGATGAGGACTACTCGGCGACACCAGCCGGGGGCGTGACGCATTGGCCGTTGCCAACCCTCGCAGGGGCGATGAGGACCTGGGTGAATCGCGCCGCGAACGGGCTCGTCTTGGCGTTGCCAACCCTCGCAGGGGCGATGAGGACCGCCCACGCACCGCCTGCGATACCCGAGCAGTCCCAGTTGCCAACCCTCGCAGGGGCGATGAGGACGCGTCGAGCTGCCACCGGGGCCGGACGGGAAACGCGTTGCCAACCCTCGCAGGGGCGATGAGGACCTGCGGATCTGGACCCGGCCGCGCTGGCCGAGGCGTTGCCAACCCTCGCAGGGGCGATGAGGACTTCCGTGTATGTGGTGTAACCGTCCCGCCACTCACCGTTGCCAACCCTCGCAGGGGCGATGAGGACCCGAGATCCCCGAGCTTGCTGTCGAGCTCGGGATCGCGAGTTGCCAACCCTCGCAGGGGCGATGAGGACCCTACGCGACCTTGCTGTTCGAGTGCTGGGCGGCCACGTTGCCAACCCTCGCAGGGGCGATGAGGACCCGTGGCGAAGATGACCTCACCGCCGTAGATGTCGACGGGTTGCCAACCCTCGCAGGGGCGATGAGGACTGGAGGATCGGGAGCTGGCCCGCGGCCGCGGCAAGAGTTGCCAACCCTCGCAGGGGCGATGAGGACCTCGTAGACACCTATACCGAGATCACCGGATGGACCGCGTTGCCAACCCTCGCAGGGGCGATGAGGACGCGCGCATTCGGGCCACTCGGCAGCCACTACTCAGAGTTGCCAACCCTCGCAGGGGCGATGAGGACCGCCCGCTCCGGCGAAGGTGGCGGCTTCATGCCCAGTTGCCAACCCTCGCAGGGGCGATGAGGACGCCGGGGGTGCCCGACATCATGGACAGGTGACTCAGTTGCCAACCCTCGCAGGGGCGATGAGGACCGGCGGCGACACACGGTGGATCGACGAGCTGCTCGCGTTGCCAACCCTCGCAGGGGCGATGAGGACACACGACGTCGTAGTCGGTGAGCTTGGCTTCGCCGTGTTGCCAACCCTCGCAGGGGCGATGAGGACCGGCCATGACCGAGAGGGCATGGAGCGGTGAGCAGCGAGTTGCCAACCCTCGCAGGGGCGATGAGGACACGGCGGTGACCCAACTGCTCGACAGCGCCGCCGTGTTGCCAACCCTCGCAGGGGCGATGAGGACGGTCGGGTCCACCTTCACCCCGCGGTGCCAGAAGCTGTTGCCAACCCTCGCAGGGGCGATGAGGACTCGATCGGCTTCTACCGCAACGCCTACTGGCTGCGTTGCCAACCCTCGCAGGGGCGATGAGGACCTGGCGTCCACCCGCCCGCCGCGTCACCGATCCCACGTTGCCAACCCTCGCAGGGGCGATGAGGACCCCAGGGTAAAGGCCCAGTCCAGAACGACGTATTGCAGTGGGAAACGATCGGATCTGCAATGAACCTCCGGTAACGTCAACGGATACGGCGTGTCGCTGCACCAGCGTAGAGGGAGCGGTCCTAGTCGGCCCGTCACGCAGCTGGCGGTGGGCTGGCGATCCGTTCCTGAGCTGGCGGCTCTCGGCGGTTGCTCCAGAGGGCGACTCGGGGAACGAACCGTCGGTGTATATGCGCATCCGCTGGCGCAGGTTGAGCAGTGGCGATGTTGCGATGACAAGCCCTCTTCGCTGGGCCTTTGCTCATCCGCCATGTAAATGGTCAGGTTGACAGTCGATCGAGTACGAGATTCGACCACCGCGTGCACGACGGCTCCTGAAAGTCTCTATTTACTCTCTATTTTCATCCGAAGATGGTCAAGTGCCGCCGAACCTCAACGAATCCGACTTGTTGCCAACTTCTTCCATTCGTCCTGATAGGAGTATGGAAAGCTACTTAGTGGAATCCGAACGGATAAATAGGCATGCCACGGACTTCGACTCCATTGGTCGCGGGTTCTACCAACCTGCTTACGCTCAATGGATACCTTCTGTAGGTAGTCACAGCCCGGATCGTCGAGTGGGTCGGAGTTGTTCCATCTCACCCACGCACTCGCCGTGGGGCGCGGCGGACACCGACGTCGGCAGGGCTTCTGGGGCAGAGCTTTGGACGCCCAGGCGTGCGACAGCTTGGACCAGGTGATAAACAGAGAGTGCTCCGGGTGGGGCGCACGCTCACCCGGAGCGTCTCTATCGACGCACCACCTCGAGTGGCCGGGAGTACCATGCCCGAATCGCAGCAATCCTGTCTTGATCTCAGGATCGCAGTATCCCGCCTAACCGCTCCATGGCGCGATGCGTCCATACCCGTCGTATCAGGGCGCAAGGTGATACCCCCACGCGCACAATCGAGTTGGGAATCAACACGCGGGACAACAGCTATACCGGCATCTAGGCTTAGAGCCCGGAGTCTTCCCGCCCCGGTGCGCACAGTACGGATAGACATGTTGACGATACTCATCAGTTGCATCGCACTTCTCGTCTCGATAGCAGCGGTAGCTGCATCCTCGACCTTGGCGATCCGGCAACAACGCCTGTCGCGCTACTCAAACCACCTACCGACGATGGCCAGCATGATGGCCGAGTTCAGATCCGTCAGGTTTCATGACCACCACAAGACGGTTGTCGAGCTTGCGCCACCTGCAGATCCAAGCATCGGCTTCTCCGATCTTCCTCCGGATAAGCGAGAGGCCTTCGTCGACGTTGTGTACTTCTACCAGTTCATCGCCACGCAGATAGCGATGGGAGTACTGCAAGAGGATCTGATTCTTGCGCAAGTACGTTCAAGGATGATTGCGGTCTGGGATGCCGCCGTACCGTACATCCGTGCTGAGCGAGCCAAAGCCTCATTCGGCCAAGAGCATTGGCTAAGCCTGTTGGAGTTCTACGTAGACCGCGCCCGCAGACTACCTCCTGACTCGCACAAGCTTCTGCTGTCGCGCCGATCTCAAGCTCGAAACCATGTCTTGCCTTCTCCGTCGGACTGATGCGAGTCCCTGACACCACATCAGTGGGAGTGTCCGCGGGCTGATCGGCTAGCCGCGACGGTCTTGCGAGACGCCGTGAGCGGAGCCCGCCCAGTCGGCACAGTAGTGCGCTCGATACGGCAACTCGCGGTGTGGCGGCGCGCGCTGCCGCGCAGCCGTCGACGACCGGCCGCGACGGCTGGCGAATAACAGAAACTCCACACTTTGAGGCACATTCGTCCGCATTCGCGCGGATTCGGCGGCTTGTTCCTGAGGGTGAAACAGGCATTGATCAGGTCAGATTCGTCTAGTTCACCGAGGTCAGGAAAAATTGATCTTGTGTCAAGTGGTCGCAGGTTCAAATCCTGTCAGCCCGACAGACTAGAAACCCTCTCCGACCTGGATCGGAGAGGGTTTTGTCATTTGCCCACCACCCGGAGAGCGGGACCAGAACGGGACCGCAGGTGTCCGGAGAGCTTGTCACCGGCCCCGGTGATCTCCGACAGATCCGGGTGCAGATATCGCTCGGTGGTGCGACTGTCGGCATGTCCGGCGATTTTCTGAAGGACATGCAGACTCACACCGGCATCGGCCATCCACGTCAGCCCGGTATGCCGCAGATCGTGACGCCGAAGATGGTCGTAGCCGAGAGCTGAGACGACCTCGTCCCAATGGGTCGCATCCCGCAGAACACCGGTAGCGATACGTCCCCCGCGCGGCCCGGTGAATAGTCGCGCATCCGGGTCGCGTCCGATCGCGGCGAGCCGATCGGTCACCAGTTGTCGAACTTCCTCGATCAACGGAACCTCACGAGCACGGTTGCCCTTGGTGCCCTTGTCCTCCATCCCGCCCGGTGACGGCGTGGTCTGTCGACGCACCTTCCACGTCCACGACTTGACGTCGATGTCCTTGACGCGACAACCGGAGACCTCCCCGATTCGACAGGCGGTGCACGCAGCGAAGATCACCACGTCACCCCAGCCTCGATAGTGATCTGCCGAACCGTTCACCAGAGCATCCGCCAGCGTCGCCAGCGCCGACCAGTTGGGCAATGCCAGCGACCGCGGGTCGTCCAATTCGTCTTCGATCTGCTGGTAGAGCTTCTGCCAGCCCCGTACCCGCGCCGGGTTGGTATCGCGGATCTCGTCGCGAACGGCCTGTTCCATCACCCGGACCAACACCGCGAGACTGTTCTTCACTGTCGACTTGCCCGCACCGTCACCTATCCAGCCCACTACCGCCCGGTCCACCGCACCGTTGGTCACCATCGCCACCGGCAGATGCCCCAGCGACGGCACCACCCGCTTACGCCAACCAGCCTTGTACGGATCGAGGGTCTTGTTTTCCAGCCCGCGCAGCGCCAGGTCCATGTTCGCGTCGCCGTACTCGGCCAGCCGCATCGTGGCCGTCTTCGGATCGATCCCCTGGGCCGCTTTGCGTTGCAGACGCGCAATCCACGCCTCGGCTTCTTCCCGGGTCTCAAACGGCTCCGACACAGACGGACGCTTCTTTGTCCCCGGCTCGGTCCAACGCACCCGAGCCTTGAACGGCCGGCGACCGTAGTCCGCACGTTCCTCAATATCCACCGAAAGGCGAAGACCGACAGGGATATTCACATCTGGGCTCATCACGCCGCCAGGTGGCGCGGGTCGGTGCGCGAATCGCGAAGCCAAGCTTCGATATCCTCGGCGGCGTACTTCACCACCCGAGGCGACACGCGCACGAACGCGGGCCCCGTTGGCGGGTTTGCCGTACGCCACCGCCGTAAGCTCGACGGATCGATTCCCAGCAGCAACGCTAACTCGGCCGTCGAATACAGCTTGCCGTCCACCAGACGTGTATCCATGATCACCACCACCTATGCCGCTTCTCGAATGGTCGAATTTTGTTGTGCCACAACATTTTCACGTGAATGTCCCAACCTGGGCGGACCTGCTTCCAACAGTGCGCGGGTGTATTCGGCTCGCCAGGTGGTGCGTTGAGCAATGGCGGCCATGATCAGGTGATCGCGGGGCGGCACTGATTTGTCGCCGGGTTCGACCGGGGTGACGATCAGGTGGGAGCGATCGGGTTTGACGATGCCGACCGAGGCGAGGAGTTGCCGAACGAAATCGGCGCGGTCGGCTTTGTGGTCGGGCAGGTTCTTGCCCGACCAGTTCCGCGAGACCAGGACCCGCCGCCCCGGCAGACCGAGGGTGTCTCGGCGGTGTGCTTTGCCCTTGCAGCGGCCCGGGATCGTCTTGTCGGTCGCGCCCTTGGGCACGATGCCGTAGCGGAGCCACACCGCGCAGCGAGGCGAGCACGGGGTGCGTTGCAGTTCGGCGTGCAGGCGGTCGTAGTGCGCGGCGGTGCGGTCGGAATCGGTGTCGAGGACTTCGGCGATGGACTTGGTGAGGTACTTGGTGACGTAGCGGATGGTCTTGTCTGCTTCGGCGCCCGGCACTACGCCCCGGACGTGACGCGGGTCGACCTGGACACCGAAGCGCAGCACGTGGGCGGGTTCGAGGTCGTCCACCGAATCCATCACGTCCAGCGCGTCGTCGAAGGACTGCAACGGTCGGCGGGTGTGCGGATCGGTGAAGGTCAACGCTTTCGGGTCCCACACCGCCATCACGTCACCGGTGTAGGCGGGGTGGTCGAAGTGCGGCCACCACACCTGGTGATAGGTGGCGTCGGTGACTTTCCGGATCAGTTCGCGGGGGATGTCGGTGCGGATCAGGATGTGCAGATGCGGGGCGCCGCGTTTCTGGGGTTCGACGGTGGCGTAGTACTGGAGGTTGTAGCCGACTGCACGGCGCATGTTCTGAATCCAGCGATCGAACAACCGCGAGAAGTGCACGATGTCCCGCGCCGCCCGCACATAGTCATAGGTGCCGGGGTTGATCGGTGAGCCGTCCGAGCACACCTTGCCCTCGGCATCGACCGCGCCGTCGCGGTTGATCCGCCCGTAGGAGGGCATGGTGAGGGTGATGAACATGCCCGGTCGATGCCCACCCGGATACGCCTCACGGATCGTGTACTTCTGCACCTTGTGCCGGGGCAGGTCCGGGGCATCCTGGCGGCGTCGGGTCGAACGCTTGCGCCGATCCTTCGATTTCGCGTCCAGGGCAGGCAGTCGGCCGCGGAATCCGGTCTCGCGCATCTCCCGATCCAGATCGGCGACGACCTCCCGGATACCGGCCATCAGATCGAAATCGCCATCGTCTTCCGCTGCCCGGTACCGATCGAACAGGTCGCAACGCGCAGCCAGGATCGCTTTCTGAACCTCGGACGGTTCTTTCGACACATCCACCGGTTCACGATCCAGATGCCACCCATCACTGCACTGAGTCATGCGCAGATGCCTGTTGTTGGCCGCACACGACGGACACGTCGAGGCGATCGTGGACTTGCAGGGGGCACCCACATACGACACCGTCAGGGTGCGGGGGTCTTCGGCGCGCATCGGGACCGGGCGACGGCACACCTTCTGCTCATCGGCCAGGGATTCGGCTACATCCCGGAAATCCGGCAGGCTACGACGCTGGGCCGCGGTCTGCCGGACAACCGGAACCACCGGATCAGTGGTGGTCACGCTGCCTCCTTTCCCCAGTCGAGCCCGCCATCGATGTGCGGGAGCGCGATCGGGTCGGCCAGCGAATCACCGTGGCGGAAGGCGAGTTCCACGGTCGCCGGTCCAGTGATGGTGGCGCGGCATTCCTGGGCGCCGAAGGCGTGCGCCAGGTGGTCGGTGCGGTTCTCCCAATCGGCCGGGCAGTGGCCGGGCAGCATCCGCACCCGCACCAGATCCACGCTGTCCCCGATCCGCACATCCAACAGGCGCGGCACGGTGGTGCGGTCGTCGGTGGTGACGGTCAGGTGGCAGGCGGTGAGCAGCCGGGTCCAGCGTCGGCGGTAGCGGAACCAGGTAAGGAACCGGTGCCGTGCCCGGGTGGTGATCCACCGCTCGAACATCTCCGGACGCTTCCAGCGCCAGAGCATGATCCCCGCGGCGAACACCACCCCGAACCCAACCCCGAACGGCCACCCCAACGCCACGCCGGCGAGCACCACCAGCACGGTCGGGATCGACAGGACCGGGAACAGGATGGCCCATTTCACCACCAGCGCGGCAGCGAACACTGTCCCCAGGATCAGGTGGCCGAGTCCGGTGAGAATGGCGTCGAACGGGTCGGCGTCGGTCTGGATGGTAGTCGTGGTCTTGGTCATGACGGGTCCCCCTCGGACAGGTCGAACAGCGACAGTTGCCCCGGAGTCGGAGCGAAGGACGGCATCGGCGCCGGCTTGCGGGTACGGCGTTTCCGGACCCCGGCCGCGGCTTTGGTGGTGAGCGGATTTACCTGCGGTGCTTCGGGTGTGGTGTTCTCGCTCATGCCGCCACCGCCTCGGGATCGGTGAGGTAGTCGAGCAGGAACGCACCGAGGTGGTGGGTATAGGCGGGTGGGATGGCTTGGGCGAGTTCGTCACCGGTCATCCAGTCGATGCCCATGCACGCCGGCCCGACCCAGGCGTTCACGTCCCCGGTGACGGAGATGTTCATGCCGGCGTCGAAGTCGCGGCGGCGCTTCTTCATACTCGTGCGCACGGTGTGGGCGGGATGCCACGGGATCGGGGGCAGCAGCGGAATCCGCGGATCGATGGCGAACTGGCGATGCCGGTAGGTGCGGAGCCCGAACATGCTGCCGCACAACACCACGTCCCGACGCATCTTCGCGCCCATGACGTTCTCCACGATCCACGGCATCGGCTGAGCCGCCAATGCATCCAGGGTGGCTTCCAGCAGCCATCCGGATCCGTTCACCCCGGCGCGGGAGGCGAGGGTGGTGTGGTCGTGGCACGGTGGGGAGGCGGCGATGGCGTCGTACTCGTGGCCGTACTGAGCCAGGTATTGCAGAGCGTCGGCCTGGTGGAAGGTGAACGGGTAGTGCGGTTGTGCTTCGATGTCCACGCCGACGACGTCGAACCCGGCGAGGTGGTAGCCCATGCTGGCGCCGCCGGCCTTGCAGTACAGGTCCAGTAGCCGCGGCCGTTTGCTGGTAGTCATGGCGCACCTCGCTCATCGGTTCCGACCGCCTGGCGGATTGCTGCTTGCAGCACACGTACTACTGCGATCGCATCGTCTACGGTCATGGCCAGGTGCGCCACGGCCGCGAACTGTGCTTCCTTGTGCAAGACCAATTGGATTTGTCGGCCCTGTTCGGCAGCGGGAACGACATTGGCGAACACCTCGCACGATTCGCGCACCCGGCCACGATCGACAGACACCGCCACTCGGTGGAAATCAATGCCCGCGGCGGGCTTCCAGTAGCCGCGCGCCTGCTCGGTGGTGCTCATGCCGCCCAGTCCCCACCGTCGTAGTCGTCGCTGGCGTTCCAGGCCAGGACCGAGCCGGTTTCGGCCAGGACGTTGACCGCGATCGCGAGCGGGTCCAGGCCGCGCGCTTCCAGCTGGCAGCGACGGCGAGCCTGAAGGTCGATGACGTTGTCGGCGTAGCGGGCCGCGGTGGTCTTGCGGGCGGTGTTCTTGCTGGTCATTTCTGGGCCTCGATTTCGGGGACGCCGCATCGGTCGCAGGTGCGGGAACGGGTGGTGCCCAGCGGCCAGGTGGTGGCCTGCCAGGTGGCGGGGAAGGAGTGGCCGTGCTCGATGCAGTAGTTGGTGGCCCGGCAGCCGTCGCAGACGACCGTGTTGCCGTCGAACAGCCAGCCGACGCCGGCGGCCTGCAAGTCCAGGTGGTTGATGGCCTGGGCGATGGAGTCGAAGCAGATGGCTTCGTTCTCGTCCTCGGTGTAGTGGTCCCCGCAGCTTTCGCAGTAGACGACTACGTGGGTTTCGGTGACGAATCCGCGTTTCATGCCGCCACCCCGTCCACGTCACCGTCGCCGAGGTCGTCGGGGTCGAAGCCGCTGTAATCCTCAGCAGGAGCGAAGTTCTCGACTGGGGCGTAGGCGTCGACGATCGCGTCGGCGGTTTCGTCGGAGACCCAGAAGGCGCGCACCCGCACGAACTCGGTGGTGCCGTCTTCGCCGACGTAACCGACACCCGGTGTGGTGTCAGGGATTTCGTGGCAGCGAGCGCCGCGGTCCTTGGCGCCTTGGCCGTGGACCATGCTGGTTTGGGTGGGTTCGTCCAGGCGCAGGCCGACGCGGACCGGGAACAGCTGCCGATTCGGCATCGTCTCCTTGGACGGGTCCTGCAAAGCGGCGATCAGCGCGACCCCGACCGCGCGGCCCTGCGACAGCAACAGCCCAGTCAGGCGCTGGAACTCCAGTTGCTGATCACGAGTCGCATACGCCGACAGGGCGGCAGACTCATCGATGATGATCAGGATCAGCGGCTCATCGGTGGTCGGGACGAGCTTGCGGATACCGGCCTCACGCAGCCGAGCCGCGCGTTCCTGCATCAGCTTCTCGGCCTCGGTGAGCATGGCGAGGATGCCTTCAGCGGTCCATTCGAACCGCACCCACAACTTGGCGCCGCGCCCGAACTCCATGCCGCCCTTGGGGTCTGCCATCCACACATCCACCAGCCCGGCTTTGATGGCGGGGCCGATACCGGCGATGATCGACCACAACACCGAGCCCTTGCCCGAGCCCATCGCGCCGGCGAGCAGGATGTGGGCATACAGCAGACGCAGCAGCCACAGCCCGCCGTCCTCCCGAACCCCGACCGGGACCGCCTCCAGGTCCACACCGTTGTGAACCGCACCCGGCAACGTTGACGGAGCAGCGAGGGTGTCCCACGCCCTCACCTGGAGACGGACCCAGCTCGGAGCAGGCGACGACGCTGTCACCTTCGGGACGCTCAAATACGTGGCGAACTGAGCCAAGGTCTCGTCGTTCGACCAGTCCGACAGCGATTGACCGCCGAGCATCATCACCTCGACGTCGAGGCCGTGATCGGTGTAGTCGTAGCGCTCCACGTACGGGAATCCGCCATCGAGGGAGCCCAACCCGAGTGCGGCGAGCATCAGGTTGGTCTGTCCGGGGTCGGCCAGGATCGACACCGCGGTCCGCAGCTCGGGCGGCGCGTCGGCGGCGATGTCGGCGACGGTCAGCGGCCGCGGGCCCGAACCGAGGTGACGCAACCAGACCAGCCCGCCCGATGCGGCGACGACGCCCGTGGTGACCAGCAAACTTGTCAGCGTCATCGCCGATCACTCTCTCCGGCAACAGGATTCGGGCAGAACATCACGCAGCCATCCGGGCGGGCCGGGGTCCATGGGATCTCGCCGGAGGGTTCGCGGTCCACGGTCAGCAGCAGCGTCACGGGCAGCACGAACAGGGCGGCGAACACGAACAGGGCAACCAAACCCGGGCGGGCGAACATCACCGCGAACATCACGCCACCGCTTTCGTGTCGCCGGGATCGATGGTCAGCGTCTGCGTGAGCTGTTCGGTCAGCACCTCGCCCAACTGGGTGTGCAGCTTGGCGGCATCCAGCAGCGGCAAGAACATCTGCCCTTGACCGAGCGAGATCACCACCATGTCGACGGCGCTGCCCCAGCGAGCGTTCAACGCCTCGCCCGAGCCGCTATCGCTGCCTGTCAGAATCGAAATGAACGGATGGTCAGACATCAGGAAACACCTCCAACGGGAACCGCGATCGGCAGCATCGTCTGCACCGGCCGCGAACGAACTGGTTGCACCGGAACCGGTTTCGGCACCGGGCGGAAATCGGGAGCGGCCACCGGCACCCGTTCGGGTTCGGAAGCCGGATCGGCCACGAGCTCCGAGGCGGCAAGGTCTTCGGCCATCTCATCCACCACCGCAGCGGGCACTTGGACGGGAGCCGAATTGCGTTGTGCCACACGAACCAGCAGCGCCAGGCCGTGCGTGTCGGCGAGCAGGGATATCGGGGCGATGGCCGCGACCAGAGCCGAAGCCCACCCCGGCAAGGCGTTTCCCGCCGCGACCGCGTGCAGGGAGTTACCTGCCACCGAGACCGCCGAGCCGATGACCAGAACGCCGAGGAAGAACCGACGCTCCGGGGCACCGGTGCACACCAGCACCCCGAACGTCGCCAGAAGGATGGTGCCGTCCACGATTAGCGGGAACAGCCACGCATCCTGTGCGGGGATGTGGGCGAGGACAGCCAGATCACGCAGAGTGGTGAAACTGAGCCGGAACGCCGCCGCGCCCACCGCGACGATGATTGCTGCGGCGGACCAACGCACATACCGCATCCCCGCCGACTGGCCCGCCGCCCACATCACGCCGCCTTCGACTGGCGGGCCGCGCCCGGATCGGCCGGAACCTGCTTGGCGCCGGAGGTGTCACCCTTGATCCCGCTCGCGCGGACATACCAGCCGATCGACTTGTACTCGCCGTTGCCCACCACCCGCGGCTTGACCATCGCGCCTTCCAGCTCGATCGGGGTAATCCCCGGAGCGATCTCCGCAGCCGCCGGGACCGGTTGCACATCCGCGACGAACACCACATCGAAGCTAGAGTTCTTCGCTCCCATCGCGGTCGGGTCCGACACCGTGCCCTTCCACAACCGCTTCCCCGTTCCAGTGCCGTCCTCGTTCAGGTCGACCTCCTGACGCTTCTTCGCGTTGCGGTCCGAACTGAACTCCAACACCGGCGCGATCTCACCCATCAGGTACAGACCCTTCGGCCACGCCTCCGCGCCCACCGGTGCCAGCCACACATCCTTCAAAGCCATCGCTCAAACTCCTTGTGTTGATTGACATTTCGGCGTTCGACTGACGTCTTGGCCGCTGGAACTAACACACTCAGAATCCCGCGATGGATAGGGACGGAATAACCCCTGAAATAGACTTCCGAGGACGTCCAGAGACGTCTATGCTCGTCCCTAGATGCCCCTAGGTTGGAGTGATGGACGATGGCGAATGAACGACTGCGGACGGCCCTGCTCCAGAACGGACTCACCCCACAGTCCGCGGCTGAATCCCTCGGGGTCGACGCTAAGACTGTCGAGCGGTGGATCACGAAAGAGCGGGTGCCATATCCCAAACACCGCTATGCACTCACAGCGCTTCTCCACGAATCGGAGGACTATCTCTGGCCCGAGGCTGCGCCCCGCCGGCAGTTCGCCGATGTCGAAGCCGTCTACACCACTCGCGCAGAGTTCACCCAGGCCATGCCGCCAAGGCAGCTGTTCGAAGGTGCCACCACGATCGACATGTCTGGGCTGTCGCTAAACTTGCTCTGCCAGCAGTACTCCGACAACGACCTCCTCAAACTCGTCGCAGCAGGAACGACGATTCGATGCCTATTTCTGGACCCTGACGGCAAACACATCCGCGCACGAGAAGAGGAGGAAGGCCACAACACCGGAGTGCTCACCAGCTTGACCGAGATCAACATCCGATCTCTGATTCGCCTGCAAAACAAGATCTCGGCACGGAGTACCGGCGCGATCCTGATCCGAACCTATGACGAGCCAGTCAGGTTCAACATCACCGTCATCGACAAGAAGACGTGCATCACTCAGCCGTACTTGCCCAGCGCGAGAGGTGTTGAGTCTCCGACGTTTGTAGCTCGCAGGACGGATCAGCCGGGGATCTTCGACACCTTTGCCCAAGTGTTTGAATCGATGTGGAGTACCGGAAAGGAAGTCGCCGCGGAATGACAGCCGGAGCGAACGCATTACTGGAGATCGCTCGACGAGCGGTTGCGATCGGCGGTGAGCTTCTAGCGAAGGCGGAACCAGGCCAAATTACGCAGAAGGGCGACCGTGATTTCGTCACCGATCTCGACCTGCGCGTTCAAGCAGCAGTCCGCCAATACCTTGCCGAGACCACACCCGAGATAGATTTTCTCGGCGAAGAGCTCGCCGAACTCCAGCCGAGTCTGGCGACCAACAACGCCATGTGGGTACTCGACCCGATCGACGGTACGTCCAACTTCATTCACGGAATCCCGCTGTCCGCTGTCTCGCTCGCACTCGTCGAGCACGGGCACCCGAGCATCGGCGTCATTCTTGCGCCATTTCTAGGACTGGAGTACTACGCTGCCGCCGACGGCGGAGCATTCTCGAACGGCGAGCCCATTAGCTCCAGCCGAGCGCGGGCATTAACGGAATCCATTGTGTCCCTTGGCGATTATGCCGTTGGTGTCGGGGCCAACACCAAGAATCAGCGACGAATCGTCTTGACAAGTGCGCTTGCAGCCGCCGTCGAACGTGTGAGGATGTTCGGATCGGCCGCACTGGATCTCGCATGGGTGGCAGATGGCAGGACCGATGCGTGCGTCATCCTGTCCAACAAACCGTGGGATACCGCAGCTGGCGTTCTCATAGCGCGTGAGGCTGGAGCCCTGGTCACCGACTCCGCAGGCCATGACCACAGCTTGATGTCGACCGACACGGTGGCCGCCACGCCGGCAATCGCGCGTCAGCTGCTCGAACTCATCCGAAACACGGCCTGACCTTCGCCATGCGCGGGCCCACGATGGCGTCAATCTCTTCGCCACCTAACGTGAACTGCCCCCTTGAGGATCGTTATGTCGGCCGAACTCGGTAGCTGGTCTCGATCCGACCGGCATCGCTGGAGCAGATAGCGACTACGAAATCCTTTGCGAGCTCACAACATGTGGTGCTGGCCCCGAACTATCAGGTATGGATGTCGTCGGCCAGATCTTGGAAGACATGGTCACGATGCCAAGCAAAATAGGGCTCCCTGGACTCTTTCCACCAGTGCGTAGTCCGGCCACGGAGGTGATCGGTGACATGCTTTTCGACTTCGGTGGATGCAGTGACGGCGTTGCTTATGAGCAGTTCACCACCGCTACCGACGCCAATGTAACCCCGCTCGAATAGGCTGTCGCAGCCGAGGACACAGGCGAGCATTCCTATGTTGTCGAAGTCCTTTCGTTCCTCATCTGAGCAGCGCCAACGCTTCTTTATGTGCGCACCGACCAGGAACTCTGCTGGAAGGCTCCGCCCGCACAACGCACACCTGTCCGCGGCTAGCTCGACGAGGCGACGTTTGAGCGCCGAATGCTCACGGCGCCAATTTGCGACCCGAGTTCCGTCGGTCGGCCCGTCCGGTGCGGCGGAACTCCGTCGACTTTTCGTCTCAGCAGGCGAGGAATCATCAGCTAGAGCAGTGGAGGGCTCCAGGTTGATCAGGTCAGCCAGATCGATGGCTTCGAGGCCACGGACCACGGTGATGCCCATGACGGAAGCGGTGGCGCTCCAGCCGAGGACTTCGCGCACTTCCTCGATCGGAACGGAAATCGTGCGGTGCTCGGCGAGCGCGAACATGTATTCCCACGTCTGGCCGTCTTCGTCACGCCCCCAGAGACGTTCGGCGAGATCGGAATTCTGGAACAGCAGGGCTATGTGGCTGGCTGCATACAGCTGCTTGTTGCCGTAGAACGTGACAGGGTCTCCGGCCCGCAGCTTCTTCCACTTGCCGATGTTGACGCTTCTCTTCCCGGGCGTCACGGCCCACATTCGGGAGGCTCCGTCCGGGAAGATCTCCATGAGCCGGCCAAAAGTGTCGGCGGGTATCAGGTCGGCGTGCTCGTCAAATCGAACCTTCGATTCGATAGTGGCTTCGTATCGCTTCCGAACCGGCCTATTCTTCGGATTGGCAGGAAGCAGGGCTACTCTCACGGTTCCCCCGTCGATCTCTTCAGCTGAACTCAGCGCGCCACGGACTGGTCTCGGCCTATGCCATCACCAGGAGGATGTTGCTTCTCGGTGATGCGCGGACAAACCATCAACGTACACCCCATCTTTGATCGAAACACCTTGCAGCGCTTTGTAATGCGGATACTTGGCAAGAGTTGGCGCGATGACAACTTGCATCGTTGTCGTGTCGACCGCGAGGAGGCCGACGTCGAACAGTTGGTGGATGTCAGACCGCAGCAGGATCCCGTCGGCGAAGTCGTGGGATTCATGCTTGGCGAACTCGCGCAAGTGCGCCGCTTGCAGTGCGGGCGCCGGGCAGGGGCCGGTAACCGCACAGACGAGCCCATATGCGCGAAGCAGTTGCCGCCGAAAGGCCGCCTGTCCTTTGCGGACGTTCACCAGCGCCCGACGACGTCCACCTGCCGGGGCAGCTAGCCGCGGTGCAGGCTCCGCGGGAACAGCAACAGCGATACGGGTGAGCAACTGTTCCAGCTCTTCGAAATTGCATCGCCGGATAGCGTTCTGCTGCGCCCGGTCCAGCGCCGGTTCGACATCGGCGTACGACAGGGCGCCATCGATGGGCTCCCACTGTGCCCCGTAGCTGGCGATGTACAGCGTGACCGGCACATTCTCCTTGTACGGTTCGTCGAACTCGTTCCGACAGTCCTTGTGCCGACACAAGAACGTCGGAGTCGCGATCTTCCGCTTGACGTAACCGGTCTTCCGGCACTTCGGACAGCTGAGCCGCAGCTTGGTTCCCTGCGATGTATCGACACGATCGATACGTGAAATACCGTGCACAACATCGGAATCACGCAGTATGACCACATCACCTTCTCGGATCTGAAGGTGATTCGCTACGCCACTGTCATAGGCGTAATGCGACCCCAGAACGTCGGGGTAACCCTCATTGCTTTCCCAGCTGCGGCCCTCCGCCTTCGACAGCAGCGCCCACGCCTTCATCCCAACCCCTTCGCCAACCACACGAGCGACGCCGCCCGTGATCGAGGTCAGAGTACGGCGCGGGTATGACAGAAACCGGCGCCTGGTACTCCGCGGGTTGTTGCCGAATTTCGCCATACAGGATCAAGAGCGCCCGCGGCGGCGCTACGCGCCGCCGCCGCGCTGCGACGCGCAGCGCGTACTGATAGGGCGCCGTACGCGGCGCGTCGGCGCGTCGGCGGCGCGTAGGGAGCCGCCGCGGGCGAAGTGGGTCCTGTTCGGCTCCAACGGCATCCGCTTTGGCGACGGGGTAGCACCGGCCACTATTCTTATCTGATCGCTTTTCGCAACGACCGAGCAGGGCTGGGCACGCCGCCTGCCGTACCCGACTTGCTCTCCCGCAGCCTGCTCATGAATCGCCACCGCCGTTCGTGGGGCCTGGCCGTGGTCCGGTTGCAGACCCTTCCAGAGAAGATCCGGCCTGCGTCTCGCCATCTCCGCTAGGACGAACCGGGACCGATTGAGCAGGTGGAGGGGTGCCGGGACGTTCTGGATTGTTCATGAACTGCCGCATCGCTTCAAGCTCCGCAACAAGTTCACGGCCACGTGCCTCAAGCTGCTCACCACGGACTGTCTGCTGCCTGTTCCGCTCTTGCAACTGCGACATCTCCTCGTCGTACAGTTCGGTTGTCTCCTTGACCTCCGCATTTCTGCGGAGCCAGCGAAGCACCAGGAAAACGGCGGTTGACCCTAGGAAGGCGATGATCGACACGATTCGTTCGCCTCGGGTAGTGGACAGCCAGACCGCATCGACATAGGAGAACAGCATTAGACCCGCGGCGACGACCATTCCCCATGTGTAGGCAATCCGCCGTCGGCGGTGGGGGCGATCCAGTCGCCATACTCGTGGCAATGCAGAAGTAGCCAGGAGCCGAACCCGACGGTCGATGCTTGTCATCAGGACGCCGCGGGCGTCAAGTGTCTCAGGCAGCAGCTCAAGTAGCTCAAGGTCGGCACGAATCTGAGAACGCTTGTCGCGCAGCTCCGACCGCGTTTTGAAGACAGGAGCAAAGACAGCTATCAGGGCGATCAGAATCGGGCCGACGAACGCGAGCCAGTCAGTGCCTTTCATCGGAAGATGATCGCACGTGTCGCTATGACGTACGAGGCGCGACCTTCGGCCGCGTGGCCCTGGACTGTGGTGGCCTGCATTGTGATCCCGCGCCCCTCACACCTCAAGAGCGCCTTTGGCGTCAGCTGCGCTGATCGGCGTTCGCCGACTCTTGACCTGTGAGCCTCTGCGCGTGAAGGGCAGGCCCTATGGGCAGGCGGGTAGCCTGCTCCCGATGTGTGCAACCCACCACCGACCAGGGCCAATCCCGTGCCCCGCACGTGCGCCAAACACCGGTGAGCAGCGGGCAATTGCGTAGTCCGAGGGAGGTTCGGCCAAGTTGCCGAATGGGACGAAAGCCGCTGGCCTGGGCAAGAATCCCCCGAAAACCGTCGGGGCGACAGGATTTGAACCTACGACCCTCCGCTCCCTCCGATGAGGGCGGCCAGTATGAGGGAAGCAGTTCTCGCCAATGTTGCCGGACCACCAGTACGCCATCTTCCCCTCCTTGCCCCCGGCTTCAGGAACCAAACCTACTGCGGCGCTTCAACCCGGGCGCTCCTCCACGGAAAGCAGGCCGATAAGGCCGGGCTCAGCCAGCCCGTCTCGGCGTAGACCGCATATGGTCGAAGCCGTCGTCAGCGAAGACCTCGACACTAACGACCGAATCCACATCAATCACAGCTAGCACCGAGCCGGGGCGGTTATCTGGCGACAGGATTTCGACGTTGTTGCCCTCGAAATCCCAGACCAATCCGGGACCAGCCGACCGAACCTGGCCACCATCGACGTAGCGGACAGTGACCTTGTGGCCGAAATGCAACGCGGCTACGACGATTCCGCGTGGAGTGTACGCACCACCGTTGCCATACTTCGGATGCCGGCCGCCCCACTGATCGAGACAGTTGTTTCCTGCATCCAGCAGCCCTTCCACCAGAGTCTCCGCCCCTGGACCCTTGAGATACGCCTCGTAGTCGACCGTCTTGTCTGGCGTGCTCATCCTGGTCCCCACCTTCCGCTTCGCGCTCAACTACCTTCGCTTGCACCCTATTCGGAAGCACCGACAACGGGACCGGAACGGGACCACACGCTGCGCGCGACCACGAACAAGGCCCACGTCGGCGACTCTCAGCACACACGTGAGAATGCCCGGCGATCTGGGAAACCACCCCAAGGACCGACCTGGGGGTCAAGTGGTCGCAGGTTCAAATCCTGTCAGCCCGACAGATGAAACCCCTTCCGACCAGGTCGGAAGGGGTTTCTTCGTTCGGCGACACGCCGCCGCATTCGAACCGAGCCAGTCAAAATCTCATACTTTCGGGCTCTGGTCGCCCCGCGCCCAGGCCTCGAGCACCGCGCGATTGTCCGGCACGGTCTCGGGGATGTCGATGTAGTAGGTCTTGGCCACCTCCCGGGTGTTGCCGAGCTGGCGCGCGGCACGCTCGGGGTCCTCATAGACGTGATCGACCGCGGTCGCGGCACCCTTGCGGAAGGTTCGCGGGGTCACCCAGGCGAAGTTCTCCCCCCGCGCCGCCCGCCAGGTGCGCTCGAAGTTGTTCGGATTGCGCACCGACCCGTTGCGCGCCGGGAACAACAACCCCATCGGATTGGGCCGAGCGGTGACCTCGAGATCCTTGATCGCCTCGCGAGTGGCTTCCACGGTGTGCTCGGGCAGCAGAATCCGCCGCCACCCGTTGTCGGTCTTCGGCGCGGGTTTGCGCACCCAGCCACCCGCTCCGGCGCCCTTGACTTCCACCAGGGTGCCGGTGACATCGAGGTAAGGCTCGCTCGCGTCCAGATCGATGTCATCGAGCAACAGCGCGAACACCTCGTGCGGGCGCATGCCGGTCCCGGTGAGCACATCGACCACCCACACCACCGTCCAATCCCGCGCCGGCCCACTGACATAGCCGGGAGTACCCGGGATGGTCTCTCCACGTGCCCACGCGCGTACCTGGGCCCGGAACGCGGGCAGCGGACCTTGCCGCGCGCAGGATTACGGCGCCGGACGAACTGTCCCACGCCGTCGACGGGGTTGGTCTCTATCGCGCCGTGGCGGACCGCGATCTGCATCATCGCCCGCAGGATGATCTTGTGCTGCTTCGCCTTTCGTCGCAGCCCCTGGGCGACGAGGCGTTTGAGGTGCCGGTCGAGCTCCCCGGAAGTGGCTTGCCACAGTTGCAGGTTGCCGACCGAGTTCTCGATCTTGATCGTCTTGGGGTTGGCACGCCGGTCGGTCGAGACGAAGATCTCGCGGCGGTAGTCCTCGACGTTGCCCTCGGTGTAGGCGTCGTCGTTCTCCAGCTCCACCAGCAGCTCCGCGGCCAGGTCGATCAGCTTGGTAGTCCGGGTGATTCGCCCGTAGCCGAGCTGCTCACGGTGATCACGCATCGCCTCGGCAAGGCGGTTGCGCGCCTCGTCCGCACTGGCGCCGACCCGCTCGAGCTGGGTACGTCCTGCGGCTCCGTAGTAGTACACGGTGGTGCGCCAGCGTCCGTTCTTCTGCTTCTTGGGCCGCGTGGGCACCCCGAAGGTGCCCACCGGCTTCGGTAGTCGACCTCCCACCTGCCGCCTTCCTAGTTTGGAGTGATTGCTGGATGTTCGCCCTCGTTGCCGACAACAGGGGTGCCGCGGAGCGCTTCGTCTCGGAGGTCGGGCACCCCGCCTCAGCGAGGGTGATCTCAGTGCACTGGGTAGCCTGGGGAATCCGCTCAGCCGACCGCAAGAGGCAAATGTTTGCCAACTGTTTGCTACGGGCGCCAAGTCGTTGATTCCGCGGCTTCCGCTTCCGGCGGGCCCGTCACCGGCTTCCGCTACGACTGCCGCCTCCGCGCTCTACCTGTTCGTGCTCCCAGGCGAGCAGGTCGCTGAGTCGGTAGCGGCGATACCTGCCCATTCGTGCATAGCGTGGGCCGCGACCACCCGCGGCCCACGCTGCGAGCGTTTTCACAGGGATTTTCAGACGGCGCGCAACCTCTTGCGTGCTCAGCCAGATCTCGTCCGATCTGCTGGCATCGGCATCCGACGAAGGTCTGGACGGTGCGAAACCATCCCGCCCTCCAGGCGGTTTCGACGTCGGCCTACCGCGCATGGGAGAACGCTTCGATCAAAAGTTCAGGGCGACCATGGATCCGGCGACTGCGAAGCTCAGTGATGATCGGACGACGTTTTCGCCTCGAAGGCATGTGAACGATCGCGCGAAGTGTTGTTGTGACGGCGTCCCGGTTGGGGGTGTCCGGAGCAGTTGCGAGCGTCTGCTCGCCTGAGCCGTTCTGCGAGTGCCCTACTCGCGCTCTGATGTGTGAAACCTTGCCCCTACCAGGCGCTCTGACATATCGCATGGCGCAGCAGGCAGTTTTCGAATTCGAATTGGACATGACGAACTCCTCGCGGGCCCGTCTGCATGATTCCCCAGCTGCGAGCTTATCAGAACACGCCCACCGGCCAGCGTCATCGCAGCGGGATCGAGGCGCCACAACGCATGGCCGACAACGGCGTTGACGTGCCAATCATGACTGAGGATCGGTGCAGGTGTGCAAGCCCGACACGTCGGAGTGGACTTCTCGCCGCAGCCGGATTCGTGTCGGACAACCCGCTCGTCCCCGCGAATAGGTCAGAGCGGTTCCCGAACGTGGCGACGTTCCCCTGCCGACCGGGGAAGGGGCCCGCCCCATCTGGACCTGTGGAGGACGAGCCAACTCCCGGGGAGCTACGTGTTAAGGATGCGGCCGCTCGTAGGCCGCGACGACATCCGCTGGCACCCGCCCGCGCCGGGACGCGTCATGAGCCACTGGTTCGATCCCAGCCTGGACCACTCAAAAGCTGCAGGTCAGCGCTATTTCGAGAGAGTAGCGCGCCTGCGTCAATAAACGTGCGACAAGTCAGCCGAAACGGCCCCCAGCCGGCGGTTGCAAACGTCACGGTTCTCTCGTGCGCAAGCGTCGGAACCACGCCCGGCCAAGGTTTGAGTTTGGACTCCATCCCGCCAGTCGGCAACCAACCCTTGCGGACGGGGTACCTGTTCTCACACTCGGGGCCAGTGGGTTTGGCCGTTTCTCAAATCGGCGGCACGGGCCACGGTTTGCTTCCCTGGACCAGCGCCGGACATGCCACTCGTCCGGAATGCGAAAGCCTCCTTCGCCAATGTCGATTCCGGCCCAATACTGGATCTGGCACGAATTGCGTGATTGACCCAAACGGGATACAGACGGGCGCTTGATAATTCATCATGCCGCAGGTGTTCTGATCTTGGACTGCTGACAGTCGTGTTCCCGCACTTGAGTGGACTGCAGATCCAGACCGTTCGCGCCGTCGGGGCCATGGTCCGGATCGACGCCAGCACGGACAACGTGGCAACTCCGTGTCCGGAGTGCGTGCGGTTGTCGAACCGGGTCCACAGCCGTTATCAGCGGCAGTTGTCGGATGCGGCGGTCGCCGGTCGCGAGGTGCTGATGAGGTTACGAGTGCGCCGACTGGTTTGCGACAACTCCGATTGCAGGAGAAGAACTTTCGCCAAGTCGGTCCCGGGCCTGGCGGAGCGACACGCACGTCGCACAACGGTCTTGCAGAACGTGTTGTGTGCGGTCGCGCTGGCGCTGCGGCGGGCCGTGCCGGTGCCCGGATGACGCGGAATCTGGCGGCGACGGTGAGTCGGATGACGCTGCTGCGCCAGATCCGGGCAATGCCCGATCCGGCCCGGCCGACGCCGCGAGTGCTCGGCGTCGATGATTTCGCCCTGCGCCGCGGGCATCACTACGGAACGATTCTGATCGACATCGAGTCTCGGCGGCCGGTCGACGTGCTCGGCGACCGCACCGCCGGAACCCTCGCCACCTGGTTGCAGGCGCATCCGGGAGTCGAGATCGTCTGCCGCGACCGTGCCGGTGTCTACGCCGACGGCATCGGGGGCTGGAGTGCTAAGCGACCTGCAGGTCGCGGACCGCTGGCATCTCTGGCACAACCTCGGCGAAGCCGTCGAGCGCGGCCACCGATACACTCGCAGGCTCACCAGTGCCGCCTCGGCGGCCATCCGCCGAAGGTAGCAGCGAATACCCAGTTTCGCTGGAATTCAAACATTCTCGCCTGCGCCGCTCGCTACACCCAGATAGCTCCACACGCCCGGCAGCATGCGCCACGAGACTGATCGCACAACGAGCCGCAGCGCCAGCTTCACCAGAATGCACCAGACCCCGGCGAGCGCACTCGACTTCCAAGACTGGTAGAACCGAGCTAAAACCAGCCAGTCTGTTTGAATCCTCCTATCCATCAACATCTTTCACTCAAATGCCATTGCGGCCGCGACGCCACTCCTCGTACTATCCAATGGCCCAGCGTTGGAGCTATCACCCATCTTCGAAGAACCAGGCGGGATCACATGCGGCCCAACCTGTACGTCGACGAAAGCAAGAGCGGCAACTTCCTCTTGACCGCCGTCCTCGTCCAAGCGAACCAGCACCATCAGGTGACCCGCGCTGTGCGCGCACTACCCTTGCGGCATCAGACCCGCATACATATGTGCAAGGAGAGCGATCCGCGCAGACGACACATCATCAACTTCGTCCTGACGCTTGGAGTTACCTGCGAGGTCTTCGAGTCCACCGCCAGATCGGACCTCGACGCGCGCACGAGCTGCCTTCGTGCACTTGCCGACCGCGCAGCCGAACTGAAGGCACGAGCGATTGTCATCGAACGCGACGACTCGGTAGTGAAGCAGGATCGAGCCGTCCTGAGGTCGGCCCTATCCACAACCGACATCGAATACCGTCACCTTCGAGGACGCGAAGATCCGCTGTTGTGGATCGCAGATGTGGTCGCTTGGTGCTGGCAGCGGGGCAGAGAGTGGCGCCGTCAAATCCAGCCGATCGTGTCCAGGGTTCACATCGTCGAGGAGTGACCGCTGAGCACCCCAGGCCAATCGCATTGTTGGACTGCCGTGGAACCCACCCCGCGTATTGTCATAGTGTCTTCTGCGAAACACCTCCCCGCGATGCGCGGGGATGAGCCCGGCCCGGCGTTCGAGCTGAAACGTTGGCTCAATTCCTCTCCCCGCGCTTGCGGGGTTCGTGAGGTTCGGGATGCGGCTGTAGCGCATCCCTGGACCTCCACCAAACTAATCCGCACGGCGGGTACAACGCCGCGCTGGCGTCAAGCGGGCCATTACCCAGAAGCAAAAGCGACGCCGGATCGGTTCGACCCGCCCGGCACTCGGCTGCTCTGCCAGGATCACATAGCCTGCAACCGTTCGAAATGCCCTAGAGCGAGTCCATTTTCGACTCGAACCCGTAGCGGACGCGCTTGGCGCGTCCATGCATGGACTGACAAAGCAATCTACGGCACACTAGACATTGCAGGGCGCGCTGCGCCTCTGAAGTGGACCCGGCAGCCATCCGGACGGTTGGTGGGCCGGGTTTCGCGTAAAGCCCAAGGTATCTGCCAGTAGCGATGACTTACCCACGCATGCACGGAGAGCACAAACCGGGTAGTGGCGGCGCTTCGCCGTCCAGGGCTCATCCGCGCGTGCGCGGGGAGCACTCCTGACGACCTGCATGTCTTCGAGTAGTTCAGTCGATTTCATTCACTTTCGCACGGTCAGTTGTACGAGGCTGTGGCGTTGGTGACGTGGGTTCGGAGGAGGCTGGCTGGTGGCTGGTTTCCGGCGGCGGTGTGTGGTCGATAGTAGCTGTAGTGGATGTTCCAGCAGTGGCCTCGGTCAGTGGTGCTGGCGATGGACCCAGAGTCGCCCCGCTTAGGAGGTGTTGTGAATTAGTGGAACAGGTTGCGGCTCAAGCGATGGCAGCCGCCCTGTGGGTGATGTCGGTGCCTAATACTGTAGCTGCGGGGTCGGGAGGACAGCAGATTGATGTTTAGGTTCGGGACCAAGGGCCAATCGAAAGTAAATGAAATTTGGCAGTTTCGCGAGTAAACACGCAGGTCAAGAAGTGTGCTCCCCGCGCGAGCGGGGATGAGCCCGTGAGGAGCTGATCCGCGCCCTGTCTCGCCAGGTGCTCCCCGCGCGAGCGGGGATGAGCCCCTGTGCGGCAGAGCCCTTTACGGTCCCGCACTGTGCTCCCCGCGCGAGCGGGGATGAGCCCTGGGCGGAGGCGGATTTCTTCAGCGCCGAAATGTGCTCCCCGCGCGAGCGGGGATGAGCCCAGCAGGCAGACCGGCACAATTACGAATACGGCGTGCTCCCCGCGCGAGCGGGGATGAGCCCGGCGACCTTGCGGCGGAAACGGCGGCGGCGAAGTGCTCCCCGCGCGAGCGGGGATGAGCCCAACCCGCTCACCGCGACGGTCAAGCTCGACCTGTGCTCCCCGCGCGAGCGGGGATGAGCCCTCCGACGAGGCGGTCGCCACCTATCTCGAGGCGTGCTCCCCGCGCGAGCGGGGATGAGCCCTGGCGTTGGCATGGCTCGCACACACCGAGGCTGTGCTCCCCGCGCGAGCGGGGATGAGCCCCCGCAGCAGGGGCAGCCATCGCAGAACACCAAGTGCTCCCCGCGCGAGCGGGGATGAGCCCATGGGCTCGCCCGGCTGGACCGGCCCGGCCTCGTGCTCCCCGCGCGAGCGGGGATGAGCCCTCTGGTTCCACACCGTGTGTCACGGCGGCGGCGTGCTCCCCGCGCGAGCGGGGATGAGCCCTGTGCCGGATTGCGGCCCGGGGGACCAGATTTGTGCTCCCCGCGCGAGCGGGGATGAGCCCATGAACGACGCCCAGGAACTCACCGAGCAGCAGTGCTCCCCGCGCGAGCGGGGATGAGCCCGAGGACGCGCTGGAGCGGTTGAGCGCCTACTTGTGCTCCCCGCGCGAGCGGGGATGAGCCCCCTTCCGAGGTGCCGGACGAACCGGTTTCGAAGTGCTCCCCGCGCGAGCGGGGATGAGCCCCGAGTACCCTGCCGCAATTTTCAGCGGCTGCTGTGCTCCCCGCGCGAGCGGGGATGAGCCCGGTGCGCCATGCCTGCCAGGTACTCGCGGCCTGTGCTCCCCGCGCGAGCGGGGATGAGCCCAAGTCGAAGAGGTCGCGATGACCGCCGCAACTGTGCTCCCCGCGCGAGCGGGGATGAGCCCCGTTCTCCGGTGTCGTCGTCACGGGCGTCGCTGTGCTCCCCGCGCGAGCGGGGATGAGCCCCGGGCGATCTTCTCGCCCGACACGGCCATATTGTGCTCCCCGCGCGAGCGGGGATGAGCCCCGGCCTTCCCGCCGCTGCGTGCGGTCGGTCATGTGCTCCCCGCGCGAGCGGGGATGAGCCCCAGGGTTACAACGGCGTGGTCGAGCCGCCGGAGTGCTCCCCGCGCGAGCGGGGATGAGCCCGAGCTTGCCAAGGGCGGGTTCTCGGTCCAGCAGTGCTCCCCGCGCGAGCGGGGATGAGCCCGGCAAGGACTTCCACATCTGTGGCGGCGACCTGTGCTCCCCGCGCGAGCGGGGATGAGCCCGCTCGGAGCTGAGGCGATCGAACTCGCCGCCAGTGCTCCCCGCGCGAGCGGGGATGAGCCCCGGTGCCATCCAGGTGCCGGGTGTCTCTGTCCGTGCTCCCCGCGCGAGCGGGGATGAGCCCGTCGTGGAGCAGTTGGGCTCTACGCTCCAGGTGTGCTCCCCGCGCGAGCGGGGATGAGCCACTACCCGTTCGAGTTCCATCAGGGCGACGCGATGTGCTCCCCGCGCGAGCGGGGATGAGCCCGCCGCCGTGCCGAGCGAGCCCGCAATGCCGACGTGCTCCCCGCGCGAGCGGGGATGAGCCCAGCACGACGTACAGGAGTGGGTCGCGGAGCTGGTGCTCCCCGCGCGAGCGGGGATGAGCCCTCTTCGACGAGATTCCGGTACAGCTTGTTCGTGTGCTCCCCGCGCGAGCGGGGGATGAGCCCTTGCCATCATCATTCAAATGTTTTGCCATCACGTGCTCCCCGCGCGAGCGGGGATGAGCCCCGCGATATGCCCTGATCGCCGACGACATTCGGGTGCTCCCCGCGCGAGAGCGGGGATGAGCCCTGGCCGGTGACCTCGTATCCGAGGAACTCGCCGTGCTCCCCGCGCGAGCGGGGATGAGCCCCGATGTTGGCGTGGTTGCTGTAGGCCGGTCA
>NZ_BDBP01000036.1 GCF_001613045.1 Nocardia lijiangensis NBRC 108240 | reverse complement strand
TCTAGCCACTGCTGTGATGCCCGGCCTCCGGCTACCATAGATGGATTGTGCGACTGGGGATTCCGCAGCTCGCCGACCGCTGCACTGTGCATCAGAGGGGCATGGCATCGGAGGGGCATGGACCAAGCGGCATCCGATCTCCGTGAGACCGGGCATCGTCTGACTCGCAAGGGGCGTGACCTCCGCGTGCGAGTGCTGGAGATCCCTGGTGCCGGGAACGGCGGGCACGCCCTCGTTTTCGGCCCGATCATCGATGCCTGCCTGGTGCGCATCCACTCGCGCTGCCTGTACGGCGATGCCCTGCGCTCCGACGACTGTGATTGCGGGCCCGAGCTCGACCTGTCGATGGACATGATCCAGGACGCCGGGTGCGGGGTGCTGGTCTACCTCGAACAGGAGGGTCGCGGCGCCGGATTGGTCGACAAGGCACGGGGATTGCGGACCAGCGAGGTGTTCGGCCTGGACACCTTCGACAGCTACGAACGGCTCGGGCTCTGCGCCGACACGCGTTCCTACGAACACGCGGCCCGCGCACTGCTCGACCTCGGTCTGCGGTCGGTGCGCCTGCTGACGAACAACCCGGACAAGGTCCGGGCCCTGACCGACCTCGGCATCGCGGTCACCGTCGTGCCGTTGGTGACTCGGCCGCGCAGCGAGCGCGCCCGCCGGTACCTGGACGCCAAACGGCGTCGGCGCGGGCACACGATCCCGGCCGACGACGAGTCCTGGTCCGCGCTGGGCTGTTCGGTCTGGCGGTTCTCGGCGCGGTGGTTCACGCCGGGATGCTGGTGGCGTCGGCTGCTCGCGCTGTAAAGGCCGTCACTTTCGGTCCGGTCTGGCTACCATGAGTGAGCCGCGCCACTCGTTGACGCGCCTTCGGCGAGAAGTTGACATAGAGTCTGGCGCATTGCGTCAGCGGTTGGCGCCGAGCGCATCGGGTCGGTTCGCCGACAGGATCACCGGGAACAGGGAAAATGAGCACTACAGAAATCGGTTTCGCGCACGAATCAGGCAAGACGGTCTACACCGTTCCCGAGGCGTTCCAGGAGACCATCAAGCTGCGGCCAGACGCGGTCGCACTCCGCACGGTCGGCGGCACGACGGAGATCACCTGGCAGGAGTACGGCAAGCGGGTCGAAACGATCGCGGCCGGACTCGCGGCGCTCGGCGTCGGCCGCGGTGACTCCGTCGGGATCATGCTCACCAACCGGCCCGAATTCAACCTCGTCGACACGGCCGCACTGCATTTGGGCGCGACGCCGTTCTCGATCTACAACACCAGCTCCCCCGAACAGATCACCCACCTGTTCGGCAATGCCGAGAACAAAGTGGTGATCACCGAACGCGCGTTCCTCGACGTGATCGCGGGCGCGGGCGTCGAGCTCGCGCACACGATCGTGGTGGACGGCCCGGCCACCGGCACGATCAGCCTGGACGAGGTGGAGGCCAACCCGGCCGCCGACTTCGATTTCGCCGCCGCCTGGCAGGCCGTCGAGCCCGGCGATCTGGCCACCCTGATCTACACCTCGGGCACCACCGGCCCGTCCAAGGGCGTGGAGATCACCCACCGCAACGTGGTCGCCCAGATCATGGCCCTGGTCTCCGGCCCGCTGCGGGTCGGCTACGACGACCGCGCGATCTCCTACCTGCCCGCCGCGCATGTCGCGGACCGCATCTCCGGGCATGCCATCAGCCTGCTCACCGGCATCCTCATCACCTGTGTTCCGGATCCGCGCGAGATCGCCGCGGCGCTGCCCGACGCCCGCCCGACCGTCTTCTTCGGTGTCCCCCGGGTGTGGCAGAAGATCAAGGCGGGCATCGACGGCAAGCTGGCCACCGAGCCGAGCCCGGTCAAGAAGTCCCTCGCGGCCTGGGCCATCGGCACCGGCGTCGCCGCCGCGCGCGCCGATCTCGCGGGCAAGGGACGCGGTCCGGTGCTCGGGCTGCAGCACAAGATCGCCGACGCGCTCGTGCTGTCGAAGCTGCGCCACGCACTCGGTCTGGACAATCTCAAGGTCGCCGCCTCCGGCGCGGCCGCCATCCCGCCGGAGACCCTCGAGTACTTCCTCGGCCTCGGCTTCACCGTCACCGAGGTGTGGGGCATGTCGGAGACCAGCGGCGTGGCCACCTACACGGAGCTGGACAAGCCGCGGCCCGGCTCGGTCGGCCGGGCGGTGGACGGGCTGGAGCTGCGCCTCGGCGAGGACGGCGAGCTGCTGGTGCGCGGCCCGATCATCACGCCGGGTTACCGCAAGCAGCCCGACAAGACCAAGGAGGCGCTCGATTCCGACGGCTGGCTGTCCACCGGCGACGTGGCGACCATCGACGCCGACGGCTACGTGCGGATCGTGGACCGCAAGAAAGAGCTCATCATCAACGAAGCGGGCAAGAACATCTCGCCCACCAACATCGAGAACGCGGTGAAGGCGTCGTCCTCGCTGGTCGGCCAGGTGGTGGCGATCGGCGAGGCCAAGCCCTACATCTCCGCGCTGATCGTGCTCGACCCCGACACGGCCGCGATCCGCGCCAAGGAGATCGGCGCTCCCGACGAGGATCTCACCGCGCTGGCCACCCGCAAGGAGATCGTCGACGAAGTGCTCGCCGCCGTGCAGAACGGTAACCGCAAGCTGTCGCGCGTCGAACAGATCAAGCGCTTCACGATCGTCGGCAAGCCGTGGGAGCCGGGCGGCGACGAGCTGACCCCGACCATGAAGCTCAAGCGCAACCCGATCGCCGCGAAGTACGCCGAGGAGATCGTCACGCTGTATGCCGACCCGCTGCCCGAGACGGTCGTCAACGCATCCTGAGTCGCGCTGAGACGATGGTCGCCGTGAGCGAAAAGTGAACTGCTCCCCGGGAGTTGGACTGAGAAATCGAGTCCTGACTTCCGGGGAGCAGTTGTCTTTCGGCGCGCAGTCGTACGGAAAGTTCGTCTACTTCGCTCTTGCCGGTCTACTGCTCGTAGGTGCCGATCAGGGTAGCGCGGGCCAGCGTGTGGGAGAACAGGTTGAAGCCGAGGAAGGCCGGTGTCGCCTCGGGCGGGATGCCCAGGCTCTCCACGTCCACCGCGTGCACCACGACGAAGTAGCGGTGTGGGCCGTGGCCGGGCGGCGGTGCGGCGCCGACGAATCCGGCGAAGCCGCCGTCGTTGCGCAGGGTGACGGCGCCCGCGGGCAGCGAACCGCCCTCGCTGCCCGCGCCGCTGGGCAGCGAGGTGACCGACACCGGGATGTCGGCGACGGCCCAGTGCCAGAAGCCGGAGGCGGTCGGGGCGTCCGGGTCGTAGACGGTCACCGCGAAACTCTTGGTCTCGGCGGGGAATCCGGACCAGGACAGCTGCGGCGAGACGTCCTTGCCTCCGGCGCCGAACACGCCGCTGACCTGATCGTTGCCGAGCGGGCTGCCGCCGGTGACGTCCTCGGAGGTGAGGGTGAAGCCGGGTACTTGCGGGAGTACGTCGTACGGGTCGTAGGTCATCGTTCCTCTTTCGGAGCCGTTGAAGGGGGTCAGCTGTGCAACAGGAAGTGTTCCAGCACCCGCGTACCGAATTCGAGGGCGTCCACCGGAACACGTTCGTCCACGCCGTGGAACAGGGCGCTGAAGTCCAGTTCCGGCGGCAGTCGCAGCGGTGCGAAACCGAAGCAGCGAATTCCCAAGCGGGCGAAGGCTTTCGCGTCCGTGCCGGCGGAGAGCATGTAGGGCACCGTGCGACCCAGCGGGTCGTTGGCCAGGATCGCGTCGTTCATGGCGTCGACCAGGTGCCCGTCGAAGGTCGTCTCGTAGGAGTCGAGCTTGGTGATCCACTCGCGTTCGACGTCGGGGCCGATCAGCTCGTCCACCTCGCGTTCGAAGGCGGCCTGGCGGCCGGGCACCACCCGGCAGTCGACCACCGCCTCCGCGGTCTGCGGAATGACGTTGGCCTTGTAACCGGCTTGCAGCATGGTGGGATTGGCGGTGTCGCGCAGTGTGGCGCCGATGATGCGGGAGATGGTGCCGAGCTTGGCCAGCTGCCCTTCGATGTCCGGGCTCTCCGGGTCGAAGGGGATGCCGGTCTCCTCCGACACCGCGGCAAGGAATTTGGCCACCGAATCCGAAAGCACCAGCGGGAAGGTGTGTTTGCCCAGCCGCGCCACCGCGTCGGCCAGGATGGTGACGGCGTTGTCCTCGTGCAGGAACGAGCCGTGCCCGGCACGGGCCTTGGCGCGCAAGCGCATCCAGCCCAGCCCCTTCTCGGCCGTCTCCACCAGGTAGAGCCTGCGTTCACCGCCGTCGCGGCGCGGCACCGTCAGCGAGAAACCGCCGACCTCCCCTACCGCTTCGGTAACCCCGTGGAACAGGTCGGGGCGGTTGTCGACCAACCAGTGCGAGCCCCACTTGCCGCCGTTCTCCTCGTCGGCGAGGAACGCGAAGACGATGTCGCGGGGCGGCACCGTGCCCTCGATCTTGAACTGGCGCGCCACCGCCAGCATCATGCCGACCATGTCCTTCATGTCGACGGCGCCGCGGCCCCACACGTAGCCGTCGCGCACCGCGCCGGAGAACGGGTGCACGCTCCAGTCCGACGCCTCGGCGGGCACCACGTCCAGGTGCCCGTGCATCAGCAGCGCGCCCCGGTTGGGATCGGCGCCTTTCAGTCGCGCGAAGACGTTGCCGCGACACGGCGCACCGGATTCCACGTATTCGGTGGTGTATCCGACCTGGTGCAGTTGGTCGGCCACCCACTGGGCGCATTCCCGCTCACCCTTCGTGGTGGCCAGGTCGCCCGTGTTCGAGGTGTCGAATCTGATCAGTCGGCTGACCAACTCGACGACCTCGTCCACCGCACGAGATCTGCTGTTCGGACCGGAGTCTTCGCCGTTAACGGACACGTCCCTTTCCTACCACTCGTCACCGGTGTGGCGCTTCGCCCCCGCGCCGCGAGTCCGCGGGCGGCGCGGTCTGGCGTGCGCGATCGCGCGGGCGGCCGGTCGCGATCAGCGTGAGGCGAATCCGTTGCTCGCCTGCCGGAAACACGCTGTCTCGGTGGGAAGGACGTGGCGGACGGCCGACAAGAGAGGGTAGCTGCGACCCACTACACTGCCGGAGACCTGGTCAGCAGACTGTCAGGGTCGTTCGGGGGGCGCGCGCACTTGGAGTTCCACCGAAATCCATACCCGCGCTCGCCGAGCGTCGACGACAAGTGAGGAATTGATGACGTACCCCCCGCCCCAGCCCGGCTTCGACCCGTACAAGCAGTCCGACCCGTACGCGCAGCAGCAGCCGCAGCCGGCGAGTGATCCCTACGCGCAGCAGCCCGGATACCCGGGTGCGCCGGGGTATCCCGCGGCGCCGGGCTACCCTGCCGCGCCCGGTTACCCTGCGGCTCCGGGATATCCGGCCGCGGGCGGCTATCCCGCGGCCCCGGGCTACCCCGCCGCCCCCGGATACGGCGGTCCCGGCTACAGCCCCGGGACGCCGCCGGAGAACAACATGGTGTGGGCGATCCTCGCCACGGTGTTCTGCTGCCTTCCGTTCGGCATCGTCGCGATCATGAAGGCGGCCAACGTCAACAGCCTGTGGGCGCAGGGTCAGGCCGCCGAGGCCTACCGCGCGGCCGAGGACGCCAAGAAGTGGACGATGATCTCCGCGGTGTGCGGCGTGATCGCCTTCGTGATCGCCCTGGTCGCCAACATCGCGCTCATCGGAGCCTCCGGGGTGTGAGCACCCCCGTCTCCGTCCCGCACCGGCTGGCCGCGCCCGTCGCGGTCGCCGGTGCGGGTGCGCTGGTCTGCGCCGCCGTGCTGTGGGCCGATCCCACCACGCCGGGCGGCGTCATTCCGGTCTGCCCGTCGAAAGCCCTGCTCGGCATCAACTGCCCGGGCTGCGGCAGTTCCCGCATGCTGTATTCGCTGCTGCACGGCGATCTTCCGGCCGCACTGCACTACAACGCCCTCGGTCTGCTCGCGGCGATCGCGCTGATCGGCACGTTCGTTTTCTGGACACGCGACCGCGTCCGCGGCCGTGCCTCGGTGCGCTGGTACCAGTACCGGAATGCGCCGCACATCGTTCTAGCGCTGGTGCTCGGCTGGCTGGTACTGCGCAATATTCCGATCGCACCGTTCACCGGCCTGCGCGTCTGAGCCGACCCCGCGCGGTATCGCCGTGGGCGGGCCGTTCGATCGACGGTGGAGCGCGCGGCCCGGCGAAGAGACTCCTCGGCCGGTGGCTCTCGGTTCGAGGCCGGGATTCGCTGGGCCAGTTCGGGTTGTGCACCACGACGTAGCACCGGGATCGGAGTCCAGCTCGGCTCTCCTCTCCGTTCTCGGCCGCCGAGGTCACGGGCACGCGATCGTGGACGGGGCGGCCGAGGACGGGTTCCTGGTGCCGCCGCAGACGAGTCACACCTGCGCCACGACCTCCGGTTTCGTCACGATTCTGCTCGAATCCTGGTGTCTGCCACCGGGAATCCGGTGCACCGCGGTGCGTGCGCCACGGGCCCGGCGGATTGGGGTTCCGGTAGTTTCGGCGCAAAAAACAACACATATGGCTTGACCAGCAGCGATGGTGTGTTGTCGGTGGCCGGTGGTGGCCGGTGGCCGGATCTGATCGTTGAGGCCGGTGTCTGTCCCCTTCGGGCATCGGTCGGATATGCGGGAGCCCCGGTGTGTGGCCGGGGCTCCCGTTGTTTGTTCGGTGTGGGGTTATTCGTCTTCGGGTGGGAAGGCGCGTGTCGATATCCGAAGTCGTTTGCGTGGATGTCCGAAGTCATCTGCACTTGGATGACCGGGGTTGAGCCTGCTGCTGGGCATCGACCCCGCTATGCCACCAGGCCCTCGATGATCCGTTGGAACGCCTCGCCGACATGTCCCTCGGCGATCTGCCGGTCGACGAGGGCTCTGATGGTCGCGATGATGTCGGTGCGAATCCCGGCGTCGCCGCTGGCCCGCTCGATCGCGTGCAGTGCCGCCTTGTTGAACTCGAGTGTTTGAACGCCCTGGGAGTAGTCGCCGCCATCGATGATCTGAGCATGGCGCGGGAGGGCCTGGGTCATGGCGGTCAGCCATGACACCGCTGATGCGACGAAATCCGTGGCCGGTACGCCTGCGGTCCGCATCATGGCCGCACCGTGGAAGAATCCGGCGAACATCGCGTACATTCCCGCCAACAGGGCGAAGTCGTGGAGCGAGGCCATTCCCGCGTCGGTGCCCAAATACTCGGCGCTGCCGAACAATTCGAGTGTCGTTCGCTCGGTGTCGTAGACCTCGCGGGAGCCGCTGTACAGCAGCACCGACCCGGTACGCGCGATCATGTCTGGAGTGGCCATGATGCCGCCATCGAGGTAGGCGATGCCGTGCTCAGCTGCCCATCTGGCCAGTTCCCTCGCCTCGTTGGGCGTGGTGCTGGTCAGGTTGAGCACCGACCGCCCACGCAGCCGACCGGCGATCGGATCCAGGGTGGTGCGCACCGACGTGTAGTCGAACAGGCACACGATCGTCAGATCGGCGGCGTCCACCGCTGCTTCGGCGCTGTCGGCGCTGACCGCGCCTGCGGCGATCAGCTCACCGTCCTTGCCGGGGGTGCGGTTCCACACGGTGGTCGTCAGTCCGCCGTGTATCAGCGTTCTTGCGAGTGCGCGGCCCATGGCACCCAGACCGAGAAGAGTGGCTCGGCTGTGCAGGTTATCCGTCATCGGCGATTCGCCTTCCTGAGGTTCTCGGTAGATGTCGCAGCGTGCAACTCCCGATTTTGAAGGCTATTTCCCAATATCCCAAGTACTGACTAAATTGTTCAGTACTTACCCTTGAGTGTGTATCCAGGTAGTGAGGCTGACGCGTATGAGCAGTAAGAGATCCGGACCGTACTTCTGTGGCATCGACGCAGCCATGGATGTGGTCGGCGGCAAGTGGAAGTCGCTGATCTTGTGGGAACTCGACACCCATGGCGTGCGCCGCTTCGGCGAGTTGCGCCGGGGTCTTGCCGGAGTGTCGGAAAAGATGCTCATCCAGCAACTACGCGAACTCGAGGAAGACGACATCGTGCACAGGGTGGTCTTTCCCGAGGTGCCGCCGCGGGTGGAGTACTCGCTGACCGAACACGGAAAAGCGCTCAATACCGCGCTGGCACCACTGGGAGCGTGGGGCCGCGAACGGATCGCCCGCGTTGGCGCCGACCGAGTGGCCCACCTCCCGACGACGTGAGACGCCAGCTCCTGCTCATCATGTGGTCGCGTTGTGCAGTCGGTCCCGGTAGATCCGGTATGCCTTGCGGTCGGCGGCCGACGTGCTCTCACCGACTGTTTCGGCGGCGGCCAGCAGCGCCCGGTGAACGTGCGGCGGCGCGGTGAGGTGCAGGCTGTAGCCCTGTCCGCGTCGTACTTCCCGGCCCTGCTGCAGGGCGTGGCGCTCGGTCTCGCCGAGGTCGGCGGTATGGCCGGTCAGGTGGCGGGCGATCTTGCCCGGCATCTCGATTCGAATCGGGCGTGGTTCGTCGATATCGGCGGGTGCGGGTTGTTCGGGGCGGCCGGGCAGAAGGAGGTTCAGCCGCCGGGTCAAAAGCGGTCCGGCGTGCGGGAACCGCGCTTCGACATCCGAGCGGGGACCAGGCCGGTACAGGGTGATCTTGCCCAGGTCCCGGATCCGGGGCGAGAGCCGCAACCCGAGCAGATCGAACAACGCAAAATTGATCAGCGTGACGCCATGAGTATCGGTCGCATGCTCGGTGATCGGCACATCGGTCGCGTTGCCCAGGATCTCGTCGAGCACGTAATGCGCCTCGCGGCGGGTGGCGACAATTATCTTGGTGCCGTAGCTGGCGTGCTGATCGGTGACGTGGGTGTAGGTCGAAAGTCCTTCGTCGGCAAAGAATTTCGTCATCGTTCGCGAGGTCAGCGACTTGCCGCGGGTCGGGAACCGCTGCCCGTCCGAGGAGGAGAGGGTGCCGCTGCCGAACAACGGGGTCAACGGCAGTCGCTGGTGGTAGTCGATGATCGCCAGGTTCGCCGCCCGCAGCGTCTCTTCCCGCACATACCATTCCTCGGTCCAGGCCAGCATGTCGTAGGAGATGCCCGTGGCCTCGGCCATACTCGTCAGGCCCAGATTGGTCGCACGAGCCAGCAGCACCGCGATCAAGTTGCGTTTCAGCTCGGGGCTACGGGCCTGCTTGCCGGTGGCGTGGGTGAAACAGTCCAGGTAGCCGGTGCGTTTGTCCAGCTCGATCAGCAGCGACACGATCGGCGCGAACGGCAGCATCTCGGTCAGCTCGGCCTTGAGCGCGACCGCTTCGGTCGGAATGTCCTCCGCGGTCAACGGCGAGATCACCAGGTCGCCGTCCTCGTCCAACCGCACCGGCCCGTCACCTTCGGCGAGGACTTTCTCCAGCTCGCCGATCGCCTCACCCCACTCCTTCGTCATCGCGGCCACGGAACGATCCGGGTCGGCGGATTTGCCGACCAGACGGCAGAACTCGGCCCGCTGCGGCGCCCACTGCTCGGGCGTGAGCAGATACGACGCCGGATCGGCGTAGCGACGCGACCCCGGCACATACACATCGCCGCTGCGCAGCCCGTCACGTAACCCGAGCAGCACGCACAGCTCCCAATAGTGCCGGTAGGCGGTGGTGTTGCCGGTCTTGCGGGCCTCCTCGAGGTAACCGCGCCACTTCGCCGGAACGAACCCGGCCGGAGCCTCCTCGAAGACCTTGCGCCGGCCGGTCGCGTTCAGCTCCCGCAGCATCGCCACCGCGATCAGCAACTCCGTCGCCGCGGTGCCACCAGCGAACGTCACCGCCGACAGCACCACCGGGGTGAACTGCCGCATATAGCTGTAAGAGGAATCCAGGGCCGCCAGCTGACCGTGATCACGCGGCAAGCGGGGCTTGGCCTGGGCCAGCGCCGCCCGCAACCGGTCCCACCCGATCTTCTCGCCCCGGATCAGACCGCCGACATCCTCATCGGCGATCACCGGATCAGTGATGATCGCCAGCAGATCATCCAGCAGCGCCTGACGGGCCTCTCCGGACTTGCCGCGTTCGGCCAGCGCGTCTTTCATCCTGTTCTCGGCCTGGCTCAGCTTCGCCGAGATCGCCTGATCGAACAACGCCACCACCTCGTCGAGCACGTCGGTGCCCGACTGCGCCAGCAGCGTCAACAGGATCGGATACCGGCGCTGCGGATCACGACGTTCGAGGGCCTGCCCGGTCAGGCGGCGGCCCATCGTGGCCAGGAAACGACGCCGCTCCGCCGGCAGCACCGACATGTCCAAACGGTCCGCCCCCAGGTTGCGCAGGAACCCGAGCTTGTCGACCTCGGTCTTCACCGCCGACGCGGAGGCCTCCACCGCACCGGTGGTCAGCCACCGAATCCGCGACACCCCGGTCGAGGGATCGATGGTCAACAGCGCATCCAGCTCCGCGCACCGCTCGGGGGTGAATTCGTGCGCCAACCGGTCATAGGTTTCGGTCTGCGCCTGGGTGCGGGCGTGCGCAACCCGGCGGGCCACCGTTTCCGGGCCCGGCCGGATCACCTTCGCCGAGATCAGATACTCACACGCCAACCGGAACAGCAACGTCGGCGAATCGTGCTCGAGCGCCCGCGCCAGCAGGAACTCGTCCAGTTCCTTCAACTCCATCGACCCCGGGGCATGCCAGCCCAGATAGCGCGCCACCAGCCGCAGATGCTCGGTGCGGGTCCGTGCCCGCTTACCGTACGAACGGATCTGGCTCGCATCAACTTTCAGCTGATCCGCCAGCCGGGCCACCACTACCGGCGGCGCTGCGGACACCTTGTCCGGCACGAACCCCAGCCACGGCAGAGAGCACAACGCCACCGCTATCCCGAGGCGATCCTCCGGCCCCCGGCCCCGTCCCGGATCCACGAACGCCAGATCACCCGGAGCGAGAGTGAAGAACCGGAACAACTCCTCCCGGCTGATCTCTGGGAACTCCCGCAGACTCGCCAGCTCCCCATCCGCGAACACCCGCGTCGCCACGAACCCGAACCTCCACCACGCCAACCACACTCATCAGCACATCAGCCAAGCACCAACCACACCTACCCGCAGCCCAAACCCGAAAACACACCATCGCTGCTGGTCAAGCCATATGTGTTGTTTTTTGCGCCGAAACTACTGGAACCCCGGATTCTCGACGCTCTCACCGAGGACTGGGATCTGGCGGCGGCCCACGCCGAGGTCGCCGACGCGTTCGGACCAGCGCCCGCGCTCGATCCACGCCTGGCGCACGTCCTGCGGCGCTGCCACCGGACGAGTCTCGGCGCCGCCACCGCGGAAGCCGGACTCTCCGCGCCTCGGCTGCGGACCTTGGCGCGCGAAACGATCGGTGTCCCCCTCGTCCGAGTTCGGCAGTGGCGGCGGTTGCGGATCGCGATCGCCGCATTGCCACACCGCCGGATCAGCGAGGTCGCCGCGCACGCCGCCTTCGCCGACCAGGCCCACCTGACCAGAACGGCGCAGCGGATGCTGGGGCGTAGCCCGGCGTCGTTACGCTGAGCGTCACGAGCTCTTGCCCGCCGAGGGCAATCGCACCGCATCCCACGGCACCCAGTGCCGCAGTGTGGTCTCGGTGAGCTTGTTGCGGGTCCGGTAGTCGACCGCGACCTCGGCGTACCACGCGACGTAGTGCCCGAGATGCAGCCGGACCCAGCCGTACTGGGTCGCCTGCACCCACGGCTCCTGGAACCGCGGATCCAGGCTGTTCGACGCGACGCCCAGCGACGGGCGCTGGGGTCCCGGCCGGTTCGGCAGCAGCCAGATCCGCTTGGGATCGACCAGCACCGGGCGCGGGCGCGGCAAGCGCCGGACCGCCGACCAGGCATCCTCGCTCACCGTCGACCACCCGATCCGGCCGCACTGCAATTCGAACACATGTTCCCATCATGTCATGCCTACAGACCGGTCGGAACGGTACCCGCGACTTAAGTTGCTGAGATTGTGCGGCGCAAACATGCCGAAAGTGCAAATTTGCGCAATCGGCAATTATTGCTACCGTTGCGGCATGGTGGAGGAAGAAGCTTCCGGTCTCCGGGAGCGCAAGAAACGAGAGACGCGTATCGCGCTGAGCCGCGCCGCGATTCGGCTGTCGATCGAGCGCGGCTGGGACAACGTGACCGTGGAAGTCATTGCGGCGGAAGCGAATGTCTCCGTGCGCACCTTCCGGAACTACTTCGCCAACAAGGCCGAAGCGGTCGCCGCCGGTCACTCCGAGCGGGCGTTGCGCATCGCCGACGCGCTTCGGGCACGGCCGAGCGACGAGCCGCTGTGGGATGCGATCGCCGATGCGGTGCAGAGCCAGTTCGCGGCGGGCGAGCGCGCCGGCGCCGAGTCCGATGACGACCGGCGATGGCGCGACGCATTACGGTTGATGCTGGCCGAGCCCGCTCTGCAGGGTGAGGTGGTCAAGGCCAACGCGGTCGCGCAGAGCGCGCTGGCAGCGGCGGTCGCGGAGCGCACCGGCACCGATGCGACGCGAGATGTGTACCCGCAACTGGTCGCCGCGGTGATCGGCGCGGGCAGCGCCGTGGCCGTAGAGCACTGTTTGCGCGCCGACGAACCGATTTCGCTCGCGCAGGTGCTGCGCGAGGTGTTCGACCGGATCGGCGCCGGACTCCCTGTCCCGTAAAACGCTCGAACGATGCACACCCCAGCTCGAACGATGCATACCCAGTGGGAGGAGAAGATCTCGATGAACACCGATGTAGTCGTCGTCGGCGGCGGCCCGGCCGGGCTGATGCTGGCATGCGAACTGAGCCTGGCCGGGATTCGGCCGCTCGTGCTGGAGCGCCTTCCTGAGCCGAGCGTCGAGCCGAAAGCGAACGGTCTGCTCGGCCAGGTCGTGCACATGGTCGACCGCCGTGGCCTTTTCGAGCGTCTCAGCGGCAGCTCCGGTCCACCGCAACCGAACTCCGCGTACTTCATGTTCGCCGCCATGAATCTGGACTTGACCCTGCTCGACGACAGCCCGATCTACGCCCTGCCCGTGCCGCAGCGTCGCATCGTGGAGGTTCTGGTCGAGCGCGCCATCGAACTCGGTCTCGAAATCCGCTGGGGTCACCAAGTTGTCGGTGTGCGGCAAGACGACGAGGTCACCGTCGACGTCGTAGGCCCGGACGAATGCTATCGACTGCGGACCCGCTATCTGGTCGGCGCGGACGGTGCGCACAGCGTCACGCGCAAGCTGTCCGGCATCGGGTTTCCGGGTGTCACGTACGACCGGACCACGGTGCGCTCGGCGCACGTCACGGTCCCGGCGACGTCCATCGACCAGGACACCGGCGCGCTGCACGTGCCGGGCTACGGCCCCGTCCGGCCCTTCCAGCCGCACCGCACCGAGCACGGTGGATTCTCCTACGCGCCACTGCCCGGTCACCCGCCGCTGGTCAGCACCACGGAGTGGGATCAGCCCGAAACCCGCGCACCGATGAGTCTCGCCGAAATGCGGGCGAGCATCCACCGCGTACTCGGCGCCGATCTGCCGCTGGATGCGCCGGACGGTACGGGCCCGCATGTGCTGCGCCGATTGTCCGGCGGAAACACCCGGGTGGCGGAGCGATTCGGGAACGGCCGGGTGTTCCTGATCGGCGACGCCGCCCACGTCTACGCGTCGGGCGGCGGTCCCGGCCTCAACCTCGGCCTCCAGGACGCGGTCAACCTCGGCTGGAAACTCGCCGCCGAGATCGAGGGCCACCCCCCGCCCGGACTGCTGGCGAGCTACCAGACCGAACGCGAGCACGCCGCCCGCCGCATGGTGATGAACGCACAAGCGCAGTCGGCGCTCATCGCTCCCGGCCACGATGTCGGCGGGCTCCGCGACCTGTTCACCGAACTCCTCGGTGACCGAAACACCGTGCAGCGCCTCGCCGATCTCATCGCGGGCGCGGACGTCCACTACGACATGGGCGTCCCCGGAGCGCACCCACTGGTCGGCCGATTCGCCCCCGAGATGGCAGTGCACACCTCGATCGGAACGATCCGCCTCGCCGAACTGACCAGATCCGCACGGCCCCTGCTGCTCGACCTGACGGACGACGCCTCCGCCGCGACAGCGCTGTCCGGCGCCCGCGGAGCTGGCGATCACATCAAAATCGTCACCGCTAAAGGCGAATCCACCGATGTGACCGCGGTGCTGCTCAGGCCTGACAGTTACGTCGTGTGGGCGTCCTCGTCACCGAAACCGACCGCCGCGGAACTGGATGCGCTTCGGGTGGCCGCGAGTCGATGGTTCGGCGCATAAGTAAGATCGTTTGTATCGTAGCCGGAGGTGACGGTCCGAAATCCCGCGAGAATTTTGCGAATTGATGAAGACGATGTGTCGGATCGCGGTCAGGAATCGTGAATTGTGCGCGGCGGTGCGGGTTTCCGGGATATCGTCGGAAGGCTCACTCCCATTCCCGCGCATACCGCAGCACCGGCGGCGAGCGCCCAGGTCAGCGAGCCGGTCAATAGCGCTACGCCGCAGGCCAAGGCCGTGGTGATGAGGGCGCACAGCACGGCCGTACCGCGCTCGATACCGATGATCCGGCCGGCTCGGTCGTTCCGTGAAGTCATATTGTTGTATTACCCCGGTGGGCTCGTGACCAAACCGTGATTTCGTATTTTCCGTCGCGACCGCCGGTTTTCTCGTCGAGTGCCGCATTCGCGTCGTGACGGATTGCGTGAAAGAGGTTCCGCGCGACCGGGCTTCGAGAGCGGAACCGGCACGGCGCGCGGCGCGAAACCGAAACGAGCTGCGCCAGTCCGCTGGGATGTCGCCGGTCGGGTCGACGGCGTGGGCGTCGGCGTCACCGAGTTCGCCGTCGGCGACAAGGTCATCGGCCTGCGCGACCGGCTCGACCTCTCGATCGGCACCTACTACGTCGTGCTCGATGCGACCGCGCTCGCGCCCGCGCCGCGCGGGCTGTCGGCGGCGGAAGCGGCGACCGTGCCGTTGAACGGGCTCACCGCGTCGCAAGCTTTGGATCTGCTGGACCTGCCGCCGGGTGGCACCGTGCTGGTCACCGGTGCGGCGGGCGCGGTGGGCGGCTTCGCCGTCGAACTGGCCGCGCACCGCGGTTGGCGGGTGGTCGCGCATGCGGACGAGGCCGACGAGGAATTCCTGCGCAAGGTGGGAGCCGAGTGGTTCGTCCCACGCACCGACGATCTCGCCGACGCCGTGCGCGAACTCGTCCCCGGAGGGGTGGACGCCGCGGTGGATGCGGCCGTGCTCGGCCTGCCCGCTCTCGGGGCGGTACGGAACCGCGGTGTCTTCGTCTCGGTGATCGCCGGTGCCGCGCCCACTCCCCTGCGTGGGATCACCGTTCGCGAGCAGTGGGTCGCCACCGACGGATCCGCGCTCGCCAGGCTCGCCGCCTTGGCGGAGCCCGGAAATTGTCCGCCCGGGTGGCCGACACCTTTCCTCTCGCCGATGCGGTGAAGGCCCGTCACCGCATGGCCGAGGGGAAACTCCGCGGCCGCCTCGTGCTGGTCCCCCTGAAACGGCGATTCGTCGATCCTGCCTCGCGGTCGCCGAGTTGCGCTGGCTCGCAGCGCTTTCCGGGCAGCTACAACTGCCGTGCGGCAGGTGAATGCGGGCGGGCACTGCCGAAGTTCCTCTCGTGAAACGAGATTCGGCGGCGGGTGATATAGACGGCCGGGCAGCAGGACCATAGCGTGACGGGCCGAGCGGAAACCATCTGGCTATCTTCCGGCTCACCGCGGGGGCGCTACCGTTCGCTCTCTCTCCTGATCGTCCAACCGGCGAGCCGGAGCGCGGGAGCTGTGCGATTCCTTCGCTGGACCGTTGCATGTTTTCGCAGTAGGAACGCGGTTACACCCTTCTCATATAGGGCGTAGCGTGCAAGTTTAGGGCCGCGACGTGATCCGACCCTCATCTCTGTATGCATGACGCTACAACTGAGCTCTGTTTCGCACGCTCGATGAGATGGAGTCGATGGCAAACCAGGAGTGACCAATGAAGTGTGGAGTGAGGATGGCGGCGGGGGTGGGGATCGGGTACCTACTGGGACGCACGCGCAAGATGCGACTGGCGTTGATGCTGGCGGGCGTGGGATTGAGCAGGCAGGCGGGAGGCCCGCAGGCGCTGCTGCAACGCGGGGTGTCGGCGCTCGGATCATCCACGGAACTGACCAAGATCACCGACACGGTGCGCGGCGAGCTGATGGAGGCCGCGCGGGCCGCGGCGGTCACCGCCGCGAGCCACCAGATCGATGCGTTGAACGAACGCCTGCAGCGTCAGCCCGCGGCGTCCGAGGCGGACGAAGACGCCGGCGAGGTGGAGAACCTGGACAAGGACGCTTACGCCGACGACGAGCGCGAACCCTCGGACGAGCTGGAGGAAGAAAAGGAATACGAAGAGGACACCGAACCCGAGAAGAGCAAGAGTTCGGCATCCTCCCGCGCACGACCGTCCACCCGTCGCCGGGCGACCGCATCACGCTCCCGGACACTGGCCACAGCGTCCGGCTCCGGGGAGCGTGAGCCGACGGCGGCCCGTAGGCGGCGCGCCCGCGCCGACACCGCCGACAGCGCGCCGGTGCGACGCACGAGGAGGTGAGGGCGATGCCCACGAAAGCTCTAGGAGACGTCACCCGCAAGGTCAGCAAGACCGCAACAGGAGTCACGAGCCAGGCCAAGAAGGCGGCCGCCCCTGCCACGCCGCAGGGACAGCTGCAGGACTCGTTGCGAAATCTCACGGAAACCATCGCCGAACGTGCTCTCACCAGGGTCGCCGGCCGGGTAGCCGGGACCGCCGATCGCCTCACCCAGGTGGCCGAAGGCGGCGGTGGCAACCTGTTGTCGGCGTTGACCGGCGTCGAGAAGCTCGCCGAAGGCAAATCACCGATGGGCGCTGCGATGAGCGCGGGCATGGACAAGCTCAAGCGCTCCGCCACCGAGAAGTTCCAGGACGTGAAGGAATCCCTGACCGGAGGCAAAGGTAAGGGCGGCGGCAAGAAGCTCAAGTTGACCAATATCGTCGAGCAGATCGACGTCGGTGTCCCGATCACCCTCGCCTACGACCAATGGACCCAGTTCGCGGACTTCCCGAAATTCATGAAGAAGGTCCAGCAAGTCGAGCAGGTCTCCGACGAGAAGCTCGAATGGTCCGGCAAGGTGTTCTGGTCCAAGCGGACCTGGAATTCCACCATCCTCGAGCAGGTGCCGTTCGAGCGGATCGTGTGGCGGTCGAAGGGCAACAAGGGCTACATCGACGGCGCGGTGACCTTCCACGAACTCACCCCCGATCTGACGCGGATCATGGTGGTGCTCGAGTACCACCCGGGTGGGGTCTTCGAAAAGACCGCCAACCTCTGGCGTGCGGCAGGCCGCCGGGTTCGACTCGAGCTCAAGCATTTTCAGCGTCACGTCATGATCGAGAGCGTGCTGAACCAAGACGACATCATGGGCTGGCACGGCGAAATCCGCGACAAGAAAGTGGTCAAGGACGACGAGACCGCCCGTCGCGAGGAGCAGGAGGAAGCCGAGGGCGAAGAACGCGACGAAGCCTACGAAGACGAGGAACGCGACGAAGACGAGGACGAGGAGACCGACGAAGACGTAGAGCGCGACGAGGACGACGAGGACGAGGAACGCGACGAGGCCGACGAGGAACGCGACGAATTCGACGAAGACGAGGAGGCCGAGGAAGACGAGCGCCCTGCTCGTCGACCCGCGGCGCGCCGCCGCACCACATCGACGAGTCGTCGCACCACGTCGGGGAGCCGGCGCGCCGCACCGGCACGCCGATCGACCTCGCAGAGGAGGCAAGAGGCATGACTATCGAACCCGCGGGTGGCGGGGCCGTAGCGACTCGCCCGAACGCTTCGGGCTTGGCCGACGTCATCGACACGATTCTCGACAAGGGACTGGTCATCGACGCGTTCGTGCGCGTGTCGCTGGTCGGTATCGAACTGGTGACCATCGACGCCAGAGTCGTGGTGGCCAGCGTCGACACTTATCTGCGATTCGCGGAGGCCGTCAATCGATTGGAAATCTCCGACACCGAGCCGAAGGGACTGCCCGACCTGGTCGGGGAGGTCGCCAGTGGCGGAGCCAAGCACAAGACCCAGGGCGCACTCGAGGCTGCAGGCGAGAAAGTCCTGAACTTCATGGACGACGTCGAGGCGAGGCGCCAGAAGCAGAGGCGGTCGTCGACACGCAAGGAGGATTGATGTCCACCGAACAAGCGACCGAAGCGCGAGGAAAAGAAGGCGCTGGGCGTAGCGCGGTGTACGTCTACGGCATCGTGCCCGCGGACGTGGAGCCCGAAGAGCATGCCTCCGGCGTCGGCGATCCCCCGCACGGCGTCAGTGTGGTGCGACACGGGGAGATCGGCGCGTTGGTCAGCGAGATCCCGACCGACCGCCCGCTCGGCACCCCGACCGACATGACCGCGCACGCGGAGCTGCTGGACGGCTCGGCCGCCGTGACACCTGTACTGCCGCTGCGGTTCGGAGCCGTCATGTCCGACGCGGAGGCGGTGGAGAAGGAGCTGCTGGAAGCCCATCACGACGAGTTCCGTGCGGCGCTGGAGGAGCTGGAAGGGCGCGCGCAGTTCGTGATCAAGGGTCGCTACGTCGAGAAGACGATCCTGCGGGAGCTGCTCGACGAGAACTCCGAGGCGGCTCGATTGCGCGACGAGATCCGTGACAAGTCGGCGGATGCCACCCGGGACGTCAGGATGGCGCTCGGCGAGATCATCAACCAGGGCATCGAGTCGAAACGCGCCCAGGAGACCCGTCGGGTGCTCGAGGCGATCGACGAGCTGGAACCCCTGGTCAACGAGCGGCAGCCGACCCACGAGCAGGACGCGGTGCACGTCGCGATCCTCGTCGAGCTGTCCAAGCAGGACGACCTCGAGGATGCGTTGGCCGGGCTCGCCGAGGAGTGGGACGACCGCGTGGACCTATCTCTCCTCGGCCCGATGGCGGCCTACGACTTCGTGATGAAGCGCGCACCGGAGGGCTGACCCGTGGGTTTGCTGTCGTCGATTCTCACGTTGCCGCTCGCTCCGGTCCGCGGCGTGATCTGGCTCGGTCAGATCATCCAGGACGAAGTCGAACGACAGCAGAATGATCCAGCGACCATGCGGCGTGAGCTCGAGGAGATCGACGAGGCCACGGCGCGCGGGCAGCTGTCGGAGGAAGAGCGCGCGCAGGCCCAGCAGGCCGTCCTCGACCGGATGATGCGCCCGAGCGGCGGCACGGCACCACCTGACGGGAAGGGATGATCCGAGTGAGCGCCAGGAAAGCGGACGACGACACGGAGGACAGCGGCGGCCGATCGGATCGATCGGGGTCCCGGACGGCCGCACAGGCCGCCGCGGCAGCGATCGCGCAGCTGACCGAGCTGACCTCGAAGGACGCCGAGGGGGCTACCTCGGCCGAGCCCATCGAGGAGGGCTGGCTGGTGGAGGTCGAGGTGCTCGAGGACCGTCGCATCCCCTCGTCGGCGGACATGCTCGCGCTCTACGAGGTGGAACTCGACCTGGACGGGAACCTGTTGGCGTATCGCAGAACCCGGCGTTACAGCCGCGGCAGCACCGACATCGGTGTCAGGGGTACGTCATGACTGTCGTGGGTAGCGGATCGTCGCTGCCGGAGCCGTACGGCGCAGGCCGCCAGTCGACGAACCTCGGCGACATCCTCGAGCGGGTCCTCGACAAGGGACTGGTCATCGCGGGCGACATTCAGGTCAATCTGCTCGACATCGAACTCCTCACGATCAAGCTGCGATTGGTGATCGCGTCGCTGGAGACGGCGAAGGCGGTGGGCATCGACTGGTGGGAGACCGATCCCTGGCTCAACAGCAAGGCCCGTACCCTCGAGCGGCAGGATCACGATCTCGAACTCGAGAACCAGAAGCTGCGCGATCGGATCGCGGAACTGGAGCAGCGAGATGTCACCCGCACGCCGATCGAGCGCGCACGCGAACCGCAGGAAGAGCGGGACCGTGACTGACGGCGACGGAGTCTGGCTGTACGCGGTGACCAGCGCCGAGGACCTCGGCGATGACCTGGGCGACCTGACCGGCGTGGCCGGGGAGGCGGTGCGCACGGTGGTATCCGGCGATCTCGCGGCGGTCGTGGGGTCGGTGCCGCTCGCGGTCTTCGGCGACGAGCCGCTGCGCCGGAATCTGGAGGATCTGACGTGGCTGGAGGCCACGGCGCGCGCCCACGATGCCGTCGTCTCCGCGCTGGCGCGACGGGGCACCGCCGTGCCGCTGCGCTTGGCCGTCGTCTTCCTGGACGACGACCGAGTGCGCGGCATGCTCGACGGACGCCGCGCGGCATTCGAGTCGGCTCTGAACCTGATTCGCGGACGCACCGAGTGGGGCGTCAAGGCTTACGGCGACCGCGCCGCGCTCACCGCCGCAGTGGCCGAGGCCGATCTGGCCCGGACCGAAAGAGGCGGCGCGGGCACGGCTTATCTGCTGCGGCGGCGCGCGCAGCTGTCGGCGCAGGAAACCGTCGAACGCGACGCAGCCGAGCGCGCCGATCGAATCCACGAACTGTTGGTCCGGCAGGCGGCGGCAGGTCGGCGTCAGCAGGTGACGGATCCCGTGCTGAACGGCCGCAAGGACTGGATGGTGCTCAACGGGACCTATCTCGTGGACGACGATCGTGCGGACGAATTCGCCTCCGCGGTCGAGGATCTCGGGAACCAGTTTCCCGGCATCCGGCTCGAGCTCACCGGACCGTGGCCGCCGTATTCGTTCGCGGGCGCGGAACGGGAGACGCCATGACGCGCACCGACAGCGAGCGACGCATCGCGCTCGTCGACCTGCTGGATCGGGTGCTGGCGGGCGGCGTCGTCATCACCGGCGACATCAAGCTCTCCATCGCGGACGTCGACATGGTTCAGATCTCGCTGCGGGCACTGATCTCCTCCGTCAGCGCCCTCACCCCGCTCGCGTCCGCGTCGCGCAGCGCATTGGAGCAACGACCGGATGACTGAATTCGACGGTATTTCACCGCGTATCGACACCGATCCCGAATCCGTCGAACGCGGGCTCGTCACGCTCGTGCTCACCCTGGTGGAACTCTTGCGCCAGTTGATGGAACGCCAGGCATTGCGTCGCGTGGACGACGGCGACCTGAGCGAGGCACAGATCGAGCGCATCGGCACCACCTTGATGCTGCTCGAACAACGCATGGCCGAGTTGCGCGACCACTTCGGCCTCTCCCCCGAGGATCTGAACATCGACCTCGGACCGTTGGGGACGCTGCTCCCGAAAGGTGAGTGAACCAGGTACGGCAGAGCGCCTACGGGTTGAGCCGATACCGGCCGCCGCCGAGGGAGCGTGAGCGAGAGCGGACCTCTATCGAGCGCTCGACTCCGCAAGTGGGGAGCGGCCTCGACAACCCCGTTGTCGAGGCCACTGCTTCATGGTTCGAGATCCTCTCGGGGCTCGCCACCGCCGAGATTCGGCGCTGACGTCGGCCTGCGGACGGCAGGCGGAACCGGGTGTGCGGGTGGTCCGGCGATCACCGTGTTGTGGATCGTGCCGATCCCTTCCACGGTCATGGTCACGGTGTCGCCGATGCGCAGCGGAGGCGGTTGCAGCTCGCCGCGCCATCCCCACAGCTCGGCGAGACAGCCACCGCCGCACGTGCCCGAGCCGAGCACGTCACCGGGCCGCACCCAGGTGCCGCGGCTGGCGTAGGCGATCAACTCGGCGAAGGTCCATGCCATGTTCGCCAGCGTGTCGCCGCCGATGCGGATGTCGTTGACGAAGACCTCCATGGCTAGGTCGTAGCGACCGTCGCGCTTGTAGTCGACGAGCTCGTCCGGGGTGACGAGCACCGGGCCGAGAGTGGTTGCGGTGTCCTTGCCTTTGGCCGGTCCGAGCCCGACGCGCATCTCCCGGCTCTGCAGGTCGCGCGCCGACCAGTCGTTGAGGATGGTGAACCCGGCGACATGATCGAAAGCCTCCTCCACCGACAGATTGAAGCCCGCGGCGCCGATCACGACCGCGACTTCCAACTCGAAGTCCAGCACCGCGCACCCCGGCGGGATCGGGACCGGCGTGCCCGAGCCGATCGCCGCGTAGGGGTTGGTGAAATAGAAGGCAGGCGCTTCGTACCAGGCGTCCGGTACCTCGCCGGTCCCGGTGACCGCGCGCAGCGAGCCTGCCGTGTGTTGTTCGAAGGTGATGAAATCGCGGATACTGGCGACCGGGAAAGGCACTGCCACAGAGCCGGTCTCGTCCCAGGGCAGCCGCCGAGCGCCCGACTCATGGCCCGGGTCTGCGGTCGCGAGGACTTCGAAGACGTCGGCGGACTCCGCGAGCAGGTCGATGCGATCACCGTCGACGAGGCCGTAGCGCCGGACACCGTCGACGAGCAGGGAACCGATCTTCATTCCGCTGCCTCGTCGAAGATCGCCACCGCGCGAGTCCATCCCGCGGAAGCCCGGTGGATCTTCACCGGGAAGCACGCCACCTGGAATCCGTGGGCGGGAATCGATTCGAGGTTGCCGAGCTTCTCGATGTGGCAGTATCCGATCTCGCGTCCCGCGCGGTGGCCTTCCCAGATGATGCTCGGGTCGTGGTCGGCGGCGTAGCGCTGGGCGGTGTAGGGAAACGGCGCATCCCAGCTCCAGGCGTCGGTGCCGGTTACACGCACGCCCTGGCGGAGCAGGTGCAGCGTCGCCTCGCGGCCCATACCGCAGCCGGTGATCACGTAGTCGTCGTGGCCGTAGCGGCTGCCCGCGCGGGTGTTGACCAGGACGATGTCGAACGGCGCGAGGGTGAATCCGATGCGGTCCAGTTCCCGATCGATATCGCCGGGGGTGACGACGTAGCCGTCGTCGAAGTGCCTGAAGTCGAGTTTGACGCCGCGCCCGAAACACCATTCGAGCGGGACCTCGTCGATGGTGATGGCTCGTTTGCCGCCGTCCATCGTGGACGCGTAGTGGTACGGAGCGTCGAGGTGGGTGCCGTTGTGGGTGGTCAGGCGGATTCGTTCGATGGCCCACCCTTCCCCGTCGGGCAGGTCGTCGGCTTGGGCGCCGGGAAAGAACTGCAGCATTTCCGCACGCGTCTGCCGGTGGTCGAAGTAGTCGATCTCCGGCAGATGTCCCGGCGGGTCGGAGGCGATACCTGCCTGCAACGACACGGACAGGTCGACAATTCGTCGCATAGGATTCCTAATCGATTCGGTCGGAATGGGATTCGGGTCGAGACAATTCGCCGACTCGGGTGATGCAGTCGTCGAGGATGTCGGTGCCTATCACGAGTGTGCCCTTGCTGCAATGGTTTCGAGGGTGTGCTCGAACCAGTCGAACATCATCGGAATGACTTCGGGCAGTTTGGTGACCGCGCAGTGCCCGGTGCCGGGGATCAAATGGACGTCGGTGTCGCGGCGGCCCTGGAATACCAGGGTGTCGTGCTGGGGGACGTGAACGTCGTCGGCGCCGTTGACGATCAACATCGGGGCGTTGAGGTCTTGGTCGAGCAAGGGGCGAAGGGAGAACGTGGCCAATCGCGCGGACAGTTCATCGCGTGCGGGGCGCTGGTCGAAGCCCAACGCGTTGCCGACGATGCCGTCCATCCCGAAATGGCTCAACCCGGTGCCAGTGAAGGCCGCTTCGACGGGCCCGCCCAGGACAACGGCGGCGTCGACCTCACCGGCCAGGCCCGAGCGCGCCGAGTAGTGTCCGCCCATCGAGATGCCCAGGTGGGCAACGACTCCGTTACCGAGGGTGCGTGCGTGGCCGATGAGGCCGCGCACGACTTGGGCGCCGCCGTCCGAGGTCATCGGGATCGCCGATTCGCCGGTGCCTGCGATGTCGAAGGCGAGTACTCGCACCCCGAGGCGCACCGCGGCCGCCACGAACATTGCGTGCAGGTCCATCTTCCAGGTATCGACCCCGCCGCTGGCGAGAAGCACCGGCGCGTCCGCGGGTAGCCCCGCTGGGGCGAGAACGTGCACCGGTACCGCGGTGGTGGTGTCGCGGTAAGGGACTTCCAGTACCTGGCGGTCGAAGTCGACGCCGAAGCCGGGTGCGGCGAGTCGGTATTGGGTGAGTTGGTTGGCCAGCGCGGCGCGTTTGGCGTCGTCGGCCAGGGTCGGGAACTTCGCCCACCCGTAGGCGAGCACGGCCAGGTCGTGTCGGCCTTCCTCGGCGTAGCGGGCCGCCAACCGCGACCACTCGTGAACCCAGCCGCCGGGCGCGTCGGGCCACATGTCGGTGATCGCGGCTCGTACCGCGTCCACATCGGCGGCGGGCACGCCCGTGTTGACCATTTGCGGATAGCGCTCGCCGAAGAGCTCGGCGGGATCCAGCGGCCAGTGAAACGACATCGCGACTCCTTTGACGCCCGTTGCCTTAATGCAAATTACTTGCGTTTAAGGACGCTACGGCACCCAGCTGTCTTAACGCAAGGTTTTTGCATTAAACTCCCGGAGGTGCGTGAGAGAGTGGTCCGATGACCGACCAAGCAGTGCGGCGCCGCACCGGCGGCCGATCCGCCCGCGTTCGCCAAGCCGTGCTGGACGCAGCGCTGCAAGCACTGGCCGAGCACGGCCCCGACGGGGTGAGCGTCGCCGAGATCGCCCGCCAAGCCGGAGTGCACGAAACCTCGATCTACCGCCGGTGGAGCACTCGCGAGCAGCTGGTCATGGACGCCCTGCTCGCCTACAGCCAGCGCGAGCTGCCGGTTCCCGACACCGGGACCCTGCGGGAAGACCTGCTCACGTTCCTCGGATCGGTTGCGACCTACCTCGACAGCCCGCTCGGCAAGGCGCTCGCGCGCGCGATGGCCGCTTCCGACGACGACGAAACTCTTGCCGCCAGTCGCGCGGGGTTCTGGGAATCCCGGTTCGAACTGGCCCGCGTCATGATCGACCGCGCCATGGATCGCGGCGAACTGCCCCGGGACACCGACCCGATGCTGGTCCTGGAACTGCTCATCGCGCCACTTCACTTCCGTGCCTTGCTGACCCGCCAGCCTCTCGATGATGACCACGCCGAGCGGGTGGTCGACGCCTTGCTCCGCGGAAAGACTCACTGACCCGGCGGTCCCCACTGTTCGGGGTGGAGACGTCACGCGTCTCGGGCCGAAGTCCCGGCCGTGACTTGACCTTGACACTGTGACAAGGACTTGAGTGGTCGACGAAGGAGGTGGTTGTCGTGAACACAACCAACCACGGTGAGCCGGACGCTCGCCTCGTCGATGCTCTTGCCGGTGCCGATTCGTCGACCCGACTGCGGGCGGCGCTCTCGGCCGGCACGCTGGGCGATCCGCGTCTCGCGGAGACCCTCGTCGCCCGGTGCGCCGTCGAACCGGACTTCTTCGTCCGGGACATGCTGACCTGGGCGCTGTGCCGGTTGCCTGCCGAGATCACGGTATCGAGGCTGCTCGAGGAGCTCGGTTCCGACACGACGCAGGCCCGCAGTCAGGCGCTGCACACCCTGTCCAAGATCGGCGACCGGACCGCCTGGCCTGCGGTGTCGACACTGCTGCACGACGAACACGACGAGGTCGCACTCAGCGCGTGGCGGGCCGCCGCGGTGCTCGTTCCGCCCGGCGAGGAGGGTGTGCTCGCCGCCGACATGGCGACCGCCCTCGGACGGGGCGACCACCATGTGCAGCTCAGCCTGAGCCGTGCACTGGCGGCACTCGGAGAGGCCGTCGCACCGGTCCTGGATTCCGCCATGGCAAGTTCCGATCCACGTGTTCGCGCTCATGCGGAGGCCACCGAGCGGCTCCGTCGCGACCCCGACAGCGGGTTCACCCTCTCGCTCGAGATGGCCAAGCGCGTCGCCGTGACCGGTCCGGACGCATAGAAGGAGGACGATGGAATGTTGATCGGTGAGGTCTCGCAGCGCTCCGGCGTCAGCACCCGCATGTTGCGCCACTACGACGCACTGGGGCTGGTGCAACCGACCGGCCGCACATCCGGCGGTTACCGTGAGTACTCCGCCGACGACATCCGTCGCCTCTTCCACGTCGAGTGCCTCAGGACCCTGGGGCTGTCACTGAACGAAGCCAAACGGGCGCTGGACGAGCCCGGCTTCGCGCCTGCCGAATTGGTGGGAGAGCTCATCCGGCACACGCGAGTGCGGATCGCCGCGGAGCAGGAACTGCTCGGCAAGCTCGAGCGCATCGACGCGGCCGCGCCTGCGCAGTGGGGGGACGTCATGAGCATCGTGACACTGTTGCGCGCGCTCGAATCGGAGTCCGGAGCGCGCCGTCAACAAGCGGTGCTGTCACAGAACGAGGGCGCGTCGCTGCCCGTCGAAGCGCTGGTCGAGGCGGCGCTGTCGGAGGACGACCCGAATGTCGCCGGAGCGCTGCGGTGGTCGCTGGCGAGGGCAGCCGGTGCGGGGTTGACGGAACTGGCCGTCGGTCTGGATTCGGCGGTGGTCGAGGTCCGGCGCCGTGCGACTGTCGCGATAGCGGCAGTGCCCGCCGCGGAAGCAACGGTGCTGCTGATGAGGGCTCTCGACGACGGCGAGGCGATAGTGCGAGACCGCGCTGCCCTGGCTCTCGGCTCCCGGCATGTCGCCGAGGCGGTGCCTGCCCTCCTCGAGATGGTCGTCGAGGGGCGATCCGATGTCGAGGCCGCCGAGGTGCTGGGATTGCTGGCGGAGGTCGCGGCCGCTACCGACGACATCGTCCGGGCCATGCGGGACAAGCTCGACAACACCGACGACTCGCCCACGCGTTTGCGGATCACGCAGGCGCTCGCGGAGATTCCCGGCGCTGCGGCACGGGAGGCTCTCGCCGAGCTGACCGACGACGGCGACCGGACGATCGCGGCGACCGCGTCTGCGATCGCGCACACTCGAGACCGCCGGAAACGGTAAGGCGTCCACGATTGACCACACGCGGACTCGAGGCAGTTGCGACACGACTGTCTCTAATCGCGCCAAACGGGTGGGCGTTTCGCTAGGAAGGCCGCCATCCCTTCGCGGGCTCCGGGAAGTTGAGCGGCCGCGGCCATGACTTCCAGGGCGAGGGTGTAGGCGTCTGCTTCGGGGCGGTCGAGCTGGCCGTAGAGGGTGCGTTTGCCGAGCGCCTTGCTGGCCCGGCTGCCCCGGGTGGCGCGGGCGAGCAACTCGTCGACGGCGGTGTCGAGCTCGTCGTCCGGCACCGCTCGGTTGATCAGGCCCCACTGTTCGGCGGTGCGGGCATCGATCGGGTCGCCGGTGAGGGCCAGTTCCATCAGGCGTTTACGGCCGACGGCGCGGGCCACCGGTACCGCGGGGGTGTGGCAGAACCAGCCACCCTTGCCGCCGGGAAGCGCGAAACCGGCCGATTCCGCGGCGACTGCCAGATCGCACGAGGCGACCAGCTGGCAGCCGGCGGCGATGGCCAGACCGTGTACCCGGGCGATCACCACCTGCGGCACCGACTGAATGGTCGACATGAGTTCGGTGCACAGCGTGAGCAGTTCCCGCACGCCGAGCAGGTCGCGCGCGGCGACATCGGCGAAATCATGTCCCGCGGAGAACACCGGACCGTTCGCCCCGAGCACTATCCCGGTGGCGTCGGTCTCGCCTGCGGCCCGGAACGAGGCGAGCAGTTCGGCCAGATGCTCGCCCGACAGCGCATTGCGCCGATCCGGCTGGTTCATGGTGATGCGCACCGTGTCGCCGTCCCGCGCGACCATCACATGCTCATACTCCAAGGCGGTCATATCTCCACCGTAGATCTCTGCGCGCAACGACACGACAATCCTCGGTCGGCTGGACATCGGAATTTCGGTCGTTCTGGTCTCAGCGAGAAGCCTCTGCGCGACAGGGCCCGGACATGGCTGACGTCGTTCAGGACCTGTCGCCGGGTGACTGAAGCAACCGTGTTTGCAGCGCCAGATACAGCAACGCCGCATCGGCAGGCACCGCGAAGGCAGCACCGGTGAGCCGCTCTATTCGCTTGAGACGGTGCAAGACCGTGTTGCGGTGCAGGTGAAGACGTTCTCCGACCGCCGACGTGGAGCCGCCGAGTTCGAACCAGGCCAGGGCGGTCTGCACGAGAGCATCGGCCTCGTCGGGATGGAGTCGATCGAATGCGGCGAGCGCATCCGAGAGGACGTCCGCGGCCAGTCCGGGGTTTGCCGCAATCAAAGCCCGCACCGGTGACGAGGAATAGGTGTGGATGCCAGTGTCCGCCGGGCTGAGACACCGGAATGCGAGGCGCGCCTGGTCGAGTGCGGTAGGCGTGGAGACGAGGTCGGTGAACGGTCTACTCGCACCGGCTCGCGCCTGCACGGTACAGAGTGCGCGGTCGAGCGTGGCCGGCGAGACTGCGGCGGCAAGGGTTACTCGATCGTCGGCGAGAAGGGTGCGGACGGTGGTGACTCCGGTCGCGGCGAGGCGAATGTCGCCGACCACGACGACGAACGTGCCTCGGGCGGGCAGGTGCATCCTTCTGCCCAGGTCCTCGCGCTGCGTCGGCGGGAACCCGGGATCGAGCAGCGCCCGCAGCAACCGTTGATCGGGTTGTTCGGCCCCGACGACGACCACGCGCCGGTAGGCGTCGGCCGCCGCGACGGAGTACTCGTCGACGGTGGCCCACATCAGCGTGGACAGCTGGGGCAGGGCAAGGCGGTCGTCATGGTCAGCGCGTTCGACGATGACCGCCCAGAACGCCAAGCCCGCGAGGCGAAAGGCGTGCAACAGGCTGTCCAGCGGGATGCCTCGCTCGGCCTTGAGGCGTCCGGCTCGGCGAGCGGGCTCGAGTGAATACGGGGCCCCGGCAAGGGCATCCAGCAATGCCGCGAGGCTGTCGGCCACGAGGGTGGCCAATTCGTAGTGATCGAGCGCGGCGTCGTCGTAGTCGCCGTCATCCTGTTCGATTCTGGCAGTGACCATCTCGGAGATCGCAGCCAAATCGGAGCGCAGCTCGCGAACGAGGCGCGGGTGCTCGGCGTGCGTGTCCTGGGTCACTGCCGTCAACCTAGCGTGCATTGTGCGTGCGCACAACGGAGGTGTTCGAAGTGGAGGCGTGCGCCCGTCGCCACGATGGACGACTCCCCGCGACACTGAACTCCAGCATCCAGAGTGATTCTCGCAGAACACCTCTCAGGTCACATCGACGACAACTTGTACAACGATCGGAGTTGCCCACCATGACGACTGCCACTCGCGAATTGTTCGAGCGCTACCACGCTTGCTGGGCAGACCGCGACCCAGACCGAATCGTCGAGCTCCACACCGCCGACTCGGTGTTCCACCTGCACTCGGGCCAGGAACCCGCCCGAGGCCGCGCCGCCATCCGCGAGGCCGCAGCGGGAACGTTCGCCCTGGTCCCCGACCTGACATTCGACCTCATCTCGTTGCGCGTCGGAGACGATTTCTGGGTGGTCCAATGGCAGCTGACCGGAACCTCGGCAACCGGCAATCGCGTGTGCGTCGACATCGCGGACTTTGTCCTGGTCGAAGACGGCGCGGTCAAGGAGAAGCACTCCTACGTCGACGGGGTCGCCATGCAAGCCGCGCTGAAGTGAAAGCGATGTTGCAGCCGACGAGGTCGGCGAGGACTGGTGCGGGGATCTCACAGGTCGCCCAGAGTTCCCGCAACGCTCAGTCTCCTGAGCGCCACTAATCTTCGGACACTCAGGCGAACGGGATCGTGTCAGGGTCGCAGGTCGCGCCCTCGGCGGGCAGAGTGCCTGCGGTCAGGTAGTCGGAGACCGCGCGGACGCCACAGCTCGACTGCTGGGTCACGATGTGACCGATTCCCTCGTGAATCAGCACCCGGCTGCCGTCGAGCCGCCGGGCGACATCGAGCGCGCCGGCCAGGGGCGTGGCCGGGTCGAACCGGCTGTTGAGGATCAGCGCGGGGGTGTCGGTCCGCACCTCCCACGGGCCGGTGTATCGGTCCGACGGTGCCGACTGCCAGAACGCGCACATGCTGGTGCCGTAAGCCCGCAGTGTCGCGAAGCCCGGTGCGATGGCCTCGCGGCGTTGCGCGCTCGCCCACCACGCGGGAGCGAAACGCGGCAGCTGGTCGTCGTTGCAGGTGAAAGCGCTGTAGGGGCCGTCCAACAGCGAGTAACCGCGGTCGAGTCCGCCCGCATCGATCTGCTCGATCACGAGCCGAGCCAGCTCGGCCGCCTCGGTGTCGGTCGGGGCGGTCGACACCCGATAGGCGAGGTGCAGCAGCCGGTCGGGACCCGACTCACGCCACAGCCACGGTTGATACAGCGCACCACCCAGATAGGAGACGAGCTTGGCGTAGGTGAGCGAGGTCCTGCCGCCGTCGGGCGCGACGAGCGGTATCGGGTGCTCCCGCAGCTCGGCCAGCAGGACCGGGAAGGCCCGCACCGGATCGTCGACGGCGAAAGCGCAGGACTGTCCCGCGGCGCAGAGGCGGAGCGCTTCGTTCATCGCCTCTGTCGTCGCAACATCGCTACCGGTTCGTTCCGACGGCACCGAATCGATCGGGCCGGTCGAAGCCCACACCGGATTGAGCACGCTGTCCAGAACGAACGAACCGACCTGGTGCGGAAACAGATTCGCGTAGACGAGGCCGAGCGCGGCGCCGTAGGACTGACCGAGGAAGTTCAGTCTCGGCTCACCGAGGGCCGCGCGGACCAGGTCGAGATCTCGTGCGACCGCCGCCGTGGTCAGGTGGTCGAGCAGGGCACCGTAGCGTTGCCTGCACGCCGCGGCGAACTCGGCGTCTCGGGCCGCGCGCACCGCGGCATCCTGCGGGTTCATCGGAACTGTCGTGGCATCGGCGCCGAACGAGGCGACGGCTGCGGGTGTATCGAAGCAGAGCACCGCCGGCGTGGCGAAGCCGATGCCGCGCTGATCGACCGCGATCACGTCGTAGCGATCCCAGACCCGGTCGTCCCAGGGCGACGGCAACGCACCGGAAACCAGGCCCGCCAGATATCCCGACGACGGATAACCGGGCCCACCTCGATTGATCACGAGGCTGCCACGGCGCTGCCCAGGATCACGCGCGGGAGCTTTGAAGAGCGCGATCCGCACCGTGGCGCCGCCCGGCGCGGCGTGGTCCATCGGCACGTCGAGGGTGGCGCACTGCAACCGCTCCAGACCTGGAATCTGGTCGATCACAGCGCAATTGGCCCAGTCCAGCGCGGGCTGATCCGCCTCGGCCGTACCGACGCTCACCAGCGTGCTGGCCACCATTAGCACCATCGCGCCGATCGCTCGGCACCACCCCCGAACTCCGCCCATTCACCGAAAGTACCTCACACCGAACGCGTTTCACACTTCTCGACCAGACCATCGCCGGGCTGCGGCCACTGCCGATCGACCTGCGGATGTCCGGGTCGCAGCGATGACGCTTCGACGACCTGGGCGTTGCGACATGCGACGAGGTCGGCAGCACGACTGGACACCTCTGCGGGCGGCCGCCCTTCGGAAGCGGCATCGGGTCGGTAAAGCACCGGATCCTGAGCCGCCATCCGACTCGACCCCGACACGGTGCGAGGCCTGCTAGTAGATTGCGGAAGTGGCGACGATCGACCTGGACAGGCTTCGGGCGCTGATTGCTGAACACTCGGTAACGCAGCAGTGGTGGAGGCTCCGCAGCGAAGCAGCCGAGTTGCTGGACGACGCGCGCGGGCTGGCCAGCGATGTGGAACCGAGGGTACGGCAGCAGACTTGGGATGCGCTGGATCGGGTTGTCGACGATGGGAATCGAGACAACTTCTTCGCACTGCTGATCAACGGTCTCGACACGGAGCAATTCCGGAGACTGCTGACCGACGCCGATCCCGAGATCCGACGCCGAACACGGTGGATGGATACCAGGGGGACAGAAGACGATCCTTTTGTCGTGCTGACGCTGGATCTGCTGGCAGATGAGCGCTTCCACTATGCCTGGCCCGATTGTATCGAGGTGTTGCGCCGATCGAGTTTCTTCGACGATGTGGTCGCTGCGCTGGCACAAGCGCCGAAAGGCGGTCTGCGTGCGCGGCTTTGGGTCATGCTCGGACTTCCGGCCGAGACTCGGGTGCCCGAGTTCCTGCCCGAGCAATCGCCTGCGGCGGTCGTCTCCTGTCAGTTTTCCTGGGATTGCGTTTCCCAGGATTGCGGTGATGACGTTGTCGCACACCAGTGTCGGCACCTGCCCGTTGTTGTGGCGCTGCTGGGCAGTTCGCTCGAAGACGTCCGGCAGCAGGCGATATCGGCTCTGTCGGTGTTCGGGCTAGGTGTGGTGGGTGCGTTGCAGTCGGTGCCGCGGTCGGACCGGTTGGCGCGGCGGGCGGCGTTGACGATGCTGGCCGAGTTCGGGTGGAACCACCTGCCGACGGACGATCTGGTGGTGCTGGAGCGGTTGATCCGGATGAAACAGAAGCTCGAGACACCAGAGCCGCTGGATTTCGAGGACTTGTCCGGATCGTGGTACGCGTTGCCGACCACCGATCAGGCCGCAGTCCTGGACGCCTTCGATCTGCGCGACCCGGTTCCCGCGACGCTGCGGATGGGATTCGCGCCATGGCAGGGGACAAAGCCGCTGACGATTCGCGCCCTCTATGACTGGACCGACAACGTCGACGTGCAGGAATACCTCAGGGATGTCTACCCCCAGGTGTTCGTCACCCCGGCACTGGATGGCTGGACCTTGGTGTTCTACAAGGACGACACACTAGGTGGAAATCCGGATGCGCCGTCGGCGCAGAAGCGGTTCGAGATGCACCTGCGCATGGAGCAATTGAGCATGCGGTTCGGAACAGCGCAGTGGTACGAGCAATTCGTCGACGACTACGCGCCGGGGTGTTGGAGTCAATGGTGTGTCGCTCGGGACGGTGAAATACGCATGCATTGCGTATCGTCCGGCGATCTGGGGATCTACCGGTCCGGCGAAGTCGATCCGACCGCCCCGCTGGATCGGTTGTATGCGTGGCTGGAAGCCAACGACCATCGACGCGGGCCGCACCCGCCACCAGCGGAGACCGATCGCGTCGAGGCGTATGTGAAGGTGCTGCGAGAGCACTCCGATGAGCGTCATGCGCCCGACGATGACGACGAACACGATCTCGATATGGCAAGTCCCCTGCAGGATCAGGTATTCGGTGCGCGAGGAGCTTCGCGGCGACTGTCGGTGAATCTGGAAGCCCTCGGCCCGCACACTCGTGTCCAGGGCACCGGAGTTCTGGCCATACCAGCCCACCTGCAACACCGACGACGCCGCGGCGTACTACCGATCTAATAGTGTGCTGCGCTGGGGGTTTCGCTGGCGACATCCTGCACACCCTCAAGGCCGCAGACGTTTTCGGTGGTACGGCCGCTGCCACCACCGCAGTACGGTCACACGGCCGATCTCGGGCACTGGCAGTCGTCAGGTCGCCGCCTCGGCTACCCCATGGGTATCAGCCCTGGACATCACCCGCCCGCAGGCCTGGTGTCCGTACCTAGTTTGCGGTTCCCCGTAGCAATAGCTGTCTTGGGCCTGGACAGTTAAACCTAGAGCCTCTAGGCTAATTCCTAGAGATACTAGGTTTGGAGTTGACGATGGCACCACGCGCCGGTCTGACCGCGGACCGGATCACCCGCGCCGCGGCGGATCTCGCGGATCGAGTCGGTTTCGACAACATCAGCGTGTCGGCGCTGGCCAGGCAGTTCGGCGTGAAGGACGCGAGCATGTACTCGCACGTCGCGAATCTGCGCGAGCTACGCTCCCGCGTCGCGATCCTGGCGGCGGACGAGAAGACCCGTTCGATCGCCGACGCGGTGGCCGGGCGGTCGGGCAAGGACGCCTTGGTCGCCTACGCGGGCGCGTACCGGGACTACGCGTTGCGCTGCCCTGGCCGCTACGCCGCCACCCAAATTCCCCTCGATCCCGAGTTCGTCACCGATGCGCCGGGTTTCGTGCGTGCCGTCGAGCTCACCTACGGCATGTTGCGTGATTACGGCTTGACCGAGCCCGCGCTCACCGACGCGGTCCGGCTGCTGCGCAGCACTTTTCACGGCTTCGCCACGCTGGAGGCGGCGGGCGGGTTCGGCCATTCCCGTCCTACCGACGAGTCCTGGGCCGCGATCCTCGACGCCCTGCACACCGCGCTCACCCACTGGCCGACAGCCGACGAGAAAGCGAATTCATGAGCACCCGAACCCAGCCCGCCGCCGCGACCCTGCGCGTGCCCGGTGCGACGCTGCACTACGAGACCCGCGGTCGCGGCCCGATCCTGCTGCTCCTGCCGGGCAGCGGTGGCGACGCCGTGATCTTCGACCCGATCGCCGACACCCTCGCCGAGCACTACACCGTCGTCGCGATCGACCCGCGCGGCTACTCCCACAGCACTCTCGACTCCCCTACCCCGGTCGACCAGCGCGTCGACGTGCAGGCCGACGACGCCCTTTCGTCTGCTCGAACACCTCACGCCCGCAGGTGAATTCGCGTCGATCTTCGGCGGGAGCGGTGGTGCGATCGTGGCGCTGGACCTGCTCGCCCGGCATCCAGAGCGGATCTCCCGCGTCATCGCGCACGAGCCCCCGCTCTTCGAACTACTGCCCGATGCGGCCGAGCAACGCGCATTCGTCGCCGAAGTGCATCGGCTGTTCCGCACCGACCGTCCGGCCGCCGCTTCCGCCCGCTTCCTGGAGGGCATCGGCGGAACCCTGAAACCGCTCCCGGCTCCCGATTCCGTCCCACCGCGCACGGCCGCGATGCTCGCCCGCCTGATGGCCAATGCCCTGCTGATGATGGAACACGAACTGCGCCAGTTCACTTCGCATCACCCCGACCTCACCGCCCTGCGCCCACACACCGACTGCCTCGTGATAGGCGCGGGCCGCGACACCTTCGACCACCTGCCCGCCCGCCCCGCCTACGCCCTGGCCGCCGAGCTCGGCATAGAGGTCACCGAATTTCCCGGTGGTCACAGCGGTTTCACCGATGCACCGGTCGAATTCGCCGACTTGCTTCTCGACCTCCTGTCTGCACCGCGGTCCTGAATCACTTCTCGGGCGTGCGGGTGTTGTCGCGGTCAGCAGGCTGGGGGGAAGACGTGGCCATGGCCGTGTTCAGGCCCGCCAGTGGATCGTCTCGTTCATCGGCCGCCTCCCAGAGTGGCCAGGAGCTTCCACTGCTGCACCGGGATGGTGAACAGTTCGGCTGGAAGCGCTTGCAGGCCTGAACGCCGGTCCCGATCCGGCTGCGGATCTGCGGCACTGGGTTGCCGCGCTGGTGTTGCACATCCGCCGCGTCCGAGGGCTTTCCGAGAGATCGTGCGGGCCCTCGAGTCGCCCGACAGCCCATTGGCGCCGCACTGCGCCGCAGCGATGGCCGCCGCCGACACCTTGCTGACCCGCGCCCAACAGGCCGGACGTGCGCACCCCGACGCCACCACCGACGACATCGTCAAGATCGCCAGTGCGATCGCCTGGACCAGCGATCAGTCCGGTGCCTCCGACCCGGCCGCGGACCGCCTTCTCGATGTTGTCCTGCACGGCATCATCGTCCGGTCGGCACCCGACCCCAACACCTGATGCCACAGCGCAGGCGGAACGTTCCGCCGTGACGGCGGCGTCCTGCGGTTCCACATCGTGATCCACGGCGGCACAACCGAACCCGGCTAGATCGAGGCGCTGATCGACACCGTCTTGCAGTGAGCGCGGAACCACCGAGAAACGGTTCCGCGCCACACGGAACGTATCCGTGCGGCGCGGAATCGTCACGCGGCGAGCACACCCGCCGACATCTCCACTCGGGTACCGCCGAAGCGCTCCCGCATGGCACGGTCGTGGGTCACCACTACGACCGCGCCCGGATAGTCCGCCAGCGCGGCCTCCAACTCCTCCACCAGCGCGGGCGCGAGGTGGTTGGTCGGCTCGTCGAGCAGCAGCAGGTCGGCGGGTTCGCCGACGAGCCGGGCCAATTCGAGCCTGCGGCGCATCCCGTAGGACAGTTCGCCGATGCGCAGCCGCAGTTCCGCGGGACGGAACAGGCCCATGGCCAGCAGCGTGTCGGCGTGTTCGTCCGGGTGCCCGAGGCGATCCAGCGCGAACGCTTCCAGCACCGTCAGCCGCGGCGGCCACGGCAGTTCCTCCTGACGCAGGAAACCGACCCGGCCCGCGACGCGCACCGACCCCCGGCCGGGAGCCAGCTCACCGGCGAGAACCCGAAGCAGCGTGCTCTTGCCCGCCCCGTTGGGGCCGGTGATGAGCAGCCGTTCGCCGTCGGCGATGCGCAGGCCGTCGAGCCGCAGCCTGCCGTCGACGACGATGTCGGCGAGTTCGGCCACCGCGCCTGTAGTTTCGGGCTCGCTGGCCCGGGCGAGGTCGGCGCCGAACCGCAGCGGGTCCGGCGGTGCGGAGACCGGGTTGTCGGTCAGCCGCGCCACCCGTTCTTTGGCGTTGCGGATCCTCGACATTGCTCCGTGGTCGCGCCCGCGCGCACGGAACGGTCCCGCGGCGAACACCGCGAGCGGCAGTTTGCGCGGAATCGACTCCAGCCGAACGACATTGGACTGCGCCAAGCGACGGTTCCTGGCCAGCTCGGCCTTCCACTCGGCGTACTCCTGTTCCCGGCGACGCCGCTGCGCGGCCTTGGCGGCGAGGTAACCGGCGTAGCCGTCGCCGTGCCGGGTCACCGCGCCTTCGGCCACCTCCAGGATGGTGGAGGTGATGCGCTGCAGGAACACCCGATCGTGAGTCACCGCGACGACGGTGCCGCGGTGCTCGCGCAGGTGTTGTTCGAGCCAGGCCACGGCCCGGTCGTCCAGGTCGTTGGTCGGCTCGTCGAGCAGCAGCAGCTCCGGCGCGGCAGCGAGGGTCGCGGCCAGCGCCAGCCGGGATCGCTCACCGCCGGACAGGGTGTCCAGCCGTCGCGAGCGATCCAGTCCGGGCAGGCCGAGGCCGGTGAGTGCGATGTCGACGCGTGTGTCGGCGTGGTAGCCGCCGCGCGCCTCGAAACGGGCGAGCAACTCGCCGTAGGCATCGAGCCGCTCCTCGACGGGGCCGGGCAGCGCGAGCGCCGCTTCGGCGGCACGCAACCGGTGCTCGAGCTCGCGCAGGTCGGCCAGCGCCAGGTCGATCGCGTCGGCCACCGTCGCCGCGCCCGGGAGCCCGAGAGTCTGTGCGAGATAACCGATTCCGCCGAGAGCGGTGACCGTCACCGTCCCGTTGTCCAGGCGTTCGCGGCCCGCAATGACCTTCAGCAGCGTCGACTTGCCCGATCCGTTGTCGCCGATGATGCCGACGGTTTCGCCGGGCCTGATGGTCAGCGACACCCGGTCGAGCACGACCCGTTCGTCGTAGCGTTTGGTGACCTCGGAGAGGGTGAGTTGGGCAGCGGTAAGCATGGGCGACCTCCTGTTCTCGGCCGATGGGCCGGATCGATGGGAACCCGCACACAACGGCGCAACCGCGAAAACGGTGTGGAGGTGCGGGGATTACCGACGCGGAGCGAGGCTCGACGCGTGCGGCGCGATCACAAGAACAGGAAGATCAAACCCATGAGGCCTGCAAAATTAGCGGCCCAATCCCGCTGGCGTCAATCCCTTTTCGCGCGGACGTGATCCGAATTACGCCACGCCGGGACACGCAGGTAGGTGGCCGCCCGCAGTAGCCATTCCACCGGCCCGTATCGGTGGTCGCGCAACCACCACGCGCTGAGCGCGAGTTGCGCCATGTAGGTGAGCAGCGCCAGCCCGATCACCCCGGCGGGTGGCACCTTGTCGGCGAGCGCGAATCCATAGCCGGTGTAGAGCACCATCATCACGATCGACTGCCCGATGTAGTTCGAGGCCGCCATCCGGCCCGCGGGCGCGAGCCGGGCAATCGCGGGAGCCGTGCGCGGCGCGCGGGCGAGCAGCACGATGCCCGCGATGTAGGCGAAGGTCATCACCGGGTTCACCAACTCCTGCACACCGACCCACCACCACGGCGCGTTCAACCAGCCGACCGAGTTCGCGAACGTCACCATCGAAATCGGCAGCCCGAGGCACAGCCCGATCGCCAGCACGCGCGGCGCCCATCGATCCAGCGTCTCGCCGTCCTCGAACAGGCCGTGTTTGCCTGCCGCCATGCCGATCAGGAACAGACCGAGACTGGTCACCCCTTGGGCGACCCAGGTGAGCAGCAGGAAGGCGGGCGCAAGCGACAGCTGCACGTCGACGGTGTCGGTGAAACTGCCGGTGTAGCCCTCGCGCAACGCGGGCAGGTCGATGAGTCTGCCCAGCTCCTGGTACACGTCGCCGCCGCCCGCGGGTCCGGGCACGAACGCCCACAGACACCACAGCACGTACAGCACCGCCCCGGTGATCAGCGCCGTGCGCGGCCGCAGCTTCCGCAACAAGATCAGGATCAGGCACAGCAGCGCGTACAGGGTCAGGATGTCGCCGATCCAGAGCAGGAAGACGTGCGCGAGCCCGATCGCCATCAACGCCGCGCAGCGCCGCAACAGCCGCGCGTTCGCCGACGCCCCCGCCCGCTGCGCCGCCGCGATCTGCAGGGTGAACGAGTAGCCGAACAGGAACGCGAACAGCAGGTAGAAGCGTCCGGAGAACAGCGCGTCCACAATGCCGGTGACGATCTGGTCGACGGTGCCCTGATAGTGCGGCCGCGGGGCGTCCCTGGTGCCGTCGAACGACCACAGCACCGTCGCGACTGTGACATTGGTGATCAGAATCCCGAACAGCGCGAAACCGCGCAGGATGTCGACTTCCGCGATCCGCCGTCCGATGGTCGCGGCGGGCAGCACGGATTCGGTGGCACCGGACATGATTCGACGTTAACCGCCCCCGCGACCGGGGCGCGTCAGCCGTCGGGGCGATTCGCGCACGAACCGAAATCAGAGCGTGCCGCGACCTCCGGTGTATTGACTCCAGGCGAATCGCGTGGGGGTCAGCCGAGATCCGCGACTTCCAAGTAGATCTGACGTTCGACCGCGATTTCGGCGAGGAACCCCTGCGCACCGCCGACGGATGGGGTCGCGCGGAACGCCGCCACCGCGATCTCCCCGGTCCGCAGGCGCTGACCGTAGAACTCGCGCTGGCCGAGGATGATCGGCTGCGCGGTGTCGAAACCCAGCTCGCGCACGTCGTCGGGCAGCGGATTGCCGAGCATGTCGGTGACGGTGCCGGGGATCAGGCGCGCGGCCACGATCTGATCGAAGCTGGGCCGCCGCGTGATGCGGTGCGCCAGATACAGCCGACCCGGCCGCCCGAAGCACAGGTGCGTGAGCAGTTCTTCGCCGCCGGGCTGGAGTTCGGCGAAGTACACGACGCTGCGGACGGTGGCCACGACATCGCGGGCGATGATCGGGCCGCCGCGCTCCAAGTGGCCGCGGAACAGGGTGCCGCGCAGCTCGGTGCGTGGATGTTCGCCGCGCGGATCGAGCTCGGCGAGCGGGAAGAAGTCGGGTTCGAAGGTGTGGAACCCCTCGTACCCGATCCTGCGGTCGGCGCCCAGCGCGCGCCGACCGTGCTCGTCCAGGTCGACCGCGAGCAGCGCCTGGTAGTTGTGGGGCGCCTCGAACGTCGGCATATGCGACAAGTAGCAGTCGACGCCGGTGCCGAACACCAGCATGGCGTGCGTCCCGGTCGTGCCCGCCATGGCGCCCGAACGCTCGAGCGCGTGGGTATGGATCCCGAACATGGGGGGCTCCTCTCTCTCCAACCTCTACTGGGAGAGTGGCACCAAACCCGGTCACGGCCACGAGTGCCGGGCTACTCGATTCCCCACGTTCCGGCTACTCACCAGGGCCGATCCGTGCGCACAAGGCGCTCGGGCCCTCGGTCACACTTCCGTTTACAACTTAATGATCGTCGCGACGCTCCCGAACGCAACATTCTCAGTTGAAAGAATGGGTGACCCCGTCGAGCAGACGCTCCGAGGTCTCGAAGGTCGGCGTGTCCACGACGTCGATCAATTCGGCGGGCACCGGCACCTTGTTCTCCGCGCTGACCCGGGCGAACTGCGCCGCGTCGCCGGTGCGGAAACCGTGCTCGGCCGCCAGTCGCTGCAGTTCGGCATCGGTGGACAGCAGGCGGCCCAACCGGTCGCCGGACTCGTCCAGCGGCACCAGCGTGTGGGTGGACAGGACGGTCGGCGACGGGTACGTCAGCACCATGTCCGGCTTCAGCTGCCCCTGCACCGCGGCCTCGACGAACTGGGCTTCGTAGATCATCACCAGCGGCGTCGGGCCCATCCCCGCGGCGAGGTACTCCTGGAACGGGCCCGCGCTCGAGTTCTCCGCGTACCCCTGGCCGGTGAACAGCCGCGAGACGATCGGCAGCACCCGCTGCTCGGCCTCCGCGCCCTGCACGACCGCGTTGTCGTTCGCGACGAACCCGGCGATGGCCAGGTACATCGCGGCGGAATTCGAAGTGCGCGGGTCGGTGGTGGAGACCAGGATGTTCTTGCGCACCGGGTAGGTGGTGTTGTCCGGCAGGTGCGCCCACTCGGTATTGCGGCTGACCAGTTCGAGGTAGCGGGCCACATCGAAGGTTGGGACAGGACCGGGCCGCACCACGCCCGCCGCGGTCAGCAGGTCGGCGATCGGGCGGAAGGTGGCGATCGCCATCGGCGAGGCGAACGGCGTGTACTTGGTGGCGACGTTGCGGGCGCGCTGGATCCGCTCGGCCGCGGGCGCGCTGGACGGGAACGCGAAGCTGTGGTTCGCCAGGTCGATCGAGGCGATCTGGCGGGAACCGGCGGGCTCGACCTCGGCCTTCAGACCGTGCCGGGCGAGCGCCGCGACGACACGCGGGTCCTCGAAGAACGCCATCTTCTCCGACCCGACGACGCCGCGCACGGTGGTGAGCCCGGCATCGGGAGCCGCCGCCGGCGCGGGATCGGGCTGCCGCGCCACCAGTGCGACGACCAGCAACGCCACCACGGCCGCGGCGCCGCCGAGCAGTGCGAGCGACCGCTTGTTGTTCAGCGGGGACTGCCGCAGCCTTGTGGTGAGGTCCACGCGCGGGCCGTCCGCGGTCGCCGAAACGGTGACGACGCGTTCGGCCGGGGTGTCGGCAGGTTCGGGCTGCAGTTCCTTGCGCACAATCCGCTCGATGAAGATCGGCACGAATTCCCGCACCGGGCGGCCGTTGAAGCGCTGGCGGGCGGAGCCGATCGCGGTCTCGATCTGCTCGGCGGAGTGGGTTTCGGTATAGCTCTCGACCAGGCTGTCGGTCAACCGGCGGATCGCCTGTTCTTCGCGGACAGTGTCGATAGCCACCAGTTCTCCTCGATGTCACAGCTCGGTCGGATCTCGCGACGGCATTCGGGCACCTGTCCGCGCGCGCCGAAACGATACCGGCATTTGCGTCGGTCCGACACTCCGCGCAAACCCGCCGACACGGGCGATTCGACTGCGGGTGAACGCATTTCGGCGGCACGCTGTCGGCTGGCTACAGACGACTTCGACGCAGGTCAGCACGTGTTCTGCGGCGTGGAGGGCGCTCCAGCGTCCGGCGCTGCGACACCACGGGAGAGGTCTCGCCGGGGCGGCGGCAAACGTGCAGAGTTCAATCGGGTATCGGTTGTATGCCATCGAATGTTGTGCCGCGGTTCACCTATCGGCGGCGCCTTACCCAGACCCGTTGTTCCAGTGCGGTATTCGCTGTTCGAGTGGTGCAACTGTCGACGGAAGGCTGCATCGACACACCCGCGACGTCCTCCGGGGCGCGCACACTCGCAACAAGAGCGGACGCGCGCCAGCGGAAAGGACAGCCTGTCTTCTGAACCGCGCCCGAGAGCGGCGCGCATGGTGCGAGCGAATCTCGCGGGGCAACACCACGGCCGACGACGAACTACTGCTCCCCCACCATGGCGCGTATGTCGGGCAGATTTCCGATCCGCTGGGTGGCGGGCCTGCCTACGGCATCGGTCTGCGGAGACCCCGTGGCCCGCAGCAGTTCGCGCACCTGCGCGGGCTCGCGCATCCCGAAACCGGTGGCCGTGATGCCGAGATAGCACGCCACCGCACCGACGACGATGGGCGAAGCGCTGGAGGTGCCGCTGAATTCGTCTGTGTACCAGTAGTCTTCGTCGCTGCCGCCTTGCAGGTCGCCGTATCCGGTGGTGGTCACCTCGCGACCCCATCCTTGGGTGTCGACGCGGGATCCATAGTTGGAGAACGCGAGCCGCGACCGCGCCGCACCGTGATCGTTGCCGTGTGTGCCGGGCGGCGGTGCGCCCGCGCCCACCAGCACCGCGCCGGAATCGTCGGCGCCGCCGCGGAACGGGTTGCGCCACGACTCCGGGAATCCGCTCGGACGGGTGTCGTACAGCGCGGCGTCCAGGTCCTCGCCGCCGTTGCCCGCCGCCTCCACCACGATGACACCGCGGGCCGTGGCGTAGCGGATCGCGGCGAGGTCGTCGGGCCACCATTCGATCGCGATGTAACCCAGCTGGTCCGCGCGGCCCTGGTAGTTGCGGCGCGGTCCGGGCCGGTGCAGTTCGATGAGGATGATGTCGCCCGCGCTCAACGCGTCGGCCGCGGTGCGGATCGCCGTCGCCGATCCCGGGCCGAATACCGAGACGGCGCGGATCGTGGCCTCCGGCGCGATGCCGGTGATGCCGAACGAGTTGGTGTCACCACTGATCTCGCCCGCGACCGCGGTGCCGTGATTGCGCCAGCCTTCGTCGGCGGAAGGCTCGCCGCCGATCACTCCGCCCTGGTTCTGGCTGAGGTCCTCGTGGGTGAAGCGCCACGCGCCCTCGATGTCGATCACCCGTACACCCGTTCCACGCCCGCCGGGCCGGGTCCACGCCCAGCGGGCGTCGATGCCGTTCGGTGCGGTGTCCAGATATCCCTGCCTGGCTTGGAAATTCGGCGTCACCGGTGGCACGGTGGCCGCCGATGGCACCGCCGTCGACAGCGGCGCGAGCGGCGGTTCCGCCGGTGGTTTGACGTACGCGCCGGCCACCACATCGTGCGCCCGCAACTCTTCAGCAACCGATTCTAGGTCGTCCGCGACGCCGAGCACCGCGAAGTAGTTCAGGTACTGCGCGGCGACCGCTTCCTGATCGGTGCCGCGCAATCGGCCCGGCAGCCGATCGGCCGGGCCGAAGATCGGGGACAGCCGCGCCCCACCGGGCAGCGACGCCGCCAGGTGTGATCGCCCGGCGGCGTTGTCGCGCAACGCGATCGGTCCGATGGGACGCGCCGCGCCGTGGGTGACGACGATGAGCTCCGCCGGTGACCGCATCGAACCCGGTGCCGGTGGCCGTGCCGAACTACGCCGCTGATCCGTGGGTGCCATAAAGACAGTGAACCGGTTACACGCACGACCCGCCAGTTCAACTGCGCGGCAAAGGTACTCCCGTGGCGCCAGGGATCCGGACCGTGCTGCCCCGGCCGACGCCCGCCAGCGCGACCTCGAGCCCGCCGAGCACCATGAGGCAGCCACCGACGATCACGCCGAGGGTGCCCAGTTCCTCCAGCGGAAGGACGAGCACGACGATGCCGACGAGCATCGTGAACAGCCCGAACACTTCGTGCCGCCCGCTGTCGGAGAGCTGCTCGTCCCATGCCGCCACGGTGGCCTGGGTGATGCCGCGAATGGTCCAGCTCAGCCCGATCCACATGGAGAGCAGCAGCACCGAATTCCCTCCGCGCAGACACATTACGGCCATCACCACCGTGAGCAGCCCGCTGACGAACACCAGCGTCCGCAGCGGTAGCGCGAACCGCGCGCCGATCGCGAGCCACAGCTGCGCCACTCCGTTGGTCAGCAGATACAGGCCGAACAATAGCTCCAGGATCGGTACGGTCTTGTCCGGCCAGACCGCGATCAGCATGCCGAGGGCGACGGAGCAGACACCCACGACCAGAATCGCCTCCCGTCCCCCACGGACCCGCGACTCCACACGCCCCTCACCATCGATTCCGGGCATAGCTCCATGATATGACCGGTGGACAAGGTTAGCCTGTCATTTGCCCGATTTGCGGAGCCGGTCCGTTGATCAGCCGTGCACCGACAGCAGCACGGACCGCGACTCCGCACCGTCGGCGGCACGCCACGGCGCGGTGACGGTGGGAATGCCCGGCGGCGCGGCGGCGGGATCGAGCCGCCGATGAACGCGAAGAAGCGGTCCGCCGACGAGGGTGATCTCTGTGTCGTCGACTTCGTCCATCACCGCGAATTCCGTTGCGACAGCATCAGATACGGGGTTCGAGACGACGACGGAGTGGTCCGGGGTGTCGCTCTGCGCCTGCGCCTGCGGTTGCGCGTTCCCGCTCAGCAACGCGGCGATCTGTGCGACGGCGATCGGGTCGCCGGATCCGTCGTAGATCCAGCGCAGGCCGAGCACACCGTGTACCGAGGTGCCGATCAGCGCGTGCGCACCATCGGGCAGCTCGGCGCCGCGGTAGGTCAGCGGCACGTGATAGGTCACCGGTCGTGCGCCCGAATCGTCGGTGACGACCATGAACTCGATGCCGACCTCCCCCGCGGGGTCGTCGAGCCGGAACCCGCCTGCTTTCGCCAGCCGCGGTCGCGCCCCGCCGCGATACCACGGGCGGCTCGGCAGCCAGTCGGCGAGCAGGTCCTGCTTTTTCGGGGACATGGTCGTGCGGTGGATGACAGCCATACCGCACCCTAGCCCGCGGGCTGGATCGTCGGCAGGGCTCCGGTTTTCGGTCAGGAGCCCTCGACCGGTTCCGGTGCGGCCGGGACGCGCGCGGCGGCGAGTAGCTCGTCCAGTTGACGTTCGGCGCGTTCGGCGCGGGCGAGCGTTTGGGTGCGAGCGTCGTCCAGGGCGGCGAGGCGTTCGGCGGCCTCGGCGCGCGCCTGCTCGAGCGATGCGGCCGCGTCGGCGCGCCGGGCGTCGGCCTCGGCGGATGCGGTGCGGCGCAGGTCGGCGAGTTCGGTTCGGGTGGCGTCCAGTTCGCCGCGCAGGCGGCTCAGTTCCTCGCGAGCTTCGGCGAGAGCTTGGGCGCGGTCGGCGGTGGCCTGTTCGGCGCGGTCGATGGCGCGGTCGGCGTCGGCGGCGCGCTGCACGGCGAGGTCGCGTTCGGCGCAGGCCGCGGTGACCTGTTGCGCGGCTTCCCTGCGCACCTGTTCGATCTCGGCGGCGGCTTTGCGTCGCGCCTTGTCGACGTCCTCGGTCGCCTGCTGGCGGGAGCGTTCGACGTCGTCGGCAGCTTCGCGCCGCACCGCGCGGATTTCGGCGTCGGCGTCGGAGCGGGCGGCGAAGACGTCGTCGGCGGCCTGCTTGCTCACCCGCTCGACCTCACCCAGCGCGTCGTCGCGCGCGGTGTTCGCCTCGGCGACCAGTGTTTCCGCACGTTCCGCGGCCGCGGCCGCGTCGTCGGCGGCGGATTCCGCGATCCGGCGAGCCTCCTCCGCCTCCCGCCGCGCCTGCTCGGCGGCAACCGTCGCGACCTCGGCCTCCGCAATGCGACGGGCGGCATCGGCCTGGACGGCCTGCACCTGCGCCTCGGCGATCGAGGGATCGGCCAGCGTGGAGAGTTCGACCACCGCCGCATTGAGGTTGTTGCTCAGTTGTTCGGCGAGGCCACGGAACTGGGTGAGCAGCTCGTCGGCCCGCACACGTGCGGCCGTGACCGGGCCCTGTGGCGTCACAGTGACGGAAGCGGCGGGCGCCTCGGACTCTTGTTGCAGCCGTTGCCTTTCCCGCCACGCCCGCCATCGCGTGTGGTCGGGGTGTTCGCAGTATTCCGATGGACGTCCGGGGCCGCCGCCCCGCGTGATGGGCCGGGTGCATCCCGGATAGCTGCAAGTGCTGGACACCTGGGAATCGTAGCGTTGTTTTCGTCATATTCGACGTATTCACACGAAACGAAATTGGTATCAAGGCAAGGGAATGCGCTCGCACAACATCTGGGTCTAACCTCCGATAAGTGAACATTATCGGCGGTCAGGATTGAAGACTCCCCTGCATAGCGCCCGATTGGTTTCGTTTACGTTTGGTTTCGCCCAACGAAACGTAACGTCAACGAAAGTCGTTGAAAACTAGGATCGCTGGGACGGCCGTACCACTGTTGATCGGTACTCGCGGAAAGTGGCGGGCCCTCAGCCAATCCGGCGAAACCGTGACGGATCTCAGCTGGAGGATGGCCTGTCGCGCCTGAACTGCTCTGGTCGCAGCTGAGTTGAGTCGATCCGACGGTCGGTCTCGCCTGAATTCCTCGGCGAGGTCGGCCAAGCCCGCGTTGTCGTCGGGGTCGTGGTAGCGGCGGTGGATCGTTTTCCGTGCTGCCAGAGGCAGTTTCGGCTGTTTGCCTCGAGGCGGCCTTTCGCGCAACACTTCGCCGCGCCTATCTCCCGGTCGAGGTCTGGTTGGTTCAGCCTCGAGTGCCGCTACACGCATGCAGCGGGCGGGCACCGGGCTGGAGATGCCCGGGCCCGCCCGTCAACCGAGGGATACCTGAAGGTTGTGGCGTGGTCAGCGCGATGCGATGGGCTCGGGCGCTTCGGTGTCCTGCGCCGGGTAGGCGACGGTGTTCTTCGGGCCGACCGCGAGGATGTAGAGGAACAGGGCACCCATGACGCCAACGCCCACCCACATGGCCTGCTGCCAACCGTCGACGAAGGACTGCTGCGCAGCCTGGACCAGCTGTTGTGCGTGAGAGCCTGCACCGTCGGCGGCCTCGACGGCATTGGCGATGCCTTCGCGTGCGGTGTCCGCGGTGTCCTGCGGGATGCCGTCGAGCTTGCCGTCGATGGAGTTGCGGTAGCCGGTGGCAACGAGTGCGCCGAGCAGAGCGACACCGAGTGCGGTACCGAACTCGCGGGTGACGTCGTTGAGAGCGGAGGCGACGCCCTGCTTCTCCTGTGGCAGGGAGCTGGTGATGGCCTGAGTGGAGGGGGTCATCGCCAGACCCATGCCGATACCCATGGCGATGATGCCGGGCAGGATGGACAGGTAGCCGCCGTCGGCGGAGGCGAACAGGGCCATTTGCGCCAGGCCGACGCCGCCCACTGCGATGCCGATCGCCATGGTCGAGCGGGAGCCGATGCGCTCGGCCAACTTGGGGGCCAAGCCGGAGGTCATCATCATCGCCACGGCCATGGGCATCTGCGCCAGCGTGGCCAGCAGACCCGACCAGCCGAGCACCGCCTGGAAAAACGGGAACAGCACTACGGCGATGCCGGCTTGGACACCGAAGACGACCAGCAGCGTGATCGAGCCGCCGGCGAGGCCACGCTCACCGAAGAGGCGGACATCCAGCAACGAGGCGTCGCGGCGTCGCAGCTCCCATGCCACGAATCCGGCGGAGGCGATGAGGCCCACGGCGAGGCTGATCAGCGTCGCGGGTGCGGTCCAGCCTCGTTCGGGGCCTTCTTGCAGGACGAAGATGAGACCAACCACTGCGACGACGGAAATCAGCGCCCCGACGGTATCGAAGGTGTGGGCGGAATGCTCGTGGGAGTTGGGCACCGCTTTGAGCGCCGTGGCCAGGGCTGCGATGACCAGCGCCACAGGAAGAACGAACAGCCAGCGCCAGTCGGCGACGTCGACGAGCAGTGCTGACAGGAACATGCCCAGGATGCCGCCGCCGCCGGCGACGCCGGTCCACACACCGATCGCTTTACCGCGCTGCTCTTCGGGGAAGGTGGAGGTGATCACCGCAAGGGTGATGGGCATGATCATGGCCGCGCCGATGCCGGCGATCACGCGCGCGCCGAGCATGACTTCGGCGTTCGGGGCCAAGCCCCCCACGACGTTGGCGACGCCGAAAGCGGCCAGGCCCGCGATGAGCATGGGTTTGCGGCCCAGCCGGTCCCCGATGGCGCCGAGCGGCAGCAGCAGGGCTGCCAGGGTGAGGGTGTAGATGTTGATGATCCACAGAATGGTGTTCTGCGAGGCGCCGAACTCGACAGCCATCTGGGTCTGGGCGACATTGAGCCCGGACACCGAGGCGATGACAGCCATCAGCGCGATCGAGACCGCGATCAGGATGGCGCGCAGCTGACCTGCATCCGGTGTGCCCCCGGCACTGTTGGTTATGGGGGCCGCGTGCGCGGGTTGGTTGGTACTCATGGGTTCCTCTCGAAAAAGGGCATGCCGAAGTCGGCGCCGGGACAGCGCCCGGTCGCCGGGGACTGGGGAAATCGAGTCGATGCGGACCCGCGGGACGAACGCGGGCCCGATCCGTCAGGTGGTGGCGTGCGTCGCGGCCAGGGCCGCGTCGGTGTCCGCCGTGGCGAGCACGGCGTTGATGTGGGCGCCTGCCAGTGCGCCGGCCGCCGCGGACGCGCCGACCTGGGCGGTCAAGTCGGTGGCGTTACCGGCCACCCACACGCCGGGCACGTCGGTGGTTCCGGCCATACCGGAGGAGAAACGACGGCCCATGTTGTCGGGCAGGTCCTCCATCGGCAGCTCGAGTCCTTCCAGGCCCGCGGTGCGGGCCTGCATGTGGGTGGCGACCGCGAGGACGCGGCGGGCGACGACCCGGCCGTCGGTCAACCGGACGCCGGCGAGCGTGCCGTCGGCGGCGGTCACGACCTCGGCCACCGCGGTGTCGACGACGGTGATGTTGCGGGCGGCGAAGCGCGCGCGGGTGTCGTCATCGAGGTCGGTGTCGCCGGTGAAATAGACCAGGTCCTCGGTCAACTGGCGGAACAGCAGCGCATGATGGATCGAACCCGGTCCGGTCGCGATGATGCCGATGGGCTCGTCGCGGACCTCCCACCCGTGGCAGTACGGGCAGTGCACCACGCTGTGGCCCCAGTGTTGCGCCAGGCCGGGCACCTCGGGCAGAACATCGCGCAGGCCGGTCGCGACCAGCACACGGCGCGCGGTCACCGTGCGGCCGTCTGTCAGCGTGACGGCGAACCGCAGGTCACCGTCAGCGGACGGGGCGGCAGGCGCGGTAGCGGCCACGGTCGCGTACACGACCCGGCCGCCGTAGTGACGCACCTGCTGGCGACCACGCTCGAGCAGCTGTGCGGGTGGGGTGCCGTCGAGCACGATGAAGCCGTGCATGGCCTCGGCGGGCGCGTTGCGGGGGTCGCCACTGTCGATCACGACGACCGAACGACGGGAGCGGGCCAGCATCAGCGCGCCGTTGAGTCCCGCGGCGCCCCCGCCGATCACCACGACGTCGACGGTCTGGTCGGGCAGTGTGTCGGACGCGTAGGTGAAAGCGGTCTCCGCCATAGCCATTCCCTTCATGCCTGGTCCAGCTGTTCTGGACGTTTACGAGCGACCATAACCACGTCTTGCATGAAAGGCATACGATGTTGCTCATGACGCAAGAAGATGGTGAGTTGGACAGCCTCGTACGCAAACGCATCCGCGCCTTACGCGTGGCGCAGGGCTGGTCCCTCGAAGAACTGGCCACCCGCGCGCACCTGAGCCAGTCCACTCTCTCCCGCATCGAGAACGGCCAGCGACGGCTCGCGCTCGATCAGCTGGTCACCCTCGCCCGCGCGCTGGACACCACGCTGGATCAGCTGGTGGAGACCGCCGCCGACGATGTCGTCATCAGTCCGATGATCGATGCCGCGCACGGGCTCATGCGCTGGTCGATCAAGGGAGAACCGGGCATGAGCGTCGTGCGCCAGCGGATGACCGAACCGCCGCCGGACAACCCCGCCCGCATGCGCGCGCACCCCGGCAGGGAGTGGCTGGTCGTCCTGTCCGGCACCGCAATCCTCATGCTGGGCCACCGGCGCTTCCGCGTCGAGACCAACCAGGCCGCCGAATTCCCCACCATGCTGCCGCACGCCATCGGCACCGAAGGCGGCCCGTGCGAAATCCTCGGCATCTTCGACCGCGACGCCCGCCGAGGCCACCAGCGCGACGGCGAGGGAGAGCGAAGCGAGGACTGCACAGCGAACGGCTCCTGCACCTGATCGCCGAAGCCGCGCATTTGCGTGTGCGACACTCTCGGCCACCCACTTCTTGCGCATACCGGGAGAAGGGTTGCCATTCCCGCATGAAGCCCTAGCGTGGTGGACATGGCCCACACACATTCGAGCAGAACCCACCACGCGACCACCCATGTCGCGGACTCCACCGGCCAAGCCGAGATCCTCGATCTGGATGCGGAAGTCCTCGCCGAGTCCACCGCCGCCATCGCCGCATGGCTGCCCGTCCAGGCAGCGCCACGCTCAATCGTGGACCTGGGCAGCGGCACGGGCGCCGGCACGTTCACCCTCCTCTCGCACTTCCCTGACGCGCATGTCACTGCGGTCGACTCCTCCGTCGAACACCTCCGCCGACTACACAACAAGGCCTGCGCCACCGGGGTGCTCGAGCGCGTGAACACCGTTGCGGCCGACCTCGATGCCGCCGACTGGCCCGACCTCGGTGCGCCCGACCTGGTCTGGGCCTCGGCCTCGATGCACCACATGGCCGACCCTGTCCGAGTGTTGGGCAAGGTCCACGACGCACTCGAGCCCGGCGGCCTGTTCGCCGTCGTCGAACTGGCAGGACTACCGCGGTTCCTACCGGAGACCGCCCCCGCCGAACGACCCGGCCTCGAAGAGCGGTGCCATGCCGCGACCGCCCACTTCCACGCCGAGCACGTGCCCCACCGTGGCGCCGACTGGGGTCCGATGCTGACCTCCGCCGGATTCACCGTTGAAGGCGTGCGCACCTTCACCGCCACCATCGAGGGCTCGCGGACTCCGGCCGTCGGCCGCTACGCGCTCGCCGTCCTGCAGCGCTTACGCCACGGCGTCGCCGGCACGATCTCGGCCGAGGATCTCACCGCGCTCGACCGGCTGCTCGAAACCGATGGCCCACACAGCATCCTGCGCCACGGCGATCTCGCCCTGCGCACCGAACGCACGGTCTGGGCCGCCCGCCGCACCAGCTGACCCGTCAAGTCAGCAAATCGATGGTGGACCTCGACCGACCGACACCGGGAATGTCGGTGTGAGCCTCGTTACGCTGGCGGGCGTGCTGATTGGGCGTGATGCAGAGCGGGCCGCGATAGATGGACTGGTCGCGGACGCCAAGGGCGGGCGTAGTCGGTCGCTGGTGGTTCGGGGGGAGGCGGGGATCGGGAAGTCGGCGCTGGTGGAGTATGCGGCCGGTGCGGCTGGGGGGATGCGGGTGGTGCGTGGGGTGGGGGTGGAATCCGAGGCCGAGTTGGCGTTCGGGGCTTTGCATCTTCTGTTGTATCCGTATTCGGATCGGATCGACGGACTGCCGGGGCCGCAGGCGGAGGCGTTGCGGGCGGCGTTCGGGCAGATCGAGGCCGCGGAGGCGAATCGGTTCTTGGTCGGTGCGGCTACTTTGACGCTGTTGGCCGAGTTGGCGGCCGAGACGGCGACGCTGGTGCTGATCGATGATGCGCAGTGGCTGGATCGAAGTTCGTCGGATGCGTTGCTGTTCGCGGCGCGGCGGTTTCACGCCGATGACATCGCGGTGGTTTTCGCGGTTCGGGAGACCACGTTGCCGTTTGCCACGCCCGGTATCGAGACATTGCGGTTGCGGGGGTTGTCGCGGGCGGACGCCGGGAAGTTGCTCGACGAGCGGGCCGCTGGCCTCACCGTCCCCGGGCGTGCGCGGGTGTTGCTCGAATCGACCGGAAATCCGTTGGCGCTCATCGAATTGGGGGTCGCTCGGCGAACGGCCGAACGGGCGGGGCAGGCGGACCCGGTGCACGAGGTCGGTCCGCTGCCGGTGGCCCGCCGAGTACAGGAAACCTTCCGGGCCCAGATCGCGGAGCTGCCCGCGGGGACGCGCACGCTGCTGCTGATCGCGTCGGCCGACACCGGGGCGCCGGTCGACACGATTCGGCGGGTGGGCGCGGCGTTCGGTCTCACTGCCGCCGATCTAGAGCCTGCCGAGCAGGCCGACCTGGTCACGCTGTCCACCGAGCGCCTGACATTCCGGCATCCGCTGATCCGCGCGGCCGCCTACCAGCAGGCCACCCATCATCAGCGAATCGCGGTGCACGCGGCCTTCGCTCGTGTCCTGACCGCCGCACCGGAGGACGCCGACCGGCGTGCCTGGCATCTCGCCGCCGCGACCACCGCCCCGGACGAGCAGGTGGCCGCCGAACTGGAGGACACGGCGCGGCGGGCGCAGCATCGCGGCGGCGCGATGGCGGTGTCGGCGGCGTTCGAACGGGCCGGCCGGTTGAGCGTCGACGCCGGACATCGTGCCCGGCGGCTGCTGATGGCGGCCCGCGCCGCCTACGATGCGGGCCGGCCGGACCGTGCGACTCGGCTCGCTTCCGAAGCGGCCGCCCTCACCGGTGACGGCGGAATCGCCGCCGACGCAACGCATATCAAGGCGCAGGTCGCCTACGAGCGCACCTCACCGGCCGCAGACTCCGAACTCGCCTTGGCCGCCGCGGAATTGGTCGTCGACAGCGAGCCGGAACGTGCTGTGTTCATCCTGACCGAGGCGGTGTGCTGCGCCCGCGACGCCGGACGGCCCGATCTGCTCGAGCAGGGGGTTCGGATGATGAAAGCCCTGGTGCTACCGGATGATTCACCGCTGAACGCCGATGTCGCGGCGCAGATCGCCTGGGCCGACTTTCTCGCCGGACGTCCCGAAGCGGCGGTCGATGTCATGGCTGAGCAGATGCGCGAGGCGCGCGCCGACACCGTCGACTATCTGCACAAGATCGTCGCGGCGTTCAGCGGTGTCATGCTGGCCGACGACGCGGGCACCGCCGCTGTGATGGCGGACATGCTCACCAGTGTCCGCACCACCGGCGCGGTTGCGTGGATTCCGTACACGGTGGAGTTCGTGGCGCTCGCCCAGCTTCTGCGCGGGCAGTTCACGCAGGCGGAAACCTCCGTGGCGGAAGGTGTTTCGCTCGGTGTCGAGCTCGAGATGATGACCGAGGTGGTGGTGCTGCGGGCGATCGAGGTGTGGCTGGCGGCGATTTCGGGCGACGAGGCACGAGCCCGGTCGGTCGCGGCGGAGATCGGCCCGACGCTGTCGGCGCGTCATCCGACGCATGCCGCGCTCGCGGCCTGGGGACTCGCGCTCGCGGACCTGTCCGCCGGGCGGTTCGATGCCGCGCTGGCCGCCTTGGACGGTGTGTGCACCGGACCCGCCGCGCACGACTTCCTGATCCGCGCCGTCCCCGACCATGTGGAGGCAGCGGTCCGCGGCGGGGTGCCCGAGCGCGCCCGCGATCATCTGCGGGCATTCGAGCACTGGGCACAGCATGTCCGAAGTCCCTTGGGCACAGCGCTTCTGCACCGCTGTCACGCGCTGCTGGCGGTCACCGACGACGCAGTCGAGGACAATTACACCGCCGCACTGCGCCTGCACGATCAACACGGCGGCCCCTTCGACCGTGCTCGCACGCAACTCGTGTTCGGCGAATGGCTGCGCCGTCGGCGTCGCCGTTCGGATGCGCGCACCCAGCTGAGCGAGGCAATGGCCATTTTCGATCGGGTCGGTGCGCGACCGTGGGCCGGCCGCGCCCGAATCGAACTGGCCGCGCTCGGCGAACACCCGGTGGCGCAGCGCGATGATCCGCTGAAACTGTTGACGCCGCAGGAGATTCAGGTGATACGGCTGGCCGCCGCGGGACACAGCAACAAGGAGATCGGCGCGCAACTGTTCCTCAGCCCGCGGACCGTCGGGCATCACCTCTACAAGGCCTACCCGAAACTCGGTATCACGCGACGCGTCGAGCTGGGTCAGCTCGAATTGTGACGCTCCTCCTGGATGACCTATTCGACGGATTCCGCAACCGTGGAACGCCGGTAATCCGACCGATGCGCTCGCCGATACCGTCGCAATAACTTCACTCCTACAGGGCTGACCAACAGGAGAGAAACATGTTGCTCGAAGACAAGACCGCAGTAATCTACGGCGCCGGAGGCTCCATCGGCTCCGCGATGGCCGAAGGCTTCGCCGCCGAAGGAGCGAACTGCTTCCTCGTCGGCCGCACCGCCGCCACGCTCGACGCCGTCGCCGACAAGATCCGGGCCGGCGGAGGTCGCGCCGAAACCGCCGTAGTCGATGTGTTCGACGCGACCGCGGTCGCCGATCACGCCGATGCCGTGGTGGAAAAGACCGGCAGCCTGGACATCTCGGTCAACGTGATCTCCCAGACGGCGATCTTCCAGCCGCTCATCGAGATCTCCGTCCCCGACTTCGCCGAATCGATGTCGCGGCTCGTCACCTCCCAGCTGCTGACCACGAAGGCCGCCGCCGGCCACATGATCGACCAGAAATCCGGCGTCATCCTGTTCTTCGGCGGATCCGACCGCGTCAACAAATCCCCCGGACTCGGCAATGTCCAGATCGGATTCGACACCGTCGAAGCACTCCGGCGACAGTGGGCCTGCGAGCTCGGCCCGCACGGTGTCCGGGTGGTGACGCTGTTGACCGGCGGCATCCCCGAATCCTTCCCCGACATCCCGGAAATGGCGGCTGTCCGCCAAAGCCTGCACGACGCAATGCTTCTCGGACGTGCGGCCGCACTCGCCGACGTCGGGAACGTCGCCGCCTTCGTCGCCTCCGACCGTGGACGCACGCTGACCTCGACCCAGGTCAACATCTCCTGCGGGGCCGTCGGGGACTGACGCACAGCTGCTGGGCCCGACCTATCCCGCATCGAACAAAGGAATGACACCATGGACAACAAGGTCACCGACTACATCGCCGGACAGCCCTCGTGGCAAGCCGGGTTGTGCGAGAAGCTGCGCCAGATGATCCACGACACGCTTCCCGGCGTCGAGGAACGCCTGCTTTACGGCAAGCCCCACTACCTGCTCGACGGCGACTACGCCGCGGTCATCTCCGTCTCGAAGGGCAAGGTGTCGTTCATGGTGTTCAACGCCACGGACATTCCCGAGGTCAAGGGGTTCCTACGGTCTCTCGGCAACGGTGAACGCAAAGCCGTCACCTTCGCCGAAGGCCAAGCCGTCGACTACACCGAGTTGTCGGAACTCTTGGCCAGAACCACGACGAAGCTCCGATCGACGTAGCAACGACAACGCAGCAGGCCATCGCCTCCGCCGAAATAGTCTGTGACGGAGGCGAACAAGGCCGCGACACCTCGCCCAGGCTGGCGGCACCGGGAACCGCTACGCACCCCGCAATCACAACCGCTGAGGACCACCGACCCGCTCACCTTGAATACCGTCGGGCTACACATCAGCGATGTGCTGGTCGAGGACGGCACGAATCGTTGTCCGATCGATCGCTCCATGCGGGGTAACGGCATCCAGCGACAAGCCGGAAATGAGGGCGGCCAAGTGAATGGCTTCCTGGGCGGGGTCGGCCACCCCCGCCGCGGCCAGCCCTTCGGTGAGTACCTGGTGCAGATCCGATGCCATCTGCCGGACGACGGGTTCGAATGCAGGCGTTATCCGGGACGCGGCGATGACCTCCATGAGAACGATCGCTTCTCGATGCCTCTCATCGTCCAAGGGAACCAGCTCTTCGACCACCGCGAGCAGGTGACGTTTCGCCGCCTCGCGGTCGCCCTCCCCAGGTGCGGGGTGGCGGGTGAGGCGCCGCCCCATGCGGTCTCCCACTTCGGTTACCACGGCGACGCCCAGCGACTCGTGGTCGGCGAAGTAATGGCGCACCGATCCGACATTCAGGCCGGCCTCCGCGGCGACCTTCCGGAAGGTCGCCGCGGCAAGACCTCCGATGACGACCAGCCGCAGGGCGGCATCGACGATCCGACGCCGCCTCTCGTCAGCATCAACCATGACAGGCACCGAGACAGTCTAGAAAACCCGTACGCCCTTGTATCACAGGCGTGATAGAAAAGCTCCCGTCCGCGGACCCGACCCTGACGAAAAGGACTGTCGATGTATGACGCCGGAGCCATTGCCGCCAACCGGGCGAATTGGGACGACCGAGCCGAGATCCACGCCCGCTCGCAGATGTACGACGTCGACGGCTTCCTGGCCGCTCCCACCAGCATCTCCTCGGTTGTACGGAACGACCTGGCGGTGTTGGCTGCTCACCTGCCGGAATCCGGCGTCCAGGAACGGTCGCTGCTGCACCTTCAGTGCCATATCGGCACGGACACCATCTCCTGGGCACGGCTCGGCGCAGTCGATGTCCACGGACTCGACCTATCACCCAACTCCTTGCGGCACGCCGCCCAGTTCGCACGGGCCGACGACCGCGACATCACGTGGGTCGAAGGCGATGCACGGTTCGCCTCGGCGCTGATCGACCGTCGCTTCGACATCATTGTCACCAGCGCCGGAACCATCGTGTGGTTGCCCGAACTCACCTCTTGGGCCCAATCGATCCATGACCTGCTCGAACCGGGCGGAGTGTTCCTGATCCGTGACGACCATCCGATTCTGGGCGCAATGGCCTTCGAGCCCTGGGAGATCACCGACGACTACCTCGGTGACGGTGGCAGCCGCGCCTACGACGATTCAGGTAGTTACACCGAGAATTCGGCCGGGCAGATCGAACACGTCGTAGTTTACGAGTGGCGCCACGCCTTGAGCGAAGTCGTTGGTGCGCTGTTGCAAGCCGGGCTCCGGATCGAAGCGTTCAGCGAGCTGCCCTACATGGATTGGCGTGCCTTCCCCGATCTCGTACCCTGTCCACAAGGATGGGCGCTTCCCTCCGCGGCTCCTCGGATCCCCCTGAACTTCGCCGTCGTGGCCAGGCGCCCAGGCTGACGTCGCCGCTTCTTTACGCGTCGCGGTCCGAGTGGATCCGTACGTGATCACCGCGATGGATCGACGGCCACCTGCCGACCAGCCAACCGTGCCGCCCGACGCAGAGCACGATCAGTGGGCGCGAATTCTCGTGCCAGGCTTGGTCGTTCAGGCCGTTGTCGGCAATAGGCACAGCCTGGGTCAGCACAGGCGCTTTCCCGCCACTGGTCGCACGCCGCGCACAGCGCCGCGTCGTATCGGTCGCTGTAGTCCGTTCGAGAACCACACCGCAGGCACGATGCGACGCCGAGCCGAAGAGCCGAGGGGCGCTTACGCGGCATCTCCTTCGCCAGGACTCAACATCCCCGCAACCACCACGGTTCGGACGGATCGGCATCGGGGTCCGCGATCGTTCGAGAGTAGTAGAGCTCGTCGAGCGGCTGCACCCGTCGTTCGAGTTCCCGCGACGCGCTCTGCGGCATCCCGCGCAGGGCCTCCTCGAGCAGCTTTCTCGGATGGGCGTCGAAGGGGCAGCACTGTTCTATTCCGCAACCCCGCACCTCCGGATCCCTCAGCCTGCGCGCTGGACCGTGAACAGTGTTGACCCAACGCGTCATTGCCTCGGCGATAGCTCCCGGCCAGAGGCGTAGGTTCTCGAGCACGGCGATCTCGCGCTGTGTGCGGGCCGAGATCCCGGGAGCTACCTTCCTGCCCTTGCCCGAGCGGGATCCGCGCGGAAGGCTCGCGCGCACCTGGCTCGGCCGTCTACGTGCCATAGGTCTGCTGGTCGAGCGGGAGCGGCATCCGTTCCGGTGGCAGGACCCGCGCGACGGCACAGACGTTCGCGGCCAAGTCTGCGGGAAATGCAGGAAGAAGGGCCAATTCGAGTGCACTGAGGGTGGTCTGGTCATCGGCGTCGCCGGAAACCAGCCACTCACCGGGGATCACCGGCAGGGGCGCGGGGCGCCCTTTCCACGAGAGAACATCACGCACCCACCGTATAGGACACCCACTCCATCGAGCCAGCGCCTCACGGCGCAAACCGAAACTGCTTCAAGCGGGGGTGGGCTCGGAGTCGATCGCCGAAGGGCATTCACGACGCTCCCGACACCGATACGATCCGTCGAAGACTCTTGTACCCGCAGAGCAGATCGGCAGCACCACAATGATTCTCGCCACCGCTTTCGACGTTCTGGCGCAAGTCGGCAACCCCACTCCCGAGCCGCCGCCCGAGTCGGAAAAGTACCTGATGCTCGTCCGGTACTTGACCTGGTTGGCCGTCATCGGGGTGATCGCGCTGGTGGTGATCGGTATCCCGCTGATCGTCGTGCTGGTGACCCGCCGGTCCAACCGTGGTGTACCGGGCGGGCCGGGCGGAGCGCCAGGTTACGGTGGCCCGCACCAGCCGAGGCCGGGTGGTCCTGGTGGCGGCGGTCCGGCGGGCGGCGGGCACTACGGCCCCGGTGGCGGTGGTCCAGGCGTGTGAGTGCCGGTCCGGCGATTCGCCGTGACGGAAAGTCGTCGATATCCAACTCGACCAGCGCATCAGCACTCATCGAATGCTTCTCATCGCACTCGACTATGCGAGTGATACTGGGCGCAAACACCTTTGACCGTACGGGCAGGCAGGTGTGTCGACGCTCAGCGCCGATTGACACCGACTCACCCGGTGACGAGCTCCGATTCCGTTCCGGCCGACCAACATCCATCACTGCATAGAGCGGATGACGTCGGGGAACTGGTAGGTGTTGTCCAGGATGGCGGAGGTGGGGACGTAGGCGCGGATGATGAGGCAGAACTGGCCGTCGGGGGCAGGTAGCCAGTTCGCGCGCGCGGCGGGATCGTCGGGTTCGTCGTGCGAGAGGTACAGGGTGAGTGTGCCGTCGTGGATTTCGAGATCGCCGGCGTCGAGGTCGACGGTGCCGATGTTGACCCGGCCACTGGGGGAATCGGCGAGCATGAAGGCGTCCTTGTCGTACATGGTCAGCGACCAGAATCCGCCACGGCTTCGGTCGACCGGAGGTAAGTCGTTGCGGGCGAAGGTCATCGTGTAGTGCTCACGCCCGTTCAGCAGGGAGCCGTCGCTGTCGGTGCCGCGGATGAGGTAGACCGCTTCGTGAAAGTCGTTGACGTAGATGTAGATCACGGCGGCCAAGGCGCGACCGAACCAGTCGCTGCGCCACCGGCCCGCACCGGGTTGGCGTTGCCAGCCGTTTCCGGCGTCCTGCCCGACCTGGGTGTAGGTGGCCGCTTGATGGAGGGCGACGTCGGCACGTAGCGCGGCGTGGTCGAGGAGGGCGCGGTAGGCGGCGTCGGAACGGTGCAGCGCGACGAGAGCGCGCGCTTGGTCGGCCATGGGGATGTCGGCATCGCTCATGCGCGGATTGAAGTCGAGCATCCTGCCGAGGTCGGACCAGAACGATTCCGGTTTCACCCACTGAGGTCGGCCTGCGTCGGGATCGGCGGCGAGCATCTCCGCCGTGATCCCCGGCGGGAAGATCGCGGTCTTGGCGGCGTCTTCGTATCCGAACGATCGCTGGCCAGGCCGGTTCTCGGCCAACGGGTACATGCCGATCTGATCCAGGACCACGCGGGCCTGTCGCTGGGATTCCTCCGAATGGGCGGCGTAGCTGCGCGGGAACACTCCGGCGACATTGGTCGGCACACGCAGCAGCCCGCGGAACTCCTTGGGCACGTTCCCCGACCAGCCGGGTCCGACGAGCAGGAACTTGCCGCCCGGGGTACCCGAGGCCGAGCCGAGTTGGTGCACGACGTTGGTGAGGACGTCGACGATCTGGATCGTCCAATAGTGCCCGGCCGCAACATCGGTGGGGGTTTGGATCACCGCCGCGTCTTCGGTGAGATCGGCGAACCCTGCGCCGTAGATGGTGTCGTTGTTCGGGGAGACCACCCAGCGCTGGGCCGGGCTCAGGTAGTCGGCGAGCCCACCGGTGAAGTTCTTCGGCGCGCCGGGCAGGATGCCCAGCTGTAGTCCGGCTTTGCCGTCCATGAGCTCCCACATGCTGGTGCGGCCGAAGGTGTCGACGCCGGGATAGGCCCAGTAGTAGACGACGCGCGCCAACGCCTCGACATAGTCCTCGTCGGCCAGCAGTGCGGGTATGCCCGCGGAGCGCGCCAGGTCGGCATGAGCGGGTGTGAATCCACGCACGATGTCCATCAAGTCGCTCGCCATGCCTCGACGATCACTCCTGAGCGTCGCCGACACCTCACCCGATCCGGGTGAACATCGTGCCCGTTATTCGGTCCGGCTCGCCAACTGCCGGGTCGCCGCCTCGGTCAGGGAACGCGTACCCATCACCACCTCGGTGGCGCCTGCCAGGTCGAGGTGGAGTTCGAGGTCAGAGGCTTCGGCGGGACCGTCGTGGTGGCTGATGCCGGTGGCGGTCACGAGGTAGTGGAAGGTGGTCTCGCCGATGTGGACGGTGACGACTCCCTCGGGGATCAGCTCGGCGACCGCGTGGCCCAGCGGCAGGGCGAACCAGTGCGCACGGACGGCGTCGGTGGCGCCGCGTTCCCCCAGTAGCGGTGCGCCCCAAGCCGACAGCGCGGCGAGCACCGGTCGCAGACCGAGGCCCGCCTCGGTGAGTTCGTAGACCGCGGTCGCCGCGCGGGGACCTACGCGGCGGCGGGTGAGGATGCCGTCGCGCTCCAGATCCTTGAGCCGGGCGGCCAGCACGTCGGTGCTGATGCCGGGCAGGTCCGCGAACAGATCGCTGTAGCGGCGGGGACCTGACGACAGTTCGCGGACCACCAGCAGAGTCCACCGGTCACCCACGACATCGAGTGCGCGGCTGACGGTGCAGAAGTGGTCATAGCTTCGGCGTGGCACGATCCCACTGTAACCAATCGCTTGGAAAATCCAAGTGCATACTTGGAAAAACCAAGTAGAGTGTGCGGCAACCGCACTGAGAAGGGATGTTCATGCAGGTCAAGCAGTCGAGCAAGCTCGCGGGCGTGTCGTACGAGATCCGCGGCCCGGTGGCCGAGCACGCCGCGCGGCTGGAAGCCGAAGGCCACCACGTCGTGAAACTGAACACCGGCAACCCGCTGCCGTTCGGTTTCGAAGCACCGGCGGAGCTCCTGCAGGACATCATCCGCACACTGCCCGCCTCGAGCGGCTACTCCTCGTCGAAAGGCCTGCTCTCGGCGCGGCGCGCGGTGGTGCAGTACTACCAAACCCTCGGTCTCGACGAGGTCGACGTCGAGGAGGTGTTCCTCGGCAACGGTGTCTCCGAGCTGATCATGATGGCGATGACGGCGTTGCTGGAGAACGGCGACGAGGTGCTCGTTCCGGCGCCCGACTTCCCGCTGTGGACCGCGGTGACCACGCTCAACGGCGGCAGGCCGGTGCACTACGTGTGCGACGAGTCTTCCGACTGGTACCCCGACGTGGACGATATCGCCGCCAAAATCACCGACCGCACCCGCGCGATCGTGATCATCAACCCGAACAACCCGACCGGCGCGGTATACCCGCCGGAGGTGCTACGCCAGATCCTCGAAGTCGCCCGCCGCCACAACCTGGTGGTGTTCTCCGACGAGATCTACGACAAGATCCACTACGACGACCTCACCCACACCGCGACCGCCGCGCTCGCCCCCGATCTGCTGTGCCTGACCTTCTCCGGACTGTCCAAGGCGTACCGGGCCGCCGGGTTCCGGTCCGGCTGGTTGGTGGTGTCGGGCCCCACCGACCACGCGGAGAACTACCTGGAGGGCCTCACGATGCTCGCCGGTCTGCGTCTGTGCGCGAATGTGCCTGCGCAGCAAGCGATTCAGGCCGCCCTCGGCGGGCATCAGAGCATTCACGACCTCACCTTGCCCGGCGGCAGGCTGCGCGAGCAACGCGACCGCGCCTGGGAAGCGCTCAACGCGATCCCCGGCGTCTCGTGCGTCAAACCCAAGGGCGCGATCTACGCCTTCCCGCGCATCGACCTCGACATGTACCCGATCCACGACGACGAACGTTTCGTGCTGGATCTGCTGCTGCAGGAGAAACTGCACATCGTGCAGGGCACCGGCTTCAACTGGTCGCGCCCCGACCATTTCCGCATCGTCACCCTCCCGCACGCCGACGAACTCGAAGCGATCATCGAACGCATCGGCCGCTTCCTGGCCACCTACCGCCAGTGAGTGTCGCGACGGGCGCGTGAATGTCGAGGTTCCGCAGTCGGATTCGCCAGCGGAAGGTCACACCCGAACGAATCGTTCAGCGAATTGCGACAGTTCGTCGAGTTGCTCGCTCGGGTCCGAGGCGGTGGCGATCACCACGACACGGGTGACGCCCTGCGCGGGGAAGGCGGCGAGCCGTTCGTCGGTCATATCGATGCCGCTCCAGCGGGTGTATTCGAGCGCATCCGGATCCCGCCCGGCTTCCTCGGCCGTCGCGCGCGCCAGTTCCCATTGGATCTTGCGTTCCTGCGGGACCAGTGCACCGCCTGCGAAATATCCGTCGCCACGCAGGCCCACTCGGCGGCCGCCCGGCTCGACCCGCCGACGTGGATGGGCAACGTCGTGGCCGAACCTTGCCGTGCACGACGAAATTCCCGGCCTTCGACAACGCGATGTCAGCCCCGCGCCCGCCGCTTCGCCTCATCGAGGCCTCTGACCTGCCGCCACTGCACACCCGGTACGACGACCGCAACAACGACCGTCCAGGTGCGCGCCCGGCTCGGAGTCGGCGCATAGTCTGGGCCGATGGAATTCGGTCCGCGCCACTCTGTTCGGCACGGGCAGTGAGGAGCCGGGTAGTGGGTGAGCGGGACAGCATCGTGGCCGTGCCGGAGGCGGTGCGCACCGAGTTGCGGCGTGGCGTGCGCAGCGTGCTCGTCGACGCCGCAGCCTTGCATCTGGTGCGCGAACGATTCGACGACGTCCAAGCGGGTTCGCTGCGCCGGTACCTGGAGGCGTCGCAGTCGGCGAACACGCTGCGCGCCTATCGCACCGACTGGATCGCGTGGGCGGGGTGGTGCGCGGCCGAAGGGCGGCAAGCACTTCCGGCCGACGCGCTCGATGTCGCGGTGTATCTGGCGGCCGCCGCCGACGCGCGACGCCCGGAGGGCGAGTGGGCGTTCGGCCCCGCCACCTTGGAGCGCAAGTCGGCCGCGATCGCCGCCGTGCACGCCGCCAACGGGCTGCCCTCCCCCACCCGCTCCGACGTGGTCCGCCTGACCTTGCGCGGAATCCGGCGCACCCGCCGCACCCCGCCCGCCCGGAAGCGTCCCATCCTGCTGCACACCCTCGATCAGCTGCTCGCCGGGCTGCCCGAGCCGGGCTGGCCGACCGAACCCGCCCGCCGCCGCGACGCCCTCGCCTTGCTGATCGGTTTCGCGGGCGCGTTGCGCCGCAGCGAACTCGCGGGTTTGCGGGTCGCCGACATCCGGGTGAGCACGGATCACGCCACCGGCGAACCGATCCTGCTCGTGCACCTGCCGACCAGCAAAACCGATCCCACCGGCGCCGCCGAACAACGGGTCGCGCTACCGCGCGGACAACGCCCCCACACCTGCCCCGTCTGCGCCTACGCCGCCTGGCTTCGGCTGCTCGAACTCCACACGGCCGCAGGTCCTCTCGCGCTCCGCGACCACTGCGCCACCCTCCGTTCGGACAACGAAATCCACCGCTGCCACGGCTTCACCGGCACTCCCCTCGCCGAACACCCCGACCTTCCGCTGTTTCCCACCATCACCCGCCACGGCGGCATCGGCGACCGCCCGATGTCGGGTCGCGCCGTCGCCGAACTCGTGAAACGCTACGCCGCCCGCGCGGGCCTCGACCCGAACCTCTTCTCCGGACACTCTTTACGCGCGGGCTTCGCCACCCAAGCCGCCCTCGGCGGCGCCAGCGACCGCGAAATCATGCGCCAGGGCCGCTGGTCCAACCCCCGCACCGTGCACGGCTACATCCGCACGGCAAACCCGTTGGAAGACAACGCCGTAACCAAACTCGGCCTCTGAAGCGCCGACGCCCATCACGGCACCGGCGCGGGTCCACTGATCCTCGCGGTCCAAGTGCGCCAGGCGGTTTGCCAGCCGTCAGGGCCATTGGCGCGGCTGCTGGGACCGGCCCAGGCGATGTAGCCGTCGGGGCGGACCAGCAGAGCGGGTCCGGGACCGATGCGGCGAGCCTGCGCCACAGTGGTGCCCAGATGCGCGACGTCGTGCTCGCGGATCAGCAGGAAGCCGGGCGTGCGCTGCAGTTCGGTGAGCCGCCCCTCGGCCAGGGGCACCTCCGTGGCGCGGGTGCCCACCAGCGGGTGCTGCCCGCGTCGGCGCGAATAGCGCAGGGTGACACCGGAAAAGCTGCCCGCGACGGCGTCGCGCACCCGGCCGATGCTCAGCACGAGCGGGGCGAGGTGGTTGCGCAGCCAGCGGGCGGGCGGTGGGCCGAGCGTGACCGCACGCATCAACGCACCGCTTTGCCGCAGGACGCGGCGGCCGATGGGGTGCCGCTCGCGGTGATAGGTATCGAGGATGGCCGGATCGGCCCCACCGAGGACGAGATCGAGCTTCCAGGCGAGGTTGGCCGCGTCCTGGATGCCGGTGTTCATGCCCTGCCCACCCATGGGTGAGTGCACGTGGGCGGCGTCCCCGGCGAGGAAGACCCGTCCGTGGCGATAGCGGCGGACTTGGCGTTCGTCGCAGTGGAACCGGGAATGCCAGCCGATCTCGCGGACGCCGACATCGCGTCCCATGGCCTCGGTGAGCACGCGGACGACCTCGCCTTCCTCGACGGGAGCGCTGTCGGGCAGTTGGTGATGACGATCCCAGGTCACCGATCGATACCACCCGGGCCGGGCCGGGCCGTAGGGCGCGAGGAACCCGAAGACGTTCCGGGTGCTGCCCAGGGTGAGCCCGGTGCCCGAGGGCCCGTCGCCGAGCAGGACGTCGGCCAAGACCACGGAGCTGAGCACGGACTTGCCGGGGAATTCGACCCCGAGCAGATCGCGAACTGTGCTGTGGGCGCCGTCGGCTCCCACCACGTACGCCGCCCGCCACGTGGACCGTTCCCCACCGCCCTTGGGCCGGGCCGTGACGGTGACCCCGTCGGTGTCCTGCTCGAGGCCGACGACCTCCGTGCCGCGCACCACGATCGCGCCCTGGTCGCGGGCGTAGTTTTCCAGGGCCTGGTCGACGACGGTCTGCGGAAGGATCATCCCGTACCGGTAGCGGGAGGGCAGATGGGACAGATCCACCGTGGCGCCGGAGAACAACTCGATGCGGTCGGTGGTACCGGCCCCGGCGAGCAGGTCCGCGGCCAAACCGCGACTGTCGAGGAGTTCCAGGGTGCGGGCCATCGTGACGAAGGCCCGGCTGGCGGGATTGATGCTGGGCCAGCGTTCCAGCACGGTGACCGAGCGTCCCGCCCGGGCCAGATCACCCGCGACGGTCATGCCGGTCGGCCCGCCGCCGACCACCAGTACATCGGTGACATGGTCAACGGACGTCATGGCCTGCCTCCGTCGCGATGGCATCGGCGCAGGCGCGCAAGGCATTTCCGGGGTTGACCACGGCGACGGCCGCGAGGTTGCCGGGCACGTCCTGAGCAACGCTGGAGGCGGGGTCCGGGAAGTAACGGCGGATGTCGTCCGGTGTGGCCTCGGCGGAGTAGTTGAAGATGAATCGCGCGCGGGGCAGCGTGGTGTGCACGAGATTCACGATCGACTCGAACAGCGGCGTGTTGCGCGCGGCCAGCCGGACACCGGCGCCGATGAGCACCGCGTCGTACTCCCGGCCGGCCAGCATGCCGCGGATCTTGTCCAGCGCGGTCTCGCCGAAGTCGATCTGACACCCGTCCGCCTCGTATCCGGCCTCCCGCAGCAGTGCGAGATTGTCGTCGTTGGCCTCGCGCAGCTTCTCCCTGGCCAGCCCGGCGAACGCGACGAAATCCGGTGATGCGTAGTCGATGACGTCGGGATGCAATCCGATCTGGATGACGGTGACGGTCATGACGGTGATCCTTTTCGTAGTCCATTTCGGGGTGGGGCAAAGGAGGGCCTCTTCTCACCCCTCCACAATGGCCGTCGCCGGCGTATCGTGTCCAATGATGCTTTCTGCTGTCTGTCATCGCAGATGGAGATAGGAATGGATCTTCGCCAACTGGCGTACTTCGTCGCGGTCGCCGAGGAACGCAGTTTCACGCGCGGTGCCCAGCGTGAGCACATCGTCCAGTCCGCGGCATCGGCCGCCGTGGCCAAGCTGGAACAGGAGTTCGGCACGGCGCTGTTCACCCGCGCGCACCGCACGCTGGAACTCACCACCGCGGGACGTACGCTGCTGGCCCGGGCCCGGAATCTGCTCGCCGAAGCGCAACGGGCTCGCGATGACATCGGCCGTCTCACCGGCGGGCTCAGCGGTACCGTCACGCTGGGCACCCAGCTGTCGACAGGTTCCTTCGACCTGATCGCTGCCCTGAGCACCTTTCAGGCCGAGCACCCCGATGTCGTTGTGCGCCTGCGTCTTTCCGTCGGCCCCCTCGCCGGGCACGCCACCGCGCTGCGCGAGGGCAGGTTCGACCTCATGCTGCTGCCTGTGCCCCTGCACGGTTCCGCGGTCCTCGGCCCGGATCTGGTCATCGACCCAATCGCCCGCCTGCGCCTGGGCCTGGCCTGCCGCGCGGACGATCCCCTTGCCCGCGCGCACCGCGTGACTTGTGCCGACCTTGCCGACCGCCGCTTCATCGACTTCCCCGAAGGATGGGGCAACCGCACCATCGTCGACAGCGTGTTCAGCGAGGCGGGCACCAAGCGCACGGTGGCCCTGGAAGTGGTGGATATCGCCACCGCGCTGACCATGGTCCAGCAGCGTGTCGGGCTCGCGTTCGTCCCCGAAGAGGCCATTCCCGCACGACCCGGCCTCGCCCAGGTCGATCTGGCCACCCCGCCCCAGACAACCGGGCTCGCCGTGGCCGCCTCCCGCAACCACCCGCCCTCTGAAGCGGCCCTCGCCCTGCACCGCACACTGCTCGCGGCCCGGGCGACACCGTGACTGTGACCAACCTTCCGCAGCTGGCGGCGTTCCATGTCGCATGCCGACGAATACCGCACGGACGCAATACCGCTACGTCACCAGCGCTCTAGGATGAAGTGTCCTGTGCTACAGGATATTTCGATAGATCATCGATAGTGTGATGTTGCGGCACCGTCGACGCAATCGCGGAAAACAATGCCGCACAACTGATCTCGATGTGGGTGGCCCCCGAGGCCCGCGGCACCGGCGTGGCCGACCCGTCACAGGAGCCATCTCCCCCGAAATCCGCGCCCGGAATTCGAAATGCGGCTTTCGCTGCCGGCGAACCCCTCGCGCCTGGTGAAGATCGCTGGTCAGCGCAGAAACCACCGAATATCGCAGGACTCGAATACATGCACTTCACCAGTATTTTGGGAATGAATTGCATTTTCCGGCCGTGCACGTGGTCCTCCTGCACCGTGGGCACGTCTCCTGAATTTCTGGGCCGGCACCGATCTCGCCGCACGTCGCCATGACCAGCGTCCGGCCGCACAGCCTGCGGCCGGAGGGGAACACGGTAGCCATTGTGACATCTATCCGGTTGTACGAAACGGCATTTCATGGCCTGCGCCAATCGAGTCGACTCTGCCGACACCGTGACCTGGGATATGACAGAAACGAGTGCCTTAATTTGGACTGAAGGTCACCCGTTCGACTTTCCCGTTTGCGCGAAGCGGCATTTTATGTCCGCTGCGGCAGACCGATACCGTCGAATTCATGGAGTGGAATTTTCGGTCGGCCGAAGAGCTCGCGGCCGCATTGCGTGCCGGTGAAGTAACCTCGGTGGAGCTGACCGACGAAGCGATCGCCCGTATCGAGCGGGACGACAAGGTGATCAACGCGATCTGTGTGCGGACCTTCGACCGTGCGCGGGCCGCCGCGCGCCGCGCCGACCAGGCGCGCGCCCGCGGCGAGGATCGGCCGCTGCTCGGCATTCCGGTGACGGTCAAGGAGTCCTACAACATCGCCGGGCTGCCCACGACCTGGGGCATGCCGCAGCACGCGAACTACGTACCGACCGAGGACGCGGTACAGGTGTCGCGGCTGAATGCCGCCGGCGCGGTGCTGCTCGGAAAGACCAATGTGCCGTTGATGCTGCGAGATATCCAGAGTTTCAACGAGATCTACGGCACCACCAACAATCCGTGGGATCACGGCCGCACGTCAGGTGGGTCGTCCGGCGGTTCGGCGGCGGCCCTGGCGTCCGGATTCGGCGCGCTGTCCATCGGCTCCGACCTCGCCGGATCGCTGCGCACCCCCGCGCATTTCTGCGGCATCTACGCGCACAAGCCGACACTCGGCCTGATGGCATCCCGCGGTATGGTCGCGCCGCCCGCGCCGGCATTGCCGGTCGATCTCGACCTTGCTGTTGTCGGTCCGATGGCGCGTACCGCCCGTGACCTCGCGCTTCTGCTCGACGTGATGGCCGGACCGGACCCGCTGACCCACGGCGTCGCCTACGACGTCGCACCGCCGCCCGCGCGCCACGAACGGCTGGCCGGCTTCCGTGTCCTGATCATCGAGGACCATCCGCTCATTCCGACCGGATCGGCGGTGCGGGCGGGCGTGAACCGGGTCGCCGAGGCGCTCGTCGACGAGGGCGCCCGCGTCGAACGGCACAGCCCGCTGCTGCCTGATCCGACCGAAGCGGCGACGCTTTATATGCAGCTGATGCTGTCGAACGCCGCCGCAGGTCTTTCCCTCGACGTGTACCGACAGCTGCAGACCCAAGCCGCCGCCCTGAGCGCGGACGACTGGAGTCTCGATGCGGCGCGGCTGCGCGGCATGGTGCTCAGCCACCGCGACTGGGTCGAGGCGAACAACCGTCGCGAACTCCACCGCCACGGCTGGCGACAGCTCTTCGCCGAGTTCGATGCCGTGGTGTGCCCCATCACGCCCACTCCCGCCTACCCGCACGACCACAACGGAGGTCTAGAGGACCGGCACATCGACATCGACGGCGTCGAGTACCCGTACTTCGACCAGCTCGTCTGGGCCGGTATGGCCACCATGCCCGGCCTGCCTGCCACCGCCATCCCAGCGGGCCGATCACCCGAGGGCCTGCCGGTGGGAGTGCAGCTCATCGGTCCGATGTTCGAGGACCGCACCCCGCTGCGGCTGGCCGAACTGCTCGAGCAGAAGATCGGCGGCTTCCAGGCACCGAAGTAGGGCGGGCACCGGGAGCGCTCGAACGCCGAATAGCGCACGGCCGCAATACCGCTACGTCACCAGCATTCGGTCCGGTCGGCAGGATCAGCCTCCGAGGATCTGCACCACCGGTCGTTGCGGGTCGTATGTGGCCCACCCCGGGTCCCCGGTTCTGGCGAACGCGATCCAGGCGTCGTGCATCCGGGCCGCGAGGCCAGCCGGGGCGGGCCCGGGACCGAGCAGGGCCGTGTCCCCGTGCAGCCACGGCTTGTCGGCGATGTCGAACACGAAAGGCAGTTCGACGGTGTGGGCGGCTCCGAGCCGCCCGTTCAGGGCTGTCGAACGGTACCCGAACGAGTAGACGTGGGTGCGGCCGCCCGAGATCCGCGTGTGAGCCTGCGCCATGCGCGTCGTACCGGCCCCGAACAGGGCTTCCCCGAGCACTGCGGAGCGCAGCTCGCCCGGTGTCGCATCCGGCTGTACCGCGCGGTGCCTGGCGACCACGGTCTCCGGGTCGGCGAACGCGCGGGCGGCAACAGCGAGGACATCGGCCTCTGTGGAGGGCTCCAGGTTGCCTTGCGGTACGAGGTAGAGGTGCCCCTCTTCGGTGTTGGTGCCGATGAGCAGGTCGACGTCGGCGGCCGGGCCGTCGGCGAGGCCGTCGGCGGGCTGGACCGGGAGGACCAGGCTGAACGGGCTGAGCCCGACCAGCGGGTCCGTGGCGGTGCCGGTGCGAAGGTCGAGGCCGCCGAGTGCGGGCAGGATCTCCAGGAAGCGCTCGTCCGGGATCGCGGCGAACGCCTCGGCGGTCGGTTCGACCCCCAGCGCGGCGGCCGCCGCGGCGGTGACTCGCTGTGCCTGTTCCGGGATGAAAGCACCTGTGCCGCTGCCACTTTGGATGATCGCCCGCCGGAACAGGCCTTTGGCCTCCGGTGTCGCAAGCAGCGCACCGGTGAGTGTGGCTCCCGCAGACTGGCCGAAGATCGTGACATTTTCCGGGTCACCGCCGAATACGGAGACCGTGTCGCGTACCCAGCCGAGTGCCGCGATCAGGTCGAGCAGCCCGCGGTTGGCCGCAGCGCCCTGTAGGTCGAGGAAACCGGGGATGCCGAGGCGGTAGTTCACGGTCACGAGGACGACGTCGTCGCGGGCGAAGGCGCTGCCGTCGTAGAGCGCGGCGCGAGTCGAGCCGGTGACGAACCCGCCGCCGTGCACGAACACCATGACGGGGCGTTTGCCGGTGTCGGCGGCAGGGGTATGGACGTCGACGGTCAGGTACTCCTCGCCTCGTATCCAGCCGGGCCCGAAGTAGGGGGTCATGTCGAGGCGGCCGAAGTCGCGGGCCGGCTGGGGGGCTGTAGGCGAGGGCAGCGTGCCGTCGCGGACACCGCGCCAGCCCGGGTGCGGCGCCGGTGGAGCGAAGCGGGCCGGGCCTGTCGGGGCCGCCGCGTAGGGGATGGCACGGTAGAGCTCACCGGATCCGTCGCGGCGCCCGCGTACGGTACCCGCCGGTGTTTCGACAACCGGGTATGTGTGCTGGGGCACGGGAACGCTTCCTTCTGGGGATCAGGCGATGTGGGAGAAGCCCGCCCAGCCCTTGATCGCGAACTTCGACCCGTTGCGCTCGACCTCCACAGCGCCCGAGCCACCGAAATGCGCGGGGAAGACGAGCGCGTTGGTTTCGGCGGCGCGGCCGAGCAGCTTGTGCCGGGTTGCCCGGGACTCGGCCGGGTCCTCACAGAAGCAGGAGTTGGTCTCCGGCTCCACGATCTGCAGCGCGGTGTGCACCAGGTCCCCGACGAACAAGGCCCGATCGCCGCCGGACTGCAAGGTGAGCACGGACGAGCCGGGAGTGTGACCGGGAGCCAGGTCGAGCCGCAAGTTCTTGTCGATCCGGTACGACCCGTCCCACAGGCAGGTCTGCCCCGCCTGGTGGACCGGCGTGACGCTGTCCTCGAAAACGTTCTGGTTGCCGCGGCCCAGTACGGTTTTGTGTCCTTTGGCCGGGTCCCAGAACTCGAAGTCCCGTCGTGTCATCAGATAGGTGGCGTTCGGGAAGGTCGGCACCCAGGTTCGGCCGTCGAGTCGGGTGTTCCAGCCGACATGGTCGATGTGCAGATGGGTGTTGACCACGATGTCGACATCTTCGGGCTGCACGCCAGCGGCCGCGAGATTGTCGAGGTAGTTCGTATCCAGCCGGCTCCACACCGGCGCGTAGGGCCGGTCCTTGTGGTTGCCCACGCCGGTGTCGATGAGGATCGTGCGCCCCTCGCTGCGGAGCAGCCAGGACTGGATCGCGGAGTGACACTCGTCCGTCTCCGGATTCCAGAAGTCGGGAGCCAGCTCGCCGCGGTGCTCGTCCCATGAGCCGTCAGGACTGTCCGGGAAGAACTGGTCCGGGGCCATCTCGACCGAGCCGTAATACTCCTTGATGCGGGTGACGGTGACGTCACCCAGCGTGATCTGTTGTGGATTCTGATCCATGAGACCGAGTCTGTCCGCGCCATCGGGCACGAACCACTCCCGCGTTGTCCTACCCCTCGCAGGGTGTGGCTCCGATCGGACCGTGCCCCGGATACTGGAAAAATGGACGGCCCCGGCCCACTCGGCACCTTTCTCCAAGCCCGGCGCGCGCGGCTGCGACCGGAGGACGTCGGCTTGCGCGAAACCGGACCCCGAAGGCGGGTGCGCGGTCTGCGGCGCGAAGAACTGGCCCAGCTGGCCGGGGTCAGCGTCTCGTACTACACACGTCTGGAGCAAGGAACGTCACGCGGGGCCTCGGCCGAGGTACTCGACGCGATCGCCCGCGCTCTACTGCTCGACGACCACGAGCGCGAACATCTCGACCGGCTCGTCGCCGCCGCCCGCCACACATCCCGGGTGCGCCGTCCACGTCCCGAGAAGCTCGCCGACGAGACGCGCGACCTCCTCCGCGCCGTCGACGGCGTCCCCGCGATGGTGCTCGGCCGGCGCACAGACGTGCTGGCGTGGAACGCACTCGGGCACGCCCTACTGGCCGGGCATCTGGACTTCCTCAGCCCCGATGACCCCGCGCTGCGGCCGAATATGAGCCGGATACTGTTTCTGGACCCGCATTGCCGCGAGCTGTACACGGACTGGAAGCGCAAGGCCCGCGCGGTAGTCGGCAACCTCCGCATCGCCGTCAGCAGGCACCCGGAGGACCCGCTGCTCGCGGAACTGATCGGCGAGCTGACGATGAAAAGCCCAGAGTTCGTTGCGCTCTGGGGTGACCATCGCGTGACACCCTGCGACGCCGCGACCTACGAACTGCACCATCCCGTCATCGGCATGGTGACAGTGACACAGCAGACCCTGTCGATCGCCCGCGCCCCGGAACAAGTACTGGTCGTGTGCACAACCCCCGCCGGCTCCCCCGCCGAGGAAGCCGTCGCACTACTCCGACAGGCAAGTGGCCCCCACGTGCCCTACACGGACAGCATCAAGGCAACCCGGCCAGGATTCACCGCCGCACGAGCGCCCGAGCGGGACCGACGACGCCGGAATTCGTCAGGAACCCACTGCAATTCATCGGCATCCCCCGCCGCAAACGAACCGGGACCCCACTGAGATCGACCAGCAGCGCCGACCCCCGAACGACGAATACTGCACGGGTGCAATACCGCTACGTCACCAGTCTTTACGGGTCGGCGCGGGCACCGAGCCGGTCGGCGAACCAATCGGCGACGAGGGTGTGCTTTTCCATCGAGTGGTTGTAGATGCAGTGGTCGCCGTCGGCCCATTCGCGCCAGGTCTTGTCCCGACTGGCTGCGCCGGTGTAGAGGGTGCGGGCGTTTTCGACGAGGAAGACCTGGTCGGGGGTGCCGTGCAGGACCAGAAGGGGGCAGGTCAGGCGGGCCAGGTCGGCGGCATCGAGGTGGAGTTTGCCGAGGGTGTTCATTGCCTGTTCGGCGTCGGCGGCGCCGAGCAGGAGCTGCGCCTTGTCCACCATGCGCGGGTAGCGCGTCGGGAATTCGATGGGAGTGGTTGTTCCTCCGTTGACGCAGCACGCCTGGATTCGGTCGTCGGCGATCGCGGCGGCAGCGGCTAGAAACCCGCCCATGCTGTTGCCCCAGATGCCGACGCGGTCAGCGAGTCTGTCGTCGTCGCGGATCCAGCTGACCAGTGCCGCGAACGCGGTGGTGAAGTCCGGTCCCAGCGTCAGTCCTTCGAACAGTCTGGTTTCGCCCTGCCCAGGAGCGTCGGCGAGCAGTACCGCCACGCCCCGCTCCAGCAGGTAGACAGCGCCGCTGTAGTACTCCTCGCGCCACCCGTCGAAGCCGCCGACGACGATCACGGTGGGTGGTGGCGCGGGCGTGGCAGGCCGCAGCAGCCAGGCGCGCAGGAGTCCGCCGCCCCACAGGATGGAGACGTGTTCCACCGGCGGGTCGTGGAGCGCACCGGCCCGTCCGAACGCATCGATCAGGCGTTGGTACAGAAGGGTTTTGGACCGGTCGCTGTCGAGCAGGGGGACCTGGCCGAAGCGGTAGCACGCTGCCGCGGCGAGGTACCAGTCGCGTGCGGTCCGGCGGTGGCCGGCCGCGAGAGCGGCCTCGGCGCGCTCGGCGTCGCGCAGGCCTAGAGTCAGCGCGACCTCGTGCCAGCGCTCGCCCTGATCGGCGCGTGCGTGCAGTTCCACAGCGTCTGCCCATTCCATCCCATTTCCCAGGAGGCGCTGCAGTGGCATGGCCCGTTTGTGTGCCTGGTTGGCCGCCAGCAGATCCGCGCCGGCTGGTGTGCCGCGACGAACGTCGGAATCCGGGGCGCTCATGCTGGAACGGCGGGCATGTGCGGGTGCATCTGACGGCGCAGGGAGTCGACGAGCTCGCCCGCATGGTCGACGCGGGCCGCGCCGAAGACGTAGAAGTCCGGGCGCACCAACACGACGTCGGCTCGGTGGCGGGCCAGCCAGCGGGTGAGGTCGGCGTCTATGTCGATGACAGCGCCAGGGACCTTGGCGCGGGTGAGATGGACGATGCGGGTGTCCATGTGCCGCAGGAGGGCGTGCTGGTCGTCGTCGAGCGGAAGCTGGTCGGGGGCAACGGAAGTCATGAGCGTCCATCCGCCGCCGATCAGGTCGTCGCACAGGCCGGTGCGGTCCTGCCAGTGGACGCGTGGTTGCACGCCCAGTGTTCCGGCCGGTCCGGCGGGAACACCGTGGGAGTTCCGGTGGAGCAGTCCCGCGGTCAGTATCGGGAACGGTGGTGGCGGGGCAACGTCGCCGGATCGGAAGGCTCGGTCGCGGGCGGCCGCCTGCTCGGGGTCCGAGAGGCACACAATGCGGCCCAGTTCCATCGACATGGTGATGAGACTGCGTGCGTGCGGGCGGCGTTCGTCGCCGTAGGTATCGAGGAGGGAATCGCGGGCGCGCCCGGACAGCACCAAGTCCAGTTTCCAGGCCAGGTTGGCGGCATCTCGGATGCCCGAGCACATGCCCTGTCCCAGGAAGGGCGGCATCAGATGCGCCGCATCGCCAATGAGCAGAGTGCGGCCACGGCGCCAGGATTCGGCGAGCAGGGACCGGAATGTGTAGACGGTACGCCGGATGATCGTGGCCTCGTCCGGGGTGATCTTCCACCGGGACAGCAACTCCCAGCAGCGGGCTTCCGTGGTCATTTCCCGGGCGCTCTCGCCGGGCAGGAGCATGAACTCCCAGCGAGTGTGTGCGCGTCCGAGCCAGCGGAACAGGGAGACGGGTCGCCGCGGGTCGCAGTACTGGCCGGCTTCGGGCATGTCGATGCGGATGTCCGGATCGTGGGGTTCGATGTCGACGACGAGCCACTCCTCCTCGAAGCCGAGGTCCTCGCAGCCCAGCTCGGCGGCCGCGCGGACGGTCGAATTCGCGCCGTCGGCCCCGAGGAGCCAGGACGCGGTGACAGTACGGACGGTTCCGTCGGGTGTCCAGGCGCCGTCGATGACGGTGCCGTGGGCGAGGGTGACCTCGACGTGGTCGTCGTGCTGGGTGATCCGCGTGGCGTTCCAGCCGAAGTTCAGCTCCACCGAGGGCAGGCGGCGGATGGCGGACAGGAGGGCGTCTTGCAGGTCCGGCTGGAACATCAGGTAGTCGGACTTCCATCCCGAGGGAGTGGGCTGGTTCCAGTCGAGGTGCAGCAGCAGGTCGCCGTCGCCGTTGAACCAGTCGTAGTCGGGGACGGGGATGGCATGCGGTTCGAATTCGTGTGCGGCCCCGACCGATTGCAGGATGCGCATGATCTCGTGGTCGATGTGGCCGGCGCGGGGCAGCGGGTACGGGGTGGGCCACCGCTCGAAGACGCCTACGCGGTGGCCGTGCTGTCCCAGCAGCGCGGCCATGGTCTGCCCGACCGGACCACAACCGATTTGGATGACGTCGAAGTCCCAGGGGGTGACGGGGTCAGAGGCCATGATCTCTCCTCAGCGAAATGGATGGTGCCGTAGCAGGACCGTGCCCCACCACCTTTCCGGTGGGGCACGGCGGGAATGCGCAGGCCTGTCCGGGCGCGTGGCCGGGTGTGTTACCTGCGGGCGGCGGTATCGGAGGGCAGTTCGTCGAAACGGTCGCGATATTCACCGGCGAAGCGGCCTAGATGCGACACACCCCAGCGATAGGCGATCGTGCCGACCTGGTCGGTGGAGGTGAGGATTTCGGCGCGGATTCGCTCGAGCCGCAGAGTGCGGACATACGCCATGGGCGACAAGCCGAGCCGATCCCGGAACGCGGAGCTGATGGTCCGCGGGCTGCAGCCGGCGGCCGCCGCGATGTCGTGCAGGCCGATGCGCTCGGTGAGGTTCGCCTCGATGAACCCGAGGGCCGTGCGCAAGGTGCGTGGGTGGCCGGGCTGCGGACCGTCCCGCAAATCGCCGGTGTGCGAATGCGGCTGGGCCAGCAGTAGCGCGGTGACGATACAGCGCAGCTGGCTGCGTTGCAGTTCGGCGCGCTGGAACAGCGGGTCTCCCGAATCCAGCTGCTCCAGCAGGGAACGAACCAGCAGCCGCACTGCCCGACCCTTGGGTTTGGCCAGGTCGAGAGCGAAATCGAAGCGCACGGTCGACACCGGCGGGTGTCCGGTCAGCGCGGTGAATTCCTGGTCGACCATGGCCGCGTCGATCCGCAGCCCCAGAAAACGGGTACCGGCGCCCAGGGGCCGCAGCTCCTGAGTGTCTCCGGGGTTGACGATGCCCGCAGTCGCCGAGTCGAGGGTGGCCCGCAGGCCGCCGCGGGCTGCGGAAATCGCTCCGGAGACACCGATATTCACAAAGTACGACCGGCGGCCCGTCGACGAGGCGACGCGCACGTCCAGCGGCGAGGCGAAGTAACCGGCGGCGAAATCGGGCGCGCTGACACCGCGCAACTCATGATCCCCGCCGCACAGGCCGTCCAGCGGCGAGGTGGTGATCGAGCCGCCGAACAGCCGGGTGGCCGCGTTGAGCAGATCGACAGGGTTGCGCGACTTGGTGATGAGGAAGTTGTGCAGTGGTGCCGACACGGTGTTCACCTCCCATGGTCCGATGTCAGTATCGCCGCCGCGCTAGGTCGCCGGGCCCGTATCCAGCAGGACGAACAGGATGGTGCAGGGGGTATCCGACCTGTTGTCCCAGGCATGGGTCGTGCCGCGTTGGATCAGCACGTCACCGGCTCGCATCACGGTCTCCTCCGAACCGACGACCGCGACGACCTCACCGGCGATGACGAAGGCGTAATCGAGCGAAGGGGTTCGATGCAGGTAGGGCGTCTCGCCCTGGTCACGCGGCCCGAACTCGACCACGCGCAGGACCCCGCCGCCCGCGGGCGGCGGCAGCGGCACATCGGGGCCGACCGGATCGGCGTAGGTGGTGTCGTTGCGTGGCGGCCCCTCGTGCAGCCACAGATTGACCACCTGCGCGCCCGCGGTGGTCTGGATGTGCCGGCAATCGGCGTCCTCGACGATGACGGGACGGCCGGACCCATCATGCCCGGTGACGATTCTGCGAACGCTGCGCATCACGCGCCCCTTCCCGAAAGACGCCGCCACAGAATGTAACTGGGACGCGTCTCGCCACCCATGGCCATCGGAGGTGTGTCCAATTTCAGCGTGTCGTCGTCATCGAAGACACATAGTCGCTCGAGATCCGCACCGACGAAATTGGGGAAAGTGGCCATCCGGACGTGGTGGATCACCCGGCCGGTCGCGTCGTCGGCGTCCCAGGTGCCCGCGTAGGAAATGATCGAGCTGTAGGCGCCGGCCTTCTCCTCGACGCTCCCGCCGTCGAGTGAGGCGTCGGCGAAGCGCATCCGGTCGGTCAGCGTCAGGTGGGCGCTCATCGTTCCCTCGGAGGTGTAGATGAGCAGTCCGGTGCACCGCTCAGCCGGGCCGAGCGGCGGATCGATGGCCCCGTTCGTTGTGAAGACTTTCCAATCGGCCAGCTGCCAGCTGCCGATGAGTCGAGTGCGCAGTCGCGTCACGAGAGATCCCTTTCCGTGCGAATCACAGCGGCGGGGCGACGAACAGCCCGGGGTCGATGTCGTTGTGGGACTTGGCCGCGATGAACTCGTCCATGTCGTCGGCCGTGCCCCACTGATCCGCGTTGACGGGGTCGCGCAGGTCGTAGATGTGCGGGTGCCAGGTGTCCTCGTCCAGGATCTCCAGCTCGGTCGTGTACTCCACGGTGTTGCCTGCCGGGTCGAGGTAGTAGCTGAAGGAGTTGTCACCGGCCCGGTGCCTGCCCGGTCCCCACAGGCGCTCGATCCCCAGCCGTCGCATTCGGCCGGTGCCGCGCATGTACTCGTCGATGCCACGCATCTCGAAGGAGGCATGGTGGAACGCCGCGTGCGGTCCGCGCACGATGCCGAAGCTGTGGTGAAAGTTGTTGCACCGCAGGAACCACATGATCTCGCGGTCACTGCCCAGGCACATGGTGTCCGAGAGGCGGAAGCCCAGATGCTCGATATACCAGGCCACCGTTGCCTCAGGGGTGGGTGAGTTCATCAGGACGTGGGACAGCCGGACCGGAACGGGCTCGCGGGCCTCGATCTTGCGGTGCCGCCGCGGGGTGACATCGGCGGAGACCTCCACGACGCGACCCTCGTTGTCGAAGAAGCGGACCGCGTAACCGCCGCCGGGGGTGTCCAGCATCTTCGGTTCGTGCACCAGCTGCACACCCTGCGAGATCAACTGCGCGGCAAGGATGTCGACATCGGGCGCGGCGGCGGCGCCGAAGGCCAGGAGATCGGTGCGTTTCTGGGCGTCCCGACGCAGTCGCACCACGTATTGCTCCGGTGAGCCCTCGGCCGCTAGGAAGGAAACGCCTGTGTCACTGGCGGTTTCGGTCAAACCCCACAGCTCGGTGTAGAACCGCCGCTGTTCGGCGAAGTTCGGCATAGCGATGTCGACGTGCCGCAGATGGGTGATCAAGCTGGTGTTTCTCACGGTGTACTCCTCGATGAGTCGGTCAGTTGAGTCGCTCGGTCAGCCAGTCGACGACGGTTTCCAGCACCGGGCCCCGGCCCATGTGGCCGCCGGGGAACATCCGGGCCGTTTTCGGGTCCCCGTGTTCGAGCGCCAAATACAGGTCCGCCGAGGCATTTTGGAGATCGTCCTTGCCGTTGACCAACAGCAGTGGGCAGGACGGCCGGTCCAGGACGCCCTGGTCGAGCAGGGACAGCTCCGGGCAGCGGGCGAGGTAGTCCTCGAATGTGTTGCCACCGAAGATACGTGCCCGCGCCGGCATCAGGTCCATCAGATAGGACGAGGCGTTACGGCTGCGCTCCTGCCATTCGGGCTGGAACGTCAGATGGATGCCGCCGCCCCAGTTGACGGCGGCGGCCAGCTGTTCGCGATGGGTGTGGGCAAGCTTCATGGCCCAGTAGCCGCCGAACGAAAGCCCCAGGGCCGCTACCCGTTCGGAGTCCAGGTCCGCCTGCTCGCGCAGCCAGGCGAAGACGGGATCCCACTGCCGTTCGGCGTCACGGCCCGCGCGCACCGGCGATTGCCCCACCCCGGGTTTGTCGATGTGCACGGTAACGAATCCGCGCTCGCGGAGCATCCGGCCGCGTGCGTAGGTTTCTTCCTTCCACACATCGATCCCGCCCCACATCAGGACCACTGGCGGGCGCACCGCTGCCCCGGGCGGGCGCGCCACGAAGAACCGGAGCACGTCACCTTCTCCGGCACGCCCGTCGAACGGCACCTCGATGTGCTGGACAGGTGTGTGCTCCAGCGCGGATACCCGGCCGAAGTACTCGACGGCCCGCTCGTAGGCGTGGAGCTTGGCCGGGTGCAGCGGGGCGGGGTAGCGGCCGAGGAACGCGAATTGGTATGCCTGCCACCAGTTCTCCAGCGCTTGCTCGCGGTCGCCGTTGTCCTCGGCGCGCTGCGCCCGGTTGGCGAAATCCTCCGCTCCGGCCAGCCAGTGCCCGGCCCAGGACTCAGGATCGATGCCGGGGAGCGTTTCGATGTGCCGCGCGGCGGCATCATGATCGATGGCGTTGAACGGGTTCCGCCGTTGCTCGAGGTGTTCGCGCAGCCACTGCTGCGCCTCGGACAGGGTTCGGGTCGTTGTCACGGACATTGTGTCTCCTCATCCATTGGTAGACGACGGGTCGCCGACGCGTCGGCCGGTGGGCTAGACGGGCTGGGCCATCTGCCGATGGCAGGCATCGACCAGCGGATACGCCTCGCTGTGGCGTTGCGCCTGTTCCAAGCCGGCGATCGTCACCGAGGTCGCCACGAGCGTGCGGCACCGCTGTGCGCGTCGTTCGACGAACGCCTCGATACCGGTGCCGACCGTCTCGTGGCGCTCCAGCTCCTCGGCCAGGACGAGCCCGTCCTCGATCGCCAAAGCTGCGCCGCTGGCCATCTGCGGGGCCGGTGCGTGTGCGGCATCGCCGATGACGACGCAGTTTCCGCGGTTCCAGGCGCCGGTCAGGAAGGCGGTGTGGACCGGACGGCGCACCACCGAGCCGGAGGCCGACACCAGCGGGCGGATCTCGGTCACACGGCCCGGGAAGGCCGTCAGCAGATCGGCCAGCCGCGAGGCGAGCTCGGAATCGGGCAAAACATTCGGCGGCACCCCGTTCTCGGTCAGGAACACATAGGCGCGGTTGCTCGAGATGGGTACGAGTCCGGCCGTGTTGACCTTGCCAGCGAACTGATGGATGCCCGTGGCCCACTCCGGGCGCGGCACCAGGGCCCGCCACACCATCTGTCCGAGGTAGTCGACCGGCGTCTCGAGGCCCATCAGGTCCCGCACCGACGAGCGGATCCCGTCCGCGCCCACCAGAAGGGTGACCTGCCGGTCGGTGCCGTCCGACAACCGCACGTCGACCAGATCTCCTTGCTGGTCGACCGCGGTGACGGTCAGGCCGTTACGAACCACCACCCCGCACCGCTCGGCCTCCGCGTGCAAGATGCGGTGCAGCTCGGGGCGGGCGATGCCGACCATCGCCGGACGCTGCGCGCCGATCAGCCGCGGCAGATCCACCTGGTCGCTCGGTGTGCCGTCGACGTCCACGTGGGTGATCACGCTCATCCCGTAACCCGCGGCCGAGCACGCGTCCGCCAGGCCGAGCACATCGAGAGCGCGCAGGGATGGACCGGTCAGGCACAGGCCCCAGCCGGCAGTCGCTCGGTACGGACTGGCTTCGGCTATCTCGACCTGCCACCCCTTGCGTGCAAGGGCGGTCGCCGCCGTCAGGCCGGCGACACCCGCGCCGACGATCATTGCCGACCGCGTACTGCCGAAGTTGTCCATATTCGCCTCCTGAACGCCGATTTCACCGGAACGATAGGAGCGGCAGGGAACTCGCGTTATCCGGATTCGGCGGCGACCATCCGCTCCGGGCAATCGGTTTCCGCACGAAACGCGTTGCCGGAAACGGATACCCGACGTCGGCAGCGGACAACGACGACAAATGTGTCCGACTACTTTCGAAAGTCACCGGTCCATTTCCAGGGCGGGTTATGCCCCTCCGAATCAGGGAGTACGCATCGTGCGTTTCGCCAATATCTCCGGTCGACTATCACTCGTCACCACCTCCGGCACGGTGGTGGACATCGAGCGAGCCGGCGGTGGCAGGTTCAGCGAACGAATCCAGGACGCCTACCAGCGGTGGGACGAGTTGCTGGAGATGGCAACGAGTCTCGACAGCGAGGGGACACCACTGGCCGACATCGAGCGCGCCGAATTCGGTAACCCATCCCCGTGGCCGCGGCAGGTGTTCGCCATCGGCCTGAACTACGCCGATCACGCTGCGGAGTCGAACTTTTCGATCCCGGCGCAGCCGCCGGTGTTCACCAAGTTCCAGTCATCGCTGGCCGGGCCGTACGGCACCGTCACGCTGCCACCCGGCCACGTCGACTGGGAGGTCGAACTCGTGGTGGTCGTCGGCCGCCGCGCATACCGTGTCACGGCCGAAGATGCGTGGAGCTATGTAGCCGGAATCTCTGTGGGACAGGATATTTCCGAACGCGATCGGCAGCGCGTCGGTCCCGCACCACAGTTCAGCATGGGCAAGTCCTTCCCGGGCTTCGGCCCCATCGGGCCGTTGCTGGTCACCCCGGACGAGTTCGACAACCCCGACGATCTCGAACTGGGCTGCCTGATCAACGGCGAGCAGATGCAGAAGGGGAAGACCTCCGACATGATCTTCCCCGTTCCCGAACTCATCGCGAGGCTGTCGGCGATCACGCCGCTGCTGCCCGGCGATGTCATCTTCACCGGTACCCCGGAGGGCGTCGGCATCGGACGCACTCCGCAGCGATTCCTCGCTCCCGGTGACGAATTGGTCAGTTATGTCCGCGGCATCGGCGAGATGCGACACCTGATGGTCACCGATTGCTGACCCGCACAACGTACTTCGAGGAGCCGGCAATGCCGTTACACCGACTGTCATCAGTCACGATCGGGGTACCCGACCCGACCGCGACACGCGACTACTACACCGAATTCGGACTGTCCCCCGAGGCCGACGGCTGGCTGGGCACCCGCGACGGAGGCAACCAGCTGCGCCTGGTGCATGCACCAGCACGCAGGCTCGTCGAAATTGTCATCGGCGCAGACGATCCCGACGATCTCGACGCCGCTGCCGCGCGTCTGAATGCGCTGGGCCTGCCTGCGGAACGGACAGCGGATTCCGTGGCGACGCAGGAACCCATCGCGGGCTTCCGTGCGGTCATACGCGTCGCCGACCGGCTGATCCAGACCGAGACACCCGCCACTCCGTACAACGGCCCCGGCCGCCTCGAACGCCACGGCACCCGCTCGCCCGGTGTGCTGCGCGAGGATCCGGTGCGCCCGCGCAAACTCGGCCACGCGGTGGTGGGGTCGGTCGACTACGAGGCCACCCGCCGGTTCTTCGTCGACGGGCTGGGATTCAAGCTCTCCGACGAGATCCAGGGTGCCGGAGCGTTCCTGCGCTGCTCCACCGATCACCACAACGTGCTGGTGTTGCGGGCGCCGGTGAACTTCCTGCATCACACCTCCTGGCAGGTCGATGACATCGACGACGTCGGCCGCGGCGCCACCGCCATGCTGGAGGACAATCCCGAACGGCACGTCTGGGGCCTGGGCCGTCATCACGCCGGATCGAATTTCTTCTGGTACCTGAAGGATCCGGCCGGGAACTTTTCCGAGTATTACGCCGACATGGACTGCATCGTCGACGACCAGCTCTGGACACCAGAAGTGTTCGAGGGCGCCAAGGGACTGTTCGACTGGGGCCCACCGCCTCCCCCGTCGTTCCTCCACCCCGAGGATCTCGCCGCGCTGATGACCGGCGCCCACCACATTGCTCAGAGCGTGTCGGGCGGTGCTGCCGGAAGCGGGTTCCCGGCCGTGCACTCCGGTTCAGCACTCGGCTGAACCGGGCGTCACGCGGCGGATCTGTGTCTCGCGAGCGGTCATGGTGATCACTGCGGCCACGATGATCGCGCCGGCGGTGACGATGGCGGTCGTGGGCCATCCGAACCAGCCGACGGCAGCCGCACCGAATGCGGTGCCGAGGCTGCCACCGACGAAATAGACGAGCATATAGGCACTGTTGAACCGCGCGGGAGCCGCTGGATCGATGGCGAGAACGGTACTTTGGTTTGCCACTTGGGCTGCGAACAGCCCGCCGTCGAACAGGCCGAGACAGACCAGGGTGACGGCTGTATTCGACAGGCAGGTGCCGAGTACCACCGCCGCCGCGGCCGCAAGCGCGAGCCCCGCCAGAATCACTCGCCGCGCACCGACGCGGTCGGTCCAGACACCGGCGACCCGGGTGGCGACGATGCCCAGCAGTCCGGCTCCCGCGTATGCCCCAATACGTTCGGGTGAATACGAGAACGGTGGCTGCGACAGCGCGACCGCAATGCCCGCCCACACGGCACAGAACGCGAAGAACCAGAGGGCGCCACGACCCGCTGCCAGCCGCAGCAGCGGGAAGCGGAGGTAGAGCTGCGGGAGTTTCCGCAGCGTCGCCAGGTAACCGGACCTGGCGCTCCCGGCCGTGGCGGGCAACACAAGGCGGGCTGCGAGAGCGACGACGGCGCACGCGACCGCGAAGACGAGAAGCGTTCCGCGCCAGCCGATGAGGTTGGTCAGCCAGCCGCCACCGATCCGGCCCACCAGAATTCCCGCGGAAATCCCCGCAGTCACCACCCCCAGGATCGTGGCACGCCGCCGGGGCGCAGTGAAACGTCCTGCAATCGAACTCAGTTGCGCCCCGACCGAGGACCCTGCCCCGGCCAGGCCGAGGCCGAGGCCGAGCAGCCACGTGGAGCCGACACCGGCAGTGAGGGCCAAGGCGGCGGCGAGAGCGCCGAACTGCGTCGACAGCACGGACCTGGGCGCGAAGCGGTCCACGAGCGGGACCAGCAGGGCTAGACCTGCCAGGTAACCGATCGGCCCGCAGGCGAGAGCCGACCCGATCTGCGCTGTCGAGGCGTGCAGCGACCCGGCCACGTCCGCGATCGCCGGTTGCAGTGGATAGATGCTGGCAGTACCGAGGGCAGCGGCGAGCGTCATGAACCCCACGACAGGTGCGTGAAGTACGGCGACACGAGGGGCTGGAAGGAGGTCTGTGTCCACGGCGACGACGGTAGAAATGCTGAAGTTCCCGTGCTGGCGGGAAGCAGACAAGGTTGTCGACAGGATCGACCTCGGACGCGATACCGCAACATCACCGGCCCGCATGACTTCGCGGAACGACGGTCGCTGCGCCTGCCGGTGATTCCCCGCTCGCGCGGGCGTCGGCGAGTCCGGTCAATACCTGCGGCATTGGGCCGTGGTGGAGGATGCCGAGGCGTTGGGTGGCGCGGGTGAGGGCGACGTAGAGTTCGGCCGCGCCGCGTGGGCCGTCGGCGAGGATGCGTTCCGGTTCCACGACGAGGACCGCGTCGAACTCGAGGCCCTTCGTCTCCGACGCCGGCACCGTGCCCGGCACACCCGGTGGACCGATCACGATGCTGGTGCCTTCGCGTTCGGCTTCGTCTCGGACGAATTCCTCTATGGCAGCCGGTAATTCGTCTTCGGCGACCCGCCTGGACCAGGGCTGGATGCCACACGCGCGGACCGATTCCGGCGGCTGGACACCGGGCGCGAACTCGGCGAGCAGCGCGGCGGCGACGGTCATGATCTCCGCCGGGGTGCGGTAGTTCACCGACAGCGACCGGTAGACCCAGCGGCCGGGCACGTACGGTTCCAGCATCGTGTCCCACGATGTCACTCCGGCCGCCGACCGGCGCTGGGCGAGATCGCCGACCACCGTGAAGGATCGGCTCGGGCAGCGGCGCATCAGCACCCGCCAGTCCATTTCGGACAGTTCCTGTGCTTCGTCGACCACGACGTGCCGGTAGGTCCAGTCCCGGTCCGCGGCAGCGCGTTCGACGAGTTCACGGGTGTCGCGCTCGACGAAGCGATCGGCCAGGTCCTCGGCGTAGAGCATGTCCTGGGCGAGCAGGTGGTCCTCGTCGTCCATCAGGTCCTCGCGGCTGATCATGAGGTCGAGCACGCCCGCCGCGTACGCGGCCTCCCGCTTGTGTTCCTGCTCGGCGGTCCGGTCGGCCGACTTGTCGCGGCCCAGCAGATCGACCAGTTCGTCGAGCAGCGGCACGTCCGACACCGTCCAGGCGTCACCGTCGGCGCGCAGCAGCGCCTGGTCCGCGCCTGCCGCACGTAGACGTTCGGGCGACGAATACAGCGATGCCAACAGGGTTTCCGGCGTCGAGATCGGCCAGAGTTCGTCGAGCGCGGCGGTGAACTTCTCGTCTTCTGCGAGTTCGGCGAGCAGGTCCGCCCGCAGCTGCTCCCATGCTTCGCGATCCGCCCGGGTCAGCCAGCCCCGGCCGATCCGGGCGATCGCCCGTTCGGTGAGCACGTACGTGACGATCTCACTGAACACCGCGCGGGCCTCGTTGTGCGGCAGCCCGCTCGCGCGTGCCTCCTCCCTGGCCCACTGCGCGGTCTCGGCGTCGATCCGCACCGTGACGTCCGACAGTTGGATCGGCAGCGGGCGTTCCGGCAACCGCTGCTGATCGGCGACGGCCGCCGCGAGCACGTCCAGAATCTTCAGTGAGCCCTTGAGCCGCGCGGCTTCCGGGGTGTCCTCGGCGGTGACGCGCAGACCCGGCACGAGGTCGCCGGTGGTCGTGAACACCACGTCGGACTCGCCCAGCGACGGCAGAACGCGGCCGATGTGGTTCAGGAACGCCGGGTTGGGTCCGACCACGAGCACACCGTGCCGCTCCATCTGCTCCCGCTGGGTGTAGAGCAGGTACGCGACGCGGTGCAGCGCCACGACGGTCTTCCCGGTGCCCGGGCCACCCTCGATCACCAGCACCCCGGGGTGATCGAGCCGGATGATCCGATCTTGTTCGGCCTGGATCGTCGCGACGATGTCGCGCATCCCGGGACCGCGCGGCGCGTCGACCGCCGCGAGCAGGGCCGCATCCCCTCGCTCGTCGCCACCGGGGCGACCGAGGACCTCGTCGGTGAAATCGACCACGCGACGCCCGCGCGAGTGGAACTGGCGGCGGCGGCGCATGTTCTCCGGCGACGCTGCGGTGGCGACATAGAACGGTCGCGCCGCAGGCGCGCGCCAGTCGAGCAACAGCGGTTCGTACTCGTTCTCCTCGTCGAAAAGCCCGATGCGGCCGATGTACGAATGTTCGCCCGACAGGGTGTCCAGCCGACCGAAGCACAGCCCGTTGTCCGCCACGTCGAGGCGCTTCACCTCTTTGGCCAGCGCACGCACCTCGACGTCCCGATCCACGAGCGTCTGGCCGTTTCCCCGCAACGCCGCGCTGTAGCGGCGCTTCACTCGCGCGCGCTCGGCGTCGAGCCGCGCGTAGAGCCCGGCCACATAGTCCCGTTCGGACCGCAGTTCGTCTTCGTACCCCTTGGTCGACACGCTCGTCACAGCCACACTCCTTCACATCTCCCGGCCGCCTCGGCGACCGTGTCGAACTGCGCGGCGACCCTCAGACGGCACCACGCACTTCGCGACTCCCCAAATTTCCGCAGGTTCTGGCTTCGGCCAGCGATTGTGCGGCACGCACCGGGTCTTGCCGCAAGCCCCCGGGTGCGCTATATGTTGGAAATGGAAAGGGGTGGATGCTCCCGTTCCCGCTGTGGAATGATTCGGCCGCTGGTGTTCGGCCAGTGATCGACTCCGACGAGTCGTCTCCGGGCTCCGATCGAACCGCCGCCGAGCTCCGAACGGCGAATATCGTACGGACACAACGTAGTCACGTCGCCCATCGTCCTACTTCTGGGCCGCAGTGTTTAGGTGGGCGAAAGAACAGTGACATTGCGTAACAACGGGGGGATCATCGAAAGGTAATGACCGGTCTTCAATATTTCCATTTCCCGAGTTGGTAAATATCGATTCGCACGAATTGAATTGACAGATGCACGAATAGATGCCATCGCAGAATTGACTTTCGGAAGATGATTCGACCCGTTGCCTCCAGGGTCGGTGGGCGCACCCTCGCACGGAAGGTGAGGTGAGCGAGATGGCGGAAGCGTCGACGAACGCCCAGGCGGACGAGAGTTCCGTCGAACTCGGGGGCTACCGGCAGGAGCTGAAGCGAACGCTCGGCCCCTTTCAGGTGTTCGCGATCTCGTTCGCATTCATCTCGGTAGCGGTCGGCATCTTCGCGACATACGACGACGTACTGCAAAACGCGGGGCCGGTCGGGATTTGGCTGTGGATCGTCGCCGCGGCGGGGCAGGTGCTGGTGGCATTGGTGGTCGCGCAATTCGCGGCCCGCATCCCGCTCAGCGGCTCGTCCTACCAATGGGCCTCGCGGCTGGCCAATCCGAAGATCGGCTGGGGTTTCGGTTGGCTGACGTTCTGCTACCTGGCGATCGCCGTGGTGGCGGTCGACAATGCGCTTGCCAGCCAAGCGTTCATGCCGCTGGCGGGCATGGAGCCGGACGAAGACACCGCTCGCCTGATCACGCTCGCGGTGCTGCTCCTCCAAGCCTCCCTCGCCATCGCCTCGACACGCATCGTGAGCATGATCAACGCGGGCGCGGTCGGGCTCGAGCTGGTGCTCGTCGTGGTGGTGGCGATCGCGCTGGTCGTCGCGGTGGCGATCACGGGCGACGGCGCGGCCGACAATCTCACCTCGCGTGGTGTCACCGAGAACGCCTCCGACTATTTCGCCGTCGGCGGCGGATTGATGATCGCGATGATCATGGGCCTCGGCACGCTCGTCGGCTTCGACGCCGCGGCGAACCTGGCGGAAGAAGCCAAGGATCCCCATCGCAGCGTGCCGCGCGCGATCGTCGGGTCGGTCGTGGCGGCCGGGGTGCTGGGACTGCTGTTCGTGATCGCGCTCACCGTCGCGATCGATGACATTCCCCGGATCAGCGCCAGCGGCTCGCCGGTCGCGGCGATCATGCGCGACCAGCTCGGTCCGGTGATGGAGCGAATCTTGTTGGTCGCCATCACGTTTGCGTTCTTCGGTGCCGGGATGGTCGTGATGACCGCGTGCTCGCGGCTCGTTTTCGCGATGTCGCGCGACGCGCGTTTCCCCGCCCACCGGCTGATGCGACGGGTCGACCCACGCACGCACACGCCGGTCCCGGCGACGATCCTCATCTTCTGCCTGGGCGTCGTCCTGATGGTCACGCTGCCGGGTAACGCACTGCTGGAGCTGATCACGGCGTCGACGATTCTCCCCGCCCTCACCTACGGCTCGACGATCGTTCTCTACCTGACGGTGCGCAGACGATTGGACCGCAGAAAGGGCGCGTTCGACCTCGGGCGCTTCGAGCTGCCCGTCGCGATCGGCGCGCTGATGTGGTCGGCCGCCGCACTGTTCGTCCTGGTGACGCCCCGGGATGCCTCGGTTCCCATCCTGATCGTGGCCGGTTTGCTCCTCGCGGGAGTGCTGTTCTTCCTCGCCCTGCTGATATTCGACCGCGAGGCGCTCGAGACCGAACCCGGAGACGTGAGCGTCTTCGAACACTGACCTAGCGCACCTGTCGCCACCAGTTCGGCCCGGCCGAACCGATCAGGACCGCCGACAGCCGCATGGCGACGATGAACATGCCTCTCCTCGTTGATGTTTCGAGAACTCAGGCGACGGCTTGGTTGTAAGAGGCGCGCAGCACGGTGGTGGCGACGGCCAGTTCGCCCGTGTCGCGCGGTGCATAGAACATGACGATGCTGCTGGGGAATTCGGGACGTCTGCTGATCGGATGCGGTTCCACCCAGCCCAGATCGGTCAGCGCCGCAACGGAATTCAGCGGCACGGTCAGGTGCAGGAACCCGGAGCGGTGCACGTGTCCGAACTCGTCGACGGACGGATGCAGGAACGCGTCGAACGCGCGATCGACGCGGGGCAGCCGGAAGGCCAACGATCCCGGTTCGGACACCGAACTCGGGCCGGTCTGCACCCTGGGCAGCGACCGCACGAATTCGATGAGCGCGGAACGGATCTCCGGCGGCGAGAACTCCTCCAGTTGATCGTGCGGAATTTCCAGACCCGTCGTCGCGGGCCGGGTTCCGGCTCGGGCGGGCAAGGCGGTGAGATCGGCGGTCATGGTGGGCTCCTGTACGGCAACGCACTTTTTGTGCGCTGGTCACTACTTGTGTCCGACAGGATTCTGGGCGACCCTGCCAGGGTGACAGAAGACGGCACTTCGGAATTCGTTACGCACACCGATGTTTCCACGCAGGTCAACGCCGGTACGGCCACCTGCGAGCTGCGCGATGTGCTCGACCGGGTGGGCGACAAGTGGAGTGTGCTGATCATGGCGATGCTCGGCACGGGACCGCGCCGCTATTCCGACCTGCGTCGCTCGATCGACGGCATCTCCCAGCGCATGCTGACCCTCACCTTGCGCAGCCTCGAACGTGACGGACTGGTCACCAGAACCGTCACACCGACCACCCCGCCGCGCGTGGACTACGACCTGACGGCGGTGGGGCGGACGCTGTCTCGCGAGGTCGGCGCGCTGATCAGCTGGGCTGAGCAGCACCGCGAATACATCGCCGTCGCTCGGCGCACCTACGACGAACGATGACCGGAGGCAACCGATCAGGGCACCGGCCACTCTGCGCGGCCCGGTTCAGCAGAAGATCGCCGCGAAGTGCTTCGTCAAATCCTCGGGCGTCGGCGCGTGTTCGGTGAAACCGAGATAGCCGTCCGGCCGGATCACATAGGCGCACAACCCTTTCGCGCCGTAGGCGCGGGCGAAGTGGCCGTCGTTGTCGCGGATCACCGGCAAGGCCGACTCGTCGAGTTCGGCGTCGGCAGCCGCGATGAGGTAGACGTCGATCCGTCCATGGGTAGCGCGGCGCGCGGCATCGGTGAGAGCGGCCACGGCGGTGGGCGACTCGGGGCCCGCGGACTCGTCGAGGTAGATCAGGAGGGTGTGGTCGGTTTGCCCGAGCAGGGAGAACAAGCGGATCGGGAAGGCGACGGCGTCCCGGGTCAGACCGGCCGCGTCGGGGGCTCGTTGTCCTGGCCGCGGGCCTGCGATGCCGCTGGGGGCCGTGCTCACCAGCGGGCTGTCGGAGTAGTCGATCAGCAGTTGCGCTTCGCGGCGGATGACGAAGCCGGGGTCGGTCTCCCCCGCGCCGACGCCTTCCCGCGCACTGCGCACGGTCCGCCCGACCACCTCCGCTCCGACCGGCCTGCGTTCGGCGTCGTAGCTGGCGAGCAGATCGGGCGCGCCGATGCCCGCGAGGGTCAGCGCGAGTTTCCAGGCGAGGTTGTGTGCGTCCTGGATGCCGGTGTTCATGCCCTGCGCGCCCGTGGGCGGATGGATGTGCGCGGCGTCCCCGGCGACGAATACCCGTGCGCGAGAATAGGAGTCGACGATGCGGTGACTGATCCGGAACACCGACGACCAGCGCAGGCTCGACGCGGTGACCGGTTCGGGGGCCAGCCGATCCAGCACCGCCTGGATGTGGTGCAGCTCGGGCGGATGACTGCCTTCCAAGCCGTGCTCGACCACATCGCCACCGGTCGCCGGCATGGTCGCGAGCTCCTCGGGCACCAGCATCGACACTCGATACCGGCACCGACCGGGCAGCGGGATGCACACCAGCAGATCATCGGTGACGCCGTCGGTCCGATGCATCGAGCGAATGCCGTAGCCGCGCGGCATCGACCAGTCCAGTTCGACGTCACCGAGCATGTACTGTTCGGCGAACGCCGCGCCTTCGAAGCCGAGCCCCAACCCCTTTCGCACGATACTGTGCGCGCCGTCGCAACCGACCAGATACTCCGCCTGCACGCGGCGCTCGCCTTTCTCGTCGGTCAGCACGGCGTGCACGCCGGAGCCGTTCTGTTCGAAATGCGTGAGTGCCGTACCCCGCTCGACGCGCGTGCCGGTGGCGGCCAGGCGTCTACGCAGAATCCGTTCGGTCTCGTATTGCGGCAACCCGACGAACCCGTAGGGGATGTCGGCGGGCAGGGTCAACGCGACACGGTCGACTTCGGCGCCGTTCACGTACACGATCTGCCCGCGGAGCTGGATCGACGAGTCGAGCACCTGCCGCAGCACTCCCATCCCCTCGAAGACCTCGAGCGTCCTGGGCTGGATGCCGACCGCTTTGGCGTACCGCGGTGGTCCGGCGGCCGCGTCGATGATCCGGCAAGTCACTCCGCGTCGGGCCAACTCGATGGCCGCTGTCAATCCGACCGGACCGGCGCCGGCGATGAGCACCTCTGTGTCAACCATCCGACATCACCTCGAAGTGGATGTACACGCAGCGATCCGGTGAGTCTACGCCCGGGCCGGGCCCTCATCATCGATTCTGGCAAACTTTCAGCATCCTCGCTGGTGCGGTCAGTGCGGGACGGTCAGCCGACGCGCGGCCAGCACCACCGCGGCCCGGCGTTCGGCGATGTTGTGCGACTCATCCGCCCGGGTGGCGTGCACGGCAGCGGTGCGGGCCAGATCGGTCAGCACGACGACGAGCGTGACGGGCGGGAAATCGGTGGTGACGAGGCCTGCGCGTTGTCCACGTTCGATTTCGCCGATCTTGGTCGCGAGGATGCGGCGCACCGCGCCGTCGTCCTCGGGAATGTGGGTGCGCTCGATCTCCGCCCAAGTCTGCAGGCGGGCGTTCTCGGGGTGGCGCAGGTCGAACAGCCTGCCCGCGTATCCCGGCAGGTCCGTGGCGTCGAACGCGGTTTCGTCGGTCGTCTGACCTGCCCGCACCTGCTCGCACTCCACGCCGCGGGCCGTTTCCCGATCGATCGGCTCGTGATCGACTACCCGCACACCGAGATCGATGCCGGGCTCGCGCACCAACGCGACGGCCGAGTCGTCGAACCCGTACTGACGTGGTGATTCCCCCCGGCGCGGCAGAATCGCTGGGGTGGAACGGATTTCCTTCGACGTGGACGCCTACGTCCAGCGCGTCCAGACCTCGCCGTGCTTCATCTGCGCGATAGTGGCGGGCGAACACGACTCCCAGCTCGAACAGGTCATCGCCGAGGACGGCGAGAACTTCGCGTTCCTGTCGCGCTATCCGACGCTGTACGGCTCCGTCCTCGTCGCGCCGAAACTGCACCGCGAACACGTCGTGCGAGACCTTCCGCAGGACGCCTTCCTGCGGATCATGTCGCTGGTGCACCGGGTGACGCGCGCGGTGGAGGCGGTGGTGCCGAGCGAACGCACCTACCTGCTGAGTCTCGGTAGCCAGCAGGGCAATTCACACCTGCACTGGCACATCGCACCGCTGCCGCCGGGCGTCCCCTACCGCGAACAGCAGTTCCACGCACTGATGGGCGAGAACGGCGTCCTGCCGTGGACGCTCGACCAGGCCGTCGACCTCGCGGACCGGCTGCGCGCCGCATTGACCACACTGCGCTGAACCCCGTGCACGATAGTGGACGCCCAGTCCGCAACATCCCCTGTTCCCGAGCGGATACACCGGATTCTGCTCGGCAACGCCCCAACCGGGCGAGACCATCGACACCCTCCAGGTGACCGCCGCAGCGCGTTCGCCTCGACACACTGCGGGAATCGCGTCGTCAGCGCGCGGTTTTCGGGCCGACCGTGGCCGCCGAGACCGTCGGGGGCACCGCGTGGCGGTACACCCCGAGCGCCCATGTCGGGTCCTCGCACACCGACGTGACCGCCAGCGGCGTGCCGAACACGTCCTCGCATGCCTTCATGACGCCCGGTGCCTTCGGTTGCGCGACAGCGCGGCCGGGCAAGGACGCGGCGGGATCGGCATAGTCGTCGAGCACCAGGATCGCGCCGGGTGCGAGTCGCGGCAGGACCGCGCGCAGGCACTGCATCGTCGACTCGTACCGGTCGCCGTCCACGTAGGCGAACGCGATCCGGGTGGGCAGCTGCTCGGGCAGGGTGTGGGCGAACAAGCCTGCGTGCACGTGCGGTCGACGCAGGCCGAACCGTTCGTGCAACCGCAGCACGTCGCCGACCGATGCAGTGAACTCGCCCTCGGCCAAATAGGCGCTGTCGTGGCGGCCGACCGCGGGCAGCCCGCGGAAGGAGTCGTAGGCGTGCACCGCAGGATCGACGCCGAGGGCGTCCAGCACGGCGCGCATCCACGCGGTCATTCCGCCCTGGTAGCAACCGAATTCGACCACCGCGCCGGCCACGCCGCCGCGCATCGCGCGGGTGAGCTCGCGTTCCACGACCACCATCCGCCCCCGGTCGACGGTCCTGGGCTGAGTCCGCAACAGGTACTCCTGCAATGCGCCGCGACGATCGTTCACAACGCCCTCCGGTCTGTGCGGTTCTCGCCGCCCGGTGGCACCGGACTAGGCCAGAATAGCAATCCGCTATCGGGCGGGAAGGTGATCGAGTAGCACCGCCGACGCCCGATCCACCGATTCCGCCGCGGCGGGCAGCAGCGGCAACCGCACCGCGGGGGTCGGAATACGCCCCTGCGCGTGCAGCACGCCCTTGATCACCGTGGGGTTCGGTTCGGCGAACGCCGCCGCCGACACCCTGGCCAGCTCCGCGCCGATCGCCCGCGCGGCCGCCAGATCGCCTGTCCGCCAGGCATTGTCGAGGGCGACGTAGCGCGCGGTCGCGAGCAGCGCGCTCGCCACGATGCCGCCCGCCGCACCCAGCGCCAGCAGCGGCGACAGGAACGCGTCGTCTCCGGCGAGCACCGCGAAATCCGCGGGCGGATCGGCGAGCAGCTTGACCGCGTCGGCGTCGACACCGCCGACCGCGTACTTCACGCCGACGACTCCGTCCACGGCCGCCAGTTCCCGCAGCGTGCTCGCGCTCAACGAACGGCCGGTGCGGTACGGAATGTGATACACGATCAGCGGCACAGGCGAACCCGCCGCGAGATGCGCGAAATGCGCGACGACACCGGCCTCGGTGGGGCGCGTGTAGTACGGAACCGGCGCCAACGCCGCCGCCACCTGCGGCCAGGCCGCCAGCTCCGCCAGCGCGCCGACGCCC
>NZ_BDBP01000035.1 GCF_001613045.1 Nocardia lijiangensis NBRC 108240 | reverse complement strand
GCTGACCGCGCGCACGGGCGACGAGCCGGTGCCGCTGTCGCTGGCGCAGCAGCGGATGTGGTTCCTCAACCGCCTCGACCGCCAGTCCACCGCCTACAACATTCCACTCGCGGTGCGGCTCAGCGGCGCGCTCGATGTCGGCGCACTCGACGCCGCGGTCGCGGACGTGGTGGCCAGACACGAAGCGCTGCGCACCGTCTACCCGCAGCGCGCGGACGGACCGGTGCAGGTGGTGCTGCCGGTCGGTGCGGCGGGCACGCCGGTGCTCACGCCGATCGATGTGCCGATCGACGACCTGCCCGTCGCCGTCGCGGATTTCGTCGGCGCGGGCTTCGACGTGACCGATGCGGTTCCGCTGCGCGCCAGGCTCTTCCGCCCCATCACCGAGAACGGCGGCGAGAGTGATTCGGCGGCAACAGAACACGTGCTCGTGGTGGTGGCGCACCACATCGCCGCCGACGGCTCCTCGCTGGCGCCGCTGGCCAGGGACGTGATGGTCGCCTATGCGGCGCGCAAGGACGGCCGCGCGCCCGGTTGGACGCCGCTGCCGGTGCAATACGCCGACTACAGCCTGTGGCAGCGCGAACTGCTCGGCTCCGAGGACGATCCGGAATCGCTGGTGGCGCGCCAACTCCGGTTCTGGACCGAAACCCTGGCCGAGCTGCCCGCGCAACTGCCGCTGCCCACGGATCGGCCGCGTCCCGCGGTCGTGTCCGCCAGGGGCAGGCACGTCGACTTCGCGGTCGACGCCGAATCCCACGCGGCGCTGGTCGAATTGGGCCGTGCGGCAGGGGCGACGCTGTTCATGGTGGTTCATGCGGCGTTCGCCGCGCTGCTCGCGCGGTTGTCCGGCACCGGCGACATCGCCGTTGGCACACCCGTGGCGGGGCGCGGCGCGGCTGAATTGGACGATGTGGTCGGCATGTTCGTCAACACCTTGGTGCTGCGTACCGGGGTGGACGCGGGCGACGGGTTCGCCGCGTTGCTGGACCGGGTGCGGGCCGCCGACCTCGCGGCGTTCGCGCACGCCGACGTCCCCTTCGAGCGGCTGGTCGAGGTGCTCAACCCCGAGCGCTCCACCGCGCGGCACCCGCTGTTCCAGGTCGGCTTCTCCTTCCACAACCAGGCCGAGGCCGATTTCACCCTGGACGGCCTGACCGCCGCCGCGGTCGACTTCGACTCCGAGGTCTCCCAGTTCGACCTGCACCTGGTGGTCACCGACCGCTACGACGCGCAGGGCGCGCCCGCGGGCATCGCGGCGACGATCACCTACGCCACGGCGCTGTTCGACGAGGCGACCGTCGCGGGCTTCGCGGGACGGTTGCAGCGGCTGCTGAAAGCCGTGTGCGCCGCGCCGCGGCAGCCGGTCGGCGACGTGCCGCTGCTGGACGGCGCCGAGACCGAACGCATGCTCGTCGCCTGGAACGCCGCCGATCGTGCGTTCGCGCCGGACACCCTGGTCACCGCATTCCAGGATCAGGTGACGCGCACACCCGACGCGATCGCCGTCGTCGACGACGCGCTCACCCTGACCTACGCCGAATTCGCCGCACGGGTGAACCGGCTGGCCAGGGTGCTGATCGGCCGCGGCGTCGGTCCGGAATCGCTGGTGGCGCTTGCCATTCCACGCAGCATCGACCTGCTTGTCGCGATGTACGCGGTGGTGACGGCGGGCGGGGCCTACGTGCCGCTCGACCCGGCACACCCGCTCGACCGGACCACCGGCGTGCTGGCCGCGGCGAATCCGGAGCTGGTGCTCACCTCGGGGCGCAGGCCGATGCTGCCCGCCGAGGTGGCCGACCACGAGGTGCTGTTCGACATCACGACGGTCCCCTCGAGTGTCGACGCCGCGCCGATTCGCGACGCCGAACGGGTGCGGACGTTGTCGCCCTGGCACACGGCCTACGTCCTCTTCACCTCCGGCTCGACCGGTGTTCCGAAGGGCGTCGCGGTCCCGCACCGCGCCGTCGCGCACCAGCTGGACTGGATGCAGTCCGAGTACGGTCTCGGCGCCGACGACGCCACGCTGCTGATGACCTCGGCCGCGTTCGACCTCTCGGTATGGGAGTTCTGGTGGGCGCTGCGCACCGGTGCGCGGGTCGTGCTCGCGCCGACGGGCGCGCAGCGCGATCCAGAGGGGGTGCTCGATCTGGTCCGCCGGGCCTCGGTGACCACGGTGACGCTCGTGCCCTCGCTGCTCGCCATGCTGGCCGAGGTGTCCACCGGGCGCAGGCTGCCGCGCTCGCTGCGCAGGCTGCTGGTGATCGGTGAGGCGTTGCCCGCCGCGACCCTCGCCAAGGTCGGTGCGCTCACCGATGCCCGGGTCGACAACCTGTACGGGCCGACGGAAGCGGCGGTCTCGGTGACTCGGTACCGGACCTCGGTCGGCGAGCTGGCAGCGTCGATCGGTGGTGGGATGTCGGCGTCGACCACCGGTGCGAGCTCGTCGCCGAGCGGCGTCGAGGCGTTGGTGTCGACCGCCGCGAGCCCGTCGCCGATCAGGACGGCGCCGACCGGCACCGTGCCGATCGGAACGCCCGAGGCGGGTACCGAGGTGTACGTCCTCGACGACCGGATGCACCCGGTGCCGACGGGCGTCACCGGCGAGCTGTACCTGGGCGGCGCGCAGCTGGCCCGCGGGTACCACGGCAGGCCGGAGCTGAGCGCGGAACGCTTCGTGGCCAACCCGTTCGGCGCGCCGGGCAGCAGGCTGTACCGCACCGGCGACATGGTGCGCTGGAGCTCCGACGGCAACCTCGGGTACGTGGAACGGCGCGACTTCCAGGTCAAGGTGCGCGGATACCGCATCGAACTGGCCGAGATCGAGCACGCGTTGCGCGCGACGCCGGGCGTCGCGGAGGCCGTGGTCGTCGCGCACCGGGCGGAGGGCGAGAACGCCATGTTGGTCGGCTATTTCACCGCGGCAGCGGCCGTCGACACCGAGGCTGCGCGCGTCGCGGTGAACACCGAGGCGCCGCGCGCCACGGTCGACATCGGCGCACTGCGTGCCGCGCTCGCCGAGGCGCTGCCGAGCTACATGGTGCCCGCCGCGCTCGTTCGACTGGATGCCTTGCCGCTCAACGCCAACGGCAAGGTCGATCGCGCCGCGTTGCCCCGGCCCGAACTCTCCGCACGTGAGTTCCGCGCTCCGGCTACGGAACTGGAACGTGCAGTGTGTGGTGTCTTTGCCGAGGTGCTGGAGGCGGAGCGGATAGGCGTGGACGACAACTTCTTCGAGCGCGGCGGCAACTCGCTGCTCGCCACCCGCCTGGCCACCCGGCTGAGCGCGGACCTCGGCGAAACGGTCCCGGTCGTCTGGTTGTTCTCCGCGCCGACCCCGGCCGGGCTGGTCACCCAGCTCGAGCTGACCAGGTCGGGCCGCGGACGGGTGGACGCGGCGGCGGCCTTCGACGTGCTGCTCCCGCTCCGGCCGGGCGGTGCCAGGGAACCGCTGTTCTGCCTGCACCCGGTCGGCGGCGTGGCCTGGTCGTTCGCCGGTCTCGCCGCGCACGTCGACCCGGAGCGCGCCCTCTACGGCCTGCAATCCCCGGTACTGAATTCGGCGGAGCCGCTGCCGGATTCGATCGAGGACTGGGCGCGGCGCTACGTCGCGGAGATCCGCGCCGTACAGCCGGAGGGCCCCTACCACCTGCTCGGGTGGTCGCTCGGCGGCGCTCTTGCGCACGCCGTCGCGATCCAGCTGCAGGACGAGGGACAGCACATCGCGACGCTGGCCATGATGGACAGCCCGCGCACGGTGTCGGCGGCCGAGACCACCGTGCCGCTGGCCGACCTGCTCGGCGGGCTGCTCGGCGAACAAGCCGCCGATGCGGACACCGAACTCGGCCTCGCCGAGCTCGCCGAGCGCATCGCCGAACTGCCGGAACCGTTCGCCTCGTTCGGCGCCGAACGCCTCGGGCGGGTGCTGGACGCGGGAGCTCGCTCACTCGAACTCCTCGTTCGCTACCGTCCCCGTCGCTACAAGGGCAACCTGGTGTATTTCACTGCCGCCCTGGACGATCCGACCGGGGCCACCGGGGCCGCGAGCTGGTCCGAGGCTGTGGACGGCACCGTGCACAACCACGCCGTCGCCGCCACCCACTGGCGGATGACCTCCGAATCCGCGCTCGCCCGCATCGGCCACGTGCTGGCCGCCGCCTGGGCCGACACAGACCGCGCATGAACCGATCAGCCTGACGAAAGGTGAACCATGACAAACCCGTTCGACGACGACCACGCCCAGTTCTACGTGCTCGTCAACGCCGAGGGCGAGCACTCGCTGTGGCTGGTCTTCGCCGCGGTACCGACCGGCTGGACCATCGCCTACGGCGCGGCTCCGCGCAGCGCGTGCCTGGAGTACGTCGAGACGCACTGGACGGACATGCGGCCCAAGTCCCTGATCGCCGCCATGCGGCCGAAGACCAACTGAATGCCGGGGCGCGCCGGTCCACATCCCCTGCCGACCGGCGCGCCCCCCGGCCCGAAACGCGCTCACTATGGTGCGTGCCGAGCGAGTGCGGCGGCGATGCGTTGTAGATCATCGAAATTCGTTGTACCCACCGGTCTCATGGCGGCGAGGTGTGCCGCCGCCTCCGGCAGTGAGCGGTCGCGGCCCAGCAGCTCGCGGACCACGACGAGTTGGACGACGGCGGAGCAACCGGAATCGGCCAATGCGCGTTCGGCGGAGCGCATGCCGCCCGCCGACAGTGCGTCCCGCACGGTCGCCAGCTCGCGAGCACAATGGTCGAGGATTCGTGGATACAGCGTGTCGGCGTCGTCGACCACCGGAGCGAGGGCGATCGCGAAGCGCCAGACGTATTCGTCGTGGGCTTCGCTCAGGTGGGGACAGGCCCTGGCGAACGCCGTCCAGTCGACATCATTGGCCGCGCCGATCATGAAATCCAATGTCGGATAGTCCAATTCGTGACGAGCGTCGGCGGCTTTGTAGTCGACGTAGCTGTCGTAGACCTGATCCAGCCACACCTCGGCCACGATGCGTTCGAGCAACTCGCGCGGCAATGTGCACTGCTCTGCCAACAAAACAGCGTCATAGAGATCCTTGGCCAGCGGGCCTCTATTGCCGTGCGCGTCCGCGGCGATCCGCAGGACCTTCCATGCCAGCGACATCTGCCGACTGAATGCCTGCAGGGGAACGGATGCGCCGGGGCGGCCGAGCAAGGAAATCTCCGTGGGTTGTGGCGCGTCGCAGATCAGCTCTTCGGTCGAGAAGTCCACCTGCACAGTGCCCACGTGCCCGTTCCCCTGCCACGAGAGCAGGAATCGCGACCCCCACTTACCGAGCATCCATCCGGACTCGAGCATGTCATGGCTCCAATACCCGGTCGTTTCCGCATCGATGACTTTGGTATCGATCCACACTGCGCTACCCGGTGCATGCGAGCGGGCCGTCGCACGCCGGACCACGTCGGCCAGTAGTTCGTCGATGTTCACCTCACCGATCGGTAGCCGCTCGCTCAGCACCACCAAATCCAGCTCGCCTGGTTCTCGCGCCCTGTCGCCGAACCACGTTGGCATCAGCACGCTGCCGCGTAGCGCGAAGCAGTGCGACCATTCGGAGTCGGCGACGGCGGCAAGTACGTGATCGATGGCCGCACGGCGGCTCGCCAGCCACGTTTCGTCGGTGGTCCAGTCGCAGAGAGGGTTTGCGAGCCAGCCGGTCATGCCGCCAGGCTGTCAGAGACCACCGACAACTACCGCTCGATATCCATCGACCGGCCTTGGGGCGGCTACACCTTCGCGCTCTGCGAGTCGATGACCGCCCTGGCTTGTTGCCGCCACTCGCTCACCGCGCGACTGCCGCCGTGCAGCGCCGAGTCGAATCGTCTGGCGCGCTTGGTGACTGTCAGCCCGACGTAGGTGTTCGCGTCGGTGATGGCAGCGGTGGCGACCGCGCAGGCCTCGTCCACTTCGCCGGAGGCAAGCAGCGCCGTCGCGTGTTCGAAACGCACCAGCGCGGGTTCCATCGTCTCGCTCGGGTCGTACAGCGTGATGGCGTGCGCCGCCGCGTCGGCCGTCTCGTCGGGACGGCCGAGCCTGGCGTATCCGATGGCGCGGTAGAACGCGAGCTTCTCCGGGCGGAACGAGAAGATGCCGATCGGCAGCTCCTCGTTGCCGACGCTGTCCAGTGCGCGCGCGGATTGGTCTATGCAGCGCGCGAATTGGTGTTCGTCGCCGAGATCCGCATGTGCACGCGCCGCCATGCCCCACAGCCAGGCGGCGGCCGCGCCGGTCGCCGGATTCTCCTCGAGCCGCGGCTCGAGGAGGCGCAGCACTTCCCTCGGTTTGTCGCTGTAGGTGGGCAGGTAGGCCAAGCCGGCGAGCGCGATGTCCTCCGAGTATCGGTCGCCGATGTCCTGTGCCGCGTGAATCGCGGTGGTGTACCACAGCCTCGCCTGGCCGAAATGGCCTTCGTTGAACAAGATCTCGCCGACCACGTTGGCCAGCCGACCGGCGGTGCGGACCAGCCTGATCTGGTGGTGGGTGGCCTGCCGCTCGCCGAGACAGCCACGCACCGTGCGGAATTGGTCGAGCGTGCTCTGTAGCAGCTCGTGCGGCGGCACATGGATGACCTGTCTGCCGAGATCCGCGGTGGAGTGTTCCAGCACGCCGAGCCTGCGCTCGCTGATCGACCCGGCGTCAAGGGCCGCCAGCATCTTCTCCGGTTCGCTGGCCAACAGATCGGCCGCATGGCCCGCCAGACCTGCGCCGATGCAGGCCAGCAGTTCCCGCCTTCTCACGTCGTCATCCTCGACTTCCTCGTCGAGCCCGATGAGCGTGGACCGAACCTCGGTTCCGCCCAGCGCTTTTTCCCTACCGAGCTTGATTGTCCGATCGAGCGCCGCGCTCGCATCGTCGGTTTCGCGAGCCGCGGCGCGGCCCGCCGTGATCGCCCGCTCGAATCGCGTGACGACGACTGAATCGGCCTCGGACAGCACTCGATCGAGTAGCCGACGGCTTGCGGCGTGCATCCGGGTTGTCCGGCCGTTTTCCCACAAGACCACGGTGCGCGCGGTGACGCCCACCAAACGTGCGAACTCATAACGACTTCGCTTCATCGCCGAGCGAAGGGCAAGTACGTCTTCGCCCGTCCAGTCGACCTCAACCATAGGACCCGCTTCCTCCCGCCAGGCCGGTTCACTCGAAAATTACTCGCATTTACCGCATTCCGGGCTGTTATGTACCCAATCGCAACGCGCACTCTGTATTTGCACCCGGCGCCGGGGTTGTGCCCAGACCCTATGGGGGCGCCCACTCTCGGGAACTCAGCGCACGGTCCCGACGCGGCCTCGATCCAGCCGCCTCGAGCGCGGTTCCGCCGGCGCTCCCGGCGCCGGGTGCACTGAACTCCGCGGAGGTGAACGATGAACGTGCCGCACTCGGATCTGCGTGAGCTGTGGTTGATCCAGAGCCGTGACTGCACCCAAGAACCGCAGGTCCTGGACTACGACCGAGCCAGATTCATCCTCTCGGTGCACGCCGGGCACGGCAGTGGCTGCCGCCAGTACCTAGCCGCCTCCGCCTACTGTTTCCGGCGCGCCGCGGACAAGTGATCCGATGTACTCCACACTCTCCATCCTGACCGCATGCGGTCTGGTGGTATCCCTCATCGGCATCCTCGGAACATGCGTCGGAGACACCCGCGCCATCACCGGACACCGCGCTCCCACAACACCTTTCACGGTCCCCGAAGCCCACCGCGCGATGCAGCTACACCGCGGTTGCCGAGCCGATGCCTGCGCCCGCAAAGGAGCCGCCTTCCGCACCTTGGTAGCAGCAGGCCGAATCGTCCCCGATACCCGCGCAGACGGTTATTCGACATAGACCTGTATCGGCAAGGCTCGAGTCAGTGAATGTTGGTCCGAGCTGGGCCCACGCACTGGCACACCTTTATCCCACGCGATATCCATCTGCGTTCACATCGATGCGCGCCGCGCCGCGTTGCGAGCGCTGATCGACCAGGGCCATACCGCCCACGAGCTGCATCGGTCGTGGGCGCGCGTCGGCTACTTCGCCACCCGATATCGAACCTCGTCGTGCTGGCCGTCGACGGTCGGCCGTCGGTATCCGCGGAGTAATCAGTCCGTCTCGACGAGCCGATCGGCACCTATGCCGGACCTACTGCGTGGCGCGGTGTCGCATCGACACCGCGAGCGCCCCACTGGAGCGTTGCGCCCGGCGGATCCGACGATATTGTCGTCTGCAACGTCAAAAATATCATCAGGAACCTCATTTATCGTCCCCTGAGGCTAGGAGCGACGAATTCTATGATATTTTCGATGAATGAGCAGGAAGGAACGACTTCTCGACCTGGCTGACTTGGCGGGGTCGCAGTGGGGTCTGTTTACTTCTATGCAGGCTGGTGACCTCGGTTTCAGCGCCCAGCAGCTCAAGCGCCTCGCCGACTCGGAGCTGATCACTCGACTTCGCCATGGGGTATACCGACTGACCGGCGCGCCAGAGGCTCCGCAGGACCCTGTCCGCGCCGAGTGGCTGTCGCTGGAACCCAAGCGGCTGGCTGCTGATCGCTTGACCGATGCGGTACCGGTAGGGGTGGTGTCCCACCGTTCGGCGGCACGTTTACAGGATCTCGGCGACATCGACGCCGACTTCCACGAATTCACCGTGCCGAAGCGGAGGAGTACCCGCAGCCCGGAGGTGGTGTTCCATGTCCGAGAACTGAGGCACGATGACTGGCACCTGGTGGCTGGTCTGCCGGTAACCCGACCACTGCGGACCACCGTGGATCTCGCCGCAGCACGAACCGACGGCGGGCACCTGGCCTCGATCGTCCGCGACGCCATCCTCACCGAAGACACCACACGCGACGAACTCGCCGCCGCGCTGCGCCCTTACGCCCACTACTACGGCATGCCGATCGGCGCCGGGGACGAGCTTGTCCGCAACTTTATCGGTCAAGCGGGTGTCCCCGAATCGGTCAAGGCCTTGACGCGAGGCGACCGCGGCGTGGACGGGGTGCTTTTCGACCCGGAGACCAATCGTCCAATTGCTCTGCAATCCAAGGCTTTCGAACGTAGCCGGGTCAGGTTCTACCCTGATGTGCTCGAGCGTGGGCTCGCTGATCCCGCCTTCGTCGAGGCGCTGCTCACCGCCCTGCGCGGCTCTACGGTGGACACGAGCCGTATGTCGGCCACCCTCGGTAATGTCGTCGCGCACAGCAAGTGGCTGGCGGACAACGAGTCCGTCGTCCGTGCGCTACTAGAGACGATTGCTCGGTCGGTTCGAACCGAGAGCAACAACGACGAGGGCGGGGGCGGGAATGACGGCGACGCGGAAGTACCCGAGCGACCGGGGGTTTCAAGCGGCGATCAATCAGCGGATCAGTGAGCGTGCACGCAGCCTCAAACGCCCCACCGAAGAGTTGCGCCGCGAGTTCTACATGCAGCGGATGCTGGCCAGAGTGTTCGCCGATCCCGCCGCGCCGTGGATCCTCAAAGGCGGAACTTCGCTGCTGGTTCGTATTCCAGGCGCCCGTCACAGCCAGGACGTCGACTTACTGCACCTGCAGGCCGAACTGGACCAGGCATTCGGCGAACTCCGCGACCTCGTAGTCGCACCCAGTCCGCTGGACCGACTGATCTTCGACCTGAAGGTCAAGAAACAGAACGTGAACGAGGGCGGCATCGCGGTCTGGCAACTCCAGGCGACGCCTCGCCTCGGCACGACAGAGCTCCAGCACTTCCCGATCGATCTGACCGCGGGCAAGCAGCTCATCGGCCGGATCGACCGGATCGCTCCGACGCCGACCATCGAGATCCCCGACGTCCTGCCGCCGCCGGAATTCGCCTGCTACCCGCTGGTCGACCAGATCGCCGACAAACTCGCCGCCATGTACGAGTACCACGGCGAAGAGCGCCAGCCCTCGACGAGATGGCGCGATCTGGCGGACCTGCTGCTGATCATCGGCGCCTCCAGCTTCGACGCCACTTCGATCCAGCTAGCCCTGCAGCAACAACGACAGCACCGGCCGGCGCTGGAACTGCCCACTCTGATCCATGCGCCCGGCCCGCGCTGGAAGGCCTCCTACCGCGACATCGCGGTGAAGATCAGCCGATTCCCGGCCGAACTGCACCACCTCGATGCCGCGTTGGACTACCTCGGGCAGTGTATGAACCCAATCCTCGACGGCACCAGAACGATCGGGACCTGGAACCCCATAACCTCCCGCTGGGATGAAGGCACCTGAGCCGTGTCGTTTGGGCCCGTCGCCATCCGGCGACTGCGATAGTCAGGGTGGCCTCCGCCGTTGCACATGCGGAAGGTCCACTCGGGCGATGGGTCGCTTCAGACTTGCGCAGTCGGCTGTCAGGCATCAATACCGCCCCGCGGACTCAGGGGAATATCGGGGTCGTCCCGGATGTGCGGGAAACCCCTACCTGCCTACCGTCGAGGCATGCGCCTGATCCCGATCCTCGCGGCCGTGTCCACGGCAGCCCTGCTCGTCGCGGGCTGCGCGAACGACAATGAGACCGGGTCGCAGGGCGTCTCGGATGCTCGGTTGCACGCCGTGCAGGAGGACATCGACCGGGTGGTCGGGGCGGGCGTCACCGGGGCGATCGCCACGGTCACCGAGAACGGTGAGACCGCCGTCCGTACCGCCGGGGTGGCCGACCTCGAAAGCTCCGCGCCGATTCCCTTGCAGCCGCCGCAGCGGACTCGCGTCGGGAGTGTCACCAAGTCCTTCACCAGCGCGCTGGTGCTGCAGCTCGTTGCGGAGGGGAAGGTCCGTCTCGACGAGCCGGTCGACACTTATCTGCCCGGCCTGCTGCGCGGTGAGGGCATCGACGGCCGCGCCATCACCGTCCGCCAGATTCTGCGCCACCAGAGCGGTCTGCCCGATTTCGCCGAGGACCCGCGGGCCGACGTATACCGCGCGGGCGTCGAGAACCGGACGATGACGCCCGCCGAGGGCATCGCGATGGTCAACAGCGCGCGGGCGGCGTTCGCGCCGGGCGAGCGCTACCAGTACAGCAATTCGAACTACCTGGTGGCCGGGATGCTGATCGAGCGGGTCACGGGAGCGTCGTACGCCGAGGAACTGGATCGGCGCATCCTGAAGCCACTCGGACTCACCGACACCTACCTGCCCGGCCCCGGCGAACGCGATATCCGCGGTCCGCACCCGGTGGGTTACGCCACCTTGGACGGCGTCGTCACGGACGTCTCGCGCATCGAACCGTCCATCCCGTGGGCGGCGGGTGCGCTGGTGTCCTCGGGCGCGGATCTGAATCGCTTCTACGGCGCGCTGCTGGCAGGCCGGGTGCTGGCCGCCGCCGAACTCGAGCAGATGCGCGCCGGGGTGCCCATGGACCCGGAGTCGGGAATGGTCTATGGCCTGGGACTCGGCTCGATGCGACTGCCGTGCGGCGCGGAGTACATCGGGCACAACGGCGGAATCCACGGCTATTACACGCTGTCCGGCGCGACCGTCGACGGACGCGCGGTCACCGTCGCGATGACGAAGGCGCCCGAGACCGAGCCCGACATGATCGGCATGCTGGAACACGCGCTGTGCCCGTGAGCCGGGCTCAGCGGAGGCCGAGCAATTCGCGCTCCGCGCAGTCCAGCGTCAGCTGAAAGCCCGCGGCGACCACGGGAACCAAGGCGAGCGTGCAGGATCCCCTACCTCAGACGAGGTTTTTCTCCTTGCGGATCCGGCGGCGCAGGTCGACCATCAGCGCGTAGCTGCCACCGTGCCGCAGGAACCTCGGGATGAACCGGTTGACGAAGCCGACGAACACGAAAAGGTGCTCGAATCGGCGCTGATCGGCCGCGGTCCACTCCAACTGCATCTGGTCACGGAAGTACGGCGCGAGAAAGCCGATCGTCAAGAACTTCAACAGGTTACGGAATGGCAGTCGCAGGTACCAGTGGATCATGCGCAGGTTCAGCAGATCGTCGACGTAGGCGCGCACGTAGTCGTCCAGGACGGCAAGGCGACACGCCTCGTTCCAGTAGACGTCGAACTCGGCCCGCGTCTTGGGCCACATGTCCTCGGTGATCTGCAGCGTGGTGCCCAGCGTCGAGGACGAGGCGTAGAAGGCCTCGGCCTGCTCGTCGTTCATCTTGCCCTGCAACAGCTGGTAGGTGTCCTCGAAACCGATGTACAGGCATGCGGCGACCCACAATTGGAGGTTGCGGTCGAAGGCGTTGTACTTCACCGCGGCGCCCGGCTCGGACCGCACGTGGCGGTGCACCGCGTTCACCGCCTCGCGGTAGGCCATGCGCTCCTCCTCGGTGCCGAGGATGGCCACCGCCAGGTACTGGGTGGTGGTGCGGGCGCGCTTCCACGGACGCTTCATGAGCGCGCCGCTTTCCACCTTGCTCTCCGCGACGCCGTAGCCGACGCCGGGCCTGGCCATCTGCATCGCGACATTGGCCGCGGCGCCCGCGAAGGACCAGAAGTCCAGCGCGTCGGTCAGTTTGATCGGCCGCTTGGTGAATGGCCGGTGCGCGGCGCTGATGGGGATGCGCGTCTGCTCCTTGGTCAGTGGCGCAGGCTCGTTCTCGTAGGAGGGCTGGGCGACCGCGGTCATGGGAGTCCTTCCGTCGTATTCCTCAGGGTCCGGGCCAGGCGCGCGAACAGCGCCACGGTGAATCGCCCGGTGCCGAACAGGAATCCGGCGAGGGACAGCCAGCCGAGGAACTCGAAGACTGTCATCTCCACGCTGAGAATCCTGTTGAGTGCTTTCATCGTTCGACCTCCCGGAGGTCGATGCGGAACGCCCGCTACCGAATCCGTTCCGTGGTTGTCGACCCTGGCCGCCGTCCGCTGCTGGGGCGTGCGGTGTGCGGGTGGTCGGGCAGGAAGGAACGAGGAACCGAGGGCGGTTGTCGCCACGGCCGGGTTGCTCGCCATCGAACGTCTCCTGCTCTCGGGGCACGATCACCCCTCCGTAGATTATGTTACTGAAGATTCTGCATGGCAAGCGCCGATTTTGTCCTCGGTTTCGTCGTGGTTCCGTGAGATTGACCCGATCAAGTGTTGGCAAGTTCTACAGTGGATCGCGGGCCTGCCGCAGATACCGCAGCCGGGGCGGGCACAGCGCGGCGCCGGCCCGAACCGCCGCGGCATAGGTTGCGAGCGCGGCTTGGTCGCCGGGATGCAGCGGCGCGTCGAGCAGTTCACGGGCGCGCTCGTGCAGCAGCGCACGCACGGCGAAGCGGGGCAGCTTGCGCGGCACCCAGGCATTCGGTCGCAGCAGCTGGTCCCGCAGTGCCATCGTGTCCGCGCCCGGCGTCGGCAGCGCCGCACAGGCGTCGGCGAAATAGTCGGTGAACTCGGCCCAGGTGGTGGGTGCGTGCCGGTCCGAAATCCCGTAGCGGTCGTACCATTCGCGGCACTGCGCGTAGAGCTCCTCGCGACGCGCGGGCGTCAGCCCTCCGGAGAAGGTGTCGATGCTCGTGACGAGCGTGTCGACGTAGGTGGCGTGCTGGAAGAAGAAGAAGAGCTCGGGGTGCAGCGCGTGGTAGCGGCGGCCGAGGGCATCGGCGCCCTTGACGTGCTCGTGCCCGAAGCGGATGACCGAGCGCAGATCCCGGTCGCTGTAGGCGATGTTGATCATCCCGCCGACGGTGCGGCGCTTGTGTTCCCAGAGCCGGTTCGGCACGTGGTCGCGGAGCGCGGCGGCGATGGCCGGATGCAGCGCCTGGAGCGCCACCGCGCGCGGCAGCGTCAGGGCGAAGCGTCGATCACCGAGGTGGCGTCGTAAGAGGTTGCTTCGGTCGAGCATCTGCGCCTCCCCTGTGGAGCCCTGGGCGAACTCCGGCAGTACTTCGAGAACATTCGATAACTTATTGGCGACAAGACAAGGCGTCAATCCAGCTCTTTGATGGATCCGGCCAGATTCTCCTCCTGGGAATCTGGCCAAAACGCTTACGCTGTGCTGTGAATCGTGCGTAACATACGGGCAATGCCGGACCGGGTGTACGCGGTCGGGCGCCCGCGACGTCGCGATGTCTTTCGCGCTGCGCGGGCGACCCGATCAGGTCCGGCCGGTGCAGGGAAAGGATGCGACGGACATGCTCAAGAGGCTGGATCGAATATTCAGCTACGAGATGAAGGTCTCCGAGTTCCTCGGGACCCTCATCATTCTCGGAATCCCCTACGGGCTCGTGGGAGTCATCTGGACGCTGACCCACACCGGCCATCTGCGCGATATGCACGGCATCGACGTGGTCATCTCGTTCCTCGGATCGATCGTGTGCTGGCCGGTGCTCACCTTCTCGAATGTGTCCATGACTTGATGATGATCTTGGTGTGGCTCATCGACATCTTGGTGATCGGCGTCAAGATCCTCGGTGGGCGAATGAAAGTCAATCCGATCCTGCGCTATGGGCTCTGGCTCGCTGTGCTGAGTGCCCTCGCGGCGGGCGTTGCCGTTGTGGGCTACGGCTTGGTGGCGTTGCAGCACCTTCTCGGCGAACCCGCCTGATCGGACGGCGCGTGGACAGGTGTCCGGAGTGTGTGACTTTGTGGAAACTTGTCTTCGCTCAAACTGTCTGATATAGGCACGAAAAAGTGCCGATGAACTCGCTATTTATGCAGGTGAACTGCAATGAAGCGGCTCCTCGGAAGTGTTCGAGCCGGGGTGTGGCGCTTCCTGTACAGATGAGAATTCATATTCACATGTGACTTGTGTCGCGCGGCTTGCCTGTGCGACACTTCACACGCTCCGCGCCCTCGAGGGGGTCACCGTTACCGGTCGGCGAAGTGAGCGAGAAGTAGGCCGAGAAAGGACTCGGGCAGCGTGACAACCATCGAACGACCTCCGGGTCGGATCGAACCGGAGCAGGCTCCGGAGCGCACCGATCTGGAGCGGGCCGTCGACGATCTGAAAGGTCTGTGGCGGCGTCATCCACAGCGGTCACTGGAAACCCTTGGCAGGCAGGTGATGCTGGGCCGCGACGCGGTGATCGAGCTGTTCCGCGCGATCGCCGCCCGGCGCTTCCCGTACCACGAATTCATCCGGCAGTGCGCGTTCATGTCGAGCGTCTCCGCGGCGCCGACCGTGTTCGTCGCGATCCCGATCGCCGTGGTCGTCTCCATCCAGGTGGGTGCGCTGGTGAATCAGGTCGGCGCGACGACGTTCATCGGCGCGGTCGCCGGACTCGGCATCATTCGCCAAGGCGCGCCGCTGGTCACCTCGCTGATGATCGCGGGCGCGGTCGGCTCGGCGATCTGCGCCGACCTCGGCTCGCGCACGATTCGCGAGGAGATCGACGCCATGATGGTGATGGGCGTGAATCCGGTGCGCCGTCTCGTCGCGCCGCGCCTGCTGGCGGCGGTGCTGGTGAGCATGCTGCTGTGCGGGTTCATCGTGTTCGTCGGCTTCGCGACGGCTTACATGTTCAACGTGTACGCCCAGTCCGGGACGCCGGGTTCGTTCATCGGCTCGTTCTCGTCCTTCGCGGTGGCCAACGACCTCATCGTCGCGCTGGTGAAGGCCGCCATCTTCGGTGCGCTCACCGCGATCATCGCCTGTGATATCGGGCTGCACGCCAAGGGCGGGCCCGGTGGCGTGGCCAATGCGGTGAACTCGGCGGTCGTGACGTCGGCGCTGATGCTCTTCGCCACCAACATCATTCTCACCCAGCTGTACAACACGCTGTTCCCGACGAAGGTGATCTGAGGTGGGCACGAAGTACACCCCGCCCGCCCTGAGACCGATCCGGGCGGTCGGCACTGTCGTCGCCGCGCCCTATCGGGCCAATCAGCGACTCGGCCACCAGGCCATCACGTTCTTCCAAGCACTGGCCGCTATTCCCTTCGTGCTGAAGCACTATCGCAAGGAAGTGCTGCGGCTGACTGCCGATGTCGGATGGGGCAACGGCTCGCTGGTCGTCGGCGGCGGCACCATCGGCGTGGTGATCATCCTGTGCGCGTTCGGCGGCATCACCGTCGGCATGGAGTCGTTCACCGCGCTGAATTTGCTCACCATGGGCCCGCTGACCGGCGCGATCTCCGGCTTCGCCACCACGCGCGAACTGGCCCCGATCCTGGCGACGCTGGCCTTCGCCATCCAGGCCGGGTGCCGGTTCACCGCGCAACTGGGTTCTATGCGGATCTCCGAAGAGATCGACGCGCTGGAATCCATTGCCATCCGGCCGCTTCCGTATCTGGTCAGCACCAGAATGATCGCCGCGACGCTGACCATCATCCCGCTGTACACGGTGGGGCTGGCCACGGCCTATCTGGCCACCAAGCTTTCGGTGCTCTTCCTCGGCGGCACCTCGGCGGGCACCTACGACCACTACTTCTTCCAATTCCTCATCGGGACCGATGTCTTCTTCTCGCTACTCAAAGTCGTCGTCTTCGTGCTGCTCGCGACGTTCATCCAGTGCTACTACGGCTATGTCGCCTCGGGCGGGCCGGAGGGTGTCGGCGTCGCGGCCGGTCAGGCCATCAAGATGGTGATCGTCGTCATGGTCTTCGCGAATCTGTTTCTGACGCTGGCCATCTGGGGCATCGACCCCGGCTTCCGGATCTCGGGATAGGGGCGGCGCATGATCTTCGATCCCAGTGGCCGCGGGCCCACCGCCCGCCAGCTGTCCCTCGCAGGCCTGGCGATGCTGACGGCCACCGCGCTGATGCTCGGCTTGCTGATGCTGCGCTACAACGGCTTCTTCGAGGACAAGGTCCGGGTGACCGCCGAGCTGACCAGCACCGGCGACGGCCTGCCCGATCGCGCCGACGTGAAGTTCCGCGGCATGGTGGTCGGCACCGTCGCGGCCGTCGAGGTGGTCGCCAAAGGGGAACGGCAGCGCGCCGAGATCCACCTGAAGCCCGTTGTCGCGCCGACGATTCCAGCGGGCGTCACGGCCAGGGTGGTGCCGAACAACCTGTTCGGCGTCACCGCGATCGAGCTGGTGGACAACGGCTCGGCGGGCGCGAAACTCGCCGCCGGAGCGGTGATTCCGGAGGACACCAGCACCTCGACCATGCAATTGCAGACCACGCTGACCGTGCTGCGCGACGTGCTCGACAACATCCAGCCCGAGAAGCTCGGCCGGGTGCTTTCGACACTCGCCGCGGCGCTCGATCCCGGTGCACGCGTGCCGGGTTCGACGATCGAGCGGCTCGACCGCTGGGTCACCGAGATGCGCACCGTCCCCGGTGTCGGTGAACTGCTCGGCGATCTCGGCCGGGCGACCACGGAACTGAGCAAGTCGGCGCCGGACCTGGTCGGCGTGCTCGCCGAGTCGGTGACGGCGGCCCGCACCTTCACCGAGCGCCGCGACAACCTCGTCGCGCTGCTCGCCAACGCGAGCAACACCATCGACTCGGTCAACTCGCTGTTCGCTCGAAACCCGGATGCGGCAAAGGATCTCGTCCCCGGTCTGGACGAGCTGTTCGGCAGCCTTGCGCAGGACACGCAGGCCATCCCGGACACCGCGCGCAACCTCAACGCGTCGCTGGAGCGGCTGGCCACGGTGTTCCACTTCGGGCCGAGCCGCCAGATGGTGTGGAAGATGGACGTCACCTTCACGCCCTTCCAGCAGTACACCGCCGAGGACTGCCCGCGCTACGGTGCGCTCGCCGGGCCCCGCTGCGGTGGTCCGACGGTGCCGGAAGTCGCGCCGGATCAGGAGTTTCCCGCGCAGCTGCAACCGCGCTGGCTGGACGCCGCGGGACCGCCGCCGATGCTCGCGCTGCCGGGATTCGAAGCGGCGCCGACCATTCCGGGTCTGCCCGCGATTCCCGGGCTGCCCGCGATTCCCGGCATCACCGTTCCCGCCGCGGGCGCTCCTGCGGCGCGTCCGATCGCGGGCGGCCGCGGGCACGCTGGTGTCGCCGCGATCGTCGGCGGGCAACCGACCGCCGCGCAGCTGCTGCTGCTGACACCGCTGCTGGCCGGCGGGTCGGTGACGGTATACGACACCGCGCGGGCCGAAGGGGGCAACTGAGATGAAATCCGGAAAAGCCCTCGCGGGCTTCAGCTTCTTCGCCGTGCTGGCCATCGTGCTGACCTACACCATCTGGTCCACCCTGCAGCGCTCGGTGCCCGGCGGCACGCACACCTACTCCGCGACCTTCTCCGACGTGATGGGCGTTCGGGTCGGCGACGACGTCCGGATGGCGGGCGTGCGAGTCGGCCGGGTCGATCGGATCGATTTCGACGACGACTACAAGGCGGTCATCGATATCCGCATCCAGGACCGGCAGCGGCTGACCGACACGACCAAAGCCCTTGTGCGGTACCAGAACCTCATCGGCCAGCGGTATATCTCGCTCGTTCCCGGCAAGGGGGAGGGTGAGCCGCTGCGTCCGGGCGGCCACATCTCGCTGGCGAACACCGAACCGTCTTTCGACGTTTCGGCGCTGCTCTCCGGTTTCGAGCCGCTGTTCAGCGTGCTGCAACCCGATCAGGTGAACTCGCTGTCGGAGACGCTGATTCAGGCCTTGCAGGGCGACGGCGTCTCGCTGAGCACCCTGATCACCCAGGCCGCCGATCTGGCCGCCACCTTCGGCCAGCGCGACGCCATCCTCGGCGATGTGATCACGAACCTGAGCAGCGTCATCGCCGGATTGGCCAATCGCTCCGGCGAATTGGAGACGCTGATCGCCCAGTCCAGGGCGCTGGTCGAGGCGCTCTACGCCGAGGGCGAGTCGCTGAAGCAGTCCGTCGATCTGGTCGCGAAGTCGACCGACTCCCTGGTGTCGCTCATCGCGCAGGTGCAGCCCGACCTGGCCAAGGCGCAGGACGACGCGACCACCGGCATCGCCATGCTGCTGCTCAACGGCGCCGCGCTGGACAAGGCCGCGGTGCAGTTCCCCGACCTCCTCAATGCGCTGGCCCGCTTCACCAGCTATGGAACGTACGGCAACGCCTACATCTGCCGGTTGGACGTCTCGCTGTGGGGCGTGCTGCTCCCGCCGGGGCTGTTCTCGCAGGTCGGCGGTAATTCCCAGTCGGAGGTGTGCCGATGATGGCGCGGATTCGGTTGCCGAAGTATTCGACGAACCGCTATCTCTGGCTCGGCGTGATCGCGGCGGCCTTCGTGGCGCTGCTGCTGGTCGGGTCGAGTGTGGTGTCCGAGGCTCGGCTGGCGGACAAGACACTCGAGGCCGAGTTCGCCCAGGCGGCGGGGCTGCGGCCGGGGGCGACGGTCGACGTGTCGGGCATCGAGGTCGGCCAGGTCCGCGCGGTTCGATTGGACGGCGACAAGGTGGTGGTGGACCTGCGGGTGCGCCGCGATCTGCGGCTCGGGCCGGACGCGCGGGCTGCCATCAAGATGTCGACAATCCTCGGCAGGCTGCACGTCGAACTCACTCCCGGCGACGGAAAGGGATTGCCGGACAATGTCATCCGGATATCGAACACCTCGGTGCCGTACAACCTCGGCAAGGTGATCCAGGACCCGCAGTACAAGTCCTCCTTCGAACGCATCGAGCGCATAGACCCGGACAAGCTGCGCGAGGCGCTGGACGTGTTCGACCAGCAGATGGGCGATTCGCCGCAGCTGACGGTCGCCGCGCTCGACAGCATCGGTGCACTGGCCAAGGTGATCAACGATCGTCGCGACGAGGTCGACACGCTGCTGAAGAGCATGGATCAGGTCTCGCAGCTGGTCGCGGACAACCAGAACAGCGTGTTGCTGCTGCTCACCCGCGGTGAGGCGATCGGCAACGCGGTCGCGCTGCGCCAGGACCTGCTGCGGCAATTGCTCGACAATGTCGCGGCGCTGTCGGCGCTGTTGCAGGAGATGGGCGTCGAGAACAACGACCAGCTCGGCCCGCTCATCCAGAACCTGAACACCATGACCGAGGGCCTGGAGAAGAACAGGGAGAACTTGGACCGGCTGTACGAGATCATGCCGGTCGCCATGCGGCAGTTCAACAATGCGCTCGGCAACGGGCCGTACGGCGAAGTCTGGGCGCCGTGGATCTTCCCGGACAACTGGCTTTGTTTCGCACAAGCGGTACCGGGGTGCAACTGATGAGGATTCGTGCGGTCTCGAAACTGGTCGCGGTGTGTGTCGCCGCGGCCGTGGGCACCGGCTGCTCGCTGCTGCCCGAAAGCATCAGTTCGCTCCCCGACCAGTATCTCGGCGAACATCTGCGGATCAGCGCCGATTTCGAGAACGTGGCCGGGCTCTACGCGGGCAACGAGGTGGCGATTCTGGGTGTTCCGGTCGGCCGGGTCGACACGGTCACCGCGCGCGGCAGCTACGTCGAGGTCACCATGTCCATCGACAAGAGCGTCAAGGTGCCCGCCGACGCCATCGCGGCGCTGGTGTCACCGCAGCTGATCACGAATCGGCACGTGGAGCTGGCCCCCGCTTACACCGGCGACGGACCGACGCTCGCCGACGGCGCGCACATCCCGCTCGCCCGCACCAGGACGCCGGTCGAATTGGACAGGATCCTGGAGAATTTCGACCAGCTGGGCGCGGCGTTGAAGGGCGACAGCGAGAACGGGCCGCTGGCAAGCCGGGTGCTGTTCCCGCTGCTGGACGGCAACGGCGACCGGCTGCGGGAAACGCTGGACGCGCTCTCCTCTGCCTTCGAGGTGACCTTCGCCAACAGGGACCAGATCGCCAACACCATCATCAAGCTCAACGAGATCACCCAGGTGATCGCGTCCAACGACCAGACCGTGCGCGACTTCAGCGGCAGGCTGACCGAATTGGTGCAGCTGATGGGCGAACAATCGCCCGGCCTGCACGCCGTGCTCACCCAGCTCAACGATTTCGTGAACAACACCGCGACGGTGGTCGGGCAGAACCAGGATCAGCTGGCGGGCGCGCTGACCCGTTTCGTCACGATCACCGAGCAGATGCGCGCCAACGCGCGGCAGCTCACCGAGATCGTCGACGTCACTCCGCTGTTCTTCCAGAACATCACCAACTCGATGAGCCGCGAACACGGCGCGGTCCGGCTGCACGGCCTGCTCGACAAGATCGTGCTGGACGGCGAGGCGCTCGCGCTGTTCTGCGAGCGGATTCAGCTGCGGCTGGACGGCTGCCGGACCGGGAAGATTCAGGACATGGGACCGGATTTCGGTCTCACCGCCGCACTGCTGGGGATCGCGAAATGAGGACGACAGCGGTGTTGCGACGCACTCTCGCGGCCGGGCTTGTCGCCGCGAGCATCGGCACGGCGACCGGCTGCGCGGTGACCGTGGACAACGTGCCGCTGCCCAAGCCGGGCATCGGCGCACCCGGCTACAAGATCCACGCCGCATTCCACGACGCGCTCAATCTGCCCGATCGCGCACACGTGAAGATCGGCGGCACCGACGTCGGCGTGGTGACGTCGATCAGCACCACGAATTTCCTCGCCGACGTGGAAATGGAGATCCGCGAGGACATCCGGCTGCCGCGCGGCACCACCGCGGAGTTGCGGCAGGCCACACCGCTCGGCGACATCTTCGTCGCGATGACGCTGCCCGCCGCGCAAGAATCCGCGGAGATGCTGCGCCCCGGCGACACCATCGGCACCGAGCACACCTCGGCGGGGGCCTCGGTGGAGCAGTTGATGGTCTCGATCTCCATGCTGCTCAACGGCGGCGGCCTCAATCAGGCCGCCAGGATCACCGCCGAGATGAATTCGATGTTCGCCGGGCGAGCGCCGCAGCTTTCGCATCTGCTCATCGAATTGACCAGCGCGATCGACGCGCTCAATCGCCGGACCGCGGACCTCGACAGCGTGCTGTCCGGGGTCAACGTGCTCACCGGCGAATTGGCCGCGCGCAAAGCCGAACTCGGCGAGGCAGCCGACACCTTCCCCGCGCTGCTCGGGCTCTTCGCCGAGAACAACCGGGACATTTCGGCATTGATCGCGAAGGTGTCGGTGACCATGTCCGCGCTCGGCGATTTCACCGAAACCACCGGGCCGGAGTTCGTGGGCCTGTTCGACAGCATTCAGCGGTTGATGTCCGGATTCACCCAGATGGGCGACGAACTCGGCAGCGCGCTGGAGCGTTTCGATCAGCTGTACCCCTCGATCATGGCCTCCTTCGACGGGCCGAATCTCTCGGTCGCCGCGACGGTTTCGTACCTGAGCGTGGGCGCGCTGACCGATCCGCGGGGCAGCCGGTGGCCGGAACTGGGCGATGTGCCCGCCTTCATCGGAAGTCTCGCGCAGGTCATCGAGAAGGTGATCGGCAGGCTGACCAGCCCGCCGCGCACGGAGGGCGGCCGATAGATGAACATCCCACTCTGGAATTACCTGGTTCGCAAGCGGATCGCGGTCGCCAACATCGGCCTCGTGCTGGTGCTGATCCTCGGCTCGGCCTATCTGGGTGCGCAGGTGCTGCGCTTCAACCCGCTGCCGAACACCTACGTAGTCACGGTGGAGTTGCAGACCTCCGGCGGGTTGTTGAGCGACAACGACGTCACCTTCCGCGGAACCAGGATCGGGCGGGTGCGCGAAGTCCGGGTGGCGGACAACGGGATTGCGGCCGTGGCCGAGATCCAGAGTTCAGCGCGCATCCCCGTGGGCGGCACCGTCGCGGTCGGCCGCCTGTCCGCGGCGGGGGAGCAGTACCTGGATTTCCGGCCCGACTCCGACACGGGCCCATATCTCGCCGACGGCGACGTGGTGGCGATGGCCCAGACCAAGGCTCCGGTCTCGGTGCAGTCCGTGCTCACCAACGTGAGCGCCATGATCGGCGGTCTGAACCCGCAGCGGCTCACCGTCATCGTCGACGAACTGGACAAGGCGCTGGCGGGCGGCCCGGATCGGCTGCGCAACATGATCTCCGGCATCAGCAGGGCCATGGCCGGGTTGACCGATCTGCTTCCGCAGACCAGGCAGCTGATCGAGAACCTCGAGGTCATCGCGGAGACCACCTCGCACGCCCAGCCCGACCTGACGACGCTGACCATCGGCGCGGGCGCGCTGTTCCAGCAGCTGACCGCCGCCGATCAGGAGGTCCGGCGCTTCCTCGACCTCGCGCCGGGGCAACTGGCGACGCTGGGCGGCTTCGTGGCCGAGACCGAGGACCCGGTGACCAATCTGGTGACGAACTTCGTCGCCATCACCAAGTCGGCGAAGCTGCGCCAGCCAGCCATCGCGGCGCTGTTCCCCGCGCTGCGCGAAGGCACCGAGGCGATCGGCATCCCGGCACACGACGGCGCCTTCCACACCCTCGTCGACCCGTGGCCGCGGCCGACCTGCGACTACGAGACCATCCCCGTCGTCCCGACGCTGGCCACCACCGACACCAGGGTGCGGCTCTACAACTACTGCGTCACGAGCAATCCGGCGCTCCAGGTGCGCGGCTCGGCGAACGCGCCACGGCCCAACGTGCCCGACAACGGTTCCGGCCCGCCACCGGGCGTGACCGGCAACGAACTGTCCCGTCCCATTCCCGGGCGATAGGAAGGAAAAGTCATGAGTGACAACGATGTCGACACTGGTGCCGCGCCCGTTTCGGGGGACGACGCGGTGGGTGCGGCCGATGAGACGGCCGCCACGGACGTGAAAGCTGCTGCGGCGCAGGGCGATGCAAAGGCGGCCTCTTCCGATGCGGCGGCCGCTGTCGCCGATGCGAAGCCAGCTGCGGCGGAGGGCGATGCGAAGGCGGTCTCTTCCGATACGGCGGCCGCTGTCGCCGATGCGAAGCCAGCTGCGGCGGAGGGCGATGCGAAGGCGGTCTCCTCCGATGCGGCCGCCACCGTCGCCGTCGCGAAACCGGCTGCGGCGGAAGGTGAGCTGAAGGCGGTGTCGTCCGCCGACTCGACCGTGGATGCGAAACCAGCTGCGGCGGTGACGAGCTGGCGCGATCGTGTGCGGATTCCCGGCGGCGCCAAGGGCGTTGTCGCGGCGCGTGCCGCCGTGGCCGTGGCACTGGGCGCCGCGGTCGCGTCGACCGGATACTTCTTCGTGCAGAACCAGGACAACAAGGCGCTGCTGGAAGCCCACGAGGAGGCCAGGACGGCGGCCTGCGCCTACGCGCCCGTGCTCGCGAACTACGACGCGAAGAACCTCGACGCCTACTTCGCCGCGGTGCTGGACGGTGCGACCGGCGACTGGAAGAAGCAGTTCGACGACACCAGCCGCGAGCTGAAAGAGGTGCTGACCCAGGGCGAGGTGGTCTCCAAGGCCAATGACGTGCAATGCGCGGTGAAGAGCGGTGACGAGACCTCGGCCGAGGCGATCGTGGTGATCGGCCAGACCATCACCAGCGTCGGTACCCAGGGCAAGCCCGCGCCCGGTCAGTTGTCCATGGTGATGCGCATGGCCAAGGTGGACGGCAAGTGGCTGGTGAACAAGGTGAATTCACCGCTGGTCCCCGCGCCGCAGCAGTAGTCCTCGTCAGCCGTTCGTCGCCGCCGGCCTGCCGAACAGGATGACCTGCATCAGGTGGATCACCCGCGTCTGCGAGCAGATCGGGTTGTCCGGGCCAAGCCACTGGCCGAGGTCGACGACGAGCGCGAACGCGGCGTGCACCAGCACCCGCGACTCGGCGGCGGACAGTTCCGGGCGCACCCCGACGACGAGCTTGGCCCACTCTTCGACGTTGAGCCGCTGGATGTTTCGCAGCACCGTGCGGTCCTCCTGCGGCACGTTGCTGATCTCGGCGTAGTAGACGAAGGTCAGCTCCCGCTCGGCGAAGGAACCGGCCACGTACAGCTCGATCAGCCTGGTCAGGGCGCGCTCGGGATCACCGCCGGAGGCGGCGATGGCCGGGCCGATGGCGGCCGAAACCCGGTCCGCCGCACGGCGGAACGCGGCGGCCAGGATATCGCCCTTGCTCCGGTAGAAGCGGTACACGGCCGAGGACGCGGGCAGTTCGGCGGCATTGGCGATGTCCTCGACGCTCACATTGGGATAGCCGCGCTCGTGGAAGAGTTCGATGGCGCGCCGCAGCAGCAGTTCGTGCTTGAACCGGAGCGGCACCTCGGCGGCGCCCTCGGTGACGGGCGCCTCGCCCACCGGCGGCAGATCGCAGCGCGCGACATCCCGGCATGCCGTGCGCAGCAGTTTGGTCAGCGACCGCACCGGGATCGCCACGTGGTGATCGGAGATGCTGCCGATGACGCTGAGTACGGCGGTGGCCAGGACGACGCAATCCGCGCCTGCCAGCTCGGGCCGCACCTCCTCGAGCAATCCGCCGACCACCCGATACGCCTCGATCAGCTGCTCGATCAGGACCCGGTAGTCCTCCTGCTCGAGGTAGCGGCTCTGCCACCGGAGCAGGGCCGCCCCGCGGCGGTTGGCGATCGATCTCTCGATGAGCGCGTCGATGATGTGCTCGAGCCGTCGATCGGCGCCTGTGCCGGCCAGTTCGCCGGGCAATTGCACGGCCTCGGCGCAGAGCGCGCTCAGCCGCAATGCCTCCTCGCGGAACAGCGCGTATTTGCTGGGGTAGTGGCGGTACAGCGCGGTGGAGCTGATGTCGAGCCGGGATGCGATCTCTTCCATGCTGACGCCGTGGTACCCCAGGGCGCCGAAGGCCTCGGCGGAGGTCGCCGCGATCTGCGCCCGCCGGTTTCGCGGCCGTCGGCGGATCACTCGCGGCGCGGTGTTCTCACCACTCGCGCTCTCCCGCGAGGCACGGCCTTTGTGGGCATCCATGCGGCGATGCTAACCCAAACGGATGCTCGGTAGAGCCGCCTTTCTCAGGACGAAATCAAACTGAATGATAGATCACAAATGGGCGGTAACACTGGTCTTATCTCGGACGATCATAACGATGCGGCTCAGAATGTTCGATAACATCAAGAGTGCGAGCGAGGCTCGGGTGGCACCTCGTGGAAGTGCTCCTAGGCCTGCGCCGGGCGGCCGAACAACACGATCTGCATCAGCAGTCGTACCCGCTCCTGCGCCGCGAGTGGTTCGCTGCTGAACGCGCGGCCGAGATCGATGACCAGTGCGAAGGCCGCGTGGACGAGGAAGCGAGCCTCGGCGGGAGAGAGTTCCTGGCGCACCTCGCGCAGCAGCTTGGCCCACTCCTCGACACTGAGCCGCTGGATATTGCGCAGCACGGTGCGCTCTTCGGCCGGAACATGCTGGAACTCGGTGTAATACACGAACGTGAGTGCGCGCTCGGCGAAGGAGCCCGCGACGTACTGCTCGATCAGCGTGGTGAGCGCGGCCTCCGGTCCCTCGGAGCCGGCGACGGCCGGGCCGATCGCCGCCGACACGCGCTCGGCGGCCCTGCGGAACGCGGCGGCCAGCAGGTCGCTCTTGCCGCGGTAGAAGCGGTAGACCGCGGACGCCGCGGAAAGTCCTGCGGCGCTGGCAATCTCCTCGACGCTCACGTTGGGATAGCCGCGATCGTGGAAGAGCTCGACCGCCTTGTGCAGCAGCAGCTCGTGCTTGAACGAGTCGGGGATCTCGACCGTGGCGGTGGGTTCCGCAACCTCGGCCGCGGGCGGCAGCTCCGCGTGCGCCAGTGCCGAGCAGGCCGAGTCGAGCAGCCGGGCAAGGGGTTTCGCGGGCAATGCGGCGTGGTGGTCGGCAATGCTGGTGATGGCGCTGAGCAGAGACAGGCGCAGCACCCGGACGTCGTTGTCGTCCAGTTCGGGTCGCAGCCCGCGCAATTCGGTGCCGAGGGCGTCGAGCACGGTGGCCTGCTGCTCGGTGAGGGTCCGCTGATCCTCCGGCTCCAGGTAGCGACCCTCCCAGCGCACCAGCGTGACGCTCGGGCGGTTCTCGATGGTCGCGCCGATCAAGGCGTCGAGCACCCCGTGCAACCGCTGCTCGGGAGAGAGATCGGCGGCCTCGTCGGGCAGCTGGACCGACTCGGTCATCGCCCGGCCGACCCGCAGCAGTTCTTCCCGGAACAGCGCGTACTTGCTCGGATAGTGCCGATACAGCGCGGCCGAGCTGATCCCGAGTCCGGAGGCGATGTCCTCCATGCTCACGCCGTGGTACCCGAGCGCGCCGAAGGCGGCAGCGGACGCCGCGGCGATCTGGGCCCGTCGATTCTTGGGCCTGCGCTTGATCTCCCGTGGTGCCGAGTCGCCGCTGACTGCCTTTCGCGCCGTACGGCGATTGTCGACACTCATGCGGGACATCGTAACGACTCCGCGCGCGATGTGATTTGCCCAGGTCGCGGGACCACCACGGCCCGCCGTCCGGTTCGGCGTGGCGGCGAGGCGGGATGCGCCGCGCCGAACCGTTCGGGGATCGGCGACCGAACGGTTCTAGCCGGGGGCACCAGCAGCCGGTATGCATCGATCGCCGAACATGAATGAACATACAGCAGAAACTTGCCAGCTCAATAGGTGTTGTTCAGTGTGAATTCAAGATAACTAAAATCGGTGCACTCAGGAGGGGTGGTCCTCGCGGCGGGTACTCGCAGGCGGCGTAGTCGGACGTAGTCCCTCGAAAGGACCCGCGCACGGCCGCGACGGAGGCGGAGGTACCCGTTAGCGCGTTCCCGGCCGGATCTTCGCGTACCAGTCGAGCAGGTCGGGATCATCCACGGCGCTGCGCTCCACCACGCGCGCGGCCTCGGCGCCCTGGAACAGCTTCTTGATCGGGACCTCGAGCTTCTTGCCGGTGCGGGTGTGCGGGATGCCGGGCGCAACCAGGATCTCGTCCGGCACGTGCCGCGGCGAGACCTCGGTGCGAATGGTCGAGTTGATGCGTTCGCGGAGTTCGCCGGTCAGTTCCGCGCCCGGCGCGAGCACCACGAACAGCGGCATCCAGTAGCCGCCGTCCGGCTGCTCCGCGCCGATCACCAGCGCCTCGGTGATCTCCGGCAGCCGCTCGACGGACTGGTAGATGTCCGCGCTGCCCATCCGGATGCCGTGCCGGTTCAGGGTGGAATCCGAGCGGCCGTGCACGACGATGCTGCCGTGCTCGGTGAGGGTGATCCAGTCACCGTGCCGCCAGATGCCGGGGAACATGTCGAAATAGGCGTCGTGGTAGCGCTTTCCGTCCGGGTCGCGCCAGAAACTCACCGGCATGGACGGCATCGGCTCGGTGATGACGAGCTCGCCCACCTCGCCGCGCACCGGCTTGCCCTCCGGGTCGAACGAGTCGAGCGCGACGCCGAGGTAGGGGGCCGAGAGCTCGCCCGGCCAGACCGGCACCGTGCGGACGCCGCCGATGAAGGCCGACACCACATCGGTGCCGCCGCTGATCGAATTCACCGGAACGTGCTCGCCGACGTTGTCGCGCAACCACAGCGCCGAGGAGGGCGGCAGCGCCGACCCGGTGATGCCGACCGTGCGCAGCGCCGAGAGGTCGTGCTCGTCGCGCGGGACGACGCCCGCCTTGATGCACGCCAGCACATAGCCGGGGCTGGTCCCCAGCACGGTCGCCCGCGTCTCGGCGGCGAGCCGCCACAGCGCATCCGGCGTGGGATAGGTGGGACTGCCGTCGTAGCAGACGATCGTCGCCCCGACCAGCAGGCCGGCGATCTGGAAGTTCCACATCATCCAGCTCGGGCTGGTGTACCAGAAGAACGTGTCGTCGGCGCCGATATCCGATTGCAGCGCAATGGCTTTCAGGTGCTCCAGCAGCACGCCGCCGTGACCGTGCACGATGCCCTTCGGCAGACCGGTGGTGCCGGAGGAGAAGACGATCCACAGCGGGTGGTCGAAATCGACGGTCTCGGTCTCGATGATCGCCGCGGCATTGTCGGAGTCGACCGCCTCGGCCCACGGCAGGGCGTCGGGCACTTCGAGGCCGAGCCGGGAGACGGCGACCGTCGCGCGCAAGGTGCCGAAACCCTCTTGCAGCGCGGCGATGTCGGCGCGCTTGTCGTGCGCCTTGCCGCCGAACCGATAGCCGTCCGCGGTGACGAGCACGGTCGGTTCGAGCTGTCCGAGGCGATCCAGGGCGGCCTTCGGCGAGTAGTCCTGCCCGCACGCGCTCCAGATCGCGCCGAGGCTCGCGGTCGCCAGGAACGCGATCACCGTCTCGGGGATGTTCGGCAGGTAGCCGACCACCCGGTCGCCGGGCTGGACTCCGAGGCCGCGCAGGGTCCGCGCGAAGGCGGCGGTGGCGTCGATCAGCTCGACCCAGGACACTTCGCGGGTGGGCGCGTCCTCGCCGACGGCGAGGATGGCGGGCCGGTCGGTGCGGGCCTGGCGCACGATCTGATCGACGTAGTTGAGCCGGGTGCCCGGAAACCACTGGGCCCCCGGCATCTCCGTGCGGGCCAGCACCTCGCCGTCGATCTCGCCGAGCCCGAAGTACTCCCACACCGCCCGCCAGAAACCGGCCAGGTCGTTGACCGACCACTGCCACAGCGAGTGGTAGTCCGACGTCGTGACGCCGGTGCGCTCGGCGACGAACCGCGCGAAATCGGTCACCGTGGCGTCGGTGATGTCCCGTTCCGTAGGCACCCACTGTGGTTGCACCGCAATACCTCCTGGCTCGTGGAGTGGATCAGTTGTCGGCGTGCGCGCGTCGCACGATCTGTTCGGCGTGCCGCAGCACCGGTGCGTCGACCATCCGGCCCTCGAAGGCGAAGACGCCGCGGTGCTTGGGCACCTCGTCGAGTACCCGCCTTGCCCAAGCAATTTCGTCGTCCGCGGGTGCGTAGGCCGCGCGGATCACCGGCACCTGGCTCGGGTGGATCGCGACCTTCGCGTCGAAGCCGACGGCCACCGCGTCGTCGGACTCGGCGCGCAGCCCGTCGAGATCGCGAATGCTCAGATACACCGAGTCGAGGGCGAACTTGCCGTAGGCCTTGGCGGCGAGCAGCACGCTGGAGCGGACGTGACGCGCCACATCGCGATAGCTACCGTCGGCGTGCCTGCTCCCGGTCCCGCCCAGACCGGCGATCAGGTCCTCCGCGCCCCACATGACGCCGATCGTGTTGCGCGCCAGGACCGCTCGCTCGATCGTGAGCGCGCCGAGCGGCGATTCCACGAGCGCGATCACCTCGTAATCCGGCAATGCCGTGATCTGTTCGGCGGATTCGGTTTTCGGCAGCATGATGCGGCGGTATCCGGTCTCGGCCAAGGCGGCGAGATCGAGCGCGTGCTCGTCGGTGCCCGCCGCGTTGACCCGCACCACGGTGGTCTCGGGATCGAGCGGGGTGGCGATCAGGGCCGCGCGAGCCCCGGCCTTGTCCGCCGCGGCCACACCGTCTTCCAGGTCGATGATCACCACGTCGGCGGCCGCGGCTGCCTTCTCGTAGCGTTCGGGCCGGTCGGCGGGGCAGAAGAGCCAGCCGGGCCCGGCCATCTGCCACGTCATGCCTGCTCCGGAGCCTTGCGGACCAGCGTCTTGCGGGTGGCGGTCGCCACCACCTCGCCGTGCTGGTTGCGGGCGGTGTGGGCGAAGGTCACGATGCCCTCGCCCGGCCGCGACTTGGATTCGCGCTTGTCGACGATCACGGTCTCGGCGTACATGGTGTCGCCGTGGAACAGCGGCTTGGGGAAGCTGATCTCGGAGAAGCCGAGGTTCGCCACGATGGTGCCCTGCGTCAGCTGCGCCACCGAGAGCCCGACCAGCGTGGACAGCGTGAACATGGAGTTCACCAGCCGCTTGTTGAACGGTGGCAGCGCGTCGCTGAAGGCGGCGTCCAGGTGCAGCGCCTGGGTGTTCATGGTCAGCGTGGTGAACAGGACGTTGTCGGCCTCGGTGATGGTGCGTCCCGGCCGGTGCTCGTAGACGACGTCGGTCTCGAACTCCTCGAACCACAAGCCGCGCTGAATGATTCGACGTTCAGTCACAACCCCAACTCCCGTCCGATCAGCATCAGCTGCACCTCCGTCGTGCCCTCGCCGATTTCCAGGATCTTGCTGTCGCGGTAATGCCTGGCCACAGCGTATTCGTTCATGAAGCCGTTGCCGCCGAAGATCTGGGTGGCGTCGCGGGCGTTGTCCATCGCGGCCTCGCTGGCCACCAGCTTGGCGATGGAGGCCTGCTTCTTGAACGGCTTACCCGCGAGCATCAGCGCGGCGGCGTCGTAGTAGGCGGTGCGCGCGGCGTGCGCGCGGGTCTCCATGCGGGCGATCTTGAAGGCGATGGCCTGGTTGCGGCCGATGGGCTGGCCGAAGGCGAGCCGTTCCTTGGCGTAGCGCACGCTCTCGTCGACACAGCCCTGGGCCGCGCCCACCGAGAGCGCGGCGATCGCGATGCGGCCCTCGTCCAGGATGCGCAGGAAGTTGGCGTAGCCGCGGCCGCGCTCGCCGAGCAGGTTCTCCTCGGGGACGCGCACGTCGGTGAAGCTGAGCGGGTGAGTGTCCGAGGCGTTCCAGCCGACCTTGTTGTAGGCGGGCTCGGCGACGAAGCCCGGGGTGTCGGTAGGCACCAGGATGGTGGAGATCTCCTTCTTGCCTCCGGTCGTCCCGGTCACCGCCGTCACCGTGACCAGCTTGGTGATGTCGGTGCCGGAGTTGGTGATGAACTGCTTGCGGCCGTTGATGAGCCACGTGCCGTCGTCCAGCACCGCCTTGGTGGTGGTGCCGCCCGCGTCGCTGCCCGCGTCCGGTTCGGTGAGCCCGAAGGCGGCCAGCGAGCGGCCGCTGGTCAGCTGCGGCAGCCACTCCTGCTTCTGCTTGTCGTCACCGAAGCGGTAGACCGGCATGGCGCCGAGCGAGACGCCTGCCTCCAGGGTGATGGCCACGCTCTGGTCGACCTTGCCGAGCTCTTCGAGCGCGAGGCACAGCGCGAAGTAGTCGCCGCCCATGCCGCCGTACTCCTCGGGGAAGGGCAGGCCGAACAGGCCCATGTCGGCCATGCCCGCGACGACCTCGTACGGGAAGGTGTGGTTCGCGTCGTGCTCGGCGGCCACCGGGGCCACCACCTGCTGGGCGAAATCGCGCACCGTCAGCGCCAGGTCGCGGTAGTCCTCGGGCAGGCTGCCGGTGGAAAGGAAGTCGGTCATTCGGAAATTCCTTCTTGCTCGGAGATGTTCGTTTCGGCGACGATGCGGGCCAGCGGCTGGTCCAAGCGCACCTGGGCGCCCGGCTCGACCAGCACTTCGACGGTGCCCGCCACCGGCGCGGTGAGCGTGTGCTCCATCTTCATGGCCTCCACCACGACGACGGGCGCACCCGCCGCGACCGTCGTGCCGGATGCCACCGGGACGGCGATCACCGAACCCGGCATGGGGCTGCGTATTTCGGCGTCGCCGACGTGTTCGCCGCCGCCGCGCACGTTGACCTCGGCGACCTCGCGCAGCATCGAGACACCCGCGGGGCCCGCCACCCAGAGCTGTCCTTCGTGTTCGGCAACCCGGTAGTCGCGGCGCACGTCGTCCAGGGTCAGCGTAAGCACACCGCTCTCGGCGGTGCGCGCGGCGAAAGTCGCTGTCAGCGTGCGGGATTCGCCCTCGCCGAGACGGACCTGTGCCGCGTCCGGGCGGCCGCTGAGGTAGACGTGCTCGGTGCGGTCGCCGCCGGCGAGCCGGATCGGGGTCGGCGCGGGAACGCCGATCCGCCAGCCCGACGGGATGTCCCACGGGCCGGACGGCCCGGTGGGCCAGCGCCGCAGCCAGTGGTAGGCGGCCGCGACCACGAATTCCTCGTCGCGCACCGGTTCGGGATGGAAATCGCCGACCCTGCGGTCCAGCAGGCCGGTGTCGAGTCGTCCGGCGGCCACGTCCGGGTCGGCCAGCAGGAAGCGCAGGAATTCGATATTGCTGGTCACGCCGAGCAGCACGGTGCCCGCCAGCGCCCGGTCGAGCGCGGCGAGCGCCGCGGCGCGGTCGGAGCCGTGCGCGATGACCTTGGACAGCATCGGGTCGTAGTCACTGCCGACCACGGTGCCGACGCGCAGGCCCGAATCCACCCGCACGCCGGGGCCTTCCGGTTCCACCAGGTCCAGCACCGCGCCGCCGGTGGGCAGGAACCCGCGGCCCGGGTCCTCGGCGTAGACGCGCGCCTCGATCGCGTGCCCGGTGAGGCGAATGTCCTCCTGGCGGGCGCCGATCTTCTGGCCCGCCGCGACCCGGACCTGGCATTCCACCAGGTCCACCCCGGTCACCAGTTCGGTGACCGGGTGTTCCACCTGCAGCCGGGTGTTCATCTCCATGAAGAAGAACTCCTCCGGCCGGTCGGCGGAGACGATGAATTCGACGGTGCCAGCGCCGACGTAGTTCACGCTGCGCGCGGTATTGCACGCCGCGGCGCCGATGCGCGCCCTGGTCGCCGCGTCCAGCAGCGGCGAGGGCGCCTCCTCGATCACCTTCTGGTGCCTGCGCTGCAGGCTGCATTCGCGCTCACCCAGGTGCAGCACATTGCCGTACTGATCGGCGAGGATCTGCACCTCGATGTGGCGCGGCCGGGTGACGAACCGCTCCAGGAACAGGGTGTCGTCGCCGAACGCAGCGCCCGCCTCGCGCCGCGCGCTGACCAGTGCGGCGGGCAGCAGCGCCGGGTCCTCGACCATGCGCATGCCCTTGCCACCGCCGCCCGCCGACGGCTTGACCAGCACCGGGTAGCCGATCTCGGCGGCCGCGGCGATCAGCTCGTCGTCGGTGAGGCCGGGCCTGGCGATGCCGGGGACCACCGGCACGTCGAAGGCCGCGACGGTGTTCTTGGCGGCGATCTTGTCGCCCATGATCTCGATGGCGCGGGCGGGCGGGCCGAGGAAGACGATGCCCGCCTCGGCCAGCGCCGCGGCGAAAGCGGCGTTCTCGGAGAGGAATCCATAGCCGGGGTGCACGGCCTGGGCGCCGGTGCGCACCGCGGCCGCCACGACTTTGCCGATGTCCAGGTAGCTTTCGCGCGCCGGAGCCGGGCCGAGGCGCACGGCGGTGTCCGCCTCCAAGACGTGCCTGGCTCCGGCGTCGGCGTCACTGTAGACGGCGACGGAGCGAATGCCCATGGTGCGCAAGGTGCGGATGACGCGCACCGCGATCTCGCCGCGATTGGCGACGAGCACCGTGTCGAAGTCGACAGGGTGGGACTTGTTGAGGGGGATGGCAGTCGGGGTGGGTGAGGAGAGCATCGCGATCACATCCGGAAGACGCCGTAGGAAACGGGTTCGAGCGGCGCCTGCGCGCAGACCGAAAGGGCAAGGCCGAGCACGGTTCTGGTGTCGGCCGGGTCGATGACGCCGTCGTCCCAGAGGCGGGCCGTCGAATAGTACGGATTGCCCTGGCGCTCGTACTGGTCGCGGATCGGCGCCTTGAACGCCTCCTGGTCCTCCTCCGACCAGGGCCGCCCGCTGCTGTCCAGCTGATCGCCGCGGACGGTGGCCAGCACCGAGGCGGCCTGTTCGCCGCCCATCACCGAGATGCGCGCGTTCGGCCACATCCACAGGAAGCGCGGCGAATACGCGCGCCCGCACATCGAATAGTTGCCCGCGCCGTAGGAGCCGCCGATGACGACGGTCAGCTTCGGCACCCGTGCGCAGGCCACCGCGGTCACCATCTTCGCGCCGTGCTTGGCGATGCCGCCCGCTTCGTAGTCGCGCCCGACCATGAAGCCGGTGATGTTCTGCAGGAACAGCAGCGGGATCTTGCGCTTGTCGCACAGCTCGATGAAATGCGCACCCTTCATGGCGGATTCGCTGAACAGCACGCCATTGTTGGCCACGATGCCCACCGGGTGGCCGTGGATCCGCGCGAAGCCGGTGACCAGGGTCTTGCCGTATTCGGCCTTGAACTCGTGGAATCCGCTCTCGCCGTCGCCGCCGTCAACGATGCGGTGGATGACCTCGCGCACGTCGTAGGGCGTGCGCAGGTCGACCGGCACCACGTCGTACAGTTCGGACTCCGCAAGCGCGGGCGGCCTGGTAGTCGTTATCTCCCAAGGACTTTCCGGCCGCGGCCCGAAGGTGGCCACGATGCGGCGCACGATGCGCAGCGCGTCCTGGTCGTCCTCGGCCAGGTGGTCGGTGACGCCCGACGTGCGCGAGTGCAGCGCCCCGCCGCCGAGCTCCTCGGCGGTGACCACCTCGCCGGTGGCGGCCTTCACCAGCGGCGGGCCGCCGAGGAAGATCGTGCCCTGGTTCCGCACGATCACGGCCTCGTCGCTCATCGCGGGCACGTACGCGCCGCCCGCGGTGCAGGAGCCGAGCACGGCCGCGATCTGGGGGATGCCCTTGGCGCTCATGGTGGCCTGGTTGTAGAAGATGCGGCCGAAGTGCTCGCGGTCCGGGAACACGTCGTCCTGGTGCGGCAGGAACGCGCCGCCCGAGTCGACCAGGTACAGGCAGGGCAGCTGGTTCTGCAGCGCCACCTCCTGCGCGCGCAGGTGCTTCTTCACCGACAGGGGGTAGTAGGTGCCGCCCTTGACCGTGGCGTCGTTGGCCACGATCACGCACTCGCGTCCCGACACCCGCCCGATTCCGGCGATCACGCCCGCGCCGGGGCACTCGTCGCCGTACATCCCGTTCGCCGCGAGCGGGGAGAGCTCGAGGAACGGGCTGCCGGGATCGAGCAGCTGATCCACCCGCTCGCGGGGTAGCAGTTTGCCGCGCGCGATATGCCGCTCCCGCGCCTTGGCGGGCCCGCCGAGCGCAGCCGCCGCCAATCGTGCGCGCAGGTCGCTGGTGAGCGCCTCGTGCGCCGCGCGGTTGCCGACGTCTTGGGTAACCGTCATCACGTCCGCCGTCCAGTTAGTCGCCGATAACTGGAATTCAGGTTAATATCGATTAACCGAGTTGTCCACATCGGGTGAAAGGAGCGGGTGTGACCGGCGCGGAAGCTGTGACACTCACCCGCCGCGAGCAGCTGAAGGCGGAGCGGCGCAAGCAATTGCTGGAGGCGGGAGCGCGACTCATCGCGGATCGGGGCTTCCTCGGCGTGCGGCTCGACGACCTCGGCGCGGCCGTCGGCATCAGCGGCCCTGCGGTCTACCGGCACTTTCCGAACAAAGAGGCGCTGCTCGTCGAGTTGCTGGTCGGGGTCAGCCAGCGGCTGCTCGCGGGCGGCCGGGCCGTGGTGGTCGGCGCGGACTCCGCCGAGTCGGCGCTGGAAGGGCTGGTCGACTTCCACCTGGACTTCGCGTTCGGCGAGCCCGAACTCATTCGCATCCAGGACCGGGACCTGGACAACGTGCCCGCCGGCCCGCGGCGCGAGCTGCGCCGCACCCAGCGCCAGTACGTGGAGGTCTGGGTGGAGGTGCTGCGCAAACTGCACCCCCGCCTGCCCGAGGAGGCGGCGCGGGTGCAGGCGCACGCCGCGTTCGGCCTGCTCAACTCGACCCCGCACAGCGCGCCCCCGGCGACCGCGAGCAAGGCAAGGCCGATCCTGCGCGAGATGGCGCTGTCCGCGCTGACCCGAACCAGCTGATCGCGCGCGGATCGGCCCTCGCACGCTCATCGCGCGCTCCAGCCCCCGTCCATCGTGTAGGAAGCGCCGGTGACCATGCCCGCGTGCGGGCCGGTGAGCCAGCCGACCAGGGCGGCGACCTCGTCGGGTTCGACGAGGCGCTTGACGGCGCTCTCGGTCAGCATGATCTTCTCGATCACCTGCTGTTCCGGAATGCCGTGCGTCCTGGCCTGATCGGCGATCTGCTTGTCCACCAACGGGGTTCGGACGTACCCCGGGTCGACGCAGTTGCTGGTGACGCCGTGCGCGCCGCCCTCCAGCGCGGTCACCTTGGACAGCCCTTCCAGCCCGTGCTTGGCCGTCACGTACGCGGCCTTGTACGCCGAGGCGCGCAGCCCGTGCACCGATGAGATGTTGACGATGCGCCCGAATCCGTTGCGGTACATGTGCGGCAGCGCCGCACGGATGAGCAGGAACGGAGCCTCGACCATCAGGGCGAGGATGTCGCGGAACTGCGCGGGCGGGAAGTCCTCGATCGGGTGAATCCGCTGCACGCCCGCGTTGTTCACCAGTACGTCCACCTCGAGGCGCAGGTCCTCGAGGGCCGCGACGTCGAGAAGGTCCACGTGCCAGGGTTTTCCGCCGATCTCGTTGGCCAGCTTCAGCGCGCCGTCGCCATCGATGTCGGCGACGGTGACCTCCGCGCCGCGGGCGGCGAGCTCCCGCGCGCACGCCGCGCCGATGCCGCTCGCGCCGCCGGTGACCAGGGCGCGTCGTCCGAGTAGGTCGCTCATCGAGCGGTCACCTCGGCGTCGGCCCGGTCGACCGCCTGCAGGTCGAGACCGCTCGTCTCCCTGGCGAAGAGCACGGCCACCACGGTGACGGCAGCCGCTGCCGCCAGGTACGAGGCGATCGGCACCGAGGATCCGAAGCTGTCGAGCAGCCGGACGGCGATGATCGGCGCGAGCGAGCCCGCCACGATGGAGGTGACCTGATAGCCCAGCGACACACCGGAATACCGCATCCGGGTGGGGAACATCTCCGCCATGATCGCGGGCTGCGCCGCGTACATCAGCGCGTGGAAGACCAGCCCGACGATGATGGCCGACATGATGACCAGGTGGTTTCCGCTGTCCATCATCGGGAAGGCGAAGAAGCCCCAGGTTCCGGCGGTGAGCGCGCCGACGAGATACACCGGCCGCCTGCCGAATCGGTCGGACAGGTGCCCGGCCAGCGGGATCGCCGCGAAGTGCACCGCATGCGCCGCAAGCAGCCACCACAGGATGGTCTTCGTGTCCGCGCCGACGTGCACCTTCAGGTACGTGATGGAGAACGTGACCACCAGGTAGTACATGATGTTCTCGCCGAAACGCAGACCCATCGCGGTGAAAACCCCTCGGGGATAACGCTTCAGCACCTCGACCACGCTGAACGAGGTCGCCTTGATCTGTTCCGCCTCGCGCTGGGCCGCCAGGAAGATCGGCGCGTCGGTGACCTTGGTGCGGATGTAGTAGCCGACCAGGACCACCACCGCCGACAACCAGAACGCGACCCGCCAGCCCCAGGACAGGAACGCCGCGTCCGACAGCGTCGAGGTCAGCACCAGCAGGACGACGGTGGCGAGCAGGTTGCCCGCGGGCACGCCCGCCTGGGGCCAGCTCGCCCAGAAGCCGCGACTGCGGTCGGGACTGTGTTCGGCGACGAGCAGCACCGCGCCGCCCCATTCGCCGCCCACCGCGAAGCCCTGGATGAAGCGCAGCGCGACCAGCAGCGCGGGCGCCCAGTAGCCGATCTGCGCGAAGGTCGGCAGACAGCCCATCAGGAACGTCGCGCTGCCGACCAGCAGCAGGCTGAACTGCAGCAGCTTCTTGCGGCCGTAGCGGTCGCCGAAGTGTCCGAAGACGATGCCGCCGAGCGGTCGCGCGGCGAAGCCGACCGCGTAGGTGATGAAGGCGGCGAGGATCGCGTCCAGGTCGCTGGTGCCCTTGGCGAAGAACACCTTGCTGAAGACGAGCGTGGCCGCGGTGCCGTAGAGGAAGAATTCGTACCATTCGACGACCGTGCCCGCCATCGACGCGGAGACCACCCGCCGTAGTCCGGCCGTTGTCGGGCCGGGATCGCCGTCGGTCGCCCGCAGGGTATCGCGCACGCTCATCGCACTCTCCTTCATGACCGGGACCGCATCACCCCTCATCTGTGATGCGGCCCACACACTGTGCTGAGACCGAGTATTCGTGCAGATCTCTTTCGATCGCAATGCCCAGATGTGCAGGACCAATCTGCAAGGATGCAGATATGAGTCCGGCTTCACCCGGATTCGGCCGCCGTCCGAGCGCCGATGACCTGCTGGTGCTGCTCGCGGTGGGCCGATCTGGTCGTTTCGTGTCCGCCGCCGACGAGCTCGGCATCAACCACACCACCATCTCGCGCCGCATCGCCGCGCTCGAGGAAACACTCGGCGGTCGGGTGCTCACCCGGGTGACCGGCGGGTGGGAACTCACCGATCTCGGACGCGACGCGCTGGCGGCGGCCGAAGCCGTCGAATCGGCGGTCAAATCGCTCACCGTGGACCCGGCAGGGAACCGGACGCTCGAGGGCGTCGTGCGCATCTCGGCCACCGACGGTTTCAGCGCCTACCTCGCCGCGCCCGCGGTGGCGCAGGTGCAGCGCAGGCATCCGAAGATCGCCGTCGAGATCGTCACCGCCACCCGCCGCGCTTCCCAGCAACGCTCGGGGTTGGACATCGAAGTCGTCGTCGGCGAGCCACAGGTGCACCGCGCCACGGCGATTCGGCTCGCCGACTACCGGCTGGGGCTGTACGGCTCGCGACAGTACTTGCGCGAGAACGGGATACCTCGCGGGATCGACGATCTCGCCCGATACCCGCTCGTCTACTTCATCGACTCCATGCTCCAAGTCGACGACCTCGACCTGGCCTCCAGCTTCGCTCCCGCGATGCGCGAATCCGTCTCGTCCACCAACGTTTTCGTGCACGTCGAGGCGACGCGAGCCGCGGCCGGACTCGGGCTGCTGCCGTGCTTCATGGCCGACCGGCACGAGGATCTGGTGCGGGTTCTGCGGGAGGAGGTTTCGGTGCAGTTGGCGTACTGGTTGGTGACGCGGACGGAGACGTTGCGCAGGCCGGAGGTGGCGGCGGTGGTGGAGGCGATTCAGACGCGGGTGCGGGAGCAGAAGGGGATGTTGATGGGGGAGGACGCGTGAGTCCGTTTCCTTGGCCGGACCTGTCGGTGCGAGCGCCTAGGGTGTGCGCATGACCTCACTGTCGGATCCCCAGGTGCGCGAATTCCTCAGCCACGGCACGCGGACGGGCAAGGTCGCCTTCGTCGCGTCCGACGGGCGTCCGGTGGTCACGCCGGTGTGGTTCCTCGTCGATGGCGAGGAGATCGTGTTCAACACCGGGAAGGCGACCGCCAAGGGCAAGGCGTTCACGCGCGACGGTCGGGTCGCGCTGTGCGTCGACCTGGAGGAGCCGCCGTACGCGTCGATCCAGATTCAGGGCGTCGTCACGATGTCCGAAGACCCGGACGAACTGTTGCGCACCGCGACGGCACTCGGCGGACGGTACATGGGTGAAGACCGAGCCGAGGAGTTCGGCAAGCGCAACGGAGTTCCCGGGGAACTCGTGGTCCGGCTGCGCCCGACCAAGGTGATCGCCCACTTCGACGCCACCGCCTGAGCGAAGGGCTGGATTCCGGCGACCTGTGGCGGACATTTGTGCCGTCCGTTGTCGTGACCAGGCCCCGGCGTCCCACTGCCGCAGAGAGCTGATCCGCGGGGTGTCTGCGCCGTTCGACCTCCCAGACGATCGACGTTACGAGGCGGCCGAGGACAGGTCGTGCCGCCACCTAGACTGACCCGCATGACCGTGCACTTCATCGGGGCTGGGCCGGGCGCCGCGGACCTGCTGACCGTACGAGCGGTCAACCTCCTGCGCACCTCCCCTGTCTGCCTCTACGCGGGCACCTACCTCGACCCGGAGGTGCTGGCCAACTGCGCGCCAGACACCGAGCTGATCGACACCCAGCGCTTGGACATCGACCAGATCACCGCCCATCTGGTGCGCGCCCACGAATCCGGTCGCGACGTCGCGCGCCTCTGCTCCGGCGACCCATCCCTGTACTCGGCGCTCACCGAACAGACCCGCCGCCTCGACGCCCACGGCATACCCTGGGACGTCACCCCCGGCGTCCCCGCCTACGCCGCCGCGGCCGCGCTGCTCGGCACGGAACTCACTGTCCCTGAACTCGTGCAGTCGGTCGTGCTCACCCGCACCCAGGCCCGCTCCACCGCCATGCCGGAATCCGAGTCCCTGGCCAACTTCGCCCACACCGGCGCCACCGTCGTCCTGCACCTGGCCATCACCCGCATCCGGACCCTGGCCGCCGAACTGGTCGCCGACTACGGACCCGACTGCCCCGTCGCAGTCGTGTACCGGGCAAGCCAGCCCGACCAACTGATCCTGCGCGGCACCCTCACCGACATCGCCGACCAGGTCGAAGCCGCCGCCCTCCGGCAGGCAGCCGTCATCCTCGTCGGCCGCGCCCTGACCCCCGCCCTGTCGTGCACCGTCTCCCACCTCTACGACCCGGCTCGCGACCGTCACTCGGTGACGGCGGATGAACCGGGTCGCCGCTGAAAGTCGGCGGTGAGCGGGTTGCGCGGTCTTCGTCCCGCGGGATGAACCGATTGTCACCTTCGATCGCGGGCGAGCCGTACGACCGAAGGTGGCTCCCGTACGTCCGACGGTCCCTTCGATCGGCCGCCGCTCCGCTGATGAAATAGCCCTGGTTGCCGACTGAGCTCAGAAGTTGCGTGGCACTAAGCGATTCGCCTTGGCGGCGTGACGGTCCGGGACGTGGACCGTCGAGGCCGGGCAGCGGGAGGTCGGCACACACTTTTCGTACGTGTCACAGGGTCGCCGCCTATGTGCGGCGTACGAAACGTCTGTGTGGAAGGGCAAGGCGGGGATTCTTGCCGCCGGTGCTCAGAAGTAGGACAGCACTTCCGCCGGGGTTCAGAAGTAGGACAGCACTTCCGCATCGAACTCGTCGCTGTCCGGCACTTCGGTCGGCGGCTGGTAACCCGCGTCCCGGACGTGGAACAGGAACGCCTCCGGGAAGTTCAACCGGTAGGTCGCCAGGTAGTGGATCGAATCCACCCGCCAGATCCACTGCCCATCCGAGATCAGCGACGGACCGCCGGGGATCACCGTGGTGTTGTCGAACAGGTCGACCACGTCCTCCAGTACGTCGAAAACCGGTGGGGCCGAGCGCATGTACTCCAGGATCGCCTGCCGATCCGTGAGCGGTTGGGTAGCGTTCGCCTCCCGCAGCGAAGGCAGCTCGTCTTTCGGGTTCCGGTACATCTCCCGGTAGATCCCGACGGTGTTCAGGGTGGGCATTCGTCCCCTTCTTCGCGGTACTTGTCGGCGGGCGCGGTCGCTCGTCCTGGATGTCAGGCCGGCTGTGCCCAATCCCTTTCCAGGAGAGCCGACGGGAGGTAGTTCGACTCGACTTGGATTTGTATGCCGCGGTTTACGGCCTCGGAGGCGACGGCGAGAAGGGGCCAGGCGATGAGTCCGTGGGGATTCATTTCGCGATCGCCGCTGGACCAGTACGCGGAGTGGTCTTCGAGGGCTTGTGCGAGAGCTGTGTTGAAGTCGGCGACTTGGCGGTGCACAAGGAGGGAAAGGAGGTTTATCGCGGGGTAAGCGATGAGGATGCCGTAGGGTGCGGTGTCGGGCTCAGGGCGATTGTAATTCTCTGGAAGCGTTGCCTTTTCGGCGTCGAGGACTGCCTGGACTTCGTCGGCGCGTGCTGTCCAGTACTGCCGCCATGCCTTCGCCCAGAGGAAATGGTAATCGTTGATTTCGTTGCCGGAGCCGATGAGACGGTCGACGGAAAGTGGTTCTGTATCGGGAGTGCCGAGCAAGAAGTTGATGAGGCGGTGGTCGCGGCAGATGAGTGCTGCCCAGAGTCCATCGAGCCAGGCGGTGATCGGTGGCGGTGTGCTCTCGCCCGTCGTGGGGATATCCCACATACGGCGGTCGATGATTGCGGTGATGGTCGCGGCTCCGCCCGCAGCGTTGTAGGACTGGAAGCGAGCCACCTGTGCGTTGGCAGCGTTGACTACGGCGCGTTGCAGCCAGTCGGACTCCCCGTTGGGGTGCGTCAGGCTCAAGATCTCGGCTGTTGTGAAGGAACCCTGAGCTACTGCGGCGAGTGCACCTTGCGGGTCGTTCGAGATGACCTCGCGGGACAGAGTCGTCGCTATCGTCTGGGTGGCCACGCCCAGTTCGGACATGATTTCGGCGCGTGACCCGAAGCGGCCGCGGAAGGGCGCTTCGTGGCGGGGAACGACATGCGGGCTGGTCAAGCTTGCCTCCGGCTGGTGTCAGGAGATCTGCGGTCAGTAGTCCGGCGAGTGGCGAGCCGGCCACTCAGGGTCGAGCAGGGCTTGCGGCAGGTAGTCGGACTCGACGGTCAGGTCGATGCCGCGATCGATCGCCGCGCAACTGAGCGCCAAGAGCGGCCAGGCGATGAAGTCCGACGATCCGATGCCCGACTCGGGAGCGTGCCAGTACGAATCGTAGTTTCGGAGGGCATTCGCCAACGTCTCGTTGAAGGCGGCACCGTCTGTTCGGATGAGATGCCCGAGCAATTCCAGGGACGGACGGGCAATGCGATCGGCGTAGTCACGCCACCCGGTGCTCGCGTTTTCGGCATACGTGTAGGTGGCGGGATCGGTGGCACGCAAAGCATCCTCCACTGTATCCCCCGCGCCGGGGGCGTCGGTGAGGAACTCTTGCCAGGCCTGTGCCCACAGATAGTGGTAGGCATTGAACAAGTTCGTGGGGTGTCGTGTCGCGTCCAGCGGATATGTCGCGAGAAAGCCGCTCTGTTCGCTGTCGCGACAGACGATCACGGGCCACAGCGTTGCGAGAAAATCGCCAATCGAGCGGGAATGGGTCTTTATTCCCAAGCCGCGCACTGTGTGATCGCGCCCATCGATGCGCAGCGTGAAACTCTCGTTCTTTGTTTTGTAGTAGCTCAGGAGCCTAGCGTTTCTGATTCGGGTGCCGAGTAGGACCGCACGTTGTAGCATGTCCGATTCGCCGCGAGGGTCTGAATAGCTGAGGTTTCCCGCCAGATCGAATGCGTTGTTGGCAAGAAAAGACTCCAGTTTGCGCTCTAAATTGGTATCGCGAGAGAGGTCGCTGAGAGACTTGACACAAAGCCCGGTGCTGATGTCCAGGTGATCATGGCCTATAGGCGTGCGCGACACAACGACTCGATTGCTCAACGGTTGTTCCCCTCGTCTTGGGTGAGTTCCGACTCGGTGCGGAGGTCGAATTCTCGAATCACGGCGCCGGTGTAGTCATCCGACTTCGATACTTTGGCACGGGATTCGGCGTATACCACTCGTTTCTCCTCCAGTGCTCTCTCGAGTTCGTCGGCCAATAGCTTCTCGTCCGGAGTGGATCCCGGACCCCGCATTTTCCCGATTATGTGTTCGAAGTATTTCCGACTACCTTGCTGATGCCCACCGGCCGCGCCGAGCTGAGCATTCGGAGCTTTCGCTTCATAGACAACGTATCGGGTCGATCCGTCGGCCAGCTCGACTGCATAGATGAGATCGAATCGCCCCTGCTTGCGGTCATCCGTGATGCCGAGATCGGCGTCGGTGATCTGCGTGATCGCCGTGACGCCGGGATCCGCGAAGCGGTCACGGATGTGGGCGTCGGAGGCATGGTCGGCGGCCGACTCACCGAAGTCTTCGCTGGCCGTCGTGGCTCTTGCGTAGGCGTCCTTGAGCCGTTCTTCGCCTTGATCCAGATAGGGCTGCGGATCGTTGCGCTCGGGTGGGTTGAGGTTGTTGTTGTCGACCGCTTCGCGCATTTCCTCGACGACCTGACGGACATCCCTTAGGCGCTGCAGTGCGAGTTCGCGTGCGGTGGCGTGCTTTTCCGCGGTTTCGCGCCGCTCCTGATCCTGCTCGGAGGTGTTGGGAGTGGTCGCGTCGAAGTCGAAGGGCGGGCGCCCGGCGTACCGCATCGGCGTATCCGCCTTGATGACTTCCCACGAGCCGTCGGCCATCAGTCGAATGCGCGGCAGCGGATCGCCCCACTCGTCCAGACCTTGTTTGAACAACCGCAGCTCGGTTCCGGACTCGTACTCGCGGTAGTAGCGGCGGCGATAGTCGGGATCGTTGATCCGTTCGTCCATCGACCTGTCCGATAGATCGGGAAAGTTCGGGACATGCCGCCCGCGTACCCGGCCCTGTTCGTCGACGTCGTTGGGCCGTCCGGGAGGTGGCGCCGCAGCAGGTGTTTGCGGTGATGTGGTCGGTGTTTGCGGCGATGTGGTCGAGTTGTCGACCGGCGTCGGCCGAGTCGTGTCGGTGTTGCGAGCCGGTGGCTCGGATTCCCGTGTTGGGTCCGTTGCCGCGCTCTCGGTCCGCTGTGCTCCCTCGTCCGGATGCATATTGGTAGGCGGTTGACTCCGAACAGGTTCGTCGGCCGTTGTAGGCGCGCTGGTCGACGGCGCGGGCCGTTCTGCTGGATTCGGTTCGGTGTCGTCGTTGGGTGGGCTGCCCCAATCGGGCGGGGTGTCGTCGCCCATGTAGTCGACGGGTTCGTCGGGATTGGGTGGGGTCGAGGGTGTGGTTGGGGTGTGGGTGGTGGGGGCGGGGGTGTGGCCTTCGGGGGTGGTGGGGTGGTGGGTGGTCCAGGTGCCGTTGTTGCGGATGTGGGCGGGGGAGTTGGGTTTGTTGGGGGTGCCTACGGCGTCGGAGGGGGTGTGGACGGGGGCGCCGAGTTCGTTGGCGATGTGGCGGGCCAGGTCGGGGTTGTTGGCGGTGTTGCAGGCGATGAGGCGGATGGGGGTGCCGGGTTTGTAGTTGGGGTTGCTGCGGATGGCGTCGACGATTTGGTCGGGGGTGAGGTTGTTGAGGGGGGTGCCGTTTTGGTCGGCGTGGAAGATGACGTCGAAGTCGCCTTCGTTGCGGAGGTTGTTTTGGACTCGGTGGGTGGCGGGGTCGTCGCCGAGGGCGGTGCTGGTGGGGGTGTGGGTGACCGGTGGGGTGGTGGGGTCCGATGGTGTTGCTGGGGTGTCCGGTGTGACGGGGGCGTTGTCTGCGGGGGTTTGGGGGCCGCTCGGGGATTGAGTGTTGGTGAGTGGCGTGGTCGGGTGGTCGGCTGGGTTGGTCGTGGGGGCAGGCGTGTTCGCGGGGTGGCTTGCGGGCGTTTGTGATTGGGCGGGGGTAGTCGAGAGGTCGGTGGGGGAGCCCGGTGGGGTGGTGGACCATGGGCTGGAGTTGGGGTTGTACTCGTGCTGTTTGAACCAGTTCTGCCAGTCTTCGATGCTGCGCCGGTTCGGGTTTTGCGTCGTCGGGTTTTGTTGGGGCGTGGTGCGGTTGACGTCGTTGGACGGGTTGTCCTGGGTGGTGCGGTGCTCCGGGCGGGTGGGGTTGTTGGAGAGGGGAGTTCGCGGTTCCGGCCGGGTGGGCTGATTCGGTGAGGGGGTGCGGTGTTCCGGCCGGGTGGGTTGGTCCTGTGACGGGGTGCGGTGCTCGGGCCTGGTGGGTTGGTCCGCTACGGGGTCGCGGTTTTGCGGTCGAGTGGGGTGCTCGGACGGGGGTGTCCGCGCGGGGTCGCCGGATGTGTTGCGGGGGTTGGGGCTGCGCTGTGCAGGCGTGCGGGTTTCAGGCCTCGAGTCACCGACTGGCTGTCGGTTGTCGGTCTGTGCCGGGTTGCCCGGTGTGCCGGTGGTGTTGCTCGGGTTCGCGGGGTCGGGTGTGGTCGCACGGTTGTCGGGGCGGCCGGGCGCAGTGGTGCGGTTGTCCGGGCCTGTCTGGGCGCCGGTGCTCGTCGGCTGGTTGTCGGGGCCGCTCGGCGGAGCGCCGGGTGCCTGCATGGAAGGACCGGATTGCGTTGTCCCGGTGGGTGATTGGGTTCGGTCCGTGTAGTCCTGGGTGGGGCGCTGCGGTGCGGCCGATGTGGGGGACGTGGCCGGTGTGGTCGTCGACTCGGTGGCCGACGGGGAGTTCAGAACTCGAACGTCCCCGTCTCCGGCCAGGTTCCCGTCTGGCTGCGGGCTTGCGCCCATGCCGCCGCCCGACGGCAGGCCAGATGGGTTGCCGGAATCTCCGTGTGGAAGCGGTGACTGCGTTTGTTGATCGTCAGCTGATGGTCGGCTGGCGGTTGGGGCGGCTGGGTCAGAGACTCCGCTCGGACTCGGTAGTCGATCTCTGCCGGGGTCTCCCGGATTCGTTCGATCTGGACTCTCCACGTCGGTGGATACACCTGGTAGCCCTGGACCGGTTGTCCCGTCCGAATCGCTTCGTCGAATTCCCTCCCGATCACTGTCGGAGGCAGACTGCGGTGCGCCGTCACTATTCCGGTCTGTTTGTTGACCACGTAGTTCCCCAGGCCCAGTCCCCGGCCGCTCGCTAGCTCCTCCGGTGTCAGAATCGGTTGGCAGACCCAGCCGTGCTCCGTCTCGTAGATCGTGCACTGCTGGTTCGAGCCGAGGAACTCCGTCAGGTAGTCCTGCACTTGTGCTCGGGTTTGTAGCTGGCGCGCCATTGTTGCCTCCTTGATCGGGTGCGATCGGGATGGACCATAGGCCGCACGACTCGTCGACCATCCATGCGGGCGGTGTGTCGGACGTCTGCCCAGACTGCGGGTCCCACCACACGGGCCCGGACGCTCCAGGCGGGTAGACGATTACGGTCGCGTGGCTGCTGACTGTGATCGGCCTGTTGTTCTCGTCGTATCGCAGATCGCCGTTCGCATCGCGCGCATGCCATTCGTTGATGACGAGTGCGGCCGAGCCGGGACCGAGGGCAGCGACCCGGTTGTGCAGGTCCGTGAACTGGTTGACAAGCGGCGTGCCGGAATTGGAGTGGTATTCCCACGGCTGGTTGAGCCATTGGGCGGCGCGTTGGGGTCCCTTCCGTTCGCCCGAAGAGTTGTCTACGGTGCCGTCCGGCAGTACGTCGCCATATCGTGGCGCCGAGATCTGTGGGTTGCCGAAGAAGGAGGACAACGCCGAGAGCGAGCAGTCGAGGCAGTTGTTGCTGCGGCCAGGGAAAGTTGGTCCGCCGTCGTTGATGAGTTGCCCATACGGATGTGTACGCGGATCGGCACCCACTTGGAACTCGTTACCGTTCCGCAGCGAGTCCTCGACGTAGTGCTGGTAGGACGGATCTTCGACGGACTCGAGTCGTTCCGGTCCTTCGATTCGCGTATCCGAGGGATTGTCGAAGCGGGTGTCGGTGTTTGCGGCGGCGATGTCGTTGCTGAGTTGGCGGAGGTCGTCGGGGGTGAAGCCTGGGTCGCCGCCGGTGGGGCTCGGCATCAGGCCGAGGTGCATGCGGAGGTTGTCGGCGAGGGTGGCGGGGCTGTCGCCGGGTGACCAGTTGTTGCGGCCTTCGCCGATCGGGGTGGCGTTGACGTCGAGGTGGGCATTCGCGGGGTCGTTGGTGAAGACGACGTCGACGAGGACGCGGTCGCCGCTGAGCAGGCTCGGTGCGGAGTTGAAGGCGGCGTCGGCGGCGTTCTCGGTGTTGGACATCAGGCGGCGGGTGTCGTTGGGGGAGATGCCTGCGTTGGGGGAGACGTGGACGCGGACCGTCACGACCGAGACGTACTCGCCTGACGGCAGTCGGTGTCGGCGGACTTCGTAGTCGGGCCGGCCGAGCCCCGCGTGAATGCCTCGGGCTTGGACGGATGTGGTGCCGCCCAAAGGGGTTTGTCTGCGGTAGAACTCGCGGGCCGAGCGGGCCTGGTCGATCTGACGCTGTAGCGGGGAGTCCGGGGTCTGCGGGCGGTTCGATGGGCCCGGGGGTGTGCCGGGGGAGTTGGGGTTCGGTTGTGTGGTTCGGGCGGGGTCGGGGGCGGGCTGGTTGTGGCGCGGGTCGGCGTTCTGGGGGTTGGTGTGGGGGTGTTGCGGTGTGGGTGTGTTGCGCGGGTCGGCGTTTTGCGGGGACGTGCGGGGATGTTGGGGTGCGGGCCTGTTGCGGGGATCGGCGTTGCGCGGGTTGGTGTGGGGAGGCTGCGGTGCGGGTCGGTTGGGCTGGTTGTTGCGCGGGTCGCTGTTTTGCGGGGTCGTGTGGGGAGGCTGCGGTGCGGGCCGGTTGGGTGTGTTGCGGGGATCGGGGTTCTGCGGGTTGGTGCGGGGTGGCTGCGGTGCGGGGCGGTGTGGTGTGTTTCGCGGGTCGGCGTTTTGTGGGTTGGTGCGCGGAGGCTGAGGTGCGGGCCTGTGCGGTGTGTTGCGTGGGTCGGTCGTGCGGGGAGGCTGCGGACCGGGGCGGTGGGGTGTGTTGTGGGGGTTGGCGTTCTGCGGGGTCGCGCGGGTGGGCGGCTGACCGTGTTGCGGGGGAGTCGATTCCGGCGCGCGGACGTTAGGGAGGGGCGTCTGGGGGCGGCCCGGATCAGCAGGTGTGCTGGTCGGTGTGGTCGCGTTGGGCTGCGGCTGGACCGGATAGGCGCTGCTGCCGGGATGCGTTGAGGTGTCGGAGGACGGGTCGGGCGACGTGGTGTTGGTCGTCGTGGTGTCCGTGCTGTTCGAGTTGTTCTGGAGTTGCTCGCGTTCGGCGCGGATTTCGGCTTCGGTGGGTTGGTAGCGGCCGATGTGCGGGTTGTATTGGCCCGCGTAGAAGGGGTCGCGGGGGATGGGGCGGCCGTCGTTGTAGTGGGCGATGTATTTGTGGTTCGCGGGGTCGAAGCCGGGGCGGTTGGCGGGGCCGAGGGGGTTCGGTTTCTGTTGCGGGGGAGTCGAATTCGCCGGGGTTTCGTTGCCCAGACGCGACTGTGTCGGTTGGCCGGAATCGTCGGCGCGGTTGGAGGCGTTCGTGGGCGTGCCCGGTCGCGGCGCGGTTGAGGGCTGGGTGTCGTCGTCCGCGGGCGTGCCTGGGCGCTGGCTCGGCGAGGTCTCCGCCGTGCTGCTCGGGGCGGTTCCGGTCGGCTGGGCAGCGTCGGTCGGGGTCGCTGGGGCGCCGGGGCTTCGGGTGTCTGCCGGAGATTGATTGGCGGATGCGGGATTTGGTGTAGTGCCGGGTCGCTGGGGTGTCGGCGGGGTTTGCCGTCCGGTGTTCGGGGTAGTTGCCGCGGGTTGGTTTGGAGCGGTTGAAGGCTGAGTGTTCGTGGGCGTGCTCGGGCGCTGGCTCGGCGAGGTCTGGGCCGTGGTGTTCGGTGTGGTTCCCGTCGGCGGGGCGGCGTTCGTCGGAGTGCCGGAGTACCGGGTGTCTGCCGGAGATGTGTTGGTGGATGCGGGATTTGGTGTAGTTCCGGGGCGCTGAGGCGTCGACAGGTTTGGCGGGCCGGCGTTCGGCGTGGTGCTTGCGGGTTGGTTCGGGTTGCTTCCCGGCTGGGCGGTGGTCGGCGTGCTCGCCGGAGTGGACGCGGGTGTGCTGTCGCCCGTGGGCCGCGCGGTGTCGGTGGGAGTGGATGCCGGGAATGCGGGTCCCGATGGGGCGGCGGTCGCTGTAGCGGAGGCGGTGGCGGTGTCCGTCGACACCGGGCCGGTGGGGTGCAGCGTGGTGGGGATGGTGGGGTTCGACGAGCTGGGTGTGGACGAAGAGGGCGTGCCCGCGGTGGGCGTGTTCGCAGCAGGGCTGGCCGACGTGCTCGAGGTGGGAGAGCCGGCGGTGTCCGTCGAAACGGTGCCGCTCGGGTTCGACTGGGTGGGGCCGGTAGGGGGCGGTGAGGTGGGTGCGGACGGAGGTGGCGTGGCTGCCGCTGGCGCGTTCGGTGCGGGGGTTGTCGGGTTGCTCGCGGCCGGAGTGCCGGTGGTGCCCGGAGGGGTGGTGGCTGACGTTGTCGTGTCGTCCGCGTTCGATGTGCCCGGGTTCGCCCCGGTTGGGGTTACCGGTGTCGTCGCGGGGCTCGACGGGGTCGTGTTTCCCGGGGTCGACGGTGTAGACGGAGTGCCGTTCGCGGGAGTCGACGGTGTAGACGGTGTGCGGTCGTCTGTATTGCGGGACGGGTCCTGGGTGGGAATCGTTCCTGGGACGCCGGAGGTCGGGGTGGTGGGATTGCTCGGTGTGGTCGGTTGGGTGGGTACCGAACCGGTCGGGGTGCTGGACGTGGGGTTGTTCTCGCGACCGTTCTGGTCGGTGGCGTCCGGGCTGGTGGACGGTGCGTTCGTGGAACTCGGGTTGGACGGGCTCGTCGGCGCAGGGTTCTGGCTCGACGGGTTGCCGCCGCTGTTCTGGCCGGTCGGCGGCGTGCCGGTTTGGTTGGACGGGCCTTCCTGGGTGGTCGCGTGGCTCGACGGATCATCCGGAGTGGTGTCGCGTGCAGGTGGGGTGTTGTCCTGGCCGGTCGAGTCACCGGGGCCGGGACGTTGCGGGTCGCCGCCGGTCGGGGTGCTCGAGTTTGTCGAACCCGTGGGGTTCGGGGTGTTCGGTTGCGAGTCGTTGCGCTGGGTCGGGGTCTGCTCGGTGCCCGGGGACTGGTCCTGTTGGGTGCTCTGACCGGGCTGGGTGGACTGACCCGACGGCGGCTGGCCCGGATCGCCTGCCGAACCGGACGGCTGTGACTGCTGACCAGAGGGTTGTGCGGACTGGTCCGAAGGCTGCGGCTGCTGACCGGAGGGCTGTGACTGCTGACCCGATGGTGGCGTCGACTGCTCTGGTGACTGGTTCTGTTGACCTGCGGGTGTCTGCTGGCCTGAAGGCTGGCTTTGTTGGTCCGAGGGTGGCGACTGCTGGCCCGTCGGCTGGCTCGACTGTGACGGCTGTTCCGGCGACTGGTTCTGTTGACCCGAAGGTTGCGTCTGCTGGCCCGTCGGCTGGTCCGGCGATTGCGACTGCGGACCCGGTGGTGGCGTCGACTGCTCCGGTGACTGGTTCTGCTGACCCGAGGGTTGTGTCTGCTGGCCCGACGGCTGGCTCGACTGGTCCGATGACTGGTTCTGCTGACCTGTCGGCTGGTTCGGCTGCTCCGAGGACTGCGACTGCTGACCCGACGGCTGGTTCTGCTGACCCGACGGCTGCGACTGCTGACTCCCCGCAGGCTGGGACTGCTGACCGGAATCGTTCTGCGTCCCCGACGGCTGCGTCCGCCCCGGATCCTGCTGATCCCGTCCCGGACCATCCTGCTGATTCTGATTCTGATTCTGCTGACCCTGATCACCCTGCCGACCCGGATCGTCCTGCTGACCCTCATCCTGGTTCTGCCCAGGATCGTCCTGCCGACCAGCATCATCTTGCTGGTTCCGATCCCCCGGATCGCCCTGCTCCCCCTCCCCGGGACCACCCTCATCCCCGGCCCCCTCATCACCGGCACCATCCCCCGCATCCGACCCACGATCCCCCGCCGACTCGATCCCCGACTGCACACCCCCCACCAACGACGACGTCAACGTCTCCGCCGTCAACACCTCCCCCAAATCGAACGGCCTATCGTTCAACGCCGCATCCGTCGCCGCCCCCGCAACCTCCCCCGCCAACCCCGTCAACGACTCCTTCCCCACCTCCTTCAACCCCTCCACCACCGGACTCCCACCCCGACCCGGACCCCCCGAACCACCCAACAACCCCTCCGTCGCACCCGCCACCCCCGCGGTCAACAACGTCTTCCCAGACTCGACCCACTCCTCCTTCGACAACGGATCCCGCCGATCCGCCGCCACCTGCGCCAACTTCAACCCCACATCCAGGAACGCCTCCTCCAACACCGCCTCCCACGCCCCCCGCAACACCGCCCGCCCCGCCGCCTTCATCGCCGCCTTCGAAATAATCCGCTTCACCAACGCCTTGATCGCGACCCGAATCGCCACCTGCGTCGCCGCCCGCGCCGCCGCACCCGCCGCCGCCCCCGCAGGCGCACCCACCCCCGTCGCCATCGCCGCCAACGCCGCAGCCATCTCCACCGCGAAAATCACCAACGACGCAATGATCACCAACTTCGTGTGCTCGATATCCGCAGCACCATCACCGATCTGATCAGCCAACGTCTCCACATGCTTGATCAGCCCATCGAAAGCCCCCGCACCCCCACCCAACTTCTCCCAATGCGACGCCAACGCCGCACCGGTCTCACCATCCAACGCCGAGATCGCAGCCTTCACCACATACGAAGCCTCGGAATCCAACCCCCGCAACGTCTCCGCCAAACCCGACCACGCCGACTCCACCCGACGCATCGCCGTCTCATCACCCTCAGGCCAATCCCCAGCCCCCACAACATATTTCGCAGCCCACTGCAACGGCTCCGGAATCTCGATACCCACGACCGACCCCTCCGCTACTCCGCCCGAACCGTGCTGGTCCAAAACATACCGACAACCCTCTAGACGCTGCCGAACCGGCGACGGTTCCATCGAAGTCTGCGAAAGGCCGGCGCGCGGGTCTCGTGGGTGCGGAGGGTGCGGCCGAAGCGGACTGTGTGCCACGGTGTGTCCGAGCCGCGCTGGGGAACGAGCCTCCCGCCGATCGGGTCTCGTGCGGAAAGGGCACTGAACGGATTCCGCCCGGGTCTCGCGCAGTGAGCGACATCGCTGTGAGAACCGCTACATCGGATCCAGCAAACCTGACCCGAACGCGCTGCCAGGGGTGATGTTCCAACGCTATGGATCTTGGTTGGTCGGTCAGGGGAGGCGCGGGTAGATTGTTCCGGTGATCTGCGAGAAACATCCCGGCTCGGCCGGTCGGTGGGTAGTGGGCGCGGTCGAGCCCATGTAACAAGATCGGCCCACTGGACAGATAGTGCCAGTGAACATTTTTGCCTGATTGATATTGAGAACTGAACCCGGGAACGCGGGCGCCACGCTGTGAAAGGTGAGCGTCCTGTCCGGGTGTCGTCGGGGAGCGCTTGCGTGGTGTTCCGGAAGCGAGGTTACGGTTGGACCGGCTGGATTTCGGCGGGAACGGCGAAGCTGGTGGCGAATTCTTCCCGCTGTCGCCCGCACAGCTGGGCATCTGGTATGCCCAGCACGTCGATCCGCAGGTGCCGATCAACATCGCACAGTACGTCGACCTGCGCGGTGACCTCGATGTCGCCGCGTTGGAGCAGGCCAGCCGCGAGGCTGCGCTGGAGCTGGGTTCAGGCTTCCTGAAGGTCGTCGAGCGCGATGGTCAGCCGTTCCAGACCGTCGACCCCACGCAGGACTCCACGCTGGAGTACGTCGACTTGCGTGACGCCGCGAACCCGGAGGCCGCCGCCGCCGAGTGGATGCGCGCCGAGTACAGCCGTCCGCTGAACATCGCGGGCGATCGCCTGGTCCGTGCCGCCGCCCTGCGGCTCGAGGATTCCCGCTGGTTCTGGTACTCGCGGGCGCACCACATCGCGCTGGACGGCTTCGGCGCGATGACCTTCGTCACCAGGATCGCCGAGCGCTACACGGCCGCGGTGAACGGCGTCGAGCCGGACCCGGCCAAGGCTGCTGATCTGAAGTCGCTGCTCGAGTCGGAACTCGGCTACCGCGACAGCACCCGTTTCCAGTCGGACAAGGAGCACTGGGCCGGGCGGGTCGCCGGTCTGGAGGAGGGCTCCAGCCTGGCGGGTCGCTCCGCGCCGCCGGCACCGGTCAACGGGATTTCCAGCGCCACGCTGTCGCCCGACCAGGACGCGCTGCTCGCCGAGGCCGTCGCCCGGCACGACAACTCGCCCGCCGGCCTGCTCATCGCCGGTTTCGCGACCTACCTCGCGCAGCTGACCGGCGCCGAGGACGTGATCCTCAGCCTCCCGGTGACCGCGCGCACCACCGCGACCATGCGCCGCTCCGGCGGCGTGGTCTCCAACATCGTGCCGCTGCGCTTGCGGGTCGGGCACGACACGACCGTTGCCGAGCTGCTGAAGTCGGTGCAGGTCGAGGTGTCGGGCGCGCTGCGCCATCAGCGTTACCGGCACGAGGACATTCGCCGTGACTCGGCAGGCGACGGCGTCGTCACCACGGAGTTCTTCGGCCCGTGGGTGAACATCATGCTGTTCCACAGCGAGATGGCACTCGGCCCGATGGTCGGCCAGCTGAACCTGCTGTCCACCGGCAGCATCGAGGACCTGGGCGTCAACTTCTACCAGTCCGTCGGGGGCACTCGGTCGAATATCGACTTCGAGACCAACCCGAACCTCTACACCGAGGACGAGGCGCGCGCGCATCACGGCCGGTTCCTGGAGTTCTTCGACCGGTTCCTGGCTGCCGATGCCGGGGCTCGGGTGTGGGATCTGCCGGTGACCACGGCCGCCGAGCGTGAGACCACGCTGGTGGAGTGGAACGACGCCGAGCAGGACGTTCCCGATACCACGTTGGCGGCCTTGCTCGATGCCCAGATCCCGCTGACTCCCGACAACATCGCCCTCGATTTCGAGGGCGAAACGCTGACCTATGCCGAGTTCGGTGCGCGGGTGAACCGCCTGGCGCGGTTCCTCATTGCCGATGGTGTGGGCCCGGAGTCGTTGGTGGCTTTGGGGATGCGGCGTTCGCTGGAGCTGGTCATCGGCATGCACGCGGTGCTCAAGGCCGGTGGCGCGTATGTGCCGATCGATCCGGATCATCCGGCCGATCGCACCGCCTACATTCTGGATTCGGCCGATCCGGTGTGCGTACTGACGGTGTCGCACGACGAGTTGGAGTTGCCGGAGTCGGTGCGGCGGGTGGAGATCGACACTCTGGACGTGTCGGAGTTCTCCGCCGAGCCGGTGACCGATGCGGACCGGCTGGCGCCGTTGCGTCCGGCCAACACCGCCTATGTCATCTACACCTCGGGTTCGACGGGTCGCCCGAAGGGTGTGGCGGTCACTCATCACGCGATCGTCAACCAGCAGCTGTGGATGCTCGACGAGTACCGGTTGACCGCGGCCGATGTGTATCTGCAGAAGACCGCGACCACCTTCGACGTGTCGCTGTGGGGTTACTTCCTGCCGTTGATGGTCGGCGCGAAACTGGTCGTCGCCGCACCCGACGGGCATCGCGATCCGCTGTACGTGGCGCAGATGATCGAGCGCCACGGGGTGACGGTCACCGACTTCGTGCCCTCGATGCTGACGGTGTTCGTCGCGCACGCCACCGCGGAGCAGTGCGCGACGCTGCGCGCGGTGTTCGTGATCGGTGAGGCGCTGCCGCCGGAGACCGCCGCGGGCTTCCGCGCGATCACCTCCGCGGGCCTGCACAACCTGTACGGCCCCACCGAGGCCGCGGTCTCGGTGACCTACTGGGAGGCCACCGCCGCCGACACGGTGACGGTGCCGATCGGCATCCCGGAGTGGAACGTCGAGGTCTACGTGCTGGATTCGCGGCTGCGTCCGGCCGCGATCGGCGCTCCCGGCGAGCTGTACCTGGGTGGTCGCCAGCTGGCCCGCGGTTACCGCGGCCGCCCCGACCTGACCTCGGATCGATTCGTGGCCAACCCGTTCGGCACGAACGGCGAGCGCATGTACCGCACCGGTGACTTGGTGCGGTGGAGTGCCGTGGGCACGTTGGAGTACATCGGTCGTACCGATTTCCAGGTGAAGTTCCGTGGTCAGCGGATCGAGCTGGGTGAGATCGAGACGGTGACGTTGGCTCATCCGGCGGTGAGCCAGTCGGCGGTGCTGGTGGTCGATACCGCGACCGGTCAGCAGTTGGTTGCCTATGTGGTGCCTGCGCCGGGGCTGTCGATCGATCCGGTGGAGTTGACGCGTTTCGCGTCCGAGCAGCTGCCGAGCTACATGGTGCCCGCGTCGGTGATGGTGTTGGAGGCGTTCCCGCTCAACACTTCCGGCAAGCTGGATCGTAAGGCGTTGCCGGAGCCGGTGTTCGCCGCGGATACGGGGTATAGGGCGCCGCGGACGCAGGCCGAGCAGATCGTGGCGGGGATCTTCGCCGATGTGCTCAGCAGGCAGCAGATCGGCATCGACGACAACTTCTTCGACCTGGGTGGTAACTCGCTGGTCGCGACGCAGGTGGTGTCGCGGATCGGTGCGGCGTTCGGCACGCAGATCGGTGTGCGGGCCTTGTTCGAGACTCCGACGGTGGCCGGTCTCGCGGCGCGGGCGGAGACGGCGGGTCCGGGTGACGGTTCGCGTCCGCCGTTGGTGGCCCAGCAGTTGCCTGCGCGGGTGCCGCTGTCGCTGGCGCAGCAGCGGATGTGGTTCATCAACCAGTTCGATCCGGCGGCGCCGACCTACAACTTGCCGTTCGTGGTGCGGTTGCGCGGGCATGTCGACATTGCGGCGCTCAAGGCTGCGCTCAATGACGTGATGGCGCGTCAGGAGTCGTTGCGGACGGTGTTTCCGGAGTCCGGTGACGGCGGGTATCAGCAGGTCGTTCCGGATGACGAGATCAATTTGGCGATCTCGGTGCAGGCGATCGACGAATCCGAGTTGGCCGGTGTGCTCACCGAGTTCGCCAGCCTGGGCTTCGATGTGGCGCGTGAGCTGCCGATCCGGGTGCGGATCTATCAGGTGACGGGTGGATCGACCAACGGGACGCCCGACCACGCGGTCGCGTTCGTGGTGCATCACATCGCGGCCGATGGTTTCTCCTTCGGTCCGCTCTCGCGCGATGTGGCCAGCGCGTATCTGGCGCGGGCCGCCGGGGAGGCGCCCGCGTGGTCGCCGCTGCCGGTGCAGTACCAGGACTACAGCATCTGGCAGCGCGAACTGCTCGGCTCCGAAGCCGATCCCGGCTCGATGGCCGCCCGTCAGATCGCCTACTGGCGACGCCAGCTCGGCGGCCTGCCCGATCAGCTGGATCTGCCCACCGATCGGCCGCGTCCGCCGGTGCAGAGCTTCCACGGCAGCACGGTGCGCTTCGACATCGACGCCGAGCTGCACACCGCCCTCGCCGGGTTGGCCCGCGCGCAGGGCGTCAGCCTTTTCATGGTCGTGCACGCCTCGCTCGCGGTGCTGCTCGGTCGCCTCTCGGGCACCAGCGACATCGCGATCGGCACGCCGATCGCGGGTCGTGGCGAGCAGGCGCTCGACGACCTGATCGGCATGTTCGTCAACACGCTGGTGCTGCGCTCCGACGTGGACAGCGGCAAGTCGTTCACCGACTTCCTCACGCGCACAAGGGAAACCGACCTCGCGGCGTTCGCATACGCCGACGTGCCGTTCGAGCGTCTCGTCGAGGTGCTGAACCCGACCCGCTCGCAGGCCAGGCATCCGCTGTTCCAGGTGATGCTCTCCTTCCAGGAGATGGCGCACGGCGCGCTCGAGCTACCCGGTCTCTCGGTGACCGCCACCGAGCTCGAGGTCGACATCGCCAAGTTCGACCTGCAGTGGACCATCACCGAGGAGCGCGGCGGCAACGGCGAGCCCGACGGCATGACGGCGGCGGTGCAGTTCGCCACCGACCTGTTCGACACCGAGACGGTGACCTCGTTCGCCGAACGCTTCGTGCGCATCCTGCGCAGCGTCGTCGCCGATCCCGCGGTCGTGGTCGGCGAGATCGACGTGCTCGCCGCCGACGAGCGGCTCGCCGTCTCGCGGGACTGGGTGTTCTCCGGCGCCGACGGCGGCACGGGCCGCTTCGCCGACCCCGAAATCACCCTGGCCGCGCTGTTCGACCAGGCGGTCGCCGCGTACCCCGAGCGGATCGCCGCGCGATTCGGCGCGGAGTCGCTGACCTACGCCGAGCTGGATCGGCGCGCGAATGTGTTGGCGCGCAGGCTGATCGCCGACGGCGCCGGCCCGGAATCGATGGTCGCGGTGATCCTGCCGCGCTCGATCGAGCTGGTCGTCGCGCTGCTTGCGGTGGTGAAGACCGGTGCCGGTTATGTGCCGGTGGACCCGACCTACCCGGCCGATCGCATCGCGTACGTGTTGTCGGATTCGCGTCCGACCAGCGTGGTCATCGATTCGTCGGTGGACGTCGTCGTCCCGGACGAACTGCCCACCGTGGTGCTGGACGAATTCGCCGTCGACACCACCGATTTCGCCGATACCCCGATCACCGACGCGGACCGCTCCGCGCCGCTGAACCCCGGCAACGTCGCCTACGTCATCTACACCTCCGGCTCCACCGGTCGTCCGAAGGGTGTGGCGGTCGCGCATCGGAATGTGGTGCGGCTGTTCGCCAATACGGATCGTGATTTCGGTTTCGGTCCTGATGATGTGTGGACGTTGTTCCACTCGTATGCGTTCGACTTCTCGGTGTGGGAGTTGTGGGGTCCGCTGCTGTTCGGCGGCACCGTGGTTGTTGTCGACTACTTCACTTCGCGTTCGCCGGAGCAGTTCCTGGAACTGCTGCGCGAGGAGCGGGTGACCGTTCTCAACCAGACTCCGTCGGCGTTCTACCAGCTCGCCGAGGCCGACCGCACCGCCGGACCCGACGCGCCGCCGCTGTCGCTGCGTTACGTGGTGTTCGGCGGTGAGGCGCTCGAGCTGCGTCGTCTGTCGGATTGGGTTGCCCGCCACGGTGATTCCGCTCCGGTGCTGGTGAACATGTACGGCATCACCGAGACCACGGTGCACGTGTCGTACCGTGCCCTGGATGCCGCGACGATCGAAGCGGCTTCCGGCAGCATCGTCGGCCGTGCCATCTCTGGACTCGGCGTCTACGTCCTGGACAACCGGCTCCAGCCGGTCCCGGTTGGCGTTGTCGGCGAAATGTATGTCGCCGGACCGCAATTGGCGCGCGGCTACCTCGGCCGCCCCGACCTCACCACGGCTCGCTTCGTGGCCAACCCTCTCGCCGACGCCGACACCGCGGGCTCGCGCCTGTACCGCTCCGGTGACCTCGCGCGCTGGAACCGTTTCGGTGAGCTCGAGTACCTGGGTCGCGCCGACGACCAGGTCAAGGTGCGTGGTTTCCGTATCGAGCTCGGCGAGATCGAAGCCGCCGTTCTCGAACAGCCCGGTATCGCCCAGGCCGCGGTCATCGTCCGCGAGGACCAGCCTGGTGGCCAGCGCATCGTCGCCTACGTCGTCGCCGAACCCGGCGCCGAACTCGACCTCGACACGGTCCGCCACGCCGCCTCCGACCGGCTGCCTGCCTACATGGTGCCCTCGGCCTTCATGGCCCTGGACGCGATCCCGCTGACCGTCAACGGCAAGCTGGACCGCCGCGCTCTGCCCGCACCGGTGTTCGAGGTACGCGAATTCCGCGCTCCCGCAACCCCGATCGAAGAGATCGTCGCCCAGGTCTTCGCCGACGTGCTCGATCTGCCCCGCGTCGGTGTCGACGACGACTTCTTCGACCTCGGCGGCAACTCCCTCATCGCCACCCAGGTCGCCTCCCGCGTCGGCATCGCCCTGGACACCCGTGTCCCGGTGCGCATGCTCTTCGAAGCACCCACCGTCGCCGCACTCGCCGCCCGCGTGGAATCGCAGGCGGGCGACGGCGCGCGCAAGGCGCTCGTCGCGCGCGAGCGGCCCGACGAGGTGCCGCTGTCGCTTGCCCAGCAGCGCATGTGGTTCCTGAACCGCTTCGACATCTCCTCGGCGGTCAACAACATCCCGGTCGCCATCCGGCTCTCCGGCGAACTCGACGTCGCCGCCCTGCAGGTCGCGGTCATCGACGTCATCGACCGGCACGAGTCGCTGCGCACCGTCTTCCCGGAGACCGGAGACGGCCCGGTGCAGGTGGTCCTCGACGCGGCCCAGATCGTGCCGGACCTCACCCCGTACCGGGTGACCGAGGAGACCCTGCTCGAGCACCTGATCGACCTGGCCACCATGGCCTTCGACGTGACCAGCGAAGTGCCGCTGCACGCACGGCTTTTCGAGATCAGCGAGACCGAGTACGTGCTCGGCATGGTGGTGCATCACATCTCCGCCGACGGCTGGTCGATGGGCCCGCTCTCGCGCGACGTCATCGTCGCGTACGCGGCGCGCACCACCTGGGAAGCGCCGACCTGGGCCGAATTGCCGGTCCAGTACGCCGATTACGCCCTCTGGCAGCGCGAGATCCTCGGCTCGGAGGACGATTCGCGTTCGCTGATCTCCAGCCAGATCAACTACTGGACCCGCGAGCTCGCCGACCTGCCCGACGAGCTGGTGCTGCCGTCCGATCACCCGCGTCCGGCGGTCGCCTCCTACCAGGGCGGCACCTACGCGTTCGTGATCTCCGGCGAAACCCAGCGCGCCCTGGTCGAATTGGGCCGCCGCTACAACGCCTCGCTGTTCATGGTCATGCACAGCGCCCTCGCGGTGCTGTTGGCGCGGGCCAGCGGCACCTCCGACATCGCCATCGGCACGCCCGTCGCGGGCCGCGGTGAGGCCGCGCTCGACGACCTGATCGGCATGTTCGTCAACACCCTGGTGCTGCGCACCGAGGTGGACGGCGCGGGCACCTTCGCCGAGCTGCTCGACAATGCCAGGGACACCGACCTGCAGGCGTTCGCGCATTCCGACGTGCCGTTCGAGCGGCTCGTCGAGGTGCTCAACCCGGCTCGCTCGCAGGCGCGGCATCCGCTGTTCCAGGTGATGCTGGCCTTCCAGAACACCAAGCAGGCCACCCTGCAGCTGCCCGGCCTCTCGGTGCACGGCGTCGACTACGACGCCCGCCTCGCGAAGTTCGACCTGCAGCTGACCCTGCAGGAGACCCAGGACGAGCGCGGCGAGGCCGCCGGCATGTCGGCCGAGTTCTCCTATGCCCTCGACCTTTTCGACGAGTCGACGGTGGCCGCCTTCGCGCGCCGCCTGGACCGCATTCTGGCGGCCGTCATCGCCGATCCGAACGTGCCGATCGGCGATATCGACCTGCTCGCGCCCGACGAGAACGCACAGGTTCTCGTCGACTGGAACGGCACCGCCCACGCGGTGCCCGCGGAGACGCTCGTCTCGCTGTTCGACGCGCAGGTGACGGCGACCCCGGACGCCGTTGCGCTGGTCTATCAGGACGAACAGCTCACCTACCGCGAGCTCCAGGAGCGCGCCAACCGGATCGCCAGGCAGCTGATCGCCTCCGGCGTCGGCCCGGAATCCCTGGTAGCGCTGGCGATGCGGCGGTCGACGGAGCTGGTCGTCGCGATGTACGCGGTGCTCCAGGCGGGCGCGGCCTACGTGCCGCTCGACCCGGATCAGCCCGCCGACCGTATCGGCCACATTCTCGACACCGCGCGGCCCAGCCTGCTGCTGACCACCCGCCGCGACGGTTTCGTCGCGGACGACGCGATCACCGCGCTGTTCGTCGACGACCTGCCGAGCGCGGCGCAGACCAGCGGCGCGCCGATCACCGACGCCGAGCGGGTGCGCCCGCTCCTGCCGGGCAACACCGCCTACGTCATCTTCACCTCCGGCTCGACCGGCAGGCCGAAGGGCGTGGCGGTCAGCCATGCCGCGATCGTGAACCGTCTGCTGTGGATGCAGCACGAGTACCCGATCGACGCAGCCGACGCCGTGTTGCAGAAGACCCCCGCCACCTTCGACGTGTCGGTGTGGGAGTTCTTCTGGCCCTTGCAGACCGGCGCCCGGTTGGTCGTGGCGAAGCCGGACGGTCATCGCGACCCGGTGTACCTCGCGCAGATCATCGCCGAACACGGCATCACCACGGCGCATTTCGTGCCGTCGATGCTGTCGGTGTTCGTCTCGACGCTGGGTAATACGACGCCGGGCGACACCGCGAACGTCCCCGTGCCGCGCCTGCGTCAGGTGTTCGCCTCCGGTGAGGCGCTGCCCGCGCCGACCGCACAGCGGTTGCGCGAGCTGACCGGTGCGCGCCTGCACAACCTGTACGGCCCGACCGAGGCCGCGGTCGACGTCACCTATCACGAGGTCGTCGATTCCGACGAGGTGTCGGTGCCGATCGGTCGTCCGGTGTGGAACACCCAGGTGTTCGTGCTGGATTCACGTTTGCATCCGGTCGCGCCGGGTGTCGCGGGTGAGCTGTACCTGGCGGGCGATCAGCTGGCGCTGGGCTACCTGAGCCGCACCGACCTGACCTCGGATCGCTTCGTCGCCAACCCCTACGGCGCCGTCGGTTCGCGGATGTACCGCACGGGTGACTTGGTCACCTGGACGAAGCAGGGTGAGCTGGAGTACCTGGGCCGCACCGACTTCCAGGTGAAGTTGCGCGGTCTGCGTATCGAGCTGGGCGAGATCGAGGCGGCGCTGCTCGCGCAGCCCGGTGTCGCGCAGTCGGTGGTCGTGGTGCGCTCGGACGCGCACGCGGGCGACCAGCTGGTGGGTTACGTTGTCGCCGAATCGGATTCCGTCGTCGATCAGACCGCGGTGAAGGCGGGCCTCGCCGCGGCGCTGCCCGGGTACATGGTGCCCGCGGCGCTGGTCGTGCTGGACGCGTTCCCCGTCAACGCCTCCGGCAAGCTGGACCGCAAGGCGCTGCCCGCGCCGGTCTTCGAGGCCAAGACCTTCCGCGCGCCGTCCACGCCGATCGAGGAGATCGTCGCCGACATCTTCGCCGATCTGCTCGGCGTCACCCGGGTGGGCGTCGACGACGACTTCTTCGAGCTGGGCGGCAACTCGCTGGTCGCAACCCAGGTCGCGGCGCGACTGAGCAAGGCGCTCGACGCCGAGGTCGGTGTGCGCACGCTCTTCGAGGCGCCCACCGTCGGCGCGCTGGCCGCCCGTGTCGAATCGCACGCGGGCACCGGTGTGCGCCAAGCGCTCAGCGTCCGCACCCGTCCGGAGTATCCGCCGCTGTCGCTGGCACAGCAGCGCATGTGGTTCCTCAACCGCTTCGACTTCGGCACCGAGCCGGGCGCGGCGGCGGGCACCTACAACATCCCGGCCGCCGTCCGGCTGCGGGGTCTGCTGGATCCGACCGCGCTGCGCGGTGCGCTCGGCGACGTGATCGCGCGGCACGAGTCGCTGCGGACTGTGTACCCGTCGCAGGAGGGTGTCCCGTACCAGCGGGTGCTGCCGTCCATCCACGCCATTCCGGAACTGGACATCGTCGAGGCCGACGAGCCCGAGATGTACGGCGCCCTCTACGAATTCGTGAACCGCGGCTTCGACGTCACCGCCGAACCGCCGGTGCGCCTGCGCATCTACGAACTGGGCGAGCGCGATTACGTGCTCGCGGTCGTCGTGCACCACATCGCCGCCGACGGCTTCTCCATGCGGCCGCTGGTGCGCGACCTGATGACCGCCTACGTGGCGCGCACCTCGAACTCCGAGCCGGGCTGGCCGCCGCTGGCCGTCCAGTACGTCGATTTCGCGCTCTGGCAGCGCGAAACCCTTGGCGAGGAGGACGATCCCACCTCGCTCATCTCCGAGCAGCTCGACTACTGGCGCGGGGCGCTGGCCGATCTGCCCGACGAACTGCGCCTGCCGGGCAAGCCGCGCCCGAGCGTGGCCTCCTACGAGGCGGGCACGCACCGCTTCCGGGTGCCCGGCGAGCTGATCGACGAGCTGAACCGGGTCGCGCACGCGCACGGCACCACCCTGTTCATGGTGGTGCACAGCGCCTTCGCGACGCTGCTGTCGCGCCTGTCCGGCGCCGACGACATCGCCATCGGCATCCCGGTCGCGGGCCGCGGCGAGCAGGCGCTCGACGACCTCGTCGGCATGTTCGTCAACACCCTGGTGCTGCGCACCCAGATCGACACCGCCGCCTCGTTCACCGATCTGCTCGCCCAGGTCCGCGAACGCGACCTGCAGGCGTTCGCGCACGCGGACGTGCCGTTCGAGCGGCTGGTCGAGGTGCTCAACCCGGCCCGCTCGCAGGCGCGGCATCCGCTGTTCCAGGTGATGCTCTCGTTCCAGAACATGGGCCGCACCTCGCTGGAGCTGCCCGGCCTGACGGTGTCCGAACTCGGCATCGATCAGCCGACGGCCAAGTTCGACATGCAGCTCACGCTGAGCGAGGTGCCCGAGGGCGCGTCCGAGATGGACGCCGAACTCGTCTACGCCACCGACCTTTTCGACCCCGCCTTCGCGAACGCCTTCGGCGCCCGCTTCCTGCGCGTGCTGCGCGGGATCGCCGCCGCGCCGTCGACCGTGATCGGTGACATCGAGCTGCTCGACGACGCCGAGCGCGCGCTGGTCCTGAAGCAGTGGAACGACACCGAATTCGCGGTCGACGCGGCCCTGGCCTCGCCGGTGGGCGACGACCCCGCGACGCTGGTCGCGCTGTTCGAGGCGCAGGCCGCGCGCACCCCGGACGCGGTCGCACTCACCTTCGAGGGGACAAGTCTGTCCTATGCCGAGTTCGCGAGCCGGGTGCACCGCCTGGCGCGCTGGCTCAAGCAGAACGGTGTCGGCCCGGAATCGTATGTGGCCCTCGGCATGCGCCGCTCGCTCGACCTGCTGGTCGGCATGTACGCGGTGTCCGCCGCCGGTGGCGCGTACGTGCCGCTGGACCCGGACAACCCGACCGAGCGCATCGAACACATCCTCGACACCGCCCGCCCCGTCTGCGTGCTGACCTCCGGCTCGGATCTCGGCGTCGCGCTCGCGCGCCAGGTGCGCATCGACGAGCTGGACCTGTCCGCGTACTCCGACGAGCCGCTCACCGACGCGGACCGGCACCGCCCGCTGCGCACCGGCAACACCGCGTACGTCATCTTCACGTCGGGCTCCACCGGCCGCCCGAAGGGCGTGGCGGTCTCGCACGCCGCGATCATCAACCGTCTGGTGTGGGGCCACGCGCAGTACGGCCTCGCCGCCGACGACGTGGTCCTGCAGAAGACGCCCGCCACGTTCGACGTGTCGGTGTGGGAGTTCTTCTGGCCCTTGCAGGTCGGCGCGCGCCTGGTGGTCGCCAAGCCGGACGGTCACCGCGACCCGGCCTACCTCGCCCAGCTGATCATCGACGAGCAGATCACCACGGCGCACTTCGTGCCGTCGATGATGTCGCTGTTCGTCGTCGAGCCGCGCGCGGCGGAATGCACCGGCCTGCGCAACGTCTTCGCCTCCGGTGAAGGCCTGCCCGCGGTCACCGCGCAGCGCTTGCGCGAGCTGACCGGCGCGCGCCTGCACAACCTGTACGGTCCCACCGAGGCGGGCGTAGAGGTGACCTTCCACGAGGTCACCGACGCCGACACCGTCACGGTGCCGATCGGCGCCCCGGTGTTCAACACCCAGGTGTACGTGCTGGATTCGCGCCTGCGGCCGGTGCCGGTCGGCGTGCCGGGCGAGCTGTACCTGGCGGGCGCGCAGCTGGCCTACGGCTACGTCACCCGCCCCGATCTGACCACCGAACGCTTCCTCGCCGACCCGTTCGGCCACGGCGTGCGCATGTACCGCACCGGCGACCTGGTGGCGTGGACGCCCGCCGGTGAGCTGGAGTACTTGGGCCGCACCGACTTCCAGGTGAAGCTGCGCGGCCTGCGCATCGAACTCGGCGAGATCGAGGGCGCGCTGACCGCGCTGGACGAGGTCTCGCAGTCGGTGGTCGTGGTGCGCACCGACGAGCGCACCGGCGATCAGCTGGTGGCCTACCTCATCGCCAAGCCGGGCACGGTCATCGACATCGAGCGCGGCAAGTCCGCGCTCGCCACGCAGCTGCCCGCCTACATGGTGCCCGCGGCGTTCGTGGTGCTCGACGCGTTCCCGCTGAACACCTCGGGCAAGCTGGACCGCAAGGCGCTGCCGGAGCCGACGTTCGAGGCCAAGGTCTTCCAGGCCCCGGTCACCCCGGTGCAGCAGATCGTGGCCAGCGCGTTCGCCGACGTGCTCGGCATCGACCGCGTCGGCCTGGACGACGACTTCTTCGGTCTCGGCGGCAACTCGCTGGTAGCGACCCAGGTCGCGGCCCGGCTGGGCGAGGCGCTGGACACCCAGATCCCGCTGCGCACCCTGTTCGAGGCCTCCACCGTCGCCGCGCTGGCCGCCAAGGTGGAATCGGCCACCGGAACCGGCGCCAAGGCGCCGCTGGTCGCGCAGCCGCGGCCGGAGCTGGTGCCGCTCTCGCTCGCTCAGCAGCGGATGTGGTTCCTCAACCGCTTCGACAACCGCACCGCGGTGAACAACATCCCGGTCGCCATCCGGTTGACCGGCAAGCTGGACGCCGTGGCGCTGCAAGCCGCGATCCGCGACGTGATCGCGCGCCACGAGGCGCTGCGCACCATCTACCCGGAGGTGGAGGGCGAGGGCTACCAGCGTGTCCTGCCCGCCGACGAGGTGCGCTTCGATCTGGCGACGGAGTGGGTGCCGAGCACCGAACTGCCGTCGCGCATCGTCGAACTCGCGAGCGTGCACTTCGACGTGACCCACGAGATCCCGTTCCGCGCCGACCTGCTCACCGTCGACGAGCGCAGCAACGTCGTGGTGCTCGTGATGCACCACATCAGCGCCGACGGCTTCTCGCTGCGTCCGCTGCTGCGCGATGTGGTGGTGGCCTACACCGAGCGCGCCGGCGGGGAAGCGCCCGGCTGGGCGCCGCTCGAGGTGCAGTACGCCGATTACGCGCTGTGGCAGCGCGAGGTCCTCGGCTCCGAGGACGACGCGGAGTCCGTGGCGGCGAAGCAGATCGCCTACTGGGCCGAGCAGTTGCGTGATCTGCCCGATCAGATCGAGTTGCCCGCGGATCGGCCGCGTCCGGAGGTCGCGTCGAATGCCGGTGGGCTGCACGCATTCTCGGTGGACGCCGAGCTGCACCGCGCGCTCGAGGATGTGGCGCGCGCGCATGGCGTGACCCTGTTCATGGTCGTGCACGCCGCGTTGGCGACGTGGGCGGCGCGGTTGTCCAACAGCACCGATATCGCGATCGGCACGCCGATCGCGGGTCGTGGCGAGCGTGCGCTCGATGATCTGGTCGGCATGTTCGTCAACACGCTGGTGTTGCGCAACGAGATCGATCTGGGCGGGAAGTTCAGCGATCTGCTCGAGCAGGTGCGGCGCACGGACCTGGCGGCGTTCGCCAACGCCGACGTGCCGTTCGAGCGGTTGGTGGATGTGCTGAGCCCGGCGCGTTCGCAGGCGCATCATCCGTTGTTCCAGGTGGGGTTGACCTTCGAGGCGGCTTCGGCCGCCGATATGGGCACCGTCTCGCTGCCGGGCTTGGCTTTGGATGTCGTCGAGTTCGATGCGGGCACCGCGAAGTTCGATGTGCAGCTGACCGTGGGCGAGTCCCGCGACGGTGGGCTGGCGATGTCGTGGAACTACGCGAGCGAGCTGTTCGATCCGGAGACGGTCGCCTCGTTCGCCGATCGCCTGGTGCGGATCCTGCGCGGTGTGGCCGAGGACCCGTCGGTGGTCGTCGGTGACATCGATCTGCTGGGTGAGGCCGAGCGGCTGGATCTGTCGCAGCGGTGGGTGTCGGCGGGCGCGGATGCCGGTGTGGGCCGGTTCGCCGAGCCCGGGGTGACGCTGGTCGAGTTGTTCGATCAGATGGTCGTCGCGCATCCGCATCGGGTCGCGGCCCGGTTCGGCGCGGACTCGTTGAGCTACGCCGAGCTGGACAAGCGTGCGAATGTGTTGGCGCGCAGGCTGATCGCCGACGGCGCGGGGCCGGAGTCGCTGGTCGCGGTGATCCTGCCGCGGTCGTTGGATCTGGTCGTCGCGCTGCTGGCGGTGGTCAAGACCGGTGCCGGTTACGTCCCGGTGGACCCGACCTACCCGGCCGACCGGATCGCGTACGTGCTGGCGGATTCGCGTCCGACCAGCGTTGTCCTGGACTCCACGGTCGAGGTCGAGATCCCGGCGGGTCTGCCCTCGGTGGTGCTGGACGGATACGCGGTGGAGACCGGCAATGTCGAGGACGCCGACGACGCGCCCGTCACCGACGCCGATCGCCGTGCCGCGCTGACCCCGGACCACGTCGCCTACGTGATCTACACCTCCGGCTCCACCGGTCGTCCGAAGGGTGTGGCGGTCGCGCATCGGAATGTGGTGCGGCTGTTCGCCAATACGGATCGTGATTTCGGTTTCGGTCCGGATGATGTGTGGACGTTGTTCCACTCGTATGCGTTCGACTTCTCGGTGTGGGAGTTGTGGGGTCCGCTGTTGTTCGGCGGCACCGTGGTTGTTGTCGACTACTTCACTTCGCGTTCGCCGGAGCAGTTCCTGGAGCTGTTGCGCGACGAGCGCGTGACGGTGTTGAACCAAACCCCGTCGGCCTTCTACCAATTGGCCGAAGCCGACCGCAATGCCGCCGCGGATGCCGCGCCGCTGTCGCTGCGGTACGTGGTGTTCGGTGGTGAGGCGCTCGAGTTGCGTCGCTTGTCGGATTGGGTTGCCCGCCACGGTGATTCCGCTCCGGTGCTGGTGAACATGTACGGCATCACCGAGACCACGGTGCACGTGTCCTACCGTGCCCTGGACGCGGCGACGATCGAGGCCGCCTCCGGCAGCATCGTGGGTCGCGCGATCGCGGGCCTGAAGGTGTACGTGCTCGACAACCGGCTGCGCCCCGTGCCTGTCGGTGTCGCAGGCGAAATGTATGTCGCGGGACCGCAGTTGGCCCGCGGCTACCTCGGCCGCCCCGACCTGACCGCCGCCCGTTTCGTGGCCAACCCGCTCGCGACCCCGGACGATTCGGGTTCGCGTCTGTACCGCTCCGGTGACCTCGCGCGCTGGAACCGTTTCGGTGAGCTGGAATACCTGGGTCGCGCCGACGACCAGGTCAAGGTGCGTGGTTTCCGTATCGAGCTCGGTGAGATCGAAGCCGCGGTGCTCGCGCAGCCGGGCATCGCCCAGGCCGCGGTCATCGTCCGCGAAGACCAGCCCGGTGATCAGCGCATCGTCGCCTACGTCGTCGCCGAACCCGATGTGGTTCCCGACTTGGACGTGGTGCGTTCCGGTGCGGCCGAGCGGCTGCCCGCCTACATGGTGCCCTCGGCATTGGTCCGCCTGGAATGGATCCCGCTGACCGTCAACGGCAAGCTGGATCGCCGCGCGCTGCCCGCGCCCGCCGCCCAGGCCAGGGCGTTCCGCGCCCCGGTCACGCCGGTGCAGGAGACGGTGGCCGCGGTGTTCGCCGAGGTGCTCGACCTGCCGCGGGTCGGCGTCGACGACGACTTCTTCGACCTCGGCGGCAACTCGCTCATCGCCACCAGGGTGGTGTCCCGGATCGGCGCGGCGCTCGGTACCTCGGTGCCGGTGCGCACGCTGTTCGAGGCGTCCACGGTGGAAGCCCTTGCCGCACGGGTGGAATCGCACACCGGCGGCGACGGCCGGGCCCCGTTGGTGGCGCGCAAGCGCGCCGCCGACGAACTGGTGCCGCTGTCCTACGCGCAGCAGCGCATGTGGTTCCTGAACAAGTACGACACCTCCTCGGCCGCCTACAACCTGCCGATCGCGATCCGCATGTCGGGCGCGCTCGACATCGAGGCGCTGCGGCTCGCGGTGGCAGACGTGGTGCGCAGGCACGAATCGCTGCGCACCCGCTACCCCGAGCACGGCGGCACGCCGGTGCAGGTGATCGTTCCCGCCGAGGACATCGCGCTCGATCTGCACCCGGTCGCGGTGCCGCAGGCCGAGCTGCTCGCCGCGGTGACCGAGTTCGTCACCGCGGGATTCGATGTGGCCGAACAGGTTCCGCTGCGCACCCGGCTGTACGCCGCGGGGCAGGACGAGCACGTGCTCGTCGTGGTCGTGCACCACATCGCGGCCGACGGCTTCTCCATGGCGCCGCTGACCCGCGACGTCATGCTGGCCTACACGGCCCGCACCCAGGACAGCGCGCCCGGCTGGTCGCCGCTCGCGGTGCAGTACGCCGACTTCGCGGTCTGGCAGCGCGAGGTCCTCGGCTCCGAGGACGATGCGGAGTCGCTGCTTGCGCGCCAGGTGGCCTACTGGCAGCGCACCCTCGACGGTGTTCCGGACGAGCTGGCGCTGCCTGCCGACCACCCGCGTCCGGCGATCGCCTCGCACCGCGGCGCGACGCTGCACCACGAGCTGCCCGGTGAGCTGATCGCCGCGCTCGACGAGATCGCCCGCGGCAGCGGCGCTTCGCTGTTCATGGTCATGCACAGCGCGCTGGCCGTGCTGCTGGCACGACTGTCCGGCGGCGACGACATCGCGGTCGGCACGCCGATCGCGGGCCGTGGCGAGCAGGCGCTCGACGACCTCGTCGGCATGTTCGTCAACACCCTGGTGCTGCGCACCGGCATCGACAACGGCGAATCGTTCACCGACCTGCTCGACCGCGTCCGCAAGACCGACCTCGACGCCTACGGCAACGCCGACGTGCCGTTCGAGCGCCTGGTCGAGCTGCTCGCGCCGGAGCGCTCGCAATCGCGCAACCCGCTGTTCCAGGTGATGCTGGCCTTCCAGAACCTGGAGCGGACCGCGCTGGAACTGCCGGGTCTTTCGGTCTCCGCGCTCGATCTCGAAGAGAACGTGGCGCGCTTCGACCTGCAGTTCACGCTGTCGGAGAACGACCGCTCGGGCATGACCCTGGCGCTGACCTACGCCACCGAGCTGTTCGACGCGTCCACCGCGCAGGAGATCGTGGACCGCTGGGTGCGCGTGCTCACCGCCGTCGCGGCCGATCCGGCCGTCACGGTCGGCGCCGTCGACGTGCTCGACGCGGCCGAGCTGGCCGATCTCGTCGCGCGCACCGGCGCTCCCGCGGTGCCCGCGCGCACGCTGCCTGAGCTGCTCGCCGAGGCCGCCGCACGCGACCCGCAGGCGCCCGCGGTCGTGTTCCAGGGGACAACTCTGTCCTACGCCGAGCTCGATGAACGCTCGAACCGCTTGGCCCGCTTGCTGATCGCCGAAGGCATCGGCGCGGAGGACTTGGTCGCGGTCGGCGTGCCGCGTTCGGCGGATTCCGTGTTCGCCGCGTGGGCGGTGTCCAAGACCGGCGCCGCGTTCGTGCCGGTGGACCCGAACTACCCGGCCGAGCGCATCGCGCACATGGTCACCGATTCCGGTTCACCCGTCGGCATCACGGTCACCGCGGTGCGCGAGGGGCTGCCGGAGTCGGCGCGCTGGCTGGTGCTCGAGGAGCTCGAGCTGGGCGGCTTCGACGGCGGTCCGATCACCGACGCCGACCGGGTCCGCCCGGTGCGTCCGGAGCACCCGGCCTACGTCATCTACACCTCCGGCTCCACCGGCGTGCCCAAGGGCGTCGTGGTGACGCACGCGGGTCTTGCCAACTTCAGTGTCGAGCAGATCGAGCGCTACGGCCTCGACTCCGAGTCCCGCGCACTGCATTTCGCCTCGCCGAGCTTCGACGCCTCGATCCTCGAGCTGTTGCTCGCGGTGGGCGCGGGCGGCGCACTCGTGGTGGTGCCGCCCGGCGTGTACGGCGGCGAGGAGCTGTCCGAGCTGATCCGCGGCGAGCGGGTCACGCACGCGTTCATCACCCCGGCCGCGCTGGCCACCTTCGACCCGAGCGGCCTCGACACGCTGCGCGTGCTGGTCGCGGGCGGCGAGGCGTGCCCGCCGGAGCTGGTCGCGAAGTGGGCCGTCCCGCTCGGCGAGAGCGGCGCGCTGCGCGCCTTCCACAACGGCTACGGCCCGACCGAGACCACCATCATGACCAACATCAGCGATCCGCTGGTGATCGGCGAGACGGTGACCATCGGCGGACCCATCCGCGGCATGCGGTCGCTGATCCTGGACGCCCAGCTCAGGCCCGTTCCGGTGGGTGTCGCAGGTGAGCTGTATCTGTCGGGTATTCAGCTGGCGCGCGGCTACCACGCCCGCCCCGGCCTGACGGCCGAGCGTTTCGTGGCCAACCCGTACGTCGACGGCGAGCGCATGTATCGCACCGGTGACGTGGTCCGCTGGACCCGTACCGGCGAGGTCGAGTACGTGGGCCGCTCCGACTTCCAGGTGAAGGTCCGCGGCTTCCGCATCGAGCTCGGCGAGATCGACGCCGCGCTCGCGGCGCACGAGAGCGTCGACTTCGCGGTCACCGTCGGCCACAAGAACGCCGCGGGCGCGGTGTCGCTGGTGTCGTATGTGGTTGCGGCCCAAGGACATTCCATCGATGTCGCGGCGCTCACCGCGCACGTCGAGGACCGGCTGCCCGCCTACATGGTGCCCTCGTCGATCATGGTGATCGACCGGGTGCCGCTGACTCCGGTCGGCAAGCTGGACCGCAAGGCGCTGCCGGAGCCGGTGTTCGCGACCGAGGTCGTGTTCCGCGCCGCGCGCACGCCGGTCGAGCAGATCATCGCCGAGGTGTTCGCCGAGGTGCTCGGCGTGCAGCGGGTCGGCGTCGACGACTCGTTCTTCGCGCTCGGCGGCGACAGCATCGTCTCGATCCAGCTGGTCTCGCGCGCCAAGGCGCGCGGCGTGGTGTTCACGCCGCGGCACGTGTTCGAGCAGAAGACCGTCGCGGGCCTGGCCTCGGTGGCCGAGACCGCCGACGCTTCGGCTCCGGCCGTCGCCGCGCTGGCCGAATTGCCCGGCGGCGGTGTCGGTTCCCAGCCGCTCACCCCGGTGGTGCGGTTCATGGCCGAGCGTCCCGGCTCCTTCGGCCGGTTCAACCAGACCCTCGCGCTGGAGCTGCCGCTCGGCATCGACCGCGCGGGCATCGCGACGACCGTCGGCGCGGTGATCGACCGGCACGACATGCTGCGCGCGCGGCTCTCCCGCGAAGGCGACGACTGGGTGGTGCGGACCGCCGAACCCGGCGCCGTCGACGTGGACGCGCTGATCGAGCGCGTCGAGTTCCCGGCCGCGGCCACCGATGCCGAACTGCTCGCCATCGCCTCCGCCGCACTGGATTCCGCGCTGGACCGACTCGACCCGGCCACCGGTGTCGTGGTCCGGTTCGTCTGGCTCGATCCCGCGGACGGCGGCCGGATGGGCCGCCTGATCGTGGTCGCCCACCACCTGGTGGTGGACGGCGTCTCCTGGCGCATCCTGGTGCCGGACTTCGTCGCGGCCTGGGGCCAGCTCACCGCCGGGCAGCAGCCCGAACTGGTGGCCCCCGCCACCTCGATGCGCGCCTGGGCGCACGCGCTGGAGCGCGAGGCCGAAAGCCCCTCGCGGGTGGCCGAACTCGACTACTGGCGCGGCGTGACCGGCACCCCCGATCCGCTGCTGACCTCGCGTCCGATGGATCCCGCGGTCGACGTCTCCGGCGCGATCGAGAAGGTTCAGGTCGAGGTCTCCGCCGAGGTCACCAAGGCGCTGCTCACCACGGTGCCCGCGCTGTTCCACGGCGGCGTGAACGACGGTCTGCTCACCGCGCTCGCCTTGGCGACCGCGAAGTGGCGAGCAGGCCGCGCGGGCGCGCGCACCGATGACGCGCTGCTGATCCGCCTGGAAGGCCACGGCCGCGAGGAAGACGTCGTCCCCGGCGCCGACCTGTCCCGCACCGTCGGCTGGTTCACCGCCATCTTCCCGGTGCGGCTCGACCTGACCGGCGTCGACGTGGACGCCGCCCTTGCGGGCGGTCCCGCGCTGTCCAAGGCCGTGAAGGCGGTGAAGGAGCAGCTGCTCGCGGTGCCGGACAAGGGCATCGGCTACGGCCTGCTGCGTTACCTCAACCCGCGCACCGCCGCGGAGCTGCCCGCACAGCTGCCCGGCCAGGTCAGCTTCAACTACCTGGGCCGCGTCTCCGACAGCGACGTGCCCGAGGCGCTGCGCGGCTTCGGCTGGACTCCCGCGCCGGAACTCGGTGCGCTCGGCGGCGCCTACGACGCCGACATGCCCGCCATGGCCCCGCTGGACGTCAACGCGATCGTGGTGGGCGACAAGCTGACCGCGAACATCGGCTACCCGGCCACCCTGCTCGACGCCGCCGAGGTGCGCGAGTTCGCCGAGCTGTGGAGTACCGCGCTGGAAGCGGTTGCCCGGCACGCGAATTCGACCGGAGCGGGCGGGCACACGCCGTCCGATTTCGCCCTGGTGCGCGCGAGCCAGCGCGATATCGAGGGCTGGGAACGGCGCTTCCCCGCGCTGGCCGACGTGTGGCCGCTGTCCGCGCTGCAGGCGGGTCTGCTCTTCCACGCCCGCCTCGCCGCGAGCTCGGTGGACGTCTACACCGCGCAGGCGGTGCTCACCCTCACCGGCCGCGTCGACGCGGCCCGGCTGCGGGCGGCCGCGCAGGCGCTGGTGGACCGCTACGAGAACCTGCGCACCGCGTTCGTCAGCGACAACGACGGCAACCCCGTGCAGGTGGTGCTCGACAGCGTGCGCGTCGCGTGGGCCGAGCACGACCGCACCGAGACCGGTTCGGCCGCCGACCTGATCGAGGCCGACCGCATGCAGCGGTTCGACCTCACCGCGCCGCCGTTGATCCGCTTCACCCTGATCCAGGTGGCGCCACAGCGTTGGCAGTTCGTGGTGTCCAACCACCACATCCTGCTCGACGGCTGGTCGATGCCGCTGCTGATGCGCGACCTGATCGTGCTCTACGCGGTGCACGCCGACGCCACCGCGCTGCCCGCGGTGCGCTCCTACCGCCACTTCCTGGAATGGACCGCGCGCCAGGATCATTCGGCCTCGCTGGCCGCGTGGTCGGCGGCGCTGCGCGGGGTGAGCGAGCCGACGCTGCTGGCGCGCCCCGACGCCGGTCGCGAGATCACCGCGCTCTCCGGCGAGTACCTGTTCGACCTCGACGAGGCGGCGACCGCGCGGCTCACCGGACTGGCGAGCGCGCTGGGCGTCACCCCGAACACGGTGCTCCAGGTGGCCTGGGGCATCCTGGTCGGCCGCATGACCGGCACCGAGGACGTGCTGTTCGGCACCACCGTCTCCGGCCGCCCCGCGCAGCTGTCCGGCGTGGAATCCATGGTGGGTCTGTTCATCAACACCGTCCCGGTGCGGGTGCGCTTCGATCCCGCGGAGTCCGCGCGCGACCTGCTGACCCGCACCCAGGGCGAGCAGGCCGACCTGCTCGACCACCACTACATCGGCCTGGCCGACATCCAGTCCGCCGCCGGTGTCGGCGGCCTGTTCGACACCCTCGTGGTGTTCGAGTCCTACCCGGTGGACGCCGATGGCATCCGCGCGCAGGCCGCCGACATCGACGGCATGGCGGTGGCCGACCTGGAGGCCGCCGACGCGACGCACTACCCGCTGACGCTGATCGCCCAGCTGGATTCGCGCCTGCGCATCCGCGCCGGCTACCTGCGCGACCTGTTCGACGAGCAGACCGTGCGCCGCATCGCCGACCGCCTGGTCCGGGTGCTCGCCGCCATCACCGCCGATCCCGCTGTGGCCGTCGGCGACATCGAGCTGCTCGACACCGCCGAGCGCGAGCTGGTGGTGTCCGGCTGGAACGAGACCGCGCACGAGGTCGACGCCGCGGCGACGCTGGTGTCGAAGTTCGAGGCGCAGCTGGCGAAGACGCCCGCGGCGAGCGCACTCACCTTCGATGGGACGAGCCTTACTTACGACGAGTTCGCGGGACGGGTCTATCGCCTGGCGCGCTGGCTCATCGAACGCGGCGTCGGCCCGGAGACTTCGGTGGCGCTCGGCATGCGGCGCTCGATCGACCTGGTCGTCGGCATGTACGCCGTCACCGTGGCGGGCGGCGCGTACGTGCCGCTCGACCCGGATCACCCGGCCGAGCGAACGGAATACATTCTCGCCACCGCCGATCCGGTGTGTGTGCTGACCTCGGGCAGCGACCTGGAGATCGACACCGCGCAGGTGCGCATCGATCTGCTCGATCTGTCCGGCGTCTCCGAGACGCCGGTGACCGACGCCGAGCGCCGTGCCCCGCTCCGTCCGTCGAACACCGCGTACGTGATCTTCACGTCCGGCTCGACCGGCCGCCCGAAGGGTGTGGCGGTCTCGCACGCTGCCATCGTGAACCGCCTGGTGTGGATGCAGTCCGAGTACGGGCTCACCGAATCCGACGCGGTCCTGCAGAAGACCCCCGCCACGTTCGACGTGTCGGTGTGGGAGTTCTTCTGGCCCTTGCAGATCGGCGCGCGCCTGGTGGTCGCCAAGCCGGACGGCCACCGCGACCCGGCCTACCTCGCCGAGGTCATCGCGACCGAGCGGGTCACGGTCACCCACTTCGTGCCGTCCATGCTCGCGGTCTTCGTGGCCGACGCCGCCGCGGCCCGCTGCGACACGCTGCGCATGGTGTTCGCCTCCGGTGAGGCGCTGCCGCCCAAGCCTGCGCACCGCCTGCGCGAGCTGACCGGCGCGGAACTGCACAACCTGTACGGCCCGACCGAGGCCGCGGTCGACGTCACCTACCACCGGGTGACCGCGGCCGACACCGACACCGTGCCGATCGGCGCGCCGGTGTTCAACACGCAGGTGTACGTGCTGGATTCGCGGCTGCGACCCGCTCCGGTGGGTGTCGCGGGTGAGCTGTACCTGGCGGGCACCCAGCTGGCGCGCGGCTATGTGGCGCGGCCGGATCTCACCTCGGATCGCTTCGTGGCCAACCCGTTCGCCGACGGACAGCGCATGTACCGCACCGGTGACCTGGTGGCGTGGACCGCCGACGGCGAGCTGGAATACCTGGGCCGCACCGACTTCCAGGTGAAGCTGCGCGGGCTGCGCATCGAACTGGGCGAGATCGAGCAGGCGCTCACCGCGCTCGACGAGATCGCGCAGTCGGTGGTCATGGTGCGCGGCGATCAGCGCACCGGCGATCAGCTGGTGGCCTATGTCGTGGCCGCGCCGAACTCGCGCGTCGACGCCGACGTGGTGCGCGAGGACCTCGGCAGGCAGCTGCCCGCCTACATGGTGCCCGCGCTGGTCGTGGTGCTCGACGAGTTCCCGCTCAATGCCTCCGGCAAGCTGGATCGCAAGGCACTGCCCGCTCCGGTGTTCGAGGCCGCGGTGTTCCGCGCGCCGACCACGCCGGTGGAGGAGATCGTCGCGCGCACCTTCGCCGATGTGCTCGGCCTGGACCGGGTCGGCCTGGACGACGACTTCTTCGCGCTCGGCGGCAACTCGCTCAGCGCCACCCAGGTGGCGGCGCGGCTGTCCGCGGCGCTGGAGACCGATCTCGGCGTCCGCGAGCTGTTCGAGGCCTCCACGGTGGCGGCCCTTGCGGTGCGCACCGAGTCGAAGGCGGGTGCGGGCGCCAGGGCGGCGCTGGCACCGCAGCGGCGGCCCGAGCGGGTGCCGCTCTCGCTGGCCCAGCAGCGCATGTGGTTCCTCAACCGGTTCAACATGGGCGGCACTGCGGCCGAGCACAACGCGGCCGCCGCGGCCGACAACATCCCGGCCGCCGTGCGGCTGTCGGGTCTGCTCGACCGGCAGGCGCTGCAGGTCGCGGTCGCCGACGTGCTGGCACGGCACGAGTCGCTGCGCACCTACTACCCGGAGATCGACGGCGTCGGCTACCAGCAGATCGTCCCGACCGCGCAGGTGATCCCCGACCTCTCGCCGATCGACCTCACCGAAGCCGATCTGCCGCAGCGTCTTGCCGAGGTCGTGCTGACCGCCTTCGACGTCACCGCCGAGGTGCCGTTCCGGGCCAGCCTGTTCGAGATCAGCCCCACCGAGCACGTGCTCGCGCTGGTGGTGCACCACATCTCGGCCGACGGCTTCTCCATGGGTCCGCTGACCCGCGACGTGATGATCGCCTACAGCGCGCGCGTCGACGGCGACGAGCCCGCGTGGCGTCCGCTCGAGGTGCAGTACGCCGACTACGCGCTGTGGCAGCGCGCGGTGCTCGGCGCCGAGGGCGACCCGGACTCGCTGATCTCCGGTCAGATCGAGTTCTGGAAGAGCGAATTGGCCGGGCTGGTCGAGCAATTGGACCTGCCCGCCGACCGCCCGCGGCCCGCGACCGCCTCGAACCGCGGCGACACGGTGGCCTTCACCGTGGACGCCGAGGTGCACGCGGCGCTGCGCGCACTGGCGCAGCAGCACAATTCGACGCTGTTCATGGTCGTGCACGCCGCGCTCGCGGTGCTGCTCTCGCGCCTGTCGAGCACGTCGGACATCGCCATCGGCACCCCGATCGCGGGCCGTGGTGAACGCGCCCTCGACGACCTGATCGGCATGTTCGTCAACACCCTCGTGCTGCGCACCGAGATCGATCCCGGTGTCGCGTTCGAGGAACTGTTGCGCACCGTGCGGCGGGTCGACGTGGACGCCTTCGGCCACGCCGACGTGCCGTTCGAGCGTCTCGTCGAGGTGATCGACCCGGTGCGTTCCCCGGGCAGGCACCCGCTGTTCCAGGTCGCCCTGACCTTCCAGAACACCGCGCCGACCGCGCTGGAGCTGCCCGGTCTGACGGTGTCCGGCGTGGACATGGCGGTGCCGCTGGCCAAGTTCGACCTGCAGCTGACGCTCGAGGAGAAGCTCGGCGCGGACGGCGGCCCGCAGGGCATGTCGGCCGAATTCAGCTTCGCGACGGACCTTTTCGAGGCAGGCACGGTGCGCGCGTTCGCGGATCGCCTGCTGCGTATCCTCGGCGCGGTCTCGGCCGACGCGAGCGTCGTGGTCGGCGACATCGACCTGCTCGCTGCCGGTGAGCGCGAACTGGTGCTGCGCGAGTACAACACCGAGGGCGTCGACGCGCCCGCGGTCACGCTGGTGGACCTGATCGGTGCGCAGGCGCAGCGTCGTCCGGACGCCGTCGCGGTGCGTTCCGGCGCGGCCACGGTTTCCTTCGGCGAGTTCCAGAGCCGGGCCAACCGGATCGCGCGCGCGCTCATCGAGCTCGGCGTCGGACCGGAGTCGAAGGTGGCGGTGGCGGTTTCGCGCACCGAGGAACTGCCGATCGCGCTGTACGCGGTGCTGCTGACCGGTGCGGCCTACGTGCCGATCGACACCACCTACCCCGTCCAGCGACTCGAGTTCACCCTCGCCGACGCCGCACCGGTGTGCGTGCTGACCACCGCCGCGGACGCGGATGCCGTTCCGGCGGGCGAGATTCCGCTGCTGCTGCTCGAGCAGGCCGCGGAGCAGTCCGACGCGCCGATCACCGATGCCGACCGCATCCGGCCGCTGCGCCAGGACAACCTCGCCTACGTCATCTACACCTCCGGTTCGACCGGTGTGCCCAAGGGCGTCGGCGTCTCGCACCGCAACGCGGTCGAGCTGTTCGCGAACACCCAGCCGCTGTTCGGCTTCGACGAGTCCGACGTGTGGACGCTGTTCCACTCGTTCGCCTTCGACTTCTCGGTCTGGGAACTGTGGTGCGCGCTGGCCTACGGCGGTTCGGTGGTCGTGGTCGACTACCTGACCTCGCGTTCGCCGGAGCTGTTCCGCGAGTTGCTCGTTCGCGACCGGGTCACCGTGTTGAACCAGACGCCGTCGGCGTTCTACCAGCTGGTGGAGGCCGATCGGGCGGCCAGCGCCGCCGACGACAACGGCGAATTCGCGCTGCGCCACGTGATCTTCGGCGGTGAAGCGCTCGATCTGCGTCAGCTGCGGCGCTGGTACGAGCGCCATCCTGCGGACGCGCCGCGCCTGGTGAACATGTACGGCATCACCGAGACCACGGTGCACGTGTCGTTCCTCGCCCTGGACGAGCGGGACGTCGACAACCCGGCCAGCGTCATCGGCCGGGCGCTGCCCGGACTGAGCGCCGTCGTGCTCGACAACCGGCTGGCCCCCGCGCCGGTCGGCGTCGCGGGCGAGATCTACGTGACCGGCGCGCAGCTGGCGCGCGGCTACCTCGGCAGGCCCGGCCTGGCCGCGAGCCGCTTCGTCGCGAACCCCTTCGGGGAGCCCGGTTCCCGGATGTACCGCTCCGGCGACGTCGGTCGCTGGTTCGGCACCGGTGACGCGGCCAACCTGGAGTACGCGGGCCGCAGCGACCAGCAGGTGCAGCTGCGCGGCTTCCGCATCGAGCTCGGCGAGATCGAGTCGGCGCTGGTGCGCTGCGACGGCGTGCGCCAGGCCGTGGTGCTGGTCCGCGCCGACGAGCACGCGGGTGATCGCCTGGTCGGCTACGTGGTGCCCGAGACCGGCATTGCGCTCGATCCGGCGGCGCTGCGCGAGGCGGTCGCCGAATTCCTCACCGCGTACATGGTTCCGGACGCCCTCGTCGTGCTGGACACCCTGCCGCTCACCCCGAACGGCAAGCTGGACCGGCGCGCGCTGCCGGAGCCGGAGTTCGTCAGCACCGCGGTCTTCCGCGCGCCGAGCACCCCGATCGAGCAGGCCGTCGCCACGGTCTTCGCCGATCTGCTCGGTGTCGAGGAGATCGGTCTTGACGACGACTTCTTCGCGCTCGGCGGCAACTCGCTGCTGGCCACCCGGGTGGTCGCGCGGATCAACGAGGCGGTCGACGCCGACCTCGCCGTGCGCGAGCTGTTCGAGGCGCCGACCGTGGCCGCGCTCGCCGCGCGCACCGCGGCGAAGGCGGGCAGCGGACGGCGGCGCGAACTGGTCGCCGGGCCGCGGCCGGACCGGATTCCGCTGTCGCCGGCGCAGCAGCGGATGTGGTTCCTCAACCGCTTCGACAACCAGACCGCGGTCAACAACATCCCGCTCGCGGTGCGGCTCACCGGCGCGCTCGACACCGACGCGCTGCGCAGGGCCGTGGCCGACGTGGTGGACCGGCACGAGGTGCTGCGCACCGTGTACCCGGAGACCGCCGACGGTCAGGGCGTGCAGGTGGTGCTGCCCGCCGGCCAGGAGAGCCTGGACCTGACCCCGATCGTGGTGTCGGAGACCGAGATTCAGGAGCGCATCGGCGAGCTGGTGCTCACCGGGTTCGACGTCACCGCCGCCGTGCCGGTGCGGGCCGCGCTGTTCCGCATCGCAGGCTCGATGGACGGCTCCCAGCCGGACACGCACGTGCTGGTTTTCGTGGTGCACCACGTCTCCGGCGACGGCTGGTCGGTCGGACCGCTCGCCCGCGACGTGATGATCGCCTACGCGGCGCGCTCGCGCGGCGAGGCGCCGGGCTGGGCGCCGCTGCCGGTGCAGTACGCCGACTACGCGCTGTGGCAGCGCGAGACGCTCGGCTCCGAGGACGATTCGGACTCGCTGATCGCGGCACAGGTCGCGTACTGGTCGCGCAACCTCGCGGGCCTGCCCGACCAGCTCGACCTGCCGTCGGACCGCAAGCGTCCGGCCGTCGCGTCGAACCGCGGCGGGGTGTACGAGTTCGAGCTCTCGGCCGAACTCGCGCAGGCGGGCGAGGCCCTGGCGCGCGAGCACGGCGCGAGCCTGTTCATGGTCGTGCACGCGGCGTTCGCCGCGCTGCTGGCGCGCCTGTCCGGCAGCGACGACATCGCCATCGGCACCGTGGTCGCGGGCCGCGGTGAGGCCGTGCTGGACGACGCCATCGGCATGTTCGTCAACACCCTTGTACTGCGCAGCGCGGTCGAACCGGCCCTGCCGTTCGCCGAACTGCTCACGCGGACAAGGGAAACCGACCTCGCCGCGTTCGGTCACGCCGACCTGCCCTTCGAGCGGCTCGTCGAGCTGCTGAACCCGGCGCGTTCGCAGGCGCGGCATCCGCTGTTCCAGGTGATGCTCTCGTTCCAGAACACCGGCGAGACCACCTTCGAGCTGCCCGGCCTCGAGGTCTCGGGCGTGCCGCTGGACGTGGTGACCGCGAAGTTCGATCTGCACCTGAACTTCACCGGCACCGCCGCCGAGGGCATGAAGGCCGAGATCGCCTACGCCGCCGACATGTTCGACGGCGCGACGGTGGCCTCGTTCGCCCAGCGCCTGGTCCGCATGCTGGACGCGGTGATCGCCGATCCGGCCGTGCAGATCGGTGACGTCGAGCTGCTCGACGCGACCGAGCGCACCACCGTGGTGCAGACCTGGAACGCCACGGCGCACCGGGTCGACCAGAGCGCGACCCTGGTGTCGATGTTCGAGGCGCAGGCGGCGCGGACGCCGAACACGACGGCGCTGACCTTCGAGGGGACGAGCCTCACCTACGCCGAGTTCGCGTCCCGCGCACAGCGTTTGGCGCGACACCTGATCGCCTCGGGTGTCGGACCGGACTCGCTGGTCGCGCTCGGCATGCGCCGCTCGGTGGAGCTGGTCGTCGGTATGTACGCGGTGAGCATCGCGGGCGGCGCGTACGTGCCGCTGGATCCGGATCACCCGGCCGACCGCACCCGCTATGTGCTGGATCTGGCCGACCCGGTGTGCGTGCTCACCACCTCGCGGGACGGCTTCGACGCGGGCGCGGTCACCGCGCTCGAGATCGACACCCTGGATCTGTCGGCTTACGACGACGCCCCGGTGGCCGACGCGGAGCGCCGCGCCCCGCTGCGTCCGTCGAACACCGCGTACGTGATCTTCACGTCGGGTTCGACCGGTCGCCCGAAGGGTGTCGGCGTCTCGCACGCGGCGATCGTGAACCGCCTGGTGTGGATGCAGTCCGAGTACGGGCTGGACGGCACCGACGTGGTGTTGCAGAAGACCCCGGCGACGTTCGACGTCTCGGTGTGGGAGTTCTTCTGGCCCTTGCAGATCGGCGCGCACTTGGTGGTCGCCAAGCCGGACGGTCACCGCGATCCCGGCTACCTGGTCGAGGTGATCAAGCGCGAGCGGGTCACCACGGCGCACTTCGTGCCGTCGATGATGTCGGTGTTCGTCGCCGAGGAGCGCGCGGACGAATGCACCAGCCTGCGTAACGTCTTCGCCTCGGGCGAGGCGCTGCCCGCGGTGACGGCACAGCGCCTCCAGGAGCTGACCGGCGCCCGCCTGCACAACCTGTACGGCCCGACCGAGGCCGCGGTCGACGTGACCTATCACGAGGTCACCGAGGACGACACGGTGTCGGTGCCGATCGGTGCCCCGGTGTTCAACACCCGGGTGTACGTGCTGGATTCGCGCCTGCACCCGGTGCCGGTCGGCGTCGCGGGTGAGCTGTACCTGGCCGGTGTCCAGCTGGCGCGCGGCTATGTGGCGCGGCCGGACCTGACCTCGGATCGGTTCGTAGCCAACCCGTTCGCGTCGGGCGAGCGCATGTACCGCACCGGTGACCTGGTCACCTGGACCGGTAAGGGCGAGCTGGAATACCTGGGCCGCACCGACTTCCAGGTGAAGCTGCGCGGTCTGCGCATCGAGCTCGGCGAGATCGAGGCCGCGCTCACCACGCTGGATTCGATCGCTCAGGCCGTCGTCGTCGTGCGTTCGGACGAGCGCCTCGGCGACCAGTTGGTCGGCTACGTGATCGCGGACGCCGGTCAGGTGATCGACGTCGAGTCCGTGCGGACCCAGCTGGGCGGCGAGCTGCCCGCGTACATGGTGCCCACGGCGTTCGTGGTGCTCGACGAGTTCCCGCTCAACGCCTCGGGCAAGCTGGACCGCAAGGCGCTGCCCGCGCCGGTGTTCGAGGTCAAGGCCTTCCGCGCGCCCTCGACGCCGATCGAGGAGATCGTGGCGGGCACCTTCGGCGACGTGCTCGGCGTGGCCCGCGTCGGCCTGGACGACGATTTCTTCGAGCTGGGCGGCAACTCGCTGGTCGCCACCCAGGTGACCGCGCGTCTCGGCGCGGCACTGGACACCCAGCTCGCGGTGCGTGACCTGTTCGAGGCGTCCACCGTGGCCGCGCTGGCGGCCAGGGTCGAGCGCATCGCGGGCTCCGGCCGGTCGCGTCCGGAACTGACCGCCGCCGAGCGGCCCGAGCGGATTCCGCTCTCGCCCGCGCAGGCCCGGTACTGGTTCCTCAACCAGTTCGACACGGCCACTTCGGCGGTGGACAACATCCCGCTGGCCGTCCGGCTCTCCGGCGCGCTCGACGTGCGTGCGCTGGAACAGGCGATCGGCGACGTGTTCGCCCGCCACGAGGTGCTGCGCACCACGTACCCGAGCTCGCCCGACGGGCCGCACCAAGTGATCCTTCCGGTGAACCTGCCGCAGCTGGATCCGGTCGAGATCGACGAGTCGGAGCTGATCGAGCGCGTCATCGCCTTCGCGATGACCACCTTCGACGTCACCGCCGAGGTGCCGTTGGCGGTCGCGCTGTTCCGCATCTCCGAGCAGGAGCACGTGGTCGCGTTCGTCGTGCACCACGTGGCCGCGGACGGCGCGTCGATGGGCCCGCTGGCGCGCGACCTGATGGCCGCCTACGTGGCCAGGGTCGGCGGCGACGCCCCGCAGTGGACGCCGTTGCCGGTGCAGTACGCCGACTACGCGCTGTGGCAGCGCGCGGTGCTCGGCTCCGAGGACGATCCGGAGTCGGTGGCCGCACGCCAGGTCGCCTACTGGAAGTCCGCGCTCGCCGGGCTGCCCGATCAGCTGGAGCTGCCCGCGGATCGGCCGCGCCCGCCCGCGCAGTCGTTCCACGGCAAGGCACTGCGTTTCGAGCTCTCGCCGCAGCGGCACAACGAGCTGGCGGAGCTGGCGCGCGCCAACAACGCCTCGCTGTTCATGGTCGTGCACGCGGCGCTCGCGGTGCTGCTCGCGCGCCTCTCCGGCACCGACGACATCGCGGTCGGCACGCCGATCGCGGGTCGCGGTGAGCGTGAACTCGACGACCTGATCGGCATGTTCGTCAACACGCTGGTGTTCCGCACCGCCGTGCAGCCGGGCGACCGGTTCGCCGACCTGCTGGCCGACGTGCGCGAACGCGACCTGGAGGCCTTCGGCAACGCGGACGTTCCGTTCGAGCGCCTCGTCGAGGTGCTCAACCCGGAGCGCTCCACCGCGCGCAACCCGCTGTTCCAGATCGGCCTGTCCTTCCAGAACCTGGCCGAGACCACGTTGACGCTGCCCGGGCTCCAGGTGAGCGCGGTCAACTTCAACTCGCAGCTGGCCAAGACCGACCTGCATGTGACGCTCTACGACCGGTACGCCGACGACGGCACCCCGGCCGAGATCATCACCGAATTCGGTTACGCCACCGACCTGTTCGACGAGGCCACGGTGCAGGGCTTCGCGGACCGGTTCGTGCGGGTGCTCGACGCCGTGATCGCCGACGTGACGGTGCCGGTGGGCGAGATCGACCTGCTCGCCGACGCGGAGAGCGAACGGATCCTGCGCACCTGGAACGACACCGAGCACGCGGTCGACGCCGACGCCACGCTGGTGTCGCTGCTCGACGCCGCCGTGGCCGAGGCCGCGGCAGGCACGGTGGCGCTGGTCGCCGACGCGGCTTCCGGTGTGCGGACGCAGCTGACCTACGCCGAGCTGGACACCCGGGTGAACCGGTTGGCGCGGTACCTGATCGGTCGCGGTGTGCGTCCGGAGGATCGGGTGGCGTTGGCCATTCGTCGTTCGGCAGATCTGGTGATCGCGATGTACGCGGTGGCCAAGGCCGGTGCGGCGTACGTGCCGATCGATCCGGATCAGCCCGTGGATCGTGTCGACTACATCCTCGGCACGGCCGCGCCGGTGTGCGTGCTGACCACGGCCGCGGACGCGTTCGAGACGGGCACGGCGGAGACGGTCGCGATCGACGAGCTGGAGCTGTCCGGTTACTCGGATGCCCCCATCGCGGCGGACGAGCGCAACGGTGTTCTGGTTGCGGCGAATACGGCGTATGTGATCTTCACGTCGGGTTCGACGGGTCAGCCCAAGGGTGTGGCGGTGCCGCACGGTGCGATCGTGAACCAGTTGCTGTGGAAGTCGGCCGAATTCGGTTTGGACAGCGAGAACGTGGTGCTGCTCAAGACCGCGGCGACCTTCGATCTCTCGGTGTGGGAGTTCTGGTCAGCGGCGGTCAGCGGTGGCCGCCTGGTGGTCGCCACCGCCGACGGGCACCGGGATCCGGCGTATCTGAACGAGCTGATGCGTTCGACCGGTGTGACCACGTTGCATGTGGTTCCGTCGATGCTGGACGCGCTGCTCACCGAATCCGACTGTCGCATGCCCGATTCGCTGCGGCGGGTCCTCGCCATCGGCGAGGCGCTGCCCGCGGCGACCGCGCAGAAGTTCCGGCGCGGCACCGCGGCCGGGCTGTTCAACCTGTACGGCCCGACCGAGGCGGCGGTGTCGATCACCAACCACGCCGTCACCCGGGCCGACGAGTTCTCGGTCTCGATCGGTGCGCCGGAGTGGAACAGCCAGGTCTTCGTGCTGGATTCGCGCCTGCGTCCGGTTCCGGTCGGCGTCTCGGGCGAGTTGTACCTGGCCGGTGCGCAATTGGCGCGCGGCTACTTCGCCCGTCCCGACCTGTCCGCGGAGCGGTTCGTCGCCAACCCGTTCGGCGAGCAAGGTGCGCGCATGTACCGCACCGGTGACCTGGTCGCCTGGAACGCCGACGGCGAGCTGGAATACCGGGGCCGCACCGACTTCCAGGTGAAGATCCGGGGCTTCCGCATCGAGCTCGGCGAGATCGAGGCCGCGCTGCTGCGGCAGGACTCGATCGCCGCGGCGGCGGTGCTCGCGCACAACGATCCCGGCCTCGGCGATCGGCTCGTCGCCTACGTCGTGCCGACGGCGGCCGGAATCGACACCGAGACCGGCGAACTGGACAAGCGCAAGCTGCAGTCCGCGCTGGCGGCCGAGCTGCCGTCCTACATGGTGCCGAGCGCCTTCATGGCGCTGGAAGCCTTGCCGCTCAACGCGAACGGCAAGCTGGACCGCAACGCGCTGCCGCAGCCGACGTTCGAGAAGGCCGCGTTCCGCGCGCCGGTGACCCCGGCCGAGCAGATCGTGGCCGGCGTGTTCGGCGACGTCCTCGACGTCGAGCACATCGGCGCCGACGACGACTTCTTCGCGCTCGGCGGCAACAGCATCCTGTCGATCCAGCTGGTGTCGCGGGCCAAGGCGCTCGGCGTCGAGTTCAGCGTGCGCGACGTGTTCGACCAGCGCAGCGTTGCCGCGCTGGCGGCCATCGCGACCGCAACGCAGGCCGAGCGGGAACAGCCCGCCGAACTGCCCGGCGGCGGTATCGGCGAGATGCCGCTGCCGCCCGCGGTGGCCGCTGCGGTCGCCGGCGGTGCGCCGTTCCGGCGATCCGCGCAGTCCGCACTGCTGGCACTGCCCGCCGCGCTCGACTGGTACACGCTGATCGACGCGCTCGAGGCGCTGTTCGACCGCCACGACGCGCTGCGCACGACGCTGCGCGCCGACGGCGACGGCTGGGTGTTCGAGGCCGTGGACCGGGTCGACGTGGAGTCGCTGCTGCGCGAGGTCCGGGTCGAGAAGAGCGCCGAGCTGGCCGACCTGCTCGCGGCCGAGCGTGCCGCGGCAGTCGACCGGCTGGATCCGGCCGAGGGCGTGATGGCGCAGTTCGTGCTGTTCACCTTCGCGGACAACCGTCCCGACGAATTGCTGGTCGTGGCACACCGTTTCGCGGTGGACGCGCGGTCCTGGCAGATCCTGCTCACGGAGCTGACCACCGCCGCCGAGCAGCTCGGCGTCGACGCGCCGCTCGAGCTGCCCGCCACCGGCACCACGCTGCGGCGCTGGGCGCACAGCGTGGCCGCCGACGATGCTGCCGCGCACGAGTCGGAACTGCCGTTCTGGCAGGAGATTTCGGCGACGGACGAGCCGCTGATCGGCGCTCGGGCGTTCGATCCCGCGGTCGACACCGCGGCCACCGTGGACCGGGTGCGGATCACCGTGCCCGCCGAGGTGACCGACGCGGTGCTGAACACGGCGCCCGCCCGCTACCACGGTGCGGCGGCCGACGGCCTGCTCGCGGCATTGGCGATGGCGCTGCTGCGCTGGCGTGGCGATCAGCACGGCGCGACCGCGCTGATCCGCCTCGCGGGCGACGGACGGGCCGCGCACGCCGCGGGCGCCGCCGACCTGGGCCGCACGCTCGGCTGGTTCGATTTCGCCCACCCGGTGCGCGTCGACCTCGACGGCGCCGACCTCGACGACGCCTTCGCGGGCGGAATCGCGGTGGACCGCATCGCGAAGTCGGTCAAGGAGCAGCTGCTCGCCGTGCCCGATCACGGGCGCGGTCACGGCCTGCTCGAACTGGCGGACCACGCGCAGGTCGGCTTCCGCTACCTGGGCGCGCTGCCCGCCGAGGTCGTCACCGTCTCCGACGGCGACCGGCCCGCCGACGCGGTGCTCGACATCGAGGCGATGGTGCTCGACGGTGCGAGCGGTCCGGAGCTGGTGGCCTCCTTCGCCTTCCCGACCGGCCTGCTCACGGCCGAGCGCGTCGGCGAACTCGCCGAGGGCTGGGTGTCCGCGCTGACCGCGCTGGCCACTCGCGTCCGCAGGCCCGACGCGGGCGGCCACACGCCGTCCGACATGCCGCTGGTGCGGGTCGGCCAGACCGACATCGAGCTGTGGGAGCGGACCTACCCCGGCCTCACCGAGGTCTGGCCGCTCACGCCGCTGCAGTCCGGCCTGCTCTTCCACGCGCTGATGACCACCGCCACCGTGGACGTCTACAACATGCAGGCCGTGGTGGAGCTGAGCGGCGAGGTGGACGCCGAGCGGCTGCACACCGCGGCGCAGGCCCTGCTGGACCGCTACCCGAACCTGCGCACCGCGTTCGTCACCGACGCCACGGGTCAGTCCGTGCAGATCGCGATGGACGGGGTCGAGGTGCCGTGGCGCGAGGTGGATCTCACCGATCTGCCCGAAGCCGAGCGGGACGCGGAACTGCGCAGGCGACTGGCCGAGGATCTGGCGCAGCGGTTCGACATGGCCGTGCCGCCGCTGGTGCGCTACGGCCTGTACCGCACCGCCGCCGACCACTGGCACCTGGTCATCAGCACCCACCACGTGCTGCTCGACGGCTGGTCGATGCCGCTGCTGATGCAGGACCTGCTGGTGCTGTACGCGGTGCACGGCAACGCCGCCGCGCTGCCGGAGGTCGCGTCCTACCGGACGTTCCTGGAGTGGCTCGCGGGCCGCGACCTGGACGCTTCGTTGCGCACCTGGGCAGGCGCGTTCGACGGGCTCGACGCGCCGACCGAGCTTGCCCCGCAGGCGCGTTCGGCCGAGGACTACCGGACCGGCAAGCTGGTCACCCACCTCGACGCCGACCGCACCCGCAGGCTCACCAAGCACTGCGCCGAGCTCGGCATCACGGTGAACACCCTGGTGTCGGCGGCCTGGGGCATCCTGCTCGGCAGGCTCACCGGACGCTCGGACGTGGCCTTCGGCGCGACGGTGTCGGGCAGGCCGGCGGAGCTGCCCGGCGTGGAATCGATGGTCGGCCTGTTCATCAACACGCTGCCCGTCCGGGTGCGGATCGATGACCGCGCCACCCTCGAGGAGCAGCTGCGGCAGTTGCAGCGCGAGCAGGCCGATCTGCTGGATCACCACTACGTCGGCCTGGCCGACATCCAGCGGGCCGCCGGGGCCGGGTCGCAGTTCGACACGCTGTTCGTGTTCGAGTCCTACCCGATCGACCGCGAGGCAATCGCGGCGGCGAGCTCGATCGACGGCATGTCGGTGACCGGGGTGGACGTCAGCAATACGACGCACTACCCGCTGACGCTGAAGGTGGCGGCCGAGTCGATCCTGGAGATCAGCCTCGAGTACCTGCTCAGCCGGTTCACCCCCGAGGAGGCGCAGACGCTGTCCACCCGGTTGGTCCGGGTGCTGGATTCGCTGCTCGGCGATCCGGCCGGGCTCGTCGGCGACATCGACATCCTGGACAGCGCCGAACGCGCCAAGCTGCTCGCCGAGTCCGGCGTCACGACGACGGCCGCGGTGCCGGAGTCGGCGAACCGGGTCGGTGCGCGGACCGTGGCCACGGTGCTCGCCGATGTGGTCGAGGCGGATCCGCAGGCGCCCGCACTGCTCGTGGAGGGCGACGAGATCGCCTACCACGTGCTGGATCGGCGTTCCTCGCAGCTGGCTCGGGTGCTGATCGCGCGGGGCGCAGGTCCCGGCGACGTCGTCGCGGTGGCGCTGCCGCGCGGTGTCGACGCCGTGGTCGCGGCCTGGGCCGTGCAGAAGGCCGGCGCCGCCTGCCTGTTCGCCACGGGCCTGAGCGCGGACGAGATCGCCGCGGCCGGAGCCGGTTTCGGGATCAGCATGGAACCGGTGGCCGAGGGCTCGGTGCGCTGGCTGGTGCCGAGCGATCCGCAGGTGCAGACCGAACTGGCCGCGGCCGCCGGGCATCCGGTCTCCTACGCCGATCGGGTACGCCCGCTCGGCGAGGAACACCCGGCCATCGTGGAACTGGTCGACGGCGCGCCGGTCGCGCTGAGCCAGACCGAGGCGCTCGACCTGGCCGAACGGATCCGCGACGAGAACGCGATCGACTACGAGTCGACCACGTTCACCACCGCCGCCGCGGGCCGCGCCGCCTTGTGGGAGTTCGTGGCCACAGCCACCGCGGGCGCACTCTCCGTGCTCCCCACGGCCGACGACCTCGCCGACGACCTGGCCGACGGCGAAGTCACCCACTGGTTCGTCACCCCCGGCGAACCGACCGACGCCGCCGACGAGGAGATCCGAATCATCGTCGCGGAGTAGATAGTTCGACCACGAAGGCCGCCGCCGGGATTCCGGCGGCGGCCTTCGCGTTCCTGGACCTGCTCAGTAGGGCGGGAGGCGAACGAGTCGACCGGGCTCTAGACTCCGGCGATGAGAATTATTTAACTGGCCAATCAGTTAATGATATTGTCGATGTATGGCCCGATCCATCGATCCACAACGTGTCGCCGAACGGCGCAGTGCCATCACGCATTCCGCTGCTGAACTGTTCGCCACCCACGGCTACGAGCGCACCACCGCCGCGCAGATCGCACGTGCGGCGGGACTCAGCTCGGGCAGTGTTTTCTACTACTTCGCGGACAAGGCGGCGGTCTTCCGTTCGATCTTCGAGCTGTCGATTCCCGAGCACACCGAACTCATCGCCCGGCACATCGACCGAACCGATTGTCTCGACGCGATTCTCGACATCGTCGACGCGCTGGCGGGTGAGTCGCTCGATCCGGTGGCGCCGGGTCTGATGGTGGAGCTGCTGCGTCGTCTCGATCAGGACGAAGAACTCACCGCCGTCGTGCTGGAGGATGCGCGCCTCAGTGCCGCCGCACTCACCACCCTGCTCGAACGCGGTATCGCGCAGGGGCACATCGATCCCGGGTTCGAGCCCGCGGAAACGGCTCGCTGGATTCTGTCGATCGTCGACGCGACCTTCCTGAACGCCGACCCCGAGCAACCGTACGACCCGCGGCCACTGGTGCGCGCGACGATCTCCCGCTTGCTGCGTCCGATCGGAATGGAGGACCGATGACGAGTAAATCCGCGCCCACCGAGCTGCGTTTTTCCGCAGTGTGGTTGTGGCTGTTCGCCTTCGGCGGGCTCGCACTCGGCTGCGGCATCGGGTTCGCCGTGCCGCCGGTCGGTGGCTGGGCGGTCGACACCCTGCCCTCGGTGCCCGGCCCGCTCGAGCTGGCGATGACGATCTCGCCGGTCTGGCTGGTGCCCATCGCCGCGGTCGTCGGTTTGCTGGCCGGGCTCACCCTTTTCGATGCCGCGCGCAAGGAGAGTCTTGCGCTCATCGTCGCCGACGATCATGTCGAGTTGTCCAAGGACAGGCGAGAGAAGTACGTGCCGCGTGCCCAGGTCGACGCCGTGTTCCGCGAGGCTGGCGACCTGGTCCTTGTCGACCGAAATCGGTTGCGGCTGGCCCGTTTCGGCGCGTCCGATCTCGGCCGCCGCAAAATCGCGGCGGCTTTCCGCAAGCACGGCTATCCATGGCTGGATCGCGACGATCCCTTCGGCGTGGAATTCGCCCGCTGGCTCGATGGCATGCCCGGAGTCGATGAGGATGTCAATGTCCTGCTGCGGGCCCGCAGACGTGCTATCGCCGACAAGAAGCCACTCATCATCGAAGAAGTCGACGAGAAGCTGATCGCCCTCGGCGTCGATGTCCGGGAGCGAAAGGGCGAGCAGCTCATTCGCACCGTCCAACGACCGAGTTGACAGCGTTCGCCCTCGAACGCTTATGAGCCCCCCGTGGCACGGGCGGAGCCAATCCCACCCGTGCCGTCGATGGGCTACGCGCCGGGCACCTAGACGCAGACGGCGGCGGAGCCGCACCGCAGGGTGCGCAACAGCTGCTCGAAGACGTTGGTCAGCGCGCTACCCGACGACGTCCCGCCCGGTGCGGGCTCGCCGGGCGCGATCACCGGTGTGGGGGTGAGCGGTTCGGCGAGAGCCGGGCCCGCGGTGAGGACTGCCCCGAAAGCCAGCGCGGCGACGCCTGCGCTCAGCAGCTTGGTGAACGACATGATGAATCCTTTGTTCAGTTCTTCGGTTGTGGATGGCGGCTCGCAGTGTTGCATATTTGACCGATCGGTCGCAATAGTCTTCTTGTGCTCGGAAAGTGGTGCGTACCAAGGAATTCGACCGCGAAGACATGCTCGGCCGCGCGCTGGATCTCTCCTGGCAGCGCGGCTACGGGTCATGTCGATCCTGGGTTGAGTCCGTATCGGCTGTACACACTCCATTTCAGAACGATCGGTAATATTCGCGCGGACGGTTTGCTTCAATTCATCTGCGGCGGCACGAATCTCGGCCGAGGACGTCCGGACCGCTACACCAGTCCGACGGGTGCGTCTGCGCAAGGAATACATCGACCGGACCGCCGCCGGCGTTTCGGGTCAGGCGGGGATCGCGTGTTCCTCGGCGAAGAGTTTGCGGCAGACGGGGGCACAGAAGGCGTAGTGGACGCCTTCGTGGGTGAGGGTGAGGGAGGCGGTGGCCAGTTCGACGGTCATCCCGCAGACCGGGTCGATGGCGAAACCCTCGGGGGCTTCGCGGATTTCGCCGGACTTGCGGTAATCGTCGGTCATCAGTTTGGTGATCTCGGTGCTGGTCAGCGAGCGGCCGAGGGTGGCGAGGCCGTGTTCGCGCAGGCCGACGATCTGCACCACGCAGTGCGGTTCCCGGGTGAGCCGTTCCGGATCGGGTTCGGTCGCCGCGATCGCCTCGGTGATCGCTGGCACGACGTGACCGGCGAAATGCGGGTTGTTGCTCCACGAACCGGGGACGGTGAGGCGGACGAGGTAGCGCGGCGCTGCGGGTCCACCGGTGGCCCACACGTCCGGCTCCCTGACGAGCACGTGGGTGAGTTCGCGCGCCTTGTCGAGCACCGCGTCCGGCGCACCGTCCTCGGTGGTCAGCGTGTGCAGGATGCGTTCGGCGAGTAGGTGTTTGCGCTCGGCGTCGAGGACACCCGCGGTCACGAACAGCTCGATGGTCATCATGGGTGTGTCTCCTTTTCGATTGCGGGATCGTTCGACATGGTCAGCAGGACGATCAGGGCGAAGGCCAGCAGCGCGCAGCCGGTGCGGGCGAAATGGAATGCCTCCCAACGTCCGAGGATCTCGGCGTAGTCGGCGGGCGGGCCCTCGATCGCCCAGCGCTTGATGTGCTGGTTGATCGGCACATTGCCGAGACGCGTGATCAAGAAGGACGAAAAGGCCAGCGCGGCAGCTGCTCCGGCGGTCCACCGGTGCCGACCGGTAGCGCGTACCGCCAGCACCGCACAGCTCAGGATGGCCAGCCCCATCAGCGACTGCATGACCACCCCGTTGACCTGCATCAGCGCGGTGTGGAAGGTGAAGCGGACGTCGAGCGGCACCTCGCGAAAGGCATAGACCACGTTGACGGCGCCGTAGCCGAACGCGCCCGCGAGCAGCCCGGCGCTCAGCAGCGCGCACGCCCTGACGACACGTGGCTGCTTCGCTCCGGCCGTGCGCGGGGCAGGCAGCGGCCTGGCAATCGCCGTCACCGGAGCTGCTCGGCGGGCACGAGGGCCAGCAGTTCGTCGACCGACCACTGGTCGTAGACGTGCGACCCGTGCTTGGACGCCAGCACGCGGCCGTCGGGCGCGATGAGGAAATCCGCGGGCAGGCCGAGCGGGCCGCCGTCGGGCCGGGCCGGGGGAGCG
>NZ_BDBP01000034.1 GCF_001613045.1 Nocardia lijiangensis NBRC 108240 | reverse complement strand
GAAGGCGCGCCGCGCGGTGACCGAACGGTTCGTCGAAGCGGCGATGGGCGGCGACTTGGAGGAGCTGCTCGCCGTCCTCGCCCCCGACGTCACCCTCTGGACCGACGGCGGCGAGCGCGGCCCCGCGACCAGCCTGCGCCCGGTGCACGGGGCGGGCGCGGTGGCGCGGCTGTTCGTCGAGGTTGCCCGCGGGCTGCGGCCCGGCTACCGGGTCAGGTACCGGGCCGTCAGCACCGATCCGTGCGCGGTGCTCTTCGACGGCGACGCCCCGCTGGCCGTCGTCGTGCTGGACGTGACCGCCGACGACACCGTGCGTGGCATCTACTCGGTCACCAATCCGGACAAGCTGACGCACATCCGCTGAGCCGCCGCTCGGCCTACCACTGCAGGCCGGGCACCACCCTGGCGACCCTGGCCGCCGGGTTCGGCAGCGCCATCAGCGGCAGCAGCACCGGCCCGAGCAGGGTGAGCGGGCTGCGCCCCGAGCTGTCCTGCGCGGCGCCGGGGGAGACCGCGGCCTCGGCCGAGCCGCCCTGCGCCGCACTGGATTCCCCGAACAGGCGGAAGCCCTGGTGCATGATCGTCCGCTTCACCGAAGGCATCAGCAGATCGACCGCCTGGGCGAAGGTGCCGACCGGCGTGTCGATGCGGTGCGGCCGGTCCTCCAGCGCGCGCACCACGATTTCCGCGGCCCGGTCGGGATCCGGCACCGGCAGCGAGCGGTACAGATCGGTCGGCGCGATCATCGGGGTCCGCACCAGCGGCATGCGCACCGAGGTGAAGGTGATGCCCGCGTCCCGGTTCTCGACGGCGGCGATCTCGCTGAAGTTGTCCAGGGCCGACTTGCTGGCCACGTAGGCGGCGAAGCGCGGGACCTTGGTCTGCACCGCGATGGAGGAGATGTTGACGACGTGACCGAAGCGGCGCGCCCGCATCGACGGCAGCAGGCCAAGGATCAGCCGCACCGCGCCGAAGTAGTTGACCGCCATGGTCCGCTCGAAATCGTGCATCCGGTCGGTGGAGTTCAGCACCGAACGGCGGATCGAGCGGCCCGCGTTGTTCACCAGGTAGTCCACGTGGCCGTGGTCGGCGAGCACCGCGCGCACCAGGCCGTCGACGGCCTCGGGATCGGTGATGTCGCACTGGTAGATGTGCGCCGCCCCGCCCTCGGCACGCACCGATTCGGCCGCGGCGAGCAGATCCGGGAGGCCGCGCGCCACCATGAGCACGGTGGCGCCGCGCCGCGCGACGGCGTGCGCGGTGGCCAGGCCGATGCCGGAGGAGGCGCCGGTGATGAGCACGATTCGTCCAGACAGCGGGTCGCCGCCGCTGTCGGCCGGGCGGTCCCGGCTCGGGTCCAGGTTCGCGCGCCAGTACTGCCACAGCCGCTCGGCGTAGCTGTCGAACGACGGCACCGACAAGCCGCTGCCGCGCAACTGGGCCTGCGTGGACTCCGCGACGAACTCCGAGGCGAAGGACACGTGCGGCGCGACCTCCGGGGGAATTCCCAACTGCGACAACAGGAAATCGCGGACCGCGGGCACGCCGGGCAGCTGCGCCAAGCCGTGCAGCGCCAGCCCGCTGCCCGGCACCGGGCCGATGCCCGCCGGAGCGCCCGCCGCCGCGGCGAGGGCGCCGTACACGGCGTCGAACGGCTGCGGCCGCGGGTTCACCAGGTGGAAGGTGCGGCCGTCCAGACCGGGCTTGTGCACCAGTTCCACCATGGCCGCCGCGACGTAGTCGACCGGGACGATGTTGGTGGCGCCCAGGTCGGGCAGCGGCATCGGCAGCTCGGACGGCAGGGCGGCGAGCTTGGCGATGGCGGAGAAGAAGTAGTAGGGGCCGTCGATCTTGTCCATCTCGCCGGTGCGGGAGTCGCCGACCACGATCGCCGGTCGATACACCCGCCAACGCACGTCGCGCGACTCGCGGACCAGCTTTTCGGCGGCGAACTTGGTGCGGTGATACGGGGAGGTCAGGTTCTGGCCGAGGTCGAAATCCTCCTCGAAGAACTTGCCCTTGTGGTCGCCCGCGACCGCCACCGACGACACGTGGTGCAGCACCGCGTCGAGCTCGCGGGCCAGCGCGATCACCGAGCGGGTGCCCGCCACGTTGGCGGCGTGCGAAGTGTGCTCGTCGGCGGTCATGTCGTAGACCGCGCCGAGGTGGATGACGTGATCGGCCCTCGGCGCCTGATCACGCAGGCCGAGCCGCTCGGCGGTGAGGTCGCCGACCAGGGCGAAGACGCGTTCGCCGCCGTGCCAGCCCTCGGCCAATTCCGTGAACTTTGCTAACGATTCGGCGCGGACGAGCACGTGCACGATCGCTTCGGGATCGGCATCGAGCAGCCCTTGCACGACCCGTCGGCCAAGAAATCCGGTTCCGCCCGTCACGATGTAGGAAACCATCGTCCCTCCTGCTGTTCACTCGAACCTGTTGTCGCGCACCATTGATCCAACATGCGGCGGTGAATGCGGGCATCAACGAATCGGCCCCCGGTGACAGCGGTCGGGCCGAAAGTAGGAACACCTTCGTCCTGACTTATAGAAAACTGTAATCGGTTCAGCGTCGGCGGGGCAAGCTGATCGGCGCCGGGTGCGGTGTGGGACTGCTCACCATCACCCCAGGTCAAACGGTATGTGTTACAAGCTTTTCCAGTTACCCCGTGCGAAGGTTGCGATCAAGCAACATTTCGGCTCACTTGGTCAGTTGTCCAGTATCTGGGCGACGGCATCGGCCATGCGAGCGCGGAAGGCCGCCGGGGCGAAGGTGGTAGCGTGCGCGCGGATTTCGGCGGGATCGAAGGCGGCCGGGTCGAAATCCGTCATGGCCGCGGTGAAGGCGGCTGTCACGGCGTCGTCGGGACCCGGATCGACGTAGCCGCCCGTGACGCCGGGCCGGACGGTGTCCAGCGCGCCGCCGAGCCCCACGGCCAGCACCGGCGCGCCGCAGGCCATCGCCTCGACCGGGACGATGCCGAAATCCTCGATGCCGGGCATGAGCAGCGCGCGGCAGCGCCGGTACATGTCCTGCAGAACCTCGTCGGAGGCCGGGCCGAGGAAGGTGGTCTCGGGCCCGGCGAGCGTGTCGAGGTGCGCGCGGAAGCGTCCGTCGCCGACGATCACCAGGCGGCAGCCCGCCCGCTGCGCGGCGCGGATCGCGAGATCGGGCCGCTTGTAGGGGACGAGCCTGCCCGCGAAGAGGAAGAAGTCCTCGCGCTCGACCGCCGGGTCGGGGGTGAAGCGGTGGATGTCCACCGGCGGGTTGATCACGGTGGCGGGCCGGCCCCACCAGTCGTGGACGCGGTCGGCGACGGCGTGCGAGTTGGCGATCACGTGCGTCAGGCGCGGAGCGGCGCGGCTCTCGCACCGGCGAGCCAGCGCGCCGAGGGCGGCGAGGGCGAACCGGCCTGCACGCCCGCCTGCCTCTTGCGCGCGGAAGCCGGGATCCCAGGCCCAGCGGGCCGGGCTGTGCACGTAGGCGATGGTCGGCGCCTCGGTCGCGAACGCGGCCTGGGTGGCGAAGGCGTGGTGGCTGATGACGACGGCGTCGAAGCGTCCGTCGAGGGGCAGCCTGCGCAGCGCCCGCGGCGCGAGCGGCAAGAGCGGAGCGTGCGAGCGACGCCCGGTGGCCGCGTGCGCCCGGCTGAGCCAGGTCCCGTGCACCTGCCGCAGCGGAGGACGGACGCCCGCCGGATCGACGATCGGGGCGAAAACCTCGGAGCCGGGCCAAGTTTCGTGCAGCTCGGCCACCACCGCCTCGGAGCCGCCGTATTCGGTGAAGCGCTCGTGGACGATCGCGATGCGTGGTGCGACACTGCGTGGTGCGGTCATGGTTCGCGGCCCGGTCACGCGCCCGCGGGCTCGATGTCGACCCGCCGCGGTTCGGCGTGTCTGCGCAGTGCGGGGGCGACCGGCCTGCCGTGCAGCAGTCCGTCGACGCTGCCCTGCTCGATCGCCTTGCGGTAGACGATCGCCGCCTCGCGGCAGGCCGAAAGGGTGTGTGCGACATCGGCTTCGGTGTGCGCGGCGGAGGTGACGAAGGACTGGCCGAGTACGCCGCGCTCGAGCAGTTCCTGGAGGAACAGCGTGCGAAAGGCCTGCGACGGCTCACCGTCGGCGTCGCGGGTGGCGAAGATCAGGCACGACGGCCTGCCGAGCACCTCGAGGTGGCGGTCGATGCCGAGTTCGGCGGCGATGGCGTTCACCCCGTCGGCGAGCAGCCGCCCCGCCTGTTCCATGCGGGCGATGGGATCGCCGGTCGTGTACTCGCGCACGACCGCACGGAAGGCCGCCAGCGCGGACGATTCCGGGCCGTGCGTAGTGGAGAGCAGGAACACCCGCTCCCGATCGGTGCGCAGGCCGCCCAGTTCCATCAGCTCGCGCCTGCCCGCCAGCGCCGAGATGGGAAATCCGTTGCCCATGGCCTTGCCCCAGCAGGACAGGTCGGGCCGCACCCCGTACACCGCCTGCGCGCCACCCGCCGACCAGCGGAATCCGGTGATCATCTCGTCGAAGACGAGCAGGGTGCGGTGCCGGTCGCAGAGCTCGCGCACGCCTTCCAGGAAGCCGGGTTCCGGTTCGGCGAGGGCGGTGGCCGCCTCCATCACCACGGCGGCGACGGCCTCGGTCTCCAGGACCGCGGCGAGGGAGGGCAGATCGTTGTAGCGGAACCGCATCGTCCCTGCCATGGTCGTCGCGGGAACGCCGCTGGCCATCGGCGTGATGCCGATGAACCAGTCGTCCGCCGAGAAGAACGGCTGGTCGCAGACCGCGATCACGGTGCGCCCGGTGGCGGCGCGCGCGAGCCGGACGGCCGCGGTGGTGGCATCGGAACCGTTCTTGGCGAACTTCACCATGTCGGCGCCCGGGACGAGATCCAGGAAGTCCTGTGCGGCAAGCAGTTCCAGCTCGGTGGGGCGGCTGAAGCTGACGCCGTCGGTGATCGCCGCACTCACCGCGTCCAGCACCGGCCGGTAGCCGTGGCCGAGGGTGACCGAGCGCAGGCCCATGCCGTACTCGATATAGCTGTTGCCGTCGGCGTCCCAGACCCGGCAGCCGTCGCCGCGCACCAGGATCGGCGCCATGAACTCCGGATACTGGTCGGCGCCGCGGGCGTAGGTGTGCGCGCCCCCCGGCACCAGATCGTGCAGTCGCGCCTGCAGCTCGTTGCTGCGCGCGAACCCGCGATGTCGCGTTGTCGGTTCCTCAGTCGTGCGGTGTTCCATACCGATCTCCTGGCCTCGCGATGTGGCCGCGCGCACGGTGAAAACGCTTGCGCGCGAGGGATTCTGGGCAACACTCTACGTCCGGGGCGATGCTGTGTCTCATCGAGCGCAGGGCGCTGTGCCCTATCGAGAGCAAGGCGCTGTGTTCTATCGAGCGCAAGGCGCTGTGTCGTGCCGAGGGTCCACCGGAACGGTGAGCGCCCACAGATCATGGTCGGCGCGGCGGCCGGTGGCGCCGACGAATTGGCTCATCCTGCCCTCCCACACCATGCCGATCCGGGTGGCGACGGCCGCGGCCTCTCGGTCCTCCGGTTCGATCGCGGTGTCGATGCGGCACAGTCCGAGCGCGCCGAAAGCGTAGGCGACGAGCAGCCGGGTGGCCGCGGTGCGCACCCGTTCCCCGGCGCCGCCGAGCGCGGGATCGGTCCAGACGAACATGCGCGCGTTGCGGTCGAACATGTCCAGATCGAACAGGCGGCACTCGCCCACATAGGCTCCGCCCACCTCGATGGCCAGCACCAGACCCGCCGCCGAACGCAGCCCGGGTCTGGCCCGCAGCAGTTCGCGGAGCCAGCGTGCGCGCGAGTGTTCGGCAGCCCACTCCGACTGCGGCGCTCCGGTATTCGGGTCCAGGACCGCTCTGGCCCGCAGCCGGGCCGCACGCCACCGACGGCCGTCCGTGAGCCGCCGCGTGCGCAGCACCACGCACGGCTGGTCCTGGTCGCTGAGTGGCGCGACCCGCGGGGCGCGCAACGGATCGAGCGAGTGCAGCATCCGCCCCGCGTAATACCGTGCCGCGGCGGCTATTACGGTGCCGCCGGGGACAGGGGGATCGGTCCGGTCCGCGGTCTGCGTTCGCGGCATCGGTGCGGCGTGGTACCTGCGTATCCACGTGGCGGCGAAGCCGCCGGGCGGGACCATCGCGGCGGTGATCGCCCACAGCTCGTGATCGCGCCGCGCGCCCCCGGCGTCGAAGTAGCGGGTCATGAGGGCCTCGCGCTGGAACCCGAGCCGGGCGGCACCGCTCGCGGTCGCCACGTTGGCGGGGGAGATCGGTGCGGTGATGCGCTGCAGCCCAACCGATCCGAAGCCGAAGTCGAGCACCATCGCCGCCGCCAGACCGCCGATGCCGTGCCTGGCCACCTCCGCGTCCACCCAGACGCCGAGTTCGGCGCTGCACGTGTCGGTGTCGATGGAGATCAGCTCGATCTGACCGGCGAAGCGTCCGTCCACCTCGATCACCATCGCCGCTCGACGGCCCGTCCGCGCCTCGCCGCGCGCCGCGAGGCATTCGCGCACCCACAGTTTCGCGGTGTGCCGTTCGCTCCAGTCCAGCGGGGAGCTCGACCAGAACGGCTCGATCAGGCTCCGGTCGCGCAACCGGATCCGTCGCCACGGTTCGTAATCGGCGATCCGGGGCGGGCGCAGCACCACGGTGGCGCCGTGCAGGACCACCGGACCGAGCCGGATGTGCGATAGCGCTGGCTGCTGGTCGGACACGCGATCACTCCTTGGGTCGCTGGCGGCCGAGGGAAGTCGTCCGTAGCGCGCCGTCGGTGGTCACCGACAATCGCCAGTAGCCGCCCGCGGTGTCCTTGAGCACGATGCCGGTGTCGGGATGGTCGGACAGCCATGCGCCGCTGGACAGCACCGCCGACCGGACGGTCCCGTCTCCGGTCTGCGCCTGGAAGATATCGGCGTCGCTGCGGCCCGCCCGGCCGACGAGGGTGCCGTCGAATCGGGGCGTGTGCAGGCTGTCCCTGCTGATCACAGTCCAGCCGTCCGGGAAAAGTCCCGGCTCGAGATCGTCGGAGGCGCTGGAGATCAGGTTCACCGCGGTGCCCTCGGGGCAGCCGGTGCGATCCACCCGCACCTCGACCGGATGCTTGTCGAGATCCTTGTCGAACTGGACGTTGGCCAGATAGGGCTGCCGGCAGTAGGCCAGATCGAGGCAGATCTCGCGCGCCGCCACCTTGCAGTTGACCATGCCGAACTGCGCGGGCCCGCCGCGCTCGCGCCGCCCGACCGCCAGCGCGATGGCTGCGCCCTCGAACCAGACGTTGGTCAGCCACCAGTCGTTGGCCGCGCCGTCGATGTCGATGTGCCGGACGGTGGTGCGCGGATCGCTGTCGGAGACGAATTCGACGTTGCTGAGGGCGAGTCCGGCGTTGTGGTCGTTGCCGGTGCCGAGCACGCCGACGTAGTTGCTGGTCAGCTTGGACGAGGTGACGTAGTTCTGAATGCACGAGGTGACGATGCCGAAGCCGAAATTGTTGATGTCGCAGTTGACGAAGGACGTGCCGCCGGTGTTGTCTCTGAGCACCACGCCGCGCTGTTCGAGAAAGCGCGGGTGGTTCTCGCTGAGATGGTTGCCGCGGATCACCACCGAGTCGAACGAGCAGCGGAAGCATTCAGACAGGTCGACGGCGGTCGCGAGCGGACCCGAGAGATAGATGCCCAGCCGCGCGAACCGGACCCGATTGCGTTGGCGCAGCGAGATCAGCGTGGTGTCGGTCTCGCACACGATCAGCGAGACGTCGCCGCCGTCGCCGAGCACGGTGGCGTAGTCCGCCATCGGCGGCCAGGCCGTCACCTTGTAGCGGCCCGCGGGCAGATAGAGAACCAGCGGCTTGCCCTGCACGGCCGCCGCGGCCGCGATGGCCGCGGTGTCGTCGGCCACGCCGTCGCCGACTGCGCCGAAGTCGCGCACGTTGCGTGCCGCGGGGGCGTCGGTGACGTGCGGTGAGCGGAACCCGATGCCGGGCGTCTCCGGATCGGCGCAGGCCGCGGCGAACGGCACCGCGGCCGCGGCGCCCAGCGACGCGGCGAGCAGTCGCCGTCGGCCTACGCCGTCGTCGGTCATCTCCGCAGCCTCCCCACGAGCCGCTGCAGGCGGCTACCCGGCCTGCTGTACGCTACCGCGCCGGTGAGCCGCTCGGAGCCGAATGTGGCCAGGGCGCCGCGCAATTGGGGACCGGTGGTCGCGCCGAGCTCGACCACCCCGAGCGTGTGCTCGCACAGCGGCGCCACCGCGATGGCGTCCGCGGCCGCGGCGACGGGAGCGGTCTGCACGATGACGTGCTCGAAATCCGCGCGCAGTTCGGTCATCACGCCCGCGAACCGGTCGGAGGCGAGCAGATCCGCGGTTTGCAGGTCGGTGTCGCCCAGCGGGAGCACGGTGAGCCCGGTCTCCGGCCACCCGGTCAGCGCCTCGACCGCGGGCGCGCCCCGCAGCACGGCAGCCAGGCCCTGCCCCTGGCCGGTGACGAATCGCTCCGACCCGCCACGACCGGAGGTGTCGGCGTCGACGAGCACCACCGAGCGGCCGGTGTCGGCGAACGATTTGGCCAGCGCCAGTGCGACTTCCGGCTCGGAGCGCGGGGATAGACTGGTCAGCTGGATGGTGTGCGCCTGCCCCTCGCGCAGCAGCCGGGTGCGCATCCTGCGGGTCTCGTCGGCCGCGCCGGAGCGGCCCTCGTCGATGATGCCGAGAATGGGCACCGGCAGCAGCGCCTCGAGATCGTTGGACGTGCGCAGCGTGCGGTCGGTGCGGTCGCGCAGGTACGCGGCGAGCGCGCCGAGCATGAGCCCGGCCAGCAGACCCAGCGCCAGGACGCGCCCGGACTGCGGCCCGGCGGGCGAGGTGGGCAGCTCCGCCCGGTCCACCACCGCGACGCGGGCGGCGGGCGCTGCGTCGCGTTCGATGGTCTCCAATTCGTCGATGAGCCTGCGGAAGTGCGCGACGACGGTGTTGGCGAGGTCGCGCGCCCGCTGGGCGTTGCCGTCGGCGACCGAGATGACGATGAGGGTGGTGGCGGGCGGCGAGGCGGCGGTGATCTTGCCCCGGAGTTCGTCGACGGACATGGTGATGCTCAGATCATCGATGACCCGTTCCGCCACCGTGGCGCTGGTCGCCAGGTCCAGATAGGACCGCACCCGCTGCTGGGCCGCCAGCCCGCCCTGGTACGAGTCGTTCACCGAGGTGCCGGTCGCCATCGACACGTACATGCTGCTGGAGGCCGAATACGTCGTCGGTTGACCGCGCAGATAGACCGCCGACGCCGCGAGGCACGCCAGTACCACCGCGGCGATGACGAGCCAGCGTCTGCGCGCGATCCGCCAGTACTCGGTCAATCCCATTGCCAGGAACCTCTTTTCGCTACGCTACGACCGGTGAAACGACCCGCGCCGGTGCGCCGTGCCCGGTGCGGCGCCGGACCTCGGTGACCACCGCGTGGATGAGCCAGGCCAGCACCGCGGCCTGCAGAAACTTGCCGAGGTTCTCCATGCTGCCGAGGATTCCGCGTTCGAACAGCACCGAGGAGCCTGTGACCGCCAGACCGAGCACCACGACGGGGAACAGACGCGAGGACAGCGCCCGCGCCCAGGCCAGCAGCAGCGCGAAGGTGAACAGCGCGCCGATCAGCACGCCCGCGTAGCCGCCGAGCACGTAGCCCTCGTTGAGATTGCCCTCGGCCAGCGAGACCGAGACCTTGCTCATGTCCACCGAGGCGCCGCGCACGTCGCTCGCCCACGCGGTGCCGGACTGGAACTTCTCGGCGCCGAGCAGTTGGGCGGGAACGAGACTGAAGGCGGCGTTGTTCAGCACCTCGCTCGGCGTCAGCCAGTAACCGGGACCGTGGAAGTAGGCGTCGGTGGCGGCCTCGAGCAGATCGAAGCGGCGCAGGATGCTCAGGAACGGCCGCACGGCGGGCGGATAATCCGAATCGATCAGCGCCGCTTCGGCTTTGGCGAGCTCGGTGGTCTTGAACGATTGCAGCCAGCCGAATCCGCCGATGCCGAGCACGCCGATCCCGGCGACGCCGAACGCCTTGGCCCGCGTCCACCCGCCGAGGGCGAAGCGGATCGCGACGGCCATCGCGGCGCCCATGATCGGCGTCTTGGATTCCACCACCGCGGTCCAGAGCAACTCGCCCGCCAGCAGCGCGCCGACCACGAGTGCGGCGGTCTCCCGGCGCGCCGGGCGCGCGAACACGATGAGGCCGAGCGCCGCCACCGTCGCGAGGATCGAGACGAAACTCAGAATCGGGTTGGCGCTGGTGACGTCGCCCGCGCTGCCGACAGAGCCGGTGAGCACCGACGCGGCGCGGCCGAGCAGGCCGAGCGCGTACATGGTGACCAGCGTTGGCATCAGATCCGGGTCGCCGACCAGCGCGGGCGCGGCGGGCGGACGTCCGCGCGCCCACACCGCGTAGGCCACCACCAGCGCGGCGTACGCCCACAACCCGAACACGACGTGGTCGAGGACCAGATCGATGCCGCGGTCGTAGCCGAGGTCGGCCAGCCGCGGGTCGGGCACGTTGTCGCCGTAGTGCGGTGCGGGCTGCACCGCGAGCAGCACCAGCGGCCGCGCGATATAAGACAGCGACCAGAACGCGGCCTGGGCGATCACGAAAACCCGCACCACGCCGGGAATCCAGGCGGCCGCGACGACCAGGGTGAGCAGCGCACCCGCAACGGCGGCCAGCTCGAACGTCGGGTTCATGCCTGCGCCTCGCTCACGCTCGGCTCCGGCATGCCTCCGGCGAGCTGGCACATTGTTCGCTCGCTCATGCTCCCGCCTCCAGCGCGGCGAGGATCTCCCGCGCCCGGTCGACGTAACGGTGGCCGCCTTCGACGATCCTGCGGTGCCCGGCCGCGGCGACGGCGGCGGCCTTCTCCGGATTGGCCGCGCACCAGTCGAGGATTTCGAGCAACTCGTCGCGGTCATCGAACAGGAAGCACTCGGCCGTGTCGCGCAGCAGCTCGGCGTGTTCGTCGGTGCGCTCACCGACGAACAGCCCGCCCGCCGCGGGCACTTCGAACGTGCGGCAGGTGTGGGTATCGCGGTTGTCGGAGTTGAGCAGCACCAGATTGGCGGTGACGGTGGCGATCACCGCCGAATAGTGCTGGCCGTACACGGGTCCCGCCACCACCGCGCCGGTCGCGCGCAATTCGGGCACCCGCCGCCAGCCGGGCCCGCGAATCAGCATGCGGTCGCGGTACTTTCGGGCCAGCGTGACGAGGTCATCGCGGCGGTCCGGACGACAGACGCCGACGAAACCGGTCAGGAACTCCCGCCGGCCGCGCCGGGCGGCGCGATGGTGCCAGGCCGGGTCGTAGGCGCTGCGCACGAAAGCGACCGCGCGGGCGCCGCGCTCGCGCAGTTCGGCGACGTTGTGACGCTTGGTGGTCACCACCAGATCCCAGTCCGGTTCGTGCGCGAGATATTCGGGGGTGATGTTCTCCGGGTTGGTGACGTCGTCGGGGCTGTAGTGCACGCGGCGGGCGGCGGACGTCGCGAGCAGCCGCGGCTGATCCAGATGCACCGACTTGAACGCGAACAGCAGATCCGGGCGGAAAGCCGCTGCTGCGCTGTCGATCTCGGCGTGCAGGCGTTCGGTCGTCCACGGCGCGCGCCGACCGGAGGCCTTGGCGTAGAGCCAGGGCGCGGACAGCCGCGCGGGCAGCGTGACGGGCGTGGAATCGACGACGAGCACCTCGTGCCCGGCTTGGCGGAAGCCGTCGGCCAGCGAGCGGGCATTGCTGCCGATCCAATCGTCGCCGACGTAGAGGATTCTCACGCGCCGCCCTCCTCGCGCATCAGCACCACGGCCGGGTCGTTTGTCGCAGGCGTGATCCGCTCGCGCACGATCAGCCAGCGGACGCGCGCGAGATACCAGGCAGCGACGGTGAATTCGACGACCACCGCGCCGTAGACCAGCGTCCACACCGAGTGCGTGCGGAACGCGATGGCCAGCGCCGTGACGGCCACGCAGGTGCCGAGTACCGCGCCGATCAGCACGCCGGTGGTGTCCTGCCGCACCGGAAGCACCGCGGTGGTGACGAACGAGGTGACCGTGGTGGCGGGCAGCATCAGGACCTCGACGCGCAACAGCCCGATGGCGCCGGTGAATTCGTCGCCGAACACCACGCGGATGAGCACGGGCGCGGCCAGCCACACCGCCGCGGCCGCCACCGTGGCCACGCAGACGCCCGCCGCAAGCGCCTGTAGCGCGTGCCGCCAGAATCGGTGGTCGGCGCTGCGTCGGGCCATGCGCGGCAGCAGCGCGAAACCAATGGAATCCAGCACCGATTGGATCGCGCGCACCAAGCGATCGCCCGCCGAATACAGGCCCAGCGCGGCCGCGTTGAGCACCGCGGCGTAGACGGCCGGCGCGCCCTGCCCGTTCAGCGTGATCAGCAGCCGCGAGGTCAGCACCGGAGCGCCGGTCCGGAGCATGGCACGCACCAACCGCGGACGCGCGGGCCTGCCGAAGGCGCGCGACGCATCCCACCAGGTCAACGCGACGGTTGGCACCGAGGACACGAGCTGGCACAGCAGCGCGACCTGCGCGTGCGGCAGCCGGGGGAGCAGCCCGACGAGCAGCATCAGATACCCGATCCGGCCCACCGCCTGATACGCGGTCGACGTGCCGAACCGGCCTTGCCCGATCAGCAGCCAGTCCTCCGACATCGACCAGAAGCCGCCGGCGAACAGGCCGAGCAGAATCATGTCGACCTGTTCCGGAACACCGATCGCCGAGCCCGCCGCCAAGGCCGCGCCGAGCACCGCCAGGCCGGTGGCGCGGATGGCGAGGTAGTCGCCGCGCAGCTGGTTGACCTCGGCGCGCCGGTCCTCGCGGTGTCCGGTGGTGTCGTGCACGCGCGCGGCGAGGAACGAGGTGATGCCGAGGTCCACCAGCAGCGAGCCGACGAAGAAGGCGGACATGCCGATCGCCAGCAGGCCGAGCCCGTGCGCGCCGAGCGCACGCGCGATGAGCGGCACCGTCACCACCGCGACGACGTACTGGCCGTACTTGCCGAAACTGACGTAACCGATGTCGCGCAGCACCGCGAACAACCCTTGCGAGCGGTGCGCGCCGCCGCCGGGCCGCCCGCGCGCCCCGTCATCCCTGCGGTGCGCGCCGCCCGCCTCGGCGCGGTCTGCGGTAGACCGGGCATCAGACATGGGCGGCGCCCCGGTGCTCGACGATCCGGCCGAGGAAGGTGGCGACGGATCGGGCGGTGACGGTGATGTCGAAATCCGCTGCGCGCCCGCGACCCGCCGCGGCCAGCCGGGTGCGCAGCTCCGGATCGCCGATGAGGGAGTCGAGCGCGGCGGTCAGCGCGGGTTCGTCGCCGCCGGACACGAGCAGCCCGTCCCTGCCCGGGCGCACGATCTCCTCGGGACCGCCCGGCCGCGAGGCGATCACGGCGCAGCCCGCGTGCATGCCTTCGACGACGACCTGGCCGAACGGCTCGGGCAGCACCGAGCAGTGCACCAGGATATCGGCGTCGCACAGGTACGGGCGCGGGTCGTCGACGTGACCGGTGCTGGTCACCGGGAGCGCGAGTTCGGCGGCCAGCCGGTCCAATTCGGTGCGAAAGGCTTCCTCGTCGAAGAAGGTGCCGCCGATCAGCAGCACCCGCCGCGGCCGGATCTTCGTCGCGGCGATCGCGCGCAGCAGCACGTCCTGGCCCTTCCACGGGGCCAGCCGTCCCAGCACGGCGACCACCGTCTCCGCGGGGTCGCGCTGGGCGCCACGGTCGGGCAGCGCACCGAGTTCGATTCCGGGATAAGCGACTTCGGCCGGGCGGCGGCCGGTGCGCAGGGTGGCCAGTGTGGCGCGGCTGTTGGCCAGAAAGCCTTGGGCCATCACCCGTCCGAGCAGTGCGACGACGAGCGCGGGCAGGCGCCCGAAGTAGTCGGCCGCGATCCGGTCGTGCACCTGCCACACCAGGGGAATGCGGGCGCGTCGCGCCGCCACCGCGCCCATCACCAGCGCCTTGGTGCTCTCGGCGACCAGCACGTCGGCCTGCCTGGTCGCGGGGTGCGCGCCGAGGGCCCAGCCGAGGCGCAGCAGCGCGAGCGCGCCCGCGAGCAGTCGCAGCGGGCCGGAGCCGATCGTCATGGCGCGGCTGTCGAAAGCGCCACGGAGGACGTGCGTGTCGATGCCGCGCGCCCGCGTCCGCTCGACCATCGGCCCGTCCTCGGTGTAGATCAGCGCGACCTCCGCGAGCCGATCGGCGCTCAGCGCGGAAGCCAGTCGCAGGGTGGCCAGTTCGGCGCCGGAGGGGGCTGCCGTGTGCGCGAGGAACACCGCCCGGATCGTCATGCGATAGTCCGGTACATCGCCACGTGGCGCTGCGCGGCGACATCCCACGAAAAGGTCTCCGCGTGCGCGCGGCATCGCTCGGGCGTGGGCAGCGCGCCGTGCAGCGCGGCGGTGATGCGCGCGCCGAGCGCGTCGGCCGCACCGGCGGGCACGACGAGCGAAGGATCCAGTCCGCGAACCGAATCCGGGAGACCGCCGCAGTCGGTCACGATCGGTGCCCGGCCCGCGGCGAGGGACTCCAGCGCGATCAGCCCGAAACCCTCCAGCGCGGTGGTCGGCACGACCGTGAGCGAGGCCTGTTCGTACAGTTCGGCGAGCCGGTCGTCGGCGACGTGCCCGGCGAAGACGAGGGAATCACCGAGCCCGGCTCCCGCAGCCTGAGCGCGCAATTCCCTTTCCGCCGTGCCGGTTCCGACGATCACCAGGCGCGCGTCCGGATGCTCGGCCGCCACACCGGGCCAGCAGCGGATCAGAGTATCGATGCCCATGCGGCGTTCCAGTCTGCGCACGCACAGGACGGTGCGAGTCGGTGCGGCGGCGGGCAGCGGGGCGGCGCGGAAACGGGACAGATCGACGCCCGGCGGGATCACCGCGATCCGGTCGTCCGGTATCCGGTAGTCCGCGCCGAGCACCTCGCGAAAGTGGTTGGACAGCACCACGAATCGGTCCGCGCCCGCGTAGCGCAGTCGCTCGATCAGGTACTTCGCCTTGGCCGCAGGCTCGCTCTGCCCGGTGAGCCTGCTCTCCGCCGCCCACGGGCCGTGGAAATGAACCACCAGCGGCAGCCGCCCCCGCCTATCGATCGAGGCGGGTCCGTAGAGGCAGAAATGACGATCCAGCACCGCGGCGCGGCGCAGCCCGGCACGATCCAGGAAGGCGACGCGGGCCCGCCGGATGGTGGAACCGCCTGCGGCGCCCCAGGATCGGGCGCCGGGCGAATGGTCGCCGCCCGTCGCGCCCCAGGCCACCGCCGACACCGCCACCTCCGGCCTGCGGGTGAGCGCGTGGAACAACTCCGTGAAGTATCGGTTGAGCCCGCCGGGCGCCGCGGTGAACCATTCGGAACCCGTCATGTGCACGCGCAGTGACCCCGTGCCTGCCGCCACCCCGGCCCCCTACTCCCTGCACCGGTCGTGCGAGCCGTCCGGCGCGAACTCGCTTCCCGCGCAACAGTCTAGGACACCGAGGCGTCCTCGGTGGGGCATCGCGAACGGTGGCAGTCGCGGGGAGCGTGGGGTAGATTGCACAGCGAGTTCGTGCTGGGCACGAGCCGACCCGCGGGGGACATGCGGGAGGACTGACAGTGGGGATCGGTAGTTCTGTGCCCGAGCGAGTCGCTTTCGCCGAGCGCGATATTCGCGTGCTCGTGGAGAACGGCGAGTACTGGCTGCGTAATCGCGGTGACATCGCCATGATGGTCACCACCGTCGAGCGCCTACGCGCCCGCTGGCCGCAGGCGCGCATCGGGGTGCTCACGCATCAACCCGCGGTGCTGCGCGCGCTACTTCCGGAGGCGGAACCTATCAGCGGACCCGACTGGTCCTGGGGTTCCGATGGCTGGGCTGGGCGGGTATCCCGCACGGCCGCAACGAAACTGATCGGCCCCGCCGCCTTGCGCTGGCGCGCGGCCACCGACGGACCCAAGGACCGGATTCGCGCGCTGCGCGCCGAGGCCGCCCCTGCGGTCGTCGCCGAGCCCGCGGCGGCCGAGAGGTCGGCGGAAGTCCCCGCGGCGGTGCGCGAGGCGTCGCTGGTGCTCGCCCTCGGCGGCGGGTATCTGACCGACGTCGACAAGTACCAGGCGCACCGGACCCTCGATCTGCTGGAACATGCGCATTCCCAAGGTATTCCGACCGCACTGGTCGGCCAGGGCATCGGCCCGCTGCGCGATCCGCACCTGCTCGACCGCGCCGCCGAGGTGCTGCCCGGCGTGGACTTCGTCGCACTGCGGGAGAACCGGCGCGGACCCGAACTGCTGGCCCGGCTCGGCGTCGCGCCGGAACAGACCATGGTCACCGGCGACGACGCGGTGGAATTCGGTTACCGGCTGCGCGACGCCCGCATCGGCGCCGATCTCGGTCTGTGTCTCCGTGTCGCGGAATACGCGCCGGTCGGCGCGGCGGCCAGGGAGACGCTGGGCCGCGTGGTGCGCGACCGCGCCACGGCGCTGGACGCGGGACTGATGCCGCTGATCATCTCCGAATACGCCTCCGAAGACCGCCGCTCCACGCTGCCGCTGCTGGCCGGCGCGGCGCGGCACAGGCCGCCGGTCGGGCGCGGCGGCACCCCGCAGGACGTGGCCAGGCAGGTCGCGCGCTGCCGCGTGCTGGTGACCAGCGCCTACCACCTGGCGGTTTTCGCACTGTCCCAAGGCATTCCCGCGGTCGGCATCACGGCCTCGGAGTACTACGACGACAAATTCCACGGCTTGGCGGGCATGTTCGGTGCCGGACTGCGCGTGGTGCACCTGGACGACCCCGACCTGGACTCGGCGCTGCGAGAGGCCGTCGACGAGCTGTGGGCGGCCGCTCCGGGATTGCGTGATCCGTTGCAGCAGACGGCCGTCGAGCAGATCGACGCGAGCAGAGCGGGTCTGGAGCGAGTGTTTCGACTGGTGGAGAACGGCCCGGTCGCCCGGGTCGACGGCTAGGGGGCTGGCATGGCATCGCTGTCGGTGTGCGTTCCTGCGTACAACTCGGGGCGGACGCTCGCCGCCACGCTGCGTTCGATACTCGCGCAGGACGAGGACTTCGAGCTGCTCGTGCTGGACAACGCCAGCACCGACGACACGGGGGAGGTGGCGCGCTCCGTCGGCGATTCCCGGGTGCGGGTGCTGCGCAACGACGCCGTGTTGCCGATCGGTGAGAACTGGGACAAGGTCATCACCGCTTCGACCGGAACGCTGGTGAAGGTGGTGTGCGCCGACGACGTGCTGCGACCCGGTGCGCTGACCGCGCAGCTGGCCGTGATGGCCGACGCCTCGATCGCCATCTCGTCGAGCCGGTTCGAGGTGATCGACGAGGCGGGAGAGGTGCTCGAATCCGGGCTCGGCCTGGCCGGCCTGCTTGGCAGGCAGACCCCCCGCGCGCTGGCGCGCACCATCGTGCGGCGCGGTCCCGCGGACTTCGGCCCGACCGCCGCGGCGATGTTCTACCGCGAGCACTACGACAAGGTCGGCGGCCTGCGCGGTGACCTGGTGTTTCCGATGGACGTCGACCTGTTCGCCAGGGTGAGTTCGTTCGGTGCGTTCTTCGGAATGACGGAAATCCTTGCCGCCTGGCGCAATTCCTCGTTCAACCTGTGCAGCCGGACCTCGACGGTGAGCAAGCTGACGGACATGTACCGCTTCCACCACCGCATCGCGCACGACTACCCGGACCTGGTGCACCGCGGGGACGTGCTGGCGGGAGACACCCGGTTGGCGAGGGCGGCGTTGTACCGGCTGCGCGTGCGGGCGCTGGCCACCGTGCGGAACCGCCCGGATCTGCTGGTCTGATCCGGGCGGCCGTCGGCGGGCTCAGAGTGTCCAGAGCCTGCCGTAGGTGATCACCGTGTCGCCGCTCGCGCCGACGACCATCACGAACGGGCGAATGTTGGTCGGTCCGACCACGCCGGTGACGGTGCCGTGGAAGCCCGACATGCGAAGGAATCCCGACGTGCCGGAGATCTCGCCGCTCGCGCATTCGATCGTCTGGATGCCAGGCCCGAAGCCGACCTCCACCTGGAGGCCCAGCCGCGGGATCAGGCTGTCGATCTTGAGCACCGCGCCGTCACCGCCGCCGAGATCGACGCCGAGGCCCGGCGTCGAATAGTCGAAGCGGATCTTGCCGTTCAGGGTGGCCGGGAAGCCGACCTGGTAACCGATGGTGATCCGGCCCTTCCAGTCCTCGGCGTGCGGGCCGGAGATCTTGAACGCCGCCTCCCCGTGGTGGAACCATTCCCTGGTCAGCGGGTTGCCGTCCAGCGGAGGCACGAAGTCGATGCGGGTGTCGGCCTGGATCGCCTCCACCGCGCGGTCCTCACGGTCCACGATGGTGTTGCTGCTGTCGATTGCCGCGGCGGCGGAACCGTTCCCGAAGACCAGCCCGGCCGCCAGGACGGAGGCGAGCGCGAAAGCGCGGACGCCCCGATAGCGGAGCTGGTTGGCGTGACTCATCAGAATCCCCTCTGTGTGAATACTCGTCGTACGGAAGAAGAACGCGGCCCTGCGGCAACGAATCACGTTGCGGCGCGGCGAACAATCGCTGTCCCTGTGCCTCCTTCCCGCGGTCCGGACGGCGTGTCGACCACCCAGTGGCCGTCGAGTTCGGGATAGGTCACACGCACCTCGGCCAGCAGATCGGGCAGCGTGAGGAGCACGAGATCCGGTCGCGCCGAGACGAGTTCGCCGGGGGAGACGATCGGGATGTCGGTGCCGGGCATCCGTCGCCCGTGCTTGGCGGGGGAGGCGTCGGCGACCGCGGCGATCACGCCACGGTGCGCGCCGGCCAGGCTGAACAGGGCGACCGCGCGCGACGCCGCGCCGTACGCGTAGACGCGCAGACCGCGCTCGGCCCGGTCGTCCAGCCATCGGCGGAGCGCGCTCGCATGCTCGTCGGCGGCGCGCTGGAGTGCGGGCAGCGCGCTCGGAACGAGGTGGGGCGCTTCGCTGTCGAGCACGCCGCGGACCGATCCGTGCTGCGCCGCCGCGCCGTGCACCGCGCGCAGCAGCACGGTCCCGCCGTAGAGGTCGAAGTGCCACGCGTGCGTGACGGTCATGCCGACGCCGTGCAGCAATCCCACGAGAGCGGCCAGCGAGTAATAGGCGAAGTGCCCGTGGCGCAACGCGTTCCATTGCCCCGCCGTCACGATGGTGGCCAGCGAGTGGTATTGGACAAGTAGCGCGCCGTGCGGTGCGGTCGCGGCCGCGCGCCGCCGGAACGCCGCCCGCTGGTCGGGCTCGTGCATGATCCCGAAGCAATCCAGCACCACGTCGGCCGGTGCGGTGGTCTCGGTGAACCCGCGCGCGGCAAGCAGCGGTAGCCAGGTGCCGCCGTGCGGGCTGCCGAATTCGCGCGCCGTGCTTCCGGTCAGCAACCCGGCCGCGGCGACCGTGGCCACCGCGTCGGCCGCCTGGTCGCGCAGCGCCCGCGGCTCCACGCCGCGCGGTTCCGCGGTGACGGTGTCGTCCTCGGCGAGCTGGGCGAGTCCGCACGCGGCGCAGTGGTCCATCCGTAGCGGATGTCCGCTCTCCCCGGGCTCGATCGGACTGCCGATCGGCGGAAAGTGGTCGGCCACAGGTACTTTGCCGAGATCCAGGACGGTGCTCATGGTCTCCGCTGCGCACCCCCGGCAGACATTCCCCGGCGCGGAACTCATGCCGGATCCCCTTCTCTCATGGCACGATGACCCCGTGCGTATCGAGCAGACCGAGCTCGCCGACGTTCTGCTGCTCGTTCCGCAGCCGTTCCACGATGCTCGGGGCTTCTTCACCCGGACCTTCGACGCCGAGCTGTTCGATGAGCGACTCGGCACGCCGGGCGCCGCGGCCGCCTTCGTCCAGGACTCCCAATCCCGTTCCGCGCGCGGTGTGGTCCGCGGCATGCACGGGCGCTCCGGGCGCGGCGAAGCCAAGCTGGTGCGCTGCGCGCACGGCGCGGTGCACGACGTGCTCGTCGACATCCGGCCCAGCTCGCCCACTTTCGGCACTCAGCAGGCATTCCTGTTGGACGACACCGATTTCCGTCACCTGTACGTGCCGCCTGGCTTCCTGCACGGCTTCCAGGCACTCACCCCGACGGCCGATGTCTGCTACCGCATCGATCGGCCGCACGATCCTGCCGAGGACATCGGCGTGGCCTACGACGACCCCGATCTCGGCATCGCCTGGCCTCTTCCGGTGACCGAGGTGTCGGCGCGTGACGCGCGCGCGGGCAGCTGGGATCAGCTGCTGCGTACGGTCTGGCGCCGTCCCGCGTCGCGCTGAGCGAAAGGGCCTGCGGCGTACCGCATCACGGGTGCGCCGCCGCCTCGGTGCGGCGCATCGAGGCATCGAGCACGCCGGAGTCGCACAGCTTGCGTAGGTGCGCAAGCCTGGTGAAGCGGTGGAAGAAGTCGGCACTGGTCAGCCCCCTCGCGGTGTACTCGCGGTACAGCTCGGACGCGCCCGCGGGCACGGTCCACTCGGCGCGGAACCCGATGGCTTGGCGCGCGGCGGAGAAATCGACGCGATAGGAGCGCGGATCGGCGCCGTTCTCCCCGGTGATGAGCAGCCGGGAGCCGGGCACTGCGGCCACCACGGCCGCGGCGATCTCGGCGACCGTCAGGTTGTTCTCCTCGGTGCCGATATTGAACGCGCGGCCGTGGATCGCCTCGATCGGCGCCGTGAGACAGGTCGCGAAGGCGGCGGCGATATCCCGCGCGTGCACCAGCGGACGCCACGGCGTGCCATCGGAGAGCACCTTCACCTCGCCGGTGAGCACGGCGTAGCCGACGAGATTGTTCAGCACGATGTCGGCCCGCAGCCGCGGCGAGAAGCCGAAAGCCGTGGCGTTGCGCAGGAATACGGGAGAGAAGCCGGAATCCGCCAGGTCCGCGACATCGTCCTCGACGCGCACCTTGCTCTCCGCGTACGGGGTGATCGGCCGCAGCGGCGCGTCCTCGGTCACCAGGTCCGCGCCCGCGGCGCCGTACACCGAGCAGGTCGAGGCGTACAGGAATCGGCGCACGCCCGCCTCTTTCGCCAATCGGGCCAGCCGCACAGACGCGTGATGGTTGATGTCGTAGGTGATTTCGGGCGCGAGCGCGCCCAGCGGATCGTTGGACAGCGCCGCGAGATGGACGACCGCGTCGAACCCGGTCAGTCGCTCGACCTGCACATCGCGCAGGTCGACCGCCGAGCCCGGCGGATCGCCGGGGAACACGCCGAGCACGCAGTCGGCGAAGAACCCGGAGTCCAGTCCGGCCACCTCGTGGCCCGCGGCGCGGAGCACCGGCGCCATGACGGTGCCCAGATAGCCCTGGTGTCCGGTGAGCAGTACCCGCATGTTCAGCTGCCTCCCAGCTCGACGACGGCCTTGTCCAGAACGAATGCCTCCGCGTGCCGGGTCCGGCTCTGTACGCCGCGCAGCCGGGACAGACCGAGGAACGCGGCCTCGTCGAACCAGTCGCGCCCGGTTTGGGAGGGGTAGTGCTTGTGCAGCAGCCGCGCCTTCTCCTCGGCGAGGTCGGCGGAGACCGGCTGAAAGACGGTGGGGCGCGGCGTATCGGTCTCCCACTTGAGGATCTCGTAGCCGAGCACCAGGTGATCGCGGAACTCGGTGGGCGTCAGCTCCGCGAGCAGCCGGTGATCCTGGTGGGCGTCGCCACGCTGCGGCGTGAACACCAGATCCGGTGCGCATCCGACGCGGAAAGCCGCCAGCGCGTTCTTGATTCGATCCCAGTGCGCGGGCGCGCGACCATCGGGAACGTCCAGCACCGTGAGCGCGAGCGCTGCGCCGGGACAGAAGTCGGCGAGCGCGGCGCGCTCCTCGGCCTCGCGTCCGGTGCCGCCGCCCGACAGCACCAGCGCGTGCACCCGCAGGCCGGGGCGGCGGCGCGCCAGCGCGAGCAGCGTGGCGCCCATGCCGATCGCGATGTCGTCGCAGTGCGCGCCGAGCACCGCGATCTCGCTGACGGGCCCGGCGATCAGGGGAATCACGCGGGCTCCCAGACCATCCACGGCCGCAGGCCCGCGCGGTAGCCCGCATCGAGTTCCGCGCGTTCCTTGAACGTGTCGGCGGGCTTCCAGAAACCGAGGTGCCGGTACCCGAACAGCCTGCCCTGCCCGGCCAGCGTGCCGCACGCGTCGGCCACCAGATCGCCGTCGGGCGGCAGCAGGTCGAACACCTCCTGGGTGAGCACGAAGTACCCGCCGTTCTCCCACAGCGGCATCCTGGAGACCGGCATGATGTCCTTGACCTCGCCGGTCGGGGTGAGATCGACGCAGTGGAACGAGGATTGCGGCGGCACGACCATCATGGAGGCCGCCGCGCCGGAGGCGGTGAACCTGGCGACCATCTCGTCCAGCGGCGCGTCGGTCAGCACGTCGGCGTAGTTGGCCAGGAACATCTCGTCCTCGCCGACGTACTGCCTGACCCGCCGAAGCCGCTCGCCGATGGGCGATTCCACGCCGGTGTCCGCGAAGGTGATGGACCAGTCGCTGATATCGCTGCGCAGCAACTCGACACGGCCCTCGCGGATGACGAAGTCGTTGGAGACCGACTCCTCGTAGGTGAGGAAGAAGTTCTTGATGTGCTCGGCGCCGTAGCCGAGGCACAGGATGAACTCCTTGTGGCCGAAGTGCGCGTAGTAGCGCATCACGTGCCACAGCAGCGGTCGCGGACCGACCAGCTGCATCGGCTTGGGGATCATGTCGTCGGAGCCGTCACGCATCCGCATCCCGTAGCCGCCACAGAACAGCACAACTTTCATCGTGCGGGCCTCCCCGTGAAGTGTTCGAAGTCGTTGTCGGTGGGCGCCGTGGACCCCGCGGCGTCGTCTCGGTCCGCGCCGGTGAGGTCGGCGCGATGCACGGTCGGCAGCGGGTAGACCAGCTCGCCGCCCCAGTCGGCGATGTGGCGCAGCTGCGCGGTCAGCTCGGTCTCCAGATTCCACGGCAGCACGAGCACCACGTCCGGGCGATCGGCGTCGATGCGGTCGGGCGCGTGGATCGGGATGCGCGTGCCCGGCGTGAAGCGGCCGTGCTTGTACGGGTTCCGGTCGACCGTGTACTCGAGCAGGTCGGGCCGGATGCCGCAGTAGTTGAGCAGGGTGTTGCCCTTGCCCGGTGCGCCGTAGCCGACCACCCGCTTGCCTTCGGCGCGCCGCTCGAGCAGATAGCGCAGCAGCTCCTGACGGACGTGCGCGGCGCGCGGGGCGAGGGCTCGGTAGCCGTCGGGGTCGTGCAGCCCGGCCTCGGCCTCGTCGCGCAGAACCTCGGCGACCCGTTCGCCGGGCCCTCCGGCCGCCGCCTCGGGCCGGGCCCAGAGGCGAATCGAACCACCGTGCGTGGCAAGCAGTTCCACGTCGACGACGGTGAGTCCGGCCGTGGCGAGCGCACGTTGCGCCGACAGCACCGTGTAGTACTGGAAGTGCTCGTGATAGATGGTGTCGAACTGCCCGAGCCGCAGCAGATTCGCCGCGTGGTGCACCTCGATCGTCAGCCAGCCGTCGTCGGCCAGCAGGGCGCGCAGCGCACGGGTGAACCCGCGCAGGTCGGGCACGTGCGCGTAGACGTTGTTGGCGACGACCAGGTCGGCGGGTCCGTGGGTCGCGCGGACCTTCGCCGCCGAATCCTCGTCCAGGAACTGGGTTTCGGTCGGCACACCGAGTGCGCGGGCAGCCGCGCCGACGTTCACCGACGGTTCGATGCCGAGACAGCGGATACCCGCGGCGACCATGTGCCGGAGCAGATAGCCGTCGTTGCTCGCGGCCTCCACGACGAAGGACTCGGCTCCGAGGTCCAGTCTCTCGATGGCGTGCGAAACGAATCTTTCAGCGTGCCGCACCCAGCTTTCGGAATACGAAGCGAAATAGGCGTATTCGGTAAATGTTTCCTCGGGCGTGATCAAGGCCGGAATTTGTAGGAGCAGACAGTCCTCGCACAGCCGGAGATGCAGCGGATAAGTGGGCTCCGGGAGGTCGAGTTCGTCGGCCGCGAGGAATTTCTCGCAGGGCGGCGTCGCGCCGAGGTCGAGCACGCTCGAAAGGCGCGCGGAATCACACAGACGACAACGCATGCAGACCCACCTTCTGCCGAGAGAACGATCGCCCGGCACTGGCCGGTACGCCCTGGCGGCGAGGCGATCCAGTGAGACGTTACAGCGAACGGCATCGATATGGCGGATGAAAGCGATTGGGGGGTAGCGGGTTACGGACAAGTCTCCCGGCGTGTCGCGGGCGGGCATCGGGCCCGCTATCGGGGATGGCTCCCGCTCGGCCCGCTCGCCCTCGTTTCGATCCGGAAGCAGTTCGGGGACACCACCTGCCGCGATCTTTCGCCCCTGCTCGTTTTTCGAGTCCGGGTTGAAAACCGACCGATACTTTGTCCGCTATTTTCTGGAATACATTGCGAGACTTGGCATTCGATATGCATATCGATTCAGGTTCTGTAACAATCTGCTGTTGGCCGTCGAATGACCGAACACCCCGGGGCGGCCGATGCGGGTTGCGGGGGCCGATCGACGGGGATCGGGGGCGACGAATTCTCTCCCAGGGGGAGGTGTGTGTTCCATGAGCTACGAGCTCACCGACGGCGACGATCTCGAGATATCCGGTCCGTCGCTCAGCGCGCCGCGTTCCGAGCGGGAACGCTGGCAAGCCGACTACGTAAGACACTTGGCCACAACGGATGTGCTCGTCATCGGGGCGGCGATCGGGCTGGCCCAGGTGATCAGGTTCGGCGGGCCGGTCGCGCCGCCGCTGGCCTGGCGGATGCCCTACGAGGTCGGCTACACGGTCGTTTCCGTGACGCTCGCGCTCACCTGGGCGCTGTTCCTCGCCGTCTCGAACACCCGCTCGCCGCAGGTGGTCGGCTCGGGGACCGAGGAGTACCGGCGGCTGGTCTCGGCCACGCTACGACTGTTCGGCGCGCTGGCGATCGTCTCGCTGATCGTCCAGATCGAATTCGCGCGTGGCTATTTGGCGATCGCGCTGCCGCTCGGGCTGCTCGGCCTGATGTTCAGCAGGCTGGCCTGGCGCTGGCACACCCGGGGCAGGCGGCGCGGTCGCGCGGAGTACCTGACCTCGGTGCTCGTGGTCGGCGCGCCGGAAGCGGCGCAGGCGATGGCGAGCGCGTTCTCCCGCGATCCGGATTCCGGCTATCGCATTGTGGGCGTGTGTATTCCGGACGGCTTCGCCGCGATCGGCCGGTCCCGGCTCCAGGTGTCCGGCCGCACCTTCTCCGTCGTCGGCGATGATCGCTCGGTGCTGGATGCGGTGCGCCGCAGCGGTGCGGACACCGTCGCGGTCACCACGACGGACTACCTGGGTCCGGCCGAATTGCGCAGGATGGCTTGGGAACTCGATCCCCTCGGCGTCGAGCTGATCGTCGCGCCGGGCGTGGTGGACATCTCGGGGACCCGGCTGACCAACCGGCTCGTCGCGGGAATGCCGATGCTGCACATCGCCAAACCGCAGTACGACCGGGCCAAGTCGACCGGAAAGGCGGTCTTCGACGCGTGTTTCGCCGCGGGCGTGCTGCTGGCGATCGCGCCGGTACTGCTCGGCATCGCGCTCGCGGTCAAACTGACCAGCCCCGGACCCGTGTTCTATCTTTCGGAGCGAATCGGGCGCGGCGGCAAGCCGTTCCAGATGATCAAGTTCCGCAGCATGTACCAGGACGCCGAGCACACCGTGTCCGCGCTGATCGAGGCCAACGGCGGAAACCCGGTGTTCTTCAAGATGAAGGAAGATCCGCGGGTGACGCCCGTCGGGCGGGTGATCAGGAAGTTCAGCCTGGACGAGCTGCCGCAGTTCTTCAACGTGCTGCGCGGCGATATGAGCGTCGTCGGCCCGCGGCCGCAGGTGCAGCGCGAGGTGGACACCTACGACGGCGAGATGCGGCGCAGGCTGCTGGTCAAACCGGGCGTCACCGGCCTGTGGCAGGTGAGCGGCCGATCGGACCTCTCGCTGGAAGATTCGGTGCGGCTGGATCTTTCGTACGTGGAGAACTGGTCGATGGTGCTCGACCTGCTGCTGATCGCCAAGACCGTCGGCGCGGTCGCGCGCGGCGAGGGCGCCTACTGATCGTCAGGACGGGCGGCGTGCCGGAAACTCTTCGGCGAGTTCGGCGAAGATCGCGGTGTTGAAGTCGAAGGCGCGCTGGCACTCCTCGAGCACCCGCCTGCGCTCGAGCTCGTCCACCGACAGGTCGTCGAGCAGCGCGCGGTATTCGCGTTTGAAAGCGGCCGGATTCGCGATGTCGTCGAAGACGTAGAACCGAACGCCGTCGCCGCGGCGCGGCAGGTCCCACAGCTTCTCGGCGGTGCCGCGGATCACCTGACCGCCGGACAGATCGCCGAGATACCGGGTGTAGTGGTGGGCGATGTAGCCGGCGGGCCAGTCGCGCGCGCACTCCTCGATGCGCTCGGCGTAGGCGGCGGTGGCCGGCAGCGCCCGCAGTTCGGTGCGCCAGTTCGGGCCGAGCAGCGCGGCGAGATCGCGTTCGAGTTCGGCGGTCCTGGCCAGCTCCGGCTTGATGAAGGGGCCCGCGACGGTGTCATCGGCCAGTTCGGGCCAGCGTGCCTCCAGCGCGCGGTAGATGAACCACAGCTGGCCGGTGTAGCGATGGTAGGAGTCGATGCCGAGCACACCGCCGAGCATGTCGCTGATGAACGAGGAGTTCTCCGCGTTCGCGTGCTGACGTGCGGTAGCGGACCGGATGCGTGCCGAGAAAGATACTGCCTCCGACATTCCGAACCACCTCGTCGTCGTCCGCGGCAGCCGACTTGTTTGGCTACCCTAACTAACCGCAACGACCATACCGGGTCGCCGGGCCTGCCGCATCCGAGTGGCGGCACGGTATCAGTGTGCGGGATTCGCGCGCCGTCTGCGCCGCACGATCGGTCGTCGCAGCGAACCGAAGCGGCTGAGGATGCGCGGACGGCGCAGCGTGCGGTCGCACCATTCACCCAGTGTCACACCCGCGGCCAGCGCGCAGCCGATGCCGAAGGCGGCCAGCAGCTGATCGAAGCCGATCAACGGTTCGTCGGTGAGCATGGCGTAGAGCCCGCGGTACACGCTGAGACCGGGCAGCAGCGGCGTGATGCCCGCGACCGCGACGACCAGCGGGGGCGTGAGCGCGCGGCGGGCCATCAGACCACCGGCCAGACCGACCAGGGTGGCGGCCACCCCCGAGGAGATCACCGGACCGAACCCGGCGTGCTGGACGAGCAGATAGCTGATCGCGCCCGCCGCGCCGCCGATCGCCGCGGCGGCCAGCGCCCGTTTCTCGGCGTAGCAGGCGAGCGCGAAGGCCAGCGCGGCGACCGCACCCGCCGCGATCTTGACCGGCAGATCGGTGATGTCGGGACCCGATGTCATATCGATGGACGGCACGGTGGCGCCCACCAGCGGCCCCAAGCGCAGCGCCAGCGCGATGCCCGCGACGATGCCGCCGGTCATCATCATTACCTCGAACAGCCGTGCGGTCGCGGTGATCGGCGCTCCGGTGATGGCGTCCTGCACCGAACCGACCAATTGCAGACCACTGAGCAGCACGGTGATGCCCGCCGCGATGATGAGCGTGGGATCGGCCCGGACGCCGAGCGGTTCGGCCAGCGTGGACAGCGCGATGGCGGGGATCGCGGCGATGAGTCCGCCCGCCATGTGCTGGAAGAAGAACGGCAGCCCGTACCGGTTCAGCACCCGGTTCGTCCGGTCGATGGCCGCAGTGGTGGCGAAACTGAGCGCCGCGACGACCATGCCCGCGCCGAGTAGCACGGCGATGGCGGCGGCGAGCAGCGACCAGCCGAACGTCGCCGTCCAGCGGTGGTACGGGTGTGGCGCGGAGGTGATGGCGTCGAGCGCGGCGCGCGCGTCCTCGGGCGCGACCACCTGGGTGCGGATGCGCCGGGTGAGCCGGTCCACCGCGGCCAGCCGGGTGAAGTCGAGCGCGCGGTACTGCACGATGCGCATCGTGCTCGCGGGCGGCAGCCGCGGGCCGCGGTCGGCCCAGATGCGGATCGCGTCGTAGGTGACATCGATATCGCAGCGGGCCAAGCCGTAGGTGGCCGCGATGAAACGCACCTGGGTGGTGGTATCCATGACGCCGGTGCCCGAGGCGAGCACCACCTCGCCGACGCGTACGGCGAGATCGAGCACCTCTGCGACCCTGGCGTCGTCGGTGAGGTCGATCGGCTGCAGGGGAGTGGGCGCGGCCACGATGGTGTCGGCGGTGGCTTGGCGGTCGGCCACCAGCAGCCCGACGGCCTGGCTGACGCCGGGCAGATGCGGGGCGCCACGTGGCCACAATCGGTTGCGCCAGCCGAGGTGATCGGCTCGCGAGTTAGTGGTTTCTCCTCCCGGCGGCGCGTCAAGACCCATGCCCGCGAACGTAGTCGTAGCGCGCGGGTCCGGCATCCGTGCCTGTCAGCGGGCGTGTCCGGGACGCCGGATTCGTGGTGCGGCGCGGCGAAAGATGGTAGAACTTGTTCTAATTCTGGCGATGGGAGTGCGTACGATGCGGTACGGGATCGTGTTGTTCACCAGTGACCGGGGCATCACGCCCGCCGACGCGGCCGCGGCGGCCGAGCGGGCAGGGTTCGACTCGTTCTATGTGCCCGAGCACACGCACATTCCGGTGGTGCGCGCGGCCGCGCATCCGCGCACCGGCGACGCGAGCCTGCCCGACGACCGATATCTGCGCACCCTCGACCCCTGGGTCGCGCTGGGCACGGCCGCGGCGGTGACCGAGCGGATCACGCTCTCGACCGCGGTGGCGCTGCCCGCCGAACACCACCCGATCACCCTGGCCAAGGCCATCGCCTCGCTGGATCACCTGTCCGGCGGCCGGGTCAGTCTCGGCGTCGGATTCGGCTGGAACACCGACGAACTCGCCCATCACGGGGTGCCCGCCAACAAGCGGCGCACGGTGCTGCGCGAACACCTGGACGCGATGCGGGCGATCTGGAGCGAGGAGGAGGCGAGCTTCTCCGGCGAGTTCGTGAACTTCGGACCGAGCTGGTCCTGGCCCAAGCCGACGCAGAAGCGCATCCCCGTGCTGCTCGGCGCCGCGGGCGGCGAGAAGTCGTTCGCCTGGCTCGCCAAGAACGCGGACGGGTGGATCACCACGCCCACCGAGGAAGGCCTCGGCGAGAAGATCGAACTGCTGCACCGGATCTGGCGCGAACACGGGCGCACCGAGACCCCCGAGATCGTCGCGCTGGCCGGGCGGCACGACGCGGCGCAATTGGCGCAGTGGGCCGAACTCGGTGTGACGGAAGCGGTTTTCGGCCTGCCCGACCGCGACGCGGACGAAGTCCGCGCCTACCTCGAGCGGCTGGCGGGCAAGCTGGGCTTGGCCGGGGTCGACCGGCGCTGAGACGCGATGCGCCGCCGCTGGTCAACGAGCGGCGGCGCACGGTGCGACCTCGGGTCAGCGTAGGTCGCGGCGGCGGAAGGCCGCGATGCCGAGGGCCAGCAGGATCGCGGCAATGGCCACCAACCACAGGATCGGCGTCGCTTCGAACGCCGCGCCCGGCAGCTTCGGCGGGTGCACGAACGGCACCAAGTCGACCATCCACTGCGGCAGGCCGTCGAGCGAGCCGACGAAGAAGAGCAGAACCATCCCGCTCAGCACGCCCCAGGCGACCGGTGTGTAGCGCGGAGCGAGCCCGAAGATCGCCACCGTGATGCCGGTGACCACCCAGACCGCGGGCACCTGGACGGCCGCGGCGGCCAGCGATTCCGGCAGCTTCTCGCCGAGCTCACCCGTGGACAGGCCGTAGACGACGCCGATCGCGAGCCCGGTGGTCAGCAGGGCGAACGCGGGCCCGGCCAGCGCGAAACCGATGTGGCTCAACGCGTATCGGGTCCGGCCCACCGCGGCCGCGAGCGTGGCCTCGGCCCGTTGGCTGGACTCCTCGTCGTGCAGGCGCAGCGCCGCGGAGATCGAGTAGGCGGCGGCAGCCGCGGCCAGCATGGCGAGTGCGTAGGCGATGAACGACTCCTCCAGGCTCTCCGAGCCGCCCATGCGGGTGACCAGATCGGTGATGGTGCCGCTGTCGTCGAGCATGTCGCTGACGCTGTTCACCGCGCTGCCGATCAGCAGACCGTAGAGGCCGAAGCCCACCGTCCAGGCCACCAGCGTGCCGCGCTGCAGGCGCCAGGCCAGCGCGACAGGGCCGGACAGGCGCGGCGCGGCGGCGGGAGGTCCCTGTCGTTCGGCGAGCAGCCCGGAGCCGGTGTCGCGCGAGGCGAGCAGGGCGTAGGCGGCTCCCGTCGCCAGCACGGCGACCGTGGCGAGCGGAAGCAGCACCCACCACCGTTCGCCTGCGTATGGACGGATCTGCAGGCACCAGCCGATCGGCGAGAACCAGGAGAGCACGCCGTTGCCCGCGTCGCCGACCGCGCGCAGGGCGAAGGCGGCGCCCAGGGTCGCGAACGCGACACCGCGTGCGACCCGCGCGCCCGCGCTGACCTGGGCGGCGACCGCGGCGATCGCGCCCCACGCGATGCCGGACGCGGCCAGCGCCGCGCCGAACGCCAGCGAACCTGACGCGGGCAGATCGGCACTGTAGAGCGAAGCGGCGCAGGAGATTCCGGCGATGAGGGCGCCGCCGAAGGTCAGCGTGAGCGCGGCCGTGAGACCCGCGAAGCGGCCGATGCTGGTGGCGCCCACCAGTTCCGCGCGACCGGTCTCCTCCTCGACCCTGGTGTGCCGGATGACGGTCAGGATGGTCGCGATCGCGATCATCGTGTACATCGCGCCGGCCTTCCAGGTGCCGATCGAACCCAGCTCGGTGCTGAACACCGGTCCGTACATGGCGAGCAGGGCCGGGCTGTCGGCGGTGGTCCGCGCGAAATCGTCCAGCTGGGCCTGGGTGGAGTACAGGTCCTTGACGCTGACCACCTGGAAGGCGGGCATCAACCCGATCAGCAGCGACCACAACGGCAGCACGATCCGGTCGCGGCGCAGATACAACCGCAGCAACTGCCCGGTGCCCGCGAAATCGGCGGATTCACGGAAAAGTGGTGCGGCAGGGGCGCGGTGAGCGGCGGCGGTTGTCATGCCCGCACCTTCTCCCCGAGAGTCGCCGCGGTGTCGGCAGCCTGGCCGTCCACGTGGTAGTGCCGCATGAACAGCTCCTCCAGCGTGGGCGGCGCACTGGTGAGGCTCCGCACGCCCGCGTCGCCGAGCACCCGGATGAGCTCGCCGAGATGTTCGCTGTCGACCTGGCAGCGCAGCGTCGACCCGTCTCGCTCGATGTCCTCGACGCCGCCGATCCGGCTGAGATCGCCTGGGTCGCCGAGCAATTCGGCGGTGATGGCGGTGTGTGAGAGGTGGCGCAGCTCCGACAGCGAGCCGGTCTCCACGGTCCGCCCGGCCCGGATGATGGTCACCCGATCGCAGAGCGCCTCCACCTCGGACAGGATGTGGCTGGACAGCAGCACCGTCGTGCCGCGCTGCTGTGCCTCGTGCACGCACTCGCGAAACACCTGTTCCATCAACGGATCCAGGCCGGAGGTCGGCTCGTCGAGCAACAGCAGCCGCACGTCGGAGGCGAGCGCGGAGATCAGCGCGACCTTCTGACGGTTGCCCTTGGAATAGGTGCGGGCCTTCTTGCGCGGGTCGAGGTCGAAGCGTTCGATCAGCTCGGCGCGGCGTTCGGCGTTGATGCCGCCGCGCATCCTGGCAAGCAGGTCGATGGTCTCGCCGCCGGACAGCGACGGCCACAACGTGACATCGCCCGGTACGTAAGCCAATTCGCGATGCAGGCCGACCGCGTCGGTCCACGGGTCGCGGCCGAACAGCCGGGCGCGACCCGAGGTGGCGCGCAGGATGCCGAGCAGGACCCGGATGGTGGTCGACTTGCCCGCGCCGTTGGGGCCGAGGAAGCCGTGGATTTCGCCCTCGCTGACCGTGAGGTTCAGCCCATCGAGGGCGGTGACGTGGCCGAAGGCCTTACGCAGATCTTCGGCTTCGATGACCTCGGACATCAGTGCTCCTTCATGACAGTGTCCATCAGGGTGGTGTCGGTGAGCAGGCCCTGGGTGTAGAACTCGAGGGCCGGTGGGGTGAGTTCTTCGGTGATCGCGCGGATCGCCTTGCGGAAATCGATCTTTTCGTCGTCGCGACGGTGCAGCTGGACCCACAGCAGGATGGCGCCGACATTGAGCATCATCAGATAGCGGGCGCGGGCCTTGTGATCGCGGCTCGGCTTGATGGTCCCCATGTCGACGCCCTGCTGCATGTAGACCTCGGCGTCGGCGACCATGTGCTCGAAGAGCGACTCGGCCATCGGTCCGCCTGCTTGCAGGCTGCGCACCATGTAGGCGACCAGCGGTCCGTACACCTCGATCTCGGCCAGGGCGGCGAGCATGCCCGTCGCGGCGTTCGGCGCCGTGATCGCCTTGACCTTCTCGCCCCGGATCAGTTCCAGCACCCGGTCGTCACAGACGGAGCGCAGCCCGTCCTTCGAGCCGAAGTGGTGGTTGACGAGTCCCGGGGAGACGCCTGCCGCCGCGGCGATGGTGCGGACCCCGACCTGGAATCCGTGCTCGCCGAAGACTTCGATCGCGGCATCTCTGATGCGGGCCGCGGTGGTCAGATCCGCGGAGGGTCCTTGCGATACGGGCTGTTGCTTGAACACATGTTCAGTATATTAAACGCGCGTTCAATCGGGGGCAAGAGTTTTGCCTCGAGAACGCGTGGTACGTGGCGACTATGGTCGAAGTCATGGTTACCGGCAGCAGCTCGACGACGGCAGATCACCTTCGTGCGGCACTCGACGGACCGTGGGGTTCGGTCCGCGAGGAGGCCCGAACCCAACTGGCAGGGCAGGAATTCACCGGCGACCCCTACCTCGACTACAAAGCGGCGCGGGCCCGCGTGCTGGACCAGATGCGGGTGATCGCGACCCTCGGCTACGCCGAGCGCGGATTCCGCAGGGAGAACGGCGGAACCGGCGAACCGGGCGCGGCCGTCACCGGATTGGAGATGCTCGCCTACGCCGACCTGTCCTTGTGGGTCAAGGCGGGCGTGCAGTGGGGGCTGTTCGGTGGGGCGGTCGAGAACCTCGGCACCGAACGTCACCGTGAGTACATCGGCAAACTGATCTCGCTCGATCTGCTCGGCTGTTTCGCGATGACCGAATCAGGGCACGGCAGCGACGTCGCCAATATCGAGACCACCGCCACCTACGATCCCGCCACTCAGGAATTCGTGGTGCACAGCCCGACGCCCTCGGCGCGCAAGGACTACATCGGCGGCGCCGCCGAGCACGCCCGGATGGCGGCGGTCTTCGCCCAGCTCGTCGCGGGGGGCGAGAACCAGGGCGTGCACTGCCTGCTGGTGCCGATCCGCGACGAGCAGGGCGCCGACCTGCCCGGCGTCACCACCTCCGACGACGGCCTCAAGGGCGGGCTGCTCGGCGTGGACAACGGCCGCATCGCCTTCGACCACGTCCGCGTCCCGCGCGAGAACCTGCTCAACCGCTATGCCGACGTGGCGCCCGACGGAACCTACAGCTCGGAGATCGACAACCCGAGCAGGCGCTTCTTCACCACCCTCGGCACGCTGGTGCGCGGGCGGGTCAGCGTGGGCGGCGCGGCCGCCGCGGGCGCGCGCGTGGCGCTGAGCATCGCGGTGCGCTACGCGCTGAAGCGCAGGCAGTTCGCCGACCCGGACAGCGGCGAGGAGACGGTGCTGCTCGACTACCGCAGCCACCAGCGCAGGCTGCTTCCCTTGGTGGCGAAGTCCTACGCCTACGCGTTCGCGCAGAACGATCTGGTGCGTCGCATGCACCTGGTGCAGACCGGTCAGGATCTGGATCCGAGCGCACAGCGCGCGCTGGAGAAGCGCGCGGCGGGCCTGAAGGTCGCCCAGACCAGGCACGCCACCCGCGCCATCCAGGAGTGCCGCGAAGCCTGCGGCGGCGCAGGGTATCTCACCGAGAACCGCCTGGTGACGCTGAAGGGCGACACCGATGTGTTCACGACCTTCGAAGGCGACAACGTAGTCCTTACCCAGCTGGTCGCCAAGGAGCTGCTGACCGCCTACGCCGACGAGGTGCGCGACCTGGACGCGCTCGGCTGGGTGCGCTTCGCCGCCACCATGGCAGGCGATGTGGTGCGTAAGCGCTCCGGTGTCCGCCAGCTCATCCAGACGCTGCGCGACCGGGGCGACGACGGAGTCGACGAGGGCGATCTGGCGCGCCGCTCGGTGCAGCTGCAACTGTTCGCCGACCGCGAGGACTATCTGGTCCGTACCGCCGGGCACCGGCTGCGCGCGCGGGCCGAGGAGACCGGCCCCTTCGAGGCGTTCAACAACGCCCAGGACCACATCCTGGCCGCGGGCGCCGCGCACATCGACCGGCTGGTGCTGGAGGCCTTCATCGAAGGCATCGGCGACATCGAGGATCCGGACGCCAAGGCGCTCGCCGACGACGTGTGCGATCTGTTCGTCTACACCATGCTCGAGGAGAACTCGGCCTGGTTCATCATGCACCGGTTCATGTCGGTCGAGCGCGCGAAGGCGGTGCGCCGCGGGGTGAACGAGCTGGTGGACCGGCTGCGCCCGCACGCGCTGACGCTGGTGGAGGCGATGGGCGTGCCGGAGACGATGTTGCGCGCCGCGCTGCTCGACGACGCGAGCGTCTACGAGCGGAGCTGATCGGCGGCAGCGGTCAGTGACCTTTGATCAGCGTGCGGATCGCCGCGGGCGGATCAGCCACATCGACCACCATGCGGGTGAACGGTCCGTTGGCGAGGTCGATCCGGATGGCCCTGCCGTCGAATCGCGTGTCCCAGAACTCCTTGCGCCCCTTGCCGTCCCGGTAGGTACCGGCCGCGATCACGCCGGGCAGGTAGGTGCCGGGGACGTGTAGCCACGGCGGCCGCAGCCACGGTTCGGCGGGCACGACCTCACCGATGTCGGCGTGCTCGACGGTGATGGTGCGGCGCAGCGCCCACAGCCGATGCGCGCCGAGCACCCGGATCGTGACGGTGCCGTGTGTTACCTCGAGCTCGACCACGGATGCTCCTCTCGGGCGATCAGCCCGGCCCGTAGGTGAGGATCGCGGTGACGACGAACCACAGTATCCAGGCGACGGCCACCACCATGCCGACCGTGAACACCGCCCGCATGAGCGCGCGGCCCATGTCGATGTCGCCGCGCTCCGTCGGGTACAGCTTCCACGGGCTGTACCACGGCGCCTCGATGGCGAAGCCGGACCCCTGCGCATCGCGCTCCAGCTGAGCCAGCTCTTCGGCGTACGCCTCGGCCTGCGCCTGCTGCGGGCCGCCGTGCCACAGGGTGATGTCGATGGGGCCGAGGAAGCCCTCGTTGAGCAGTTCCTGCGGTGCGGGCAGATAGGGGAGAAGGCCGAGACCGCGGAAGGCGAACGCGATGTCGTTGGCGGTCCACAGGTGCTTCTCGCTCTCGGCGAGGGTGTCGAAGTAGTGCCGCAGCCTGCCGGGGTCGTTGCCCAGGATGACGTCGAAACTCGGGTCGCTCCAAGCCTGTTCGATGCGCAGCTCGGCCCCGCGCAGCGGGACCACCAGCGCGACGCCGTGCACCGCGCGCTGCCCGAGGCCGCGGGCGGACAGCCAATCCTGCAGCGCGAAGGTGTGGTCGCGGGACTTCTCCAGCGGCGTGCGCTTGTCCCTGCCCTCCATGGCGGCGGGTTCACCGTTGATCGTCCACGGCCCGTTCAGCGGGATCTCCAGCGCGCCGTCCTGGCGGGCGACGAGCGCTTCGGCCTCGATCACCACGCAGCTCGTCGGCGTCCAGACGACGGCGTCGAACTGGTGCAGTTTGTCCTTGTGGAACAGGCTGCAATTGATGGTGGCCACGCCGTGCGGGCTGACCGGATCCTTCCAGGTGCGCAGCCAGTCGATCAGTGCCCGTTCGGCATTCGTGCCAGCCGGGTTCTGTACTCGTACGAGCATTCGCGACCACCCTTCACGTCATCACTCGACAGTGGACAGGATACGAGCAAGGGCGCGAGGCGCGCCGTGCCGACGCCGACACCCGGCGTGTTGGGAGTGGGCGTCACCGGTCACTCGGGAACCTCGGCGGCGAGTTTCCCCGCCCGCACCGCGCGCTCGAGCTCCGCGTGGTCGGCCTCGGTGCGGTCGGCGTAGCGCACCGCGAAGGCCGCGACGGCGTCCTCGAAGCGCTCGTCGCCGTCCAGATAGCCCGAGAGCAGGCGGGGGTCGAGCGACCGCGAATGCGCGCGGGCCAGCAGCGCGCCCGCGAGCCTGCCGTAGTCGTCGAGGTCGTCGGCGGACAGCGCGGCCGGATCGATGCTGCCCTTGAAGTTGCGGAACTGCCGGACGATGAAGGGCAGCTCGCGTTCGCCCAACGCGAGCGTCGTCCAGCCGAGCATGATGTCGGACTCGGACTGAACCAGCCTGGCGCCCTGCACGATTCGCTCGCCCTCGTGCCGCACCGGCGGCGCGGGCAGGTACGGAGCCAGCGCGGACGGAATGGACTGCTTGAGTTGCAGCACAAGCACTTCGCCGTCGTTGCCGTGCAGCAGCGCGACATAGCTGTGCAGCCCGACACTTCCGGTGCCGACGATGCGAAAAGCGACGTCGGACACCGCGAATCGGGCAAGCAGATTGCGCCGCGACTCGCGCAGGGTGTCGCCGTAGCGTTGCAGCCCGTCGATGACGGCCTGCTCCACGGCGTCCTCGACCGGGGTGAGAACCGGTGGGTCGCTGACGAATCGGTGCTTGCTGATATCGGTCTCGTGGTCGTCGAGGTGCCTGGTCCACTTGGCGGCGACCTTGGCGCTGGTGTTCTTGCGCGCCTTCTTGGCCGCCTTCTTGAAGTCGTCGAGCAGGGCGTCGGCCTTGGCCCTGCTGATCACGGATTCGTCGGGCAGGGCGGACCAGGACTCCATGAACGGCATGTCGGCGAGTGCGTCGACGGCGATCCGGTAGCTGCGGGCGGCGTCGCGCGCGGCCTTGCGGCAGTCGTCCTCGTCGGCGCCCGACTCGCGCCCGGCCAGCACCAGGCTGGCAGCGAGGCGCTCCAGATCCCACTCCCACGGCCCGGCGATGGTTTCGTCGAAATCGTTGATGTCCATGATGATTTCGCCGCGCGAGGTGCCGTAGAGGCCGAAGTTCGCGGCGTGCGCATCGCCGCACAGCTGCGTGTCGAGCCCGCTGACCGGCCCGCCCGCCAGATCGGCGGCCATCAGCCCGGCCGCGCCGCGGTAGAACGTGAACGGTCCGGACATCATGCGCCCCACCCGCAGCGGCACCAGGTGCGGGAGCCGGTCCGCGTGCGCGGCGCGCAGGAATTCGAGCACCTCCGGCCGCCGCGCGCCGGTGACCTCGCGGTCGCGTGCGGTCACCGGGACGCGCTCGCGCAGGGCGCGCCCCTGTTCCCGCACCTTCTCGGCGGAGACGTAGGAGCGCAGATCAACACCACTGTCCGACACAACGGATCACGCTAGCCTGCCGACGCCTGTTCCCGCGCATCGTCGGCACCGAGCTCAGTTCGCGGGCACCGGGGGATCGGCGGGCGTGATAGGCAAGTGCAGCGCGCCCGGCGCCGCGGCGGGCACGGCGGGCCTGGCGGGCGCGACCGGATCGATGCGCAGGTAGCGGTCGCCGAGCGCGGGGCGCGGATCGTGCTGGCCCTTGTTGGGCCAGAAGGCCATGGCCCGCTCGGCCTGGGCGGTGATGGTCAGCGAGGGGTTCACGCCGAGATTCGCGGTGACCGCCGACCCGTCCGCGACGTGCAGACCCGGATGCCCGAACACTCGCTGATACGGGTCGACCACGCCGGTCTCCGAGCTCTCGCCGATCACGCAGCCGCCGATGTAGTGCGCGGTGGCGGGAATGTCGAAGACGTCCATGATCAGGCCGTGGGTGTCGCCGTCGACCTTGTCGGCGAAGCGGCGGCCGACGTCGTGCGCGAGCGGGATCCAGGTCGGGTTCGGCTCGCCCGTGCCCTGCCTGGTCTTGAGCTGACCGCGCTTGCGGAACGAGGTCAGCGAGTTGTCCAGCGACTGCATCACCAGCAGGATCACAGACTTCTCCGACGCGTGCCTGGCGTTCAGGCTGCGCAGAAACACCAAAGGATGCAACAAGATCGCCAGCAGGAACCGCAGGAACCGGAACGCGCCGCCGTCCACGATCGGCACCGACATCGGGAACAGCGCGTTCTGTCCCTTGCCGTAATGGCAGACCTCGATGTGTGTGTCGGCCTCCGGGTGGATGGAGGAGGTGATCGCTATGCCCTCGGCGAAATCCCGGCGCGAGCGGCTCACCACATTGAGAATTGCCTCGGAGTTGCTGCGGGTGAGCTCGCCGAGTCGCGGTGAGAGCTCGGGCAGCACCCGTTCGTCGCGCATCCGGTGCAAGAGCTTCTGGGTTCCCAGCGCGGCGCCTGCGAACACCACCTGCTCGGCGGTGAACGTCTTGCGCTGCTTGCGGATCCAGCGATCCGAGCGCTCGGTCTGCACGGCGTAGCCGCCGCCGGAGAGCGGGCGCACCGCGGTGGCGGTGGTCAGCGGATGCACCTCGGCGCCCGCCTGTTCGGCCAGGTACAGGTAGTTGGTGGGGGTGGTGTTCTTGGCATTGTGCGGGCAGCCGGTGAAGCACCGCGCGCAGTGCACGCAGCCGCGCCTGCGCGGGCCCGCGCCGCCGAAGTAGGGATCGTCGACCTCGGTGCCGGGATCGGACTCGTTGAAGAAGACGCCGACGTTCGTGGCGTGGAAGGTGTCGCCGACCCCGAGATCGTCGGCGATCTCTTTGATCACCGCGTCGGCGGGCGTCATGCGCGGGTTGGGCGCGACGCCGAGCATGCGTTTGGCCTGGTCGTAGTAGGGCGCCAGTTCGGCCTGCCAGTCGGTGATGTGCGCCCACTGCTTGTCGGTGTAGAAGTTCGGCAGCGGCTCGTAGAGGGTGTTGCCGTAGATGAGCGAGCCGCCGCCCACTCCGGCGCCCGAGAACACCGCGCACTTGCCGAGGATGCTGATCCGCTGCGGTCCGGTCAGGCCGAGGCGCGGGGCCCAAAGGGATTTGCGCACGTTCCAATTCGTGCTCGGCAGGTCGTCGGGCGTCCAGCGCCGCCCGGCCTCCAGCACGCCCACCCGGTACCCCTTCTCGGTCAGCCGCAGGGCGCTCACGCTGCCGCCGAACCCGGAACCGATCACTACCACGTCGTAGTCGAATGCGGGCATGACATCCTCTCCTCATCTACTGATGATGAGATAGTTTCATAGTCATTCTTTCAGGGTGGGCGTTGTGGCGTAAACCCGCGGCGAGCCCGGATGGCGGCGCCGGGGGTTCGTGCGGTAAGCACTGGCGTGTGACAACGGAATCGGGGACGACCGAACCGGGCGAGCGCGCCGACACCGGCGGCGGGGTGTTCGACGACCGCATCCTCACCGTCCCGAACGTGCTGAGCGTGCTGCGGTTGATCGGTGTGCCGGTGTTCTTGTGGCTGCTGCTCGTCGAAGAGGCCGACGGCTGGGCTTTCGCGCTGCTCGTCGCCAGCGGCGTGACCGATTTCCTGGACGGCAAGCTGGCCAGGCTGCTCGACCAGGGCTCGCGCCTCGGCGCGCTGCTCGACCCCTTCGTGGACCGGCTGTTCCTGGTGACCACCTTGCTGGCCTTCGTGATCCGGGGGCTGCTCCCGTGGTGGGTCGCGCTGCTGCTCGTCGGGCGCGATCTGGCGCTGACCCTCACGCTCTCGGTGTACAAACGGCGGAACCTGGACCCGCCGGAGGTCATCTATCTGGGCAAAGCCGCCACTTTCGCGCTGATGTCCGCGCTGCCCTGGTTGCTTGCCGGACAGATGGATTGGGCACTCGACGGTTTCGGAAGGGCCTTCGGTGGGGCATTCTTGGTCTGGGGCACGGCGGTGTACCTGTGGACCGGCGTGCTCTACGCGGGCAAGGCCATTGCGGTGGCGCGAGCGATACCGGCTGTGGGGCACCGTCACCCATAACCGATAAGGTTGCGTGCAACGTTCACTACGAAAGGACGCCTAGTGCCCCTAACCCCCGAGGATCTGCGGTACACCGAAGAGCACGAGTGGGTGCGCCGGGTCGCCCCGAACCGGGTGCGGGTCGGTATCACCGACTATGCGCAGTCGCAGCTCGGCGACGTCGTGTTCGTGCAGCTGCCCGAGGTCGGGAAGGAAGCGAGCGCGCGCGAGGGCATCGCCGAGGTCGAATCGACCAAGAGCGTTTCCGACATCTACGCCCCGCTCGCCGCGAAAGTTGTTGCGGTGAACGAAGAACTCGCCCAGTCTCCGGAGCAGCTGAACACCGATCCGTACGGTGATGGGTGGCTGTTCGAGCTGGAGGCCGACGACGCCGCCGGGCTCGATGTCACGCTGGGTGAACTGCTGGATGCAGCAGGTTATCAAGGAGTTATCGGGGGCTGACGCGGCCTTCCCAGTTCCACCTGCACGGGCACGCCCCGGCAGGGTACGGTCAAAGCCAACAGATCTACCGGCATCCGGTGCCGGTGTTCTAGCGACACGACCTGTCGTGTCGGCGAAGCATCACCTGCTTGCATGGATAATCAGGTTCGAGGAGGAGAGAAACGGTGAGCGAGAACAAAGACCCGGGTTACCAGGAGACCGCGGCCGAGACGACGTCGGTCTTCCGCGCGGATTTCCTGAACGAGGTCGACGCGTCGCGCTCCGGTGAGCAGACCGGCGAACAGCCGGTCCAAGGGGTCGAGGGCCTGCCGGTTGGCGCCGCCCTCCTGGTCGTCAAGCGCGGACCGAACGCGGGATCGCGATTCCTCCTGGATCAGCCGACCACCTCGGCGGGCCGCCACCCTGACAGTGACATCTTTCTCGACGACGTCACCGTCAGCCGTCGGCACGCCGAGTTCCGGCAGGACGACGACACCTTCCAGGTGGTGGACGTGGGCAGCCTGAACGGCACCTACGTGAATCGGGAGCCGGTGGACTCCTCGGAGCTGCAGAACGGCGACGAGGTGCAGATCGGCAAGTTCCGTCTCGTGTTCCTCACCGGACCGCGCGCCTCGGTGAACGAGCCCTCGGCGGGTGCGGGCAGTCTATGAGCATTGGTTCGGATGGCGGCGTTCGCGGGTCCCTGCATGGTCACGCTCCGCTCCCGCCTCCGGGCCCGTCGCTCGCGCCGCGGGCGCCGAGGTGTGTGAAGGACTCGGCGCTGTGACGGGCGCGGCGCAGTGGGCGCGCGGAGGGATGTCGATCGGCTCCGTGCTCGACCTACTGCGACCCGATTTTCCCGACATCACCATCTCGAAGATCCGGTTCCTCGAGTCCGAGGGCCTGATCCGACCGGAGCGCACGCCGTCCGGCTACCGCAGATTCTCGATCGCGGACTGCGAACGGCTCAGGTTCGTGCTGACCGCGCAACGCGACCAGTACCTGCCGCTGAAGGTGATCAAGGAACAACTGGAAGCGATCGACAGCGGGGCGGCCACGCTCGGTGTGCGGGAAGCCCGCGCCCGGGCGCACTCCGGTCGCCCCGGCGGTGCGGAGTCGGGGCCGGTCACGGCCGCCGATTCCGGATCCGCCGTCGCGCAGGGCGGCCGCGTCTCGCGGCAGGCCGCGCCGCGCAGGCTCGGCGTGGTGCCCAGCGAGGTCTCGCCGGACGAGTTGCGCTTCGATCACGAAATCCGGCTCACCCGAGCCGATCTGCTGGAGCAGGCCGAGATCGATGAGAAGTTCCTCAACGATCTGATCCGCGCCAACCTGATCACCCCGGGTGCCGCGGGTTTCTTCGACGGCGAGGCGGTGACGTTGGCCAGAACCGCCCGCGCCATGGCCGAATTCGGCCTGGAGGCACGGCATCTGCGCGCCTTCAAGCTGGCCGCGGACCGGGAGGCCGCGCTGGTGGCCCAGATCGCCGCGCCGATCGCGAAGAGCCGCGACGCGGGCGCGCGAGCAAGGGCCGAGGAAACCGTGCGCGAACTTGCGGCACTGTCGCTGACTCTGCACACCTGCCTGGTGAAGGCCTCGGTACGCAACTCTCTCGGAAGCTGACTTCCGCACCTGTATTCCACCCCGGCAACACGCCGATTTCGGCTGTGCACACCGATCGCAGCACCGCTGGGGGTTCGCCTAGACTCGTGGTACGGCGAGCTCTGCAGCGGTCAGGTGGGGCGGCCGGCGAATATGGGAGGCAGTGCTATGAGCGAGCGCAGCGAGCGAATCATGTTTCAGCGTGCTTCGCGCATGCCGGGGCCGAGCGTTAGCGAGGCGCAGGCATGAGTGAAATGCGCGTGATCGGCATCCGCGTCGAGCAGCCACAGAATCAGCCTGTGCTGTTGCTGCGCGAGGCATCCGGGGACCGGTACCTTCCGATCTGGATCGGGCAGGCCGAGGCGACCGCCATCGTGCTGGAGCAGGAGGGGGTGACGCCCATCCGCCCGCTGACCCACGATCTGATCAAGATCTTGATCACCGAACTCGGACACACCCTCAAGGAAGTCCGGATCGTGGATCTGCAGGAGGGCACCTTCTACGCGGATCTGGTCTTCGACAACGAGCTACGCATCTCGGCACGCCCGTCCGACTCGGTCGCCATCGCTTTGCGGGTGGGTTGCCCGATCCATGCCGAGGAAGCGGTCCTCGAGGAGGCGGGTCTGGTGATGCCCGACGAACGCGAGGACGAAGTCGAGAAGTTCAAGGAGTTCCTCGAGTCGGTGTCGCCGGACGACTTCAAGGCCACCGACAGCTGAGGTTCCGAGAATCTTCTAGACCTCAACTACAGCTGAAGACTTTTACCGCGCGTCGCGTTTGGTCCGATGATGTCGCTCCCGAGACAATCAACGGGAGTAATCTCGATAGTTGGGCCACGTCCGGAATGACGGGTTGTTGGTCATCACGGAGCCGGGCCATCGATGAGGCGAGGCGTCTGCGGAGCAAGGGAGTGGTCAGTGGCAGAGCAATCGCAGGATGTGCGGCGGCCGGATGTTCGTCCGACCGAGGGCTCAGAGGTGCAGCCCGGCCTGTTCCCGGACGACTCCGTACCGGATGAACTCGTCGGCTACCGAGTGCCGAGCGCGTGCCAGGTCGCTGGGATCACCTACCGGCAGCTCGACTACTGGGCGCGGACGGGACTGGTCGTGCCGTCCATTCGCGGCGCGGCGGGTTCGGGTAGTCAGCGGCTGTACTCGTTCAAGGACATCCTGGTTCTCAAGATCGTGAAACGGCTGCTGGATGCGGGGATCTCGCTGCAGAACATCCGCATCGCCGTCGATCATCTGCGCAGCCGGGGCGTCCAGGATCTGGCGGGCATCACCCTGTTCTCCGACGGCACCTCGGTGTACGAGTGCACCTCGCCCGAGGAGGTAGTCGATTTACTGCAGGGCGGGCAGGGTGTCTTCGGTATCGCTGTCAGCGGCGCGATGCGCGAGCTGACCGGCGCCATCGCGAACTTCCCCGCGGAGCGCGCCAGCACGGCAACCGAGCGACCGGAGGACGAGCTCGCCTTCCGGCGCAAGGCGAGGATGAACAGAGCCACCGGCTGAGACCGGGCGGCATCCGGCCACCGTCACCCACGCGGGACGGTGGCCTTTCGCTGTCCGCGGAACGGAGTGACGAGGGCGACACCGGGGCGGAGGCGTCGTTTCGCGGACAGGCGACATAAACTGACGGTGCGTCGCCGCCGTGCGGGAGAGTTCCGGTCTCGAGCAGACCGGGCGCCGAAGGAGCAGCACCTCCCCGTCAATCTCTCAGGCAACAGGGACCGTACGGGCTTCGGCGCCTCTGGAAAGCGGTGGTCTGCGCTGTGCGCAGGGCCGCCCGCCCATGGGGAAAGGGAACCGGTTTCGGCCGGCGCCCGAATCTCTCAGGCACCACGACAGAGGGGGAGGGCTGGTAATCGTCGACACCGCGTCAACCGAACGACACGGCTCGACCCGCCCGACCATGGAGCTGCTGCCGTGACTCGATCATTCGCCGACCGTCATATCGGACCCGACCGGGACGAACTCGCCCGGATCCTGCCCGTCGTCGGCGTCGGATCACTGGACGAGCTCGCCACCGCCGCACTACCCGCGAGCATCCTCGACGACTCCGCCGCGGGCGCCCTCGCCGGGCTGCCGCCCGCGGCCAGCGAACACGAGGTGCTCACCGAGCTGGCCGCCTTGGCGCACGCCAACACCGTGGCCACCTCGATGATCGGCCTCGGCTACTACGACACCCTCACCCCGCCGGTGCTGGTGCGCAATCTGCTGGAGAACCCGGCCTGGTACACCGCGTACACGCCCTACCAGCCGGAGATCAGCCAGGGACGCCTGGAGGCGCTGCTCAACTTCCAGACCATGGTCTCGGATCTGACCGGGATGGAGGTGGCCAACGCGTCCATGCTGGACGAGGCCACCGCTGCCGCGGAGGCTATGACGCTGCTGCGCAGGGCGGGCCGGTCGAAGTCGGCGCGGCTGCTCGTCGACGCGGACCTTTTCCCGCAGACCCGCACCGTGCTGGAGACCAGGGCCGAGCCGCTGGGCATCGAGATCGTCGAGGCGGATCTGTCCACCGGCGTGCTTCCGGAGGGCGATTTCTTCGGTGTGCTGCTGCAGGCGCCGGGTGCGTCCGGCCGGATCGTCGACTGGACGGCTGTGATCGCAGCGGCGCACGAGCGTGGCGCGCTGGTCGCGGTGGGCGCCGACCTGCTCGCGATGACGCTGATCACCCCGCCCGGCGAGCAGGGCGCCGACGCCTGTTTCGGCACCACCCAGCGCTTCGGCGTGCCGCTCGGATTCGGCGGCCCGCACGCCGGGTACCTCGCGGTGCGCAGCCAGTTCGCGCGGCAGCTGCCGGGCAGGCTGGTCGGCGTGTCGGTGGACGCCGACGGCGACCTCGCCTACCGGCTCGCGCTGCAGACCCGCGAGCAGCACATCCGGCGCGAGAAGGCGACCTCGAACATCTGCACCGCCCAGGTGCTGCTGGCCATCGTGGCCGCGATGTACGCGAGCTACCACGGCGCGGACGGTCTGCGGGCGATCGCGCGGCGGGTGCACGCGCACGCGGCGGCGATCGCGGCGGGGCTGGACGGCGCCGTCGTACACGACACCTTCTTCGACACCGTGCTGGCGCACGTGCCCGGCGGCGCGGAAGCCGTGGTGGCCAAGGCGAAGTCGCGCGGCATCAACCTGCACCTGGTCGACGCCGACCACGTGGCCATCGCCTGCGACGAGGCCACCACCCCGGCGCACGTCGCGGCCGTGCTCGAATCCTTCGGCACCGCACGGTCTTTGGACACCGACGCCGCCGCCGAGCCCGCCGCCTCCATCGAGACGCGCACCTCCGGATTCCTGACCCACCCGGCGTTCACCAGCTACCACACCGAGACCGCGATGCTGCGCTATCTGCGGCGGCTGTCCGACAAGGACATCGCCTTGGACCGCAGCATGATTCCGCTCGGCTCGTGCACCATGAAGCTCAACGCGACCGCGGAGATGGAGCCCATCACCTGGCCCGGTTTCGCCAGGGTGCACCCGTACGCGCCGGTCGAGGACGCTCCCGGCCTGCTGAAGGTCATCACCGACCTGGAGAACTGGCTCTGCGAGATCACCGGCTACGACTCGGTGAGCCTGCAGCCGAACGCGGGCAGCCAGGGCGAGTACGCCGGTCTGCTGGCCATCCGCCGCTATCACCTGGACCGCGGCGACACCCACCGCGACACCTGCCTGATCCCGTCGAGCGCGCACGGCACCAACGCCGCCTCGGCGGCCATGGTCGGCATGCGCGTGGAAGTGGTCAAGTGCCGCGACAACGGTGACGTCGACCTGGACGACCTGCGCGCGAAGATCGCCGACCACGCCGACCGGCTGGCCTGCATCATGATCACCTACCCGTCCACGCACGGCGTGTACGAGCACGAGGTGGCCGAGCTGTGCGCCCTGGTGCACGACGCGGGCGGCCAGGTGTACGTGGACGGCGCGAACCTGAACGCGCTCGTCGGCCTGGCCCGCCCCGGCCGGTTCGGCGGCGACGTCAGCCACCTGAACCTGCACAAGACCTTCTGCATCCCGCACGGTGGTGGCGGTCCCGGCGTCGGCCCGGTGGCGGTGCGCTCGCACCTGGCGAAGTACCTGCCCGGCGACCCGCTGGAGCGCGGTTCGTACGCGGTGTCGGCGGCCGAGTACGGCTCGGCCTCGATCCTGCCGATCACCTGGGCCTACATCCGGATGATGGGCGCCGACGGCCTGCGTCGCGCGACGCTCTCGGCCATCGCCTCGGCCAACTACGTGGCGCGCAGGCTGGACGAGCACTTCCCGGTGCTCTACACCGGCGAGAACGGGATGGTCGCGCACGAGTGCATCCTCGACCTGCGCGAGATCACCAAGAGCACCGGCGTCACCGTCGACGATGTGGCGAAGCGCTTGGCGGACTACGGTTTCCACGCACCGACCATGAGCTTCCCGGTCGCGGGCACGCTGATGGTCGAGCCGACCGAGAGCGAAAACCTCGCCGAGCTGGACGATTTCATCGAGGCGATGATCGCCATCCGCAACGAGATCGATCAGGTCGGCGCGGGCGTCTGGCCCGTGCAGGACAACCCGTTGCGCGGCGCGCCGCACACCGCGGCCAGCCTGGTCGGCGACTGGGATCACCCCTACAGCCGCGAAATCGCCGTCTACCCACGGGGTCTCGCGCACGCCAGGGCCAAGGTGTGGCCGCCGGTGCGGCGCATCGACGGCGCGTACGGCGACCGCAACCTGGTGTGCTCCTGCCCGCCGCTGGACGCCTACGCCGACTGACACCTGATGAAGGCCGCCGCGCCGAGGACAGCACCTCGACGCGGCGGCCTTCGCGTACTCGGAAGCCGGCTCACCGGGCGCGGGCGGCGGCGAGGGCCGCGTCGGCGGCTTGGCGAGCGTCCTCGGCGGTCACCGGTTCGCGGGAGATGAACAGGCGGTAGAAGATCGGCGCGACGGCGAAGCGGACGACCTGCTCCGCGTCGATCTCGGGCGGGAGTTCACCGCGGTCGACGGCCCGCCGCACGATCTCGGCCGACTGCCGGTGGCGCGCCTGATAGAAGTCGTGCAGCGCGGTCGCGGCGGCGGGGTTCTGCATGGCGGCGGCGATGAACGCGGTCGCGATCGGACCCGCTTCCGGGTCGGCGAAGCCGGTCCGTACCAATTCGGTCAGCGCGCGCAGGTCTTCGGCGAGCGTGCCCGTGTCGGGAAGGGGCCACGGTTCGGCGGCGGCCAGGTCGAGCGCGTCCGCGATCAGGCCTTCGGGACTGCGCCAGCGGCGATAGACCGTGGTCTTGTGCACCCCTGAACGCTGGGCCACCGCGTCCACGGAAAGTCTCTCGTAGCCGTGCTCGGTGAGCTCAGCCAACGTGGCCGTGCGCACCGCGTCGCGGACCCGTGCGCTGCGGCCGCCCGGACGTTTCTGGGTCTCCAAAGACAACTCCTGTTGCGTTAGGGCGGATCGTTTGTTAGCTTAAAGCTACACAAGTAGCGATTGGAGTTCCACCTGACCACCCAACTGACCCTTCGGGGTGTTGCGAAGTCCTACGGCGACCGCCGCGTGCTCGACGACGTCACGCTGACGGTCCGGCCCGGTGAGCGAGTGGGCATCGTCGGCGAAAACGGTTCGGGCAAATCGACATTGCTGCGCGTCATGATCGGAGCCGAGCGCGCCGACGACGGTGTCGTAACCGTCGACGCGCCGGGCGGCATCGGCTATCTCGGCCAGACACTGGCGGGCGAGACCGTCGCCGACGCCATCGATCTGGCCCTCGCCGAACTACGCGACCTGGAGCGTCGGATGCTGGAAGCCGCTGCCGCGCAGGACATGGACGCCTACGGCGAGCTGCTCACCGCCTTCGAAGCCAGGGACGGCTACGACGCCGACTCCAGGGTCGACAAGGCGATGCACGGCCTCGGACTCGCGGGCATCGGACGTGAGCGCGCCGTGGCGAGCCTGTCCGGCGGGGAACAGGCGCGGCTCGGGCTGGCCTGCCTGCTCGCGGCCTCCCCGGAGATCCTGCTGCTGGACGAGCCGACCAACCACCTGGACGAAGCGGCCCTGACCTGGTTGGAAGACCGCCTGCGCACCCATCGCGGCACCGTCGTGGTGGTCTCGCACGATCGGATCTTCCTGGACCGCGTGGTGACCGCGATCATCGAGGTCGACCACGGCGGCGTCACCCGATTCGGCGGCGGCTACACCGGTTTCCTGGCCGAAAAGGCCGCGGCACGGCAGCGTTGGGAGCAGGCGTATGTGCAGTGGCAGAGCGAGATCCGGCGGCTCGAGGAATTCTCCGCGACCACCGCGCACCAGGTCGCGGCGGGCCGGAACATGAAGGACAACAACAAGATGGCCTACGACCGCAACGCGGGCCGGGTCCAGAGTTCCATCTCCTCGCGGGTGCGCCAGACGGCCGAGCGCTTGCGCAGGCTCACCGACGACCCGGTGCCGCCGCCACCGAAGCCGCTGCGCTTCCGCGGCAGATTCGGTGCGGCACAGGCGAAGTCGTTCGAGATCGGCGGGCTCACGCTCGGCCCGCGCGACCGGCTGCTGATCGACGGGCCCAACGGCTCCGGCAAGTCGACGCTGCTGGACGAGATCTACGCCGGCATCAGGGGACGAGTCGGCTACCTGCGCCAGGAGGTCGCGTTCGATCCGGCGCAGACCGTCGCGCAGGCCTACGGCCACGGCCGCGAGGCGCTGCTGTCGACCGGTCTGTTCCACCGCGGCGCGCTGGACGTCCCCGTCGGCGCCCTGTCGGAGGGGCAGCGCCGCAGGCTCGCGTTGGCTGGAGTGCTGGCGGGCGAGCACGATCTGCTGCTGCTGGACGAGCCGACCAACCACCTGTCGCTCGCGCTGGTGGAGGATCTGGAGCAGGCGCTCGGTGAATATCCGGGCGCGGTAGTGGTGGTCAGCCACGATCGGGCGCTGCGCCGCCGGTTCCGTGGTGAACAGAAGGGAGTGCATGAATTTGCCTGAGATCCGCACGACGATCGAGGCGCCGGGTGCGCCGTACGGCGTCACCGTCGACAAGGCGGGCGCGCTCTGGTTCACGATGGCCGCACAGGGTTCGGTCGGCCGGTGGGCGGGGGAGGGCATCGAGACCTTCGCCCTCGACCCGGCCGACGGGCAGCCGACGGTGATCGTCGCCGGTCCCGATGACGCGGTGTGGTTCACCGAGTTTCGCGGCAACCGGATCGGCCGGATCGGCGCGGACGGCGAGCTGTCGTTCGTCGCCGCCGACGCGCCGTACGGTCTGTGCGTTGGACCCGACGGCGCGCTGTGGTGCACCGAACTCCAGTCCGGTCACATCGGGCGGTTGTCCGGCGACGGCACCATCACCCGGTACCCGGTCGACGGCATGCCGTCGATGATCACCGCGGGGCCCGACGGCGCGCTGTGGTTCACCCTGAATCAGGCGAACGCCATCGGCCGGGTCACCACGGATGGTGCGATCACCACGTATCCGCTGCCGACCGAGCAGGCGAACCCGGTCGGCATCACCGCAGGCCCGGACGGCGCGCTGTGGTTCGTGGAGATCGGCGCAGGGCAGATCGGCCGAATCACCGTGGACGGCGCGATCGAAGAGTTTCCGCTGCCCGACCGCGCTGCGCGTCCGCACGCGATCATCGCGGGACCCGATGGGGCGCTGTGGTTTACGCAGTGGGGGAGCTCCCGGCTCGGCCGGATCACCACCGCGGGGGCGATCAGCGAACTCGACCTGCCCGGCGCGGAACCGCACGGCTTGGCGGTCGGTCCGGATGGGGCGATCTGGTTGGCCATGGAGTCGGGCGCGCTCGTGTGTGTCGAACCGGACGGCCGCGAATAGCCGTCCGACCTCGCACGAGGTTCCACCGGCAGGCTCCGCCGGGTCATCACCGCCGGGGCGATCAGCGAACTCGACCTGCCGGCGCCGAACCGCACGATTTGGCTGGCGACCCCGATGGCGCGATCGGGGTCGCCATGGGGTCGGGCGCGCTCGCCTCAGTCGAACCGGACGGGCGCGAATAGCCATCTGATTCGCCTCCGGGTACAACCGTGCACGCCAGCCCTACCGTCTTGGTCGGCCGGTCGGGTTCGTTGGAGTGTGGCCTTGGTAAATTCACGCGTGATTCCGGGCTGACGCGCGGTTCCACCGGTGGGCGCCCTCCGCAAGGGCGGCGCGCCGACGATGGAACCGCGCTCCGGCGACCTACGGCGTGGTGAGCGCTTGGACGACCGCGCTGCCGAAGCTGAGGTCGTTCGAGGTGGTCAGCCGGACGTAGCTGCCGCCGGTGCGCTGCGCGGCGGTTTGCAGCGTCTCGGTGCCGCCGCCGCCGATCACGATGATGTCGACGCGCACCGGGCGATCCGGATCGGCGGCGGCGGTGAGGTCGGCGAGCAGTTGTGCGCCGGTGAGCGTGGAGTCGTCGTCGGGCCCGTCGGTGATCAGCAGCACCGAGTTCGTCCGGCCCTCGGTGTAGCCGGTCACCGCGCTGCGGTAGGCGGCGAGCAGCGCGGGGTAGGCCTGATCGGTCCGGGTTTCGGTGGCGCGGACGGTGCTCAGCGCGGTGTCGATCGTGGTGCGCTGGCCGTCGGCGAGCGCGGCCGTGCGGGCTTGCACCCGGTAGGGATTGGCGCCGTCGAGGTTCTTGCCGAAAGTCCAGACACCGAGGCCGAAGTCCGGCGGCATGACGTTCATGGTGGAGCGGAGCGCGCCGAGTGCGTTGGCCAGGCGGGTGCTCGCACCCTCGGCGGTCGACATGGACGAGGAGACGTCGAGCAGCACCGTGGACTGCACGCCGAGCACCGGGTGCGCGAGGGTGGCCCGCACCTTGTCCAGCGCGGCGCGGGAGGCACCGGGACCGGTCGGCGGGGGCACCGCGGTGAAGCCCGCGGTGGTGAAGAACGGCGACTGTTCGGGGTTGCGCAGATAGTCGACGAAGAGCCCGGCGATCAGGTTCTGCGTCTGGTCGACCCACGGGCCGGATATGAGCGCGGCGGGGTGATCGGCCACCGGCGCGGTGCCCGCGGGCCGGAACACGGCGACGCCGGGCTGCCCGGCTATTTGCTGCTCGGTAGCGACTACCGCGTGGATGGCGGAACTCGCGCCCTGGGCCGGATTCGCGACCGCGACCAGCGCGGCGGCGGTGTCCGCGACCTCCGGCGCCCCGGACGCCAAGCCGGAGATCGCCGCGACCACCTGGCCGGACTGCGCGCCCGCGTCGGACAACGGCTCCTCACCGGCCACGGCCGACCCGACCGCGACCGCCGCGGCCACGGTGCCGTCGCCGGGCGGCAGCGCCAGCCGCAGCCCGCCCCAGCCGGACAGGCCGATCTCGTCGAGCGAACCCTGTTGCAGGCGAGGCAGATCGCCCCACGCGATCCGCGCGCTCTCCAGCGCGGCGCGCACCTGCTCGGGCACGCCGAGCGCGACCGGGCTGCCCGCGATCGGACTCGGTTCGCCCGCAACGAGTCCCGGCACTCGCATGGACTCGACGGCGCGCGAGGAATCCGGAATCCACAGCGCGGGTTGCGGTCCAAGCGCCGCGTTCCACGTGCCGCCCGCGCGGAACGCCTCGGCCACCGCCGCCGAGGGCCGCACGGTCACGGCGACGCGCGCGCAGTGATCGCGCACCTGCGGCTCGGTCGCGTTGTACTTGTCGGCGATGGCGCGTACCGGCGCCTCGATGTCGGGATCGACGGTGACGAACAGCGTCGAAGGCCCCTCGACGCATTCCGCGGCCGCCGCGCTGTCGCGGTCGGCGGCCCGGTCGCTGAATTGGAACCAGGCGAAAACCGCGGCAACGAGTAGCAGAATGGCCACCACTGCGATAACCGGACCTTTGCTGATACCTCGAGATCTGGTCCCGCTGCGATGAGTGCCCACGGCGATCAGTGTATGGTCACCGCCGGTTCGGCCGCCCGCCGAGTCCACGGACCGGTACGCGAGGCCCCTCGACGCACGCGAACCGCCGACGCTGCGGTGCGTCGGCGGCTCGGGCGGCCGGTTATTCGCGGATCATCCGCCCGCGGTCGAACTCGTGCCCGCCCCACACGCCGGACTGGCCGGTGCCGGCGGCGAAATCGGCGCAGGCCGCCCGGATCGGACAGCTCCCGCAGATGCCGCGCGCGTAGTCGAAGTCCTGCGACGGGTACGGAAACCAGGCTTCGTGATTCGGATCACCTCGGCACGCGGCCCGGTGCCACCCTCGGGCATCCGAGAGCGGGAGCAGGTCGCCGAGCGTCGGCTCGGCCCCGGTCGGCAATGTTCGGACGGTCATGATCCTTACTCCTTTCTCGGTTCTCAGGTGCTCGCCAGCTGCTTCCAGATCTGGCGTTGCCGCTTGGCGAGGTGATCGGGCGCCTTCGGTTCCCACAGCAGCCGCATGCCCGCCTCCTCCGGCGTGCGGTCGGCCTTGAGCGTGTTGCACGGAGCGCAGGCCGCGACCAGGTTGCTCCAGGTGTTGGGGCCACCGCGGCTGCGCGGACGGATGTGGTCGACGGTGCGGGCCCATCCGGCGCAGTAGCCGCACCGGTGCGCGTCGCGGCGCAGCACGCCCGCCAGGGTGGCGCGGCTTTCGTCGTGGACCCGGGTGATGTGCTCGATGTACACGTAGCGCAGCAGCCGGATGGTCTCCGGCAGCGCGATCTCCATCTGCCGCGACCGGATCGGGAAGTACGGCTCCCTGTCGGCGACGGATTCGGCGGCGCCGCTGATCAGCAGCACGACGGCGCGCTCGGCGGCGACCTCGTCGAGCGCCTCGTAGGAGGCGTTGAGGACGAGGACGCCGGTGTGTATCCAGTTGTCGGCGGTCACCGCCGCCGGATCGGCGGCACGTCGGAACATCATGGGGCTCACCATGTTTCGTGAAGGAGGTGGAAGATTCGGCGGAGCGCGGCGCCGTCGGGTGCGCGGCGCGCTCGGTTCGGGGAACCGGGAGGTCAGCGACCGGCCGGGAGGTGGCCTGCCGCGCCGCCATCGCCGCGCGACGGCTGTCCGTTCTCGACGGTCGAGAACCGCTGTACGGCTTTGCTGTTCGCCGAATACGCGATCGTCTGATGCACGGGCCACCTCCTCCTTCCAGGTACTCGCCGGATCGCCCCGCCGGTCGGGGCGATCATCGTGGAATCACATGGTGGCACAGGGAACCCGCGTTTGTCGGGTCATTTTTTTCGCGGGATGCGAGCGCGTCAGATCGCGTGCAGGGCCGCCGCGCCGAACGAGACGTCGAACCGGTCGCACCAGATCGAGACGCTGGTCAGGGCGGTGAGATCGACCTCGGCCGGGATGGCGTAGTTCTGGCTGCCCTTGTTGCCCTTCAGCTGCCCGAGATCGGTGTGGCGACCGTCGTCGAAGACGCCCCAGCCCGCCCTGCCTTCGAGCACCGGGGCGTCGGTGAGCCAGACATGCAGGTCCGGTCCGTCGGAGGTGTCCAGATTCTCCAGGCGCAGCACCCGGCTGCCGTCGGCCAGTTGCAGGACGCTGACGGCGCCCGAGGTGCTGTGCTCATGGGAGACGAACGTTCCCGTGGCGAGCGTGCGCGGCTGCGTCGGTGGGTCGATCTGCGGCATGCCCCCCGGCGGCCCCACCACGGTCGGGACCGCCTCGTTCACCGTGGTGTCGGTGACGAGCCGCCAGGGCTGGAACAGGGCGAGCGCCGCGCCGAGACCGGCTACGACGAGCACCGTGAGTACCCAGGCGATCGGGGATCGAGCGATCTTGCGCACGGACACCATGGTCTTCCTTCCCGCGGGCGAATCACGGCCCTGCTCCATCATCACCGAACACGGGCGAATCGTTCACGCGGTTCAGCCGAGCGGGGTGTGTCCGAGCAGAACGTGACCGCTGAATCGGATCTGCTTGGCCCGCGGCAGTGGATGGAACAGGCAGCCGTGCACGTCGCGGTAGCGCATCTCCAGCTCGCAGGCGCGCGAGTAGCCGACGCCGCCGACCGTCTCGATGGCCAGCCGCACGGTCTCGATGAGGGCATCGGCTGCGACGGTCTTGCGGCTCAGGGTGCGGGCGGCGTTGGCGTCGGTGTTGGCGAATCCCAGATTCTCGGACCCGGTGAACATCGCCTCCACGAGATCGGCCGCGGTGGTGTGCGCGTTGGACAGCTCGCCGACGAGCTGCACGATGTGCGAGTCGCCGCGCCCGGAGACCAGCTCCAGCGCGGTGTGCACCGCGTCGTCGGCGATACCGAGATAGGCGGACATGACCAGCGGCAGCGCCGCGCCGATCACCACGTTCAACAGCGGCGGCCAGACATCGGCGGGCCGGATCAGCGAGATGGCGGCGTCCGGCACGAATACGCCGTCCAGCACCACCGTGTGCGAGCCGGTCGCACGCAAACCCATGGTGTCCCACGTCTTTTCGATGCCGACGCCGGGCGCGCTCATCGGTATCGCGCAGTGCAGCACCTGCGGGCCCTCGGGTCCGTCGTCGTATCGCACGCTGGTGACGAGCACGGTGCCGACCTCGCAGCCGCTGGCGGGCGCCTTGCGCGCGTGCACCACGTACCCGCCGTCGACTCGTTCGGCGCGGCCGTTGGAGCCGACCCAGTCCGAGGCGCCGGTGCTGACCAGCAGTGCGCCGTCGACCACCTTCTGGAACAGCGGTGCCGCGTCGGCGCCGTGCTTGTGCCGCCACAGCTGGGTGGCGACCAGGTGGGCGTGCATGGCGAACGCCACCGCGGTGGACGGGTCGTGGCGGCCGAGTTCGCGCAAGATCTCGCCCATGTCGCGGTGCGTCGCCCCACCGCCGCCGTATTCGGCGGGCACCAGGGCGGCCGACAGGCCGGTGGTGCGCAGCAGGTCGAAGGCGGGTGCGGAGATCTCGCCGGTGCGGTCGCGTTCGGCGACCTCGGCGCGCAGGGTCTCGCCGACCGAGCGGGCGCGCTCGATCCAGCCGGTTGCGGTCGTTTCGGGGGTAGCAATAGTCGTCATGTTTCGAAGCTACGAAGCCTCGCGATAACCGAATAGTGCAGAAAGTGGACTCACCCGGTCCACGAAATGGACCAAGGAATCGCGAGGTGCGGCGTGACGACAACGACGGCGGGCTACGGACAGTACTGCCCGATCTCCCGGGCCCTCGACCTGCTCGGCGAGCGATGGTCGCTGCTCATCCTGCGCGACCTCCTCGTCGGAAGCACCCGCTTCAACGATCTCGCCCGTGGCCTGCCCGGGCTGTCGCGCACCCTGCTCACCAAGCGGCTGCGCCAGTTCGAGCGCGCGGGCCTGATCGAGAAGATCGGCGGACGGTATCTGCTCACCGAGGCGGGCCGGGACCTCGAGCCGATCCTGTTCGGCCTCGGCGCTTGGGGCGCGCGCTGGACCTTCGGTGAACCCGACCAGGAAGAACTCGACGCCGACCTGCTCGTCTGGTGGATGCACACCCGCCTGGACACCTCCTCGTTCCCCGGCATCCGTCAGGTGCTCGCGGTGCGGTTCACCGACGACCCGCGCCGCTATTGGATCGTCGTGGAACGGGGAGCGCCGTCGGTGTGCGTCACCGACCCGGGTTATCCGGTGGACGTCACCATTCGCTCCGACGTCAGCTCGCTGTACCAGGTGTGGCTGGGCCGCATCCCGGTGCTACACGCCCTGCGCACCGGACGCCTCGAATTCACCGGTCCGACGACTCTCACCCGCCGTATGCCGACCGCCATGCAACTGAGTCCCGTCGCGCCGTACTCGGATTCACGCGCCGAACTGACCTCGATGTCGGCCTGAGCGGGCCGCCCGCCGCTCATCGACGCTAGGGATTCCGTGCGATATCGATGCGAACGGACTCACTGTCCTTGATGACGAACACGCGGTCGCGCTTGGACTGCCACTGCTGCGGGAGCAGGTAGTAGCGATCCGAGGTGCGTGCGAGCAGCCACAGCCCGCTGTACACGTACCGGTACTTCTCGTTGGGCGCGCTGATCTCGCCCGCCTGGGCGCCTGTGCCCTCGATGCCGAGGCGGTCGACGCTGAACACGACGATGGACGGGCGGTCGACGAAATGCACCGTCTCCTGGTGAACGGCCTCGTCCTGGCCCTTGCGGACCGCGAAGTCGGCGACGGCCCAGGTGTAACCGATCATGGCGACAGCGACGAGCGCGATGGTCCTGACCTGCATCACCGTCCGTTTCGGCCGCCGGATGCCCAGCACGGCCGGGTACCGCCACAGCAGCCAGCTCGCGTAGCCGAGCGTCGCCGCACCCGCGATCAGCAAGAACGGCGCCTCGTCTTCGAGCGGAGCGGCCAATGATGTCGGCGTGGACGTGATGACGGCGACCACGGCGATGAGCAGCGTGCCCGCGGCGGCGGACAGGCCGACCCACCACCGCAGCGTGGTACGCGGGCGCCCGCTTTTGAGCGCGTGCCAGACCGGTAGCTTCCGGACTGCGAGCAGGGCGAGTATCCAGAAAAGGGTCGAAAGCAGGGGTAAGAACATCGCGCCGACGCTGAACAGGACGTAGTCCTGGGTCGTGAAGCCGAGCATTCCGGCGGACACGCCGAAGTGGCCGTAGAAGGCCCGGCTGTACGCCCAGCCGAAGTAGTAGAGCACGCCGGTGACGAAAGCCACCTGCGAGGCGATGGCTCCGAGCAGCGGAAGCAGCGCGAAGGCGCGCGCGTCGTTCGCGGTGGTCACCGGGATGGCGGGGCGGGCGAGGGAGTTGGCTCCACCTGCATGCCCGTCGGCCCCAGCGGGGACGTCAGGACCGGCGCAGACCGTGTCGGGCTGAGGGTCGAAGGCGGTCCGACCGTGGAGATGGTCGACGTCGGCCGACTGACGGGTGTGGCGGTGTTCGGAATCAGACCCGTATACGTAGGCGAGGCCGCGGTTGTCAGCGTCGGTGTGACCGAGAAGGTCGTCGGCGGCGTAGTCGTCGTGCGACGGTCTCCGATCTCCTCGGTAGCGCACCCGATCGCGCCGAGACCCAACGCCAGTAGCGCCACAGCGACGCCGTATCCAGTACGCACGATCGGAAATCCCCTCGCCGTCCGACCCACAACCTGCACCGGAAATTGTGGCACGAGACCGACTCCAGGCGGGACCGTTCGCCGAGACCGGAATTCCGCCGGGACCACGGCACGACGGTCCCGGCGGGGCGTCCGGCTACAGGTTGCCGACGATGTGCTCCAGCCGCCGCGCGACCAGCTCCCGCGCCTGCTCCCGCAGGGCGGGCCGGTACCCGCTCGGGTAGACGGGATCGCCGGGCGCGTAGTTCTTCAGCACCTCCTTGGCGAGGGTGATCTTGTGGACCTCGGTGGGCCCGTCGGCGATCGCCATGACCTCGGCGTAGTTCATCATGTCCACGAACGGCAGGTCCTCGCTGACGCCGAGGGCGCCGTGCAGGTGCAGGGCGCGCTGGGCGATGTCGTGCATGACCTTGGGCATGGCCACCTTGATGGCGGCAATGTCCTTGCGCACCTTCAGGTAATCCTGTTCCTTGTCGATGCGCCATGCGGTGCGCAGTACGAGCAGCCGGAACTGTTCCATCTCGATCCAGCTGTCGGCGATGCGCTCCTGGGTCATCTGCAGCCCGCCGAGCGGTCCCTTGCGCATTTGCCGCGAGACCGCGCGCTCGCACATCATGTCGAAAGCCTTGCGCACCAGCGCGACCGTGCGCATGGCGTGGTGCACACGGCCGCCGCCGAGCCGGGTCTGGGCGACGACGAAGCCCTGACCCTCGGCGCCGAGCAAGTGGTCGTCGGGGACCCGCACGTCGGTGAAGCGCAGGTGACCCTCGTGCTCGCTGAAGCCGTGCACGTGGAAGTTCTTGACGATGTCCAGGCCGGGCGTGTCCGCGGGCACGATGAACATCGACATGCCCTGGTACGGGCTGACATCCGGATTGGTGACGACCATGACGATGTGGAAGCTCGCGAACTGCGCGTTGGAGTTGAACCACTTCTCGCCGTTGATCACCCAGTGATCACCGTCGCGCACCGCGCGCGTACGGAACAGCGTCGGGTCCGAGCCGCCGGTGGGTTCGGTCATCACGTAACAGGAGCCGATCTCACCGGCCAGCAGCGGCTCCAGGTACTTCGCCTTCTGCTCCGGGGTGCCGTAGTGCGCGAGGATCTCGGCATTGCCGGAATCCGGTGCCTGGCAACCGAATACCGACGGCGCCCAGGCCGAGGTGCCGAGCACCTCGTTGAGCAGCGCCAGCTTCATCTGTCCGTAGCCCTGGCCGCCGAGCTCGGGGCCGAGGTGGCAGGCCCACAGTCCCTGTGCCTTTACCTGTTCCTTGAGCGGCCGCATCAACGCCATGGCTTCGGTGTTGCTGCGGTCGTAGGGATTCGGGTAGAGCAAGTCGAGCGGCTCCACCTCGGTGCGGACGAACTCCGCGGCCCAGTCCAGTTTCTTCTGGAACTCCGGGTCGGTCTCGAAATCCCAAGCCATGGTCAGCCTTTCGTGTCGTGGTGGGTGACGACGCCGTCTAGGACGGTGGCGGCGAGGAGGTCGGCGATCTCGCCGGGGGAGTGGCCGCCGTGCGGGCGGTACCAGAAGGTCACCATGTTCAGCATGCCGAGCACGCTGTTGGTGATCACGTGGTCGGCGGTGCGCAGCAGGCCCGCGGCGTATCCCGCGTCGAACACCTGCTGCCAGTGCAGTTGAATCCGGTCGCGCAGTTCCTGGAGCTGCGCGCCCCGCGCACCGGTCAGCGCGCCCACGTCGCGCAGCTGGATGGCGACCTCGCGACGATGTTCGACGATCAGCTCGACGTGGCTGTGCATCAGCTTGCGCAGCTTGGTGATCGGGTCGTCGTCGCCGCTCGTGATGTGTTCGGCGTCGGCGAGCATGAGCTGGGTGTAGTCGCGCAGGATCTGCCAGAGCAGCTCCTCCTTGGACCCGATGTGGTAGTACAGCGCACCGCGCTGGACGTCGGCGCGGTCGCCGATCTCCGCGACGCCGGTGCCGTGAAACCCCTTCTCCGCGAACAGTTCCACCGCCGCGTGGACGATGCGATCGCGGGTGTCGCCCGCCGACGATTCGGAGGCGGGCGGGCGGCCGCGGCGGCGCGCGGGCGCTATGTCGTTCATTGCCACGGATCCAGGACGATCTTGCAGACCTTGTCGGCGCGATCGGCGAACAGGCGGTACGCCTCGGGCCCTTCCGACATCGGCATCCGGTGCGAGACCACCGCTTCCGGGCGCAGCCTGCCCGCGGCGGTGAGTTTCAGCAGCGCGGGCAGTTCGTACTGGATCGAGCACAGTCCGATGTGGAACTCGAGCTCCTTGACCTGCGCGAGCGGCAGGTGGAACGGGTAGGCCCGATTCTGGCTGACGCCGACCACGCTGACCCGGCCGCGATGGCCGACCACACTCGTCGCCAGTGCGATGGTGGCGTCGGCGCCGACGGCCTCCAGCGCGACATCGGCTCCGCCGCCGAGCATCTCGCGCACCGCGGTCTTGGGATCATCGGACTCGACGGGTTCCGCGCCCAGCTCGGCGGCCCTGGCTCGGCGGTCCGCGACCAGGTCGACGCCGAGCACCCTGGCGGCGCCCATGGCGAACGCGGACTGCACCGCCATCAGCCCGACCGGGCCCAAACCGATCACCACCACCGTGTCGCCCGGCGTGATGCGCGCCCGGCGGGCGGCGTACCACGCGGTGGGGGCGTTGTCGGTCAGCACGATGGCCGCCTCGTCGCCGATCGCGTCGGGCAGGCGCACCAGGTTGCCCCCGGCATGCGGCACCGCGAGCAGCTGCGCCTGCGCTCCCGGCAGGGAGCCGCCGAGCCCGTAGCAGGCGTCGACCGGCAGCGGCTGCCGCTCGCACGCCGCGACGATGCCTGTCCGGCACCGGCCGCAGCGGTCGCAGCCCGCCGAAGCGGGCACCAGCACGCGGTCGCCGACCGAGAGTCCGTGCGCCTGCGGGCCGAGTTCCACGATCTCACCGACCGCCTCATGGCCGACTCCGTAGCCGGTACCCGGCGTGAATCCGTGGCCCGCGTAGATGTGCAGGTCGCTGCCGCAGATTCCGGCTGCGGTGACCCGCACGATCGCCCCGTCCTGGCCGGGCAGCGCGGGATCGTTCGTCTCGCCGAACGAGATCGTTTGCGGCCCAGCGTAGGTGAGTGCTTTCACGAGAGATTTCCGCCGATCGTGTTGGTGTTTGCGGTTTCGGTCATCGCCAGCCTCCGTCCAGTGCGAGGGTGGCCCCGGTGCAGAAGGACGACGCATCGGTGGCGAAGTACATGGCGGCGCCGACGATTTCGTTCGGCCTGCCGACCCGGCCCATGGCGTTGTGCTCGGTCAGCGCGCTGCGAAGTTCGTCGGGCCAGGCCTTGGCGATGTCGGTCTCGAACGGTCCGCACTGGATCGTGTTCACCCGCACCTTCGGTCCGTAGGTCTGCGCCAGACCCGCGGTGAGCGCGTTGAGTCCGGCTTTGGCCGCCGCGTAGGGCACCGCGAGCGGTTCCGGCCTCGCGGCCTCGATGGAGGAGATGTTGACGATGCTGCCGCCGTCGCCCGCGGCCATTCTGGTGGCGACGAGCGCGGAGAGCCGGAACGGCCCTTTGAGGTTCACGCCGATGACCTTGTCGAACATCGCCTCGTCGACCCGGTCGAGGCTGGGATAGAGCAGGGACATGCCCGCGTTGTTCACCAGCACGTCGACCCGGCCGAACTCCGCGTAGGCGGACTCGACCAGCGCATCGCACTGATCCCACTCGCTGACATTGCACGCGACGGGGAGGGCTCGGCGGCCGCGCGCGTTCTTCACCTCGTCGGCCAGCGCTACACAGCCGTCGAGTTTGCGGCTCGCGATGACGACATCCGCTCCCTCGGCGGCGAAGGCCAGCACCATCTCCCGGCCGAGGCCCCGGCTGCCGCCGGTGACCAGAACGACCTTGCCGGTGAGCGGCACGGGCGCCCCTTCCGCAGTAGAAATGTTCCGATCAGTACATTAATTGCGGTGGGCGCTACGATCAAGGGGTTGTTCGGCCGACCGCCGACACCAAGTGACGCGCCGATCGATCGACCCCGATCGACGGCGTGGCGAAATATCTTGGGCAGCCATCGCGTTCACCCGACGCACTCGGCGTGCGCTGGCCCTCCGCAGGGAATGGGCCTACCGACGGGTAACATGAGACCGTCTATTTCAACCGGCTTTCTCAGAAGTGAGGCAGTAGATGACAGAGCGGATTCAGGTCGGCGGGCTCCAGGTGGCCAGCGTTCTTCACGAGTTCGTCGAGAACGAGGCGCTCCCCGGTACCGGCGTAGATTCCGCCGCGTTCTGGGCCGGTGCCGGGCAAGTGATCAACGACCTCGCCCCGCGCAACCGCGCCCTGCTGGCCGAGCGCGACGAGATCCAGGGCAAGCTCGACGCCTGGCACGCCGAGCATTCCGGCGCGAAGTACGACAAGGCCGCCTACAAGAGCTACCTGACCGAGATCGGCTACCTGCGTCCCGAGCCCGCCGATTTCCAGATCGAGACGCAGAACGTGGACGCCGAGATCGCCTCCACCGCCGGCCCGCAGCTGGTGGTCCCGGTGATGAACGCCCGCTTCGCGATCAACGCCGCCAACGCGCGCTGGGGCTCGCTCTACGACGCGCTCTACGGCACCGACGCCATCTCCGAAGCCAACGGCGCGGAGAAGGGCACCGGCTACAACAAGGTGCGCGGCGACAAGGTCATCGAGTGGGCGCGCAACTTCCTCGACGACTCCGTCACCCTGATCACCGGCTCGCACATCGGCTCCACCTCCTACAAGATCGTCGACGGTGAGCTGGAGGTCGGCCTCGAGGACGGCACCGAGATCGGTCTGGCCGATCCCTCGCAGCTGGTCGGCTACCTCGGTGACCCGGCATCGCCGACCTCGGTGCTGCTGAAGCACAACGGCCTGCACATCGAGATCCAGATCGACCCGAGCTCGCCCATCGGCAGCACCGACACCGCGGGCGTCAAGGACGTCGTGCTGGAGTCCGCGATCACCACGATCATGGACTTCGAGGACTCGGTCGCCGCGGTCGACGCCGAGGACAAGGTGCTCTGCTACCACAACTGGCTCGGCCTGATGACGGGCACACTGGCCGAAAAGGTCAGCAAGGGCGACAAGACCTTCACCCGCACCATGAACCCGGACCGCGTCTACACCGCGCTGGACGGTTCCGAGCTGGTGCTGCACGGCCGTTCGCTGCTGTTCGTGCGCAACGTCGGCCACCTGATGACCTCCGACGCCATCCTGGACAAGGATGGCAACGAGGTGCCCGAGGGCATCATGGACGGCCTGATCACCTCGCTGATTGCCAAGCACTCGCTGGGTGGCGACACCGAGCTGAAGAACAGCCGCACCGGCTCGGTCTACATCGTGAAGCCGAAGATGCACGGCCCCGACGAGGTCGCCTTCGCCAACGAGCTGTTCGGCCGCGTCGAGGACGTCATCGGCCTGGACCGCAACACCCTCAAGGTCGGCATCATGGACGAGGAGCGCCGCACCACGGTGAACCTGAAGGCCTGCATCCAGGCTGCGAAGGAGCGGGTGGTGTTCATCAACACCGGCTTCCTGGACCGCACCGGCGACGAGATCCACACCTCCATGGAGGCCGGGCCGATGGTCCGCAAGGCCGACATGAAGGCCCAGCAGTGGATCCTGTCCTACGAGGACTGGAACGTCGACACCGGTCTTGCCGCCGGCCTGCCCGGCAAGGCGCAGATCGGCAAGGGCATGTGGGCCATGCCGGACCTGATGGCCGACATGCTGGTCCAGAAGGTCGGCCACCCGAAGGCGGGCGCCAACACCGCGTGGGTGCCTTCGCCGACCGCCGCCACCCTGCACGCCACCCACTACCACTTGGTGGACGTGTTCAAGCGGCAGGCCGAGATCGCCAAGGGCGGTCGCCGCGCCACCGTCGACCAGATCCTGGAGATCCCGCTGGCCGCGGACCCGAACTGGACCGCCGAGGAGAAGCAGCAGGAGCTGGACAACAACTCGCAGTCCATCCTCGGCTACGTGGTGCGCTGGATCGACCAGGGCGTCGGCTGCTCCAAGGTGCCCGACATCAAGGACGTCGCGCTCATGGAAGACCGTGCGACCCTGCGTATTTCGAGCCAGCTGATGGCGAACTGGCTGCGCCACGGTGTCGTCACCGCCGACGAGGTGGTGGCCAGCCTGGAGCGGATGGCCCCGGTCGTCGACCGCCAGAACGCGGGCGACCCGAACTACCGCGCGATGGCCGCGGACTTCGCGGGCAGCATCGCCTTCCAGGCCGCCAAGGAGCTCATCCTGGAGGGCACCAAGCAGCCCAACGGCTACACCGAGCCGATCCTGCACCGCCGCCGCCGCGAGGCCAAGGCGCTGGATTGCGTGTAATGCGCTGAGCGACAAGCGAATCCCCCGGTCGACCGAGTCGGCCGGGGGATTTTTGCGTTACGGGGCGGACGAAGTGACCCGCTGGGCTACCTTGCTAGTGTGCTAGCATTCTAGCGTGGGCGACGAGGATGTGAAGCAGTTCAACGTCTACCTGCCGATCGGGCTGATCAAGCAGGTCAAGTTCCGGGCGATCGAGTCGGAGATGTCGCTGTCGGCGCTGGTGGCCGAGGCACTGCGCGCTTACCTCGACGACACCCACTCGCAGTCAGCGTCGGGAAAGGATTGATATGAAGACCGAGGGCATCGAGGCCGTGTTCCTCGAGACGCACAATTGGGGCAAGCAGGCCAGGTTCCTGCTGGAGCTGGGATTCGAGGTCGAGTTCGAGACCGACCACGGCTCCGGCCAGTTTCGAAACGGCGACGGCCCCTACGTCTTCGTGGCCGAGGTCCCGCCGACCCAGGATCCGCGGACGTTGCTGGTCCTGAAGGTCGCCGACACGCAAGACCGTCCCGGTCGCGACGTCGAGATCGTCACCGAGTTCGAGGAGACGCACTACGGCACCCAGGAGATGACCGTTCGCGACCCCGACGGGCGAATGTGGAATCTGCAGGCGCCGGGCAAGGAGTGAGTGTAATGGCAAACGAGCAGCTGGTCGCTCCGGATCACACCGCGGTCCGGGTTGCGCTGTGGCGGGCGCTGCACAGGCAGATCGATGCGCCCCCTTATGTTTTCGACGACGAGATCGGGCTGCGGCTTGCGGCGCCCGAGGACGGCTGGCGAGATCGCCCGGATATGGATCCGCAGATCACGAGCCCGATGCGCGCGGGCATGGTGTCTCGTGCGCGCTTCGTGGAGGATCTCCTCGACGAGCACATCGGCCGCGGCGTGGATCAGTACGTCCTCCTCGGCGCCGGATTGGACACCTTGGTGCAGCGCCGGACCGACCTCGCCGCACGGGTGACCGTGTTCGAGATCGACCAGCCCGGCACGCAGGCGTGGAAGCGGCAACGCCTCACCGAGCTCGGATTCGGCGTTCCGGACCGGTTACGGCTGGTACCCGTCGATTTCGAGGTCGACTCCTGGTGGGAGCGGCTCCTCGCCGCCGGTTTCGATCCGGGCCGTCCGGCGGTCGTGGCCTCCACCGGTGTCTCCATGTACCTCAGCAGGGAGGCGAATATGGCGACCCTGCAACAGCTTTCGGTGCTGGCACCCGGCTCGACGCTGGCCATGACATTCATGCTGCCGCTCGAACTCGTCAACTCCGGCGAACAGCAGATGCGCCGGTTCGCCGAGCAGGGCGCCCGCGCATCGGGCACTCCGTTCATCAGCTTCTTCGACCCTGACGAGATCGTGGCGCTGGCGAAGGAAGCGGGTTTCGCTGCTGCCCAGCATATTTCGTCTGAGGAGCTGACCCGCCGCTACTTCGCCGACCGCGCCGACGGACTGCGGCCCGCGGAGTCGGAGCAGATCCTGGTGGCGGTCTCCTGATCCTCGGTGGCCGAGTACTCCGCTGCGGCGGGTCGCCTCTTGCCCCGGCTGGCCGCTGTCGGCAGCGTCGAGCCCAGATGGGCGAAGGCCTTGACGCCGGGGTGCCGAGAATGACTCGATGAGCAATTCGGCGGGGTTGCGGTCGGTCAATTCGGTGACTGCCGAGACCCGGGTGGAGCCTCGCGGGCGATCCGCCGCGCGCTGTCCGCAGCCTGGTGCCCGCGGTTGCCGAAGATCTCGATGACCGAGGGCGCCGCGCTGCTGCATGCGGCGTTGCCCGTGGGCGGTGTGGTGGGCAACTACGGGTTCGGCGGGGTAGGGGAGACGGCCGTGTCGGTCCGATTCCCGCCCTGCTGCCCGGATCGAAGTTGTATTCTGGCGACCCCGACGATCCCCTGGTCTTCCGTTTCTACTTGGCCGGGTGCGGTCTCGGCACCGGCAGGATCGTGTTCGGCCGCAGACCCGCACCGGGAGGATGGCGATGCACTTCGACCTGCTTCCGCTGATTCCGCGAAACTCCGTGTCTTTGTCGTCGGCGCGACCGAAAAGAATGTCGCGATGACCGGGGATGCCGCCATTTCGATCGCGGGCCTGACGAAATCGTTCGGTGCGGCCATAGCCCTCGACGGCCTGGACCTGACCGTGCACACCGGTGAGATTCACGGATTCCTGGGTCCGAACGGTGCGGGCAAGACGACGACGATCCGCATCCTGCTGGGACTGCTGCGCGCAGACTCCGGGACGGTGCGCATGCTCGGTGGAGACCCGTGGTCCGACGCGGTCGCGCTGCATGCACAATTGGCCTATGTGCCCGGCGAGGTCACCTTGTGGCCCGGGATCACCGGCGGCGAGGTCATCGACTTGATGGGGCGCTTGCGCGGCGATATCGACCGGCGGCGTCGTGACGAACTGCTGGACCGGTTCGACCTCGATCCGCGGCAGAAGGCGCGGGCGTATTCCAAGGGAAACCGGCAGAAGGTCGCGCTCGTCGCGGCGCTGGCCTCGGATGCGGAATTGCTGCTGCTCGATGAACCGACCGTCGGCCTGGACCCGCTGAAGGAGGCCGAATTCCAGCGCTGCATCGCCGAAGCGAAGAACGAAGGCCGGACGGTGCTGCTGTCCAGCCACATACTCGCCGAGGTCGAGGCATTGTGCGACCGGGTGAGCATCATCCGGCGCGGGCGCACGGTGGAAACCGGCACGCTCTCCGAACTCCGGCATCTGACCCGCACCACCATCACCGTCGAAACCACCCGGCCACCGACGGACCTGGACGAGGTGGCCGGTGTGCACGATCTCGTCCTCGACGGCACACACGCCAAATTCGCGGTCGACCCCGCTCACTTCGACACCGTCATGCGGATACTCGCCGATCTGGGTGTGCGCAGCCTCACCAGCACACCACCCACCGTGGAGGACATCTTCCTGCGTCACTATGGCGCCGCTCCAGGGGCCGGAGGGGACGGACCATGACCCTCACGGCGCCGTGGACGCCGCTGCGGGCGCACACCTCCGGCGTCGCCACGCTGGTGCGATTCGCGTTCCTGCGCGAGCGATTCTCCCTGCCGTGCTGGCTGCTCGGCGCGGGCGCGCTGATCGCTTTTCAATCCCTCGCCAGTCAGCGTTTCTATGACACGCCCCAGAAGCTCGCTCAGATTCGCGAGACCATGGGCGCCAGCGCGGCCGGCATCGCCATGGGTGGACCGACCCGGCTGCTGGACACGATCGGCGGGGAGATCGTCTTCGAGATCTTCGCCTACCTGGCGGTCGTGGTCGCGGTGATGAATATGTTCCTGGTCGGACGGCATACTCGCGCGGACGAGGAAACGGGACGGGCGGAACTGCTTCGTTCGGCACGGGTCGGGCGCTGGGCACCCGCCACCGCCGCGCTCGCAGTGGCCGGGCTGGCCGACCTCGCCGTGGTGCTGGTGGTCTTCGCGGCCGCAGCGGGGACCGGGCTTCCCGTGGCTGGGTCGCTGCTGCTGGGGGTCGCCACCGCAGGGGTCGGGATCACCTTCGCCGGTGTCACCGCCGTCGCGGCTCAGGTATTCGAGAACCCACGCAGTGTGTACGGGGCGGTCGGACTCGCTCTGGCGGCCGCGTACGTGGCACGCGCTGTCGGCGATGTCGGCAACGGCGCCGCGTCGTGGACTTCACCCATCGGGTGGGGCCAGCGGAGTTACCCGTATGCGGGTGACCGGTGGTGGACGGTGCTGCTGTTCGCCGCCGCGACCCTCACGCTCACCGCCGTCGCGTTCTTCCTGCTCGACCGGCGTGACTTCGGCGCGGGACTCTTCCCGTACGGCACGGGGCGTGCGACCGCCTCCTGGGCGCTGCGGTCACCGCTGGGCTTGGCGTGGCGGCTGCAGCGCGGGTCGCTGGCAGGGTGGGCGGTAGGGATTTTCGCCTTGGGCGCGGCATACGGTTCGTTCGCCGACAGTATCGAGGACTATCTCACCGACAATCCCGAAATCGCCGCCTACCTTCCGGGAGGCGCCGCCGATGCAGTGGATTCCTATCTGTCCCTGACGGTTTCGGTCGTCGCGCTGCTCAGCGCCGCGTTCGGTATCACCAGTGTGTTGCGTGCCCGCGGGGAGGAGACCGCGGGCCGTGCGGAGCCGATTCTGGCCACGCCCGTGAGCCGGGATCGCTGGCTGGCCAGCCACCTCGCGGTCGCGTTGGGTGGTGGGGTGTTCGTGCTGGTCTGCGGGGGCTTCGGCATGGGGCTGTCCTATGGTTTGACGATCACCGACGCCGTCCAGCCGCTCCGAATGATCGGTGTGGCGCTGGTGTATTTGCCTGCGGTATGGTCGATCGCCGCGGTCACGACGCTCGGCTGCGGCTGGGTGCCCAGGGCCGCTGTCCCGCTGGCGTGGTCGGTCTTTGCCTACTGTGTGGTGGCTGTCGTCTTCGCGACGACCTTCGATCTGCCCGAGTGGTTCGATGAGGCTTCGCCTTTCGCGCATCTCCCGAAGGCGCCGCTGGAAACCGTCACTGCCGCACCGTTACTCGTCATCACCGCGATAGCCGCGGCCGGGCTGGCGGCCGGATTCGCCGGGTTCCGCCGCCGCGACACCGGATACTGATCGCGGCGTGCGGGACCCCGGCTCAGTCGTGTCGATCGGCGGTAGTGCCCTCCCGCTCGTCACTCCGGGGTCGGCGCTTCGGTCTGGACCGGGACCCGGCGTTGGGCGAGACGGCGCAGGCGCTCGTGCTCGAGCCAGAACACCGCGACGCTGCCGATGAAGCACAGCGCGGTGGCGATGGCGCCGAGCGCGACCCATCGGGTGAATCCGGACCCTGCTGTGGTGAGCGTGGATGCCAGGCCCACCACTCCGGCCATGAAGAGCACGATGCCGGGGATGTTGTAGATGTCGGCGAGGCTGTCTCCCGGCTTGGCGTGGTAGGGCTGGTCGGATGTCATGTCGCTCACGGTGATTCCTTTGGGTGTCGGTTCGTGCGGGCCGCGGCCCGGGGGGATGCCGCGGCCCGTGTTCACCATGCCCGCCGAGGCGAATCCGAGAGCAGAGTCCTTGGTCCCCGCGAGGCCGGACCAAGGTCGATGCAGTCCAGGGACCATCAGGGGCTGGATCGCGAAAGATGTTGTCCTGCAACCTCGGACGAATGGCATCCCGCCGTTGACCGATGAACCTTCACGTTGCCACCGGTGTGGGCGATGGGCCCGGTCGCCGGGGTAGGAGATCAGTGGGCGTCGCCGGGGGTGTCCGAAGCCGGGGTGGTGCTGGGCGAGTCCGTCGGGCTGGGCAGGGACGTGCGCACCCGCGCCAGCGCAGCGACCAGACTGTGGCGGACCTGTCGCGCAAGGGGGTTCCACGCGTGGGTGCGGGTTTGCTCGACCATGGTGAGAGGGTCGGCCGCTTCGATGACGCTGTTGCGGCCCTCGGCGCGGACGACGAGGGCGCAGTTCATCATCAGTCCGATACGCCGGTCGATGGTCAGTGCGCGCGCTGCCAGTTCCGGATTGCACGCACCGAGGATCACGTAGTCGGCGATCTGCCGGCCGGTGCGGGCGGCGGCGTGCACGTCGAGCTCCTCGAGCACGCTGAAGCCGTACGCGGCGAGTGCGTCTCGGACGATCGGCACGGTGTCGGCGACCGTGGCCGCGACGGTCACGCTCAAATCCGTTGGCGTGACCGGGATGCGGATCTCGGTGACCAGGTCGTGGGCGCTCACCACCTGCTCGGGCGCGACCAGATACACCTCGGTGGGTGGCCCGACCGCCCGATACGGCGCTGCGCCGAGCCAGGTTTCGAGTGCGCGGTAGGCGTCGGTGATCGTCTGGTAGCCGCCGCGGTGGACGGTGCGCGCATACCAGCCGAACTCGGTGGCTCGTATCGTCGAGTCCTCGGTCTCCGACGAGGAATCGCCCGCGCCGACGGGGAGCGTGAAGTCGACCTCGACGGTGGTTCCGGGGCGGAAGTCGCCGTGGTAGGTCGTCGACGGCGCTCCCGAGGCTGTCAGGCCGGTGGCGGCCGCGAGAGCGTAGAGCGCGTCCATGCCTGCGCCTATGTCGTCTCCGGCGTGGTCGGCGCGGATGGTGCGGTGCAGTTGTAGCACCGTGTGGGGCACCGATTCGACTACCGCGACTTGGTAGGGCATGACCGGGGTTCCTTTCGCTCAGCCGCGGTGAGCGCTGCGCTCGAGTTCGCGAGCGAGTTTTTCGCCCCACCGGCGGACACGGTCGAGTTCGCCCGCGCTGAGCGGCCCGGTCATCGCGTCGACCAGGAAATCGGTGGGGTCGCCGACGAGTCGATAGCCCAGCCCGCGCAGGCGTCGTCCGATACCGCGCGCCGCCGAGCCGGGCAGCCACCGCGGATGGGCGGCTTTGGTGCCGAACGCCGCGGCGCGTGCGCCCTCGGGAACCGGCAGTGCGCTGTCGAGCCATTCCCGGATCCCGGTGTCCACCGCGACCGGTGCGGTGGTGCGGGTGGCGGCGTCGCGACGTGTGCGGACCCGGCTGAGCCCGAAGACATGGGTCGGGCCGCCGACCACCAGAAGATCGACCGCGGGCTCGGGCGCCTGAGCCGCGGTGGTCACCTCGAGCACCTCGACGGCGGCGTGCGCACCCAACCCTTGCGCGATTGCCTCGGCAATCGTCGCGGTATTGCCGAACATCGACTCATAGACAACGCGGACCCTCATCGGAGTCTCCTTCACGCCTCGGATTCGCGGCTCTCCGGACTCGACGCTACGCCGGGCTTCCTCTCGGCCAACAGTGCCGAACCGCCATCCCGATAAGGACCTTCGTCGCCGAACAACCGGCGCACCGCGTTCCTGCCACAGGTCTCGTCACCTTGGCGTCCGTGATGTCGCCGACATGGTCGAGACTGCGCCGGGGATCAGTGAATCCGAGGTTCGAGCGGCCACCGGGGCTGACTTCGCGGTTGCGGCAGACATCGAATCCGTCCGTTGACATCGGGTCGGGTAGCCGAGGCTCGCACCGCGTTTCGTGCCGCCCTGCGGTGAACGGGCGACGGAAGGCAGGGCGCGGTATCAATGGACGCGGCGGGACGTACTGTGCCTCCTCATTCCGGCATGCGGTACAGGGTGAGGGTGTGGTCGATGCAGCGGGTGATGAAGGCGCCGTCGAGGGGTCGGTCGCCGACCAGGATCCGGAAATACAAAGGGGCGGAGAGTGTTTCGAGGACCTCGCGGGGGTCGACGTCGCCGGGTAGTTCACCGCGTTCGACGGCTCTGCGGATGACGTGCGAGGTCCGTTCGAATCGCTCGTCCCAGAAGCGGTGGCGTGCGGCGGCGACGTCCGGGTCGGCGGACAGGGCGATGGTGGTGCCGAGCAGTCGCGCGATGCCGGGGCGGGAGATCAGGTGGGAGATCTGCTCGGCGAGCTGGTGGAGGTCTCCGCGCAGCGTGCCGGTGTCCGGCGCGGGGTTGCCCGCGGCCGCCAGCTCGGTGACGGCTTCGGCGATGAGGGCCGTGCGGGTGCCCCAGCGCCGGTAGATCGTTGTCTCGGCGACACCGGCTCGGGCGGCGACGTCGCCGATGGTCAATCCCTCGATGCCGTGCTCGGCGACCTGGTCCAGCGTCGCGGTGAGCACGGCTTCCCGCACGCGCGCCGAGCGTCCCCCGGTCCGTTTGCGCGGAGCCAGGGGCGGTGTGGGTTGCTCGTTCTCGGGATCGTGCCCACGCTGGTTCATGGCCCTGTTCTACTCGACGGCGCCTGGTGCGCGCTGAACGGTGTGGGCCTGCGCGTCGAGGGCGATCCGGCAGGCTCGGGCTGATCAGCGCAGGTATGCGGTGATCCAATTGCTGAATTCGCAGGCCAGATGCCACTGCGGTTCAGGGCGGTAAAAGCTATTCATACTTGCGTTTGCGCCCTGGCTGAGGCAGGCTAATGCAAGTTCGACTGGCGTTAACTGCGTGGAGTGGCGTCGCTGTGCCCTCCGGGCGGCGTGGGTCTCGGGTGACCGTTGCCTCGGAGAGGGGAACCATTGCCCACGAGCTAACCGTCGAGATCGGATCACTGGAACAGGAGAGGCAGGAACCGCCATGGTCGATCCCATCGAGATCCGTGCGATCGTGGGTGCGGAGAAAGTGTCGCGCGAACAGGTGCGGGCATGGGAATCACGCCGGGCCGCGGCGGTGCTCGGGAAGTTCGCCGCGCGCCTTGGGCGTCGCGGGATGGCTGAGCTCATGCCGGACCGTGCAATCGACGAGCTGCTCGGCGCGCCTCTCGATGTGCAGCGGTCCGCGCTGACGACGCTGAAGATTCGGCTGGGCCACGCCGGCGTTTACGCCATGCTCAGGCGCGAACTGGCCCTCTCCGAGCGAATGGCGCGGATGGGTGTCGCCGTGAGCAGGGGGCGCACCAAGCACGCCGCCACCTGTCTCGAAGTACCGAACTACTCCGCCGAGCGGTTCGCCACCTGGTTCGACAATCTGACCGCCACCAACGCCGAAACCGACATGATCGACGCCTGCCCGGACCACTACCTGCTGCGCGGACTGCCCGACGGCCGCCTGGAGGTCGTCGAAACCACCGGTGGATCACCGGCAGCGGCGCGGTTCCTCGTCGACTACAGCGGGACCGAAAACCTCACCATTCCTATCGATCCCAGCTACCCCATCCAGATCGCGGGCCAAGCCCTCCTCGACGACGGCTTGGTCATCGGCGGGGTCCGTCACCAATTCCGTGACCGCGATGGCACACTCGAGGCCCTGCTGACCGTGGAATTCCCGGGTACCCTGCCCGCCAGGCTCATTCGCCAACACCAGTGGCATCTGGCATGCGAGTTCAGCAATTGGATGATCGCGGCGGCTCCGGTCGCGGCAACATCGTGACGACAACGGGTGCGTGCCCGCCACAGGCAATCCTGTCACTCTGCCTCAGGTCTCGGCGGTGATCGAGATGGTGACGTTGCCGCGTTTGTGTCCGGTCTCGACGTACCGGTGTGCTTCGACGATCTGGTCCAACCGATAGTTGCGGTCGATGACGATGTGCAGCTGTCCGCCTTCGATGAGTTCTTTGATGAAGGCGAGAGCAGCGCGCTTGTCGATCGACATGCCGGGCTTTACCTTCCGGCCGCCACGTAGCGCGGTCCATCCGGCGATCGCCCAGTTCCGCAGTTCGGTTGTCGGGACGTAGCATCCGGTGGGGGTCAAGGCGCTTCGGCATTGTCCGAACGAGCTCGCGGTAACAGTGTCGAAGATGACGTCGTAGGCGTTGCGTCGCGTGGTGAAATCGTCTGTGGTGTAGTCGATCACGTGGTCGGCGCCCAGCGAAGTGACCAGCTCGGCGTTCTTGGCGCTGCAGACCGCGGTGACTTCGGCGCCGAAGAACTTCGCCAGCTGCACCGCGTAGGTCCCGATGCTTCCGGAGGCGCCGTTGATCAGGACGTGCTGACCCGCGCGGACGCGCGCGACGTCGCGAAGGAAATACAGCGCCGTCGTCGCGCCGTCGACCGAGGCGGCGGCCTGCTGGTAGCTGGTGTTGGACGGTTTGAGTTCCAGGGATGCCGTTGCCGGCATGCATTTGTACTCCGCACACGCCCCTACGCCGAACCCGGTGAATCCGAAAACCTGGTCGCCCGGCGCGAATCGTTCGACGTCCGCGCCGACGGCCACGATCTCTCCGGACAGCTCCAACCCCGGTATCCGGAGCATTCTGCGTGGGCGAGCCAATCCCAGGATGACCCGGCCCCACAGTGGTCGCCCCCGGCGTATCAGGATCTCGGCCGCGGTCACGGTCGTGGCATGCACCTCGATCAGGACGTCGCCACGCCTGGGGACGGGTCGATCGACCTCGCGGAGGGACAAGACCTCCGGGGCTCCGAACTTGTCGTGAACTACCGCTCGCATTCGCTTCGCCTCGTGGTTCGTTCGGGGGATCTCCGATTCACTCAGGATGACCGACAACCGGTTGCTCCTTACGTTGCTACACGGCATCAGCGTGTCGTCGGTCACGAAGCATTCGGCCACAGCACGCGCAAGCGAAACCGCGGGCTGCGGGCGAGCTCGATAGTCACCGCACGGCGCTCAGCTGATTGTTGGAAGCGTCGGTTCAGAACTTGCCGGTGTGGCGTTCGATTCGGTGCCCGAGTCGGGCTGCGAATTCGGTGATGAAGCCCTCGGCGAGGGGCGGCCAACCCCAGAAGTCGAAGGCGAGAGTGCCCAGGGCGAAGCCGTCTGCCCATTGCCAGGTGGTGATGGGGCTCGGTGTGGTGCAGGAGGGGCAGATTGCTGCGCCGGTGCCTGTTTGTTTCCAGGCGTCGATCGCGTCCGAGAACGGCTGCCATACGGCGGGATCGGCTTCCCATTGTTGCGGGTAGTCGATGATCACGGTGGTGGCCTGGCAGCGTGGGCATGCCGCGGAGGCCGGTTCGATGCCGCCCTGTCCGGGATTGTGGTCGTGGCGGCCGACGATGACGGCGACGGGGCCGGGGATCCAGTCGGCGCCCCATTCGTGGGTGATCTGCGGCCAGTCGGGGCCTGGCACATAGCCTTCGTCGACTTGGAGGCTGTACATCGCGTCGCGCGAAGTCTCTCGAAGCAGCCATCGCCGCGACACCATCCAGTCCACCATGTGCTCGGCCAGCGTGCTCGCGTCGGCCGAGGCTACATCGAGGTCGACGATTCGTTCGAAATAGTCACCCACACCCGCATCCTGCCACCGAGGACCGACGCCCGTACCCCGAGCCGGCGGTGCGCCGAGTGGCCTTCATCTGAGCGGCGTTCCACGGCAACATGATTCGACTGCTAGTGTCGCCATCCGTGAATACTCCGTCCTCCCTTGCCGAGGTTCGTGCCGAGATCGATGCGATCGACAGCACGATGATCGAACTCCTCGCGACCAGGCAGGAACTCGTGCGGGCGGCGGCGGCGTTCAAACGCGACGAGCACGCCGTCCGCGCCCCCGACCGCTTCGCGCAGCTGATCGCATCGGTGCGGGAGCGGGCGGACGCGGCGGGCTTGTCGGCCGATGTCGCGGAGACGATTTGGCGCTCGATGGTCGGCGCGTTCATCGAACTGGAGCTGGCCGAACACAAGTCGCTCCAGGCGAGCGAGTAGCCGCCTCGGCTGACGACCTTCTTCACCAGGGTGGCGACCGAGCGGGCGCAGGTCACCAGAGCCAGCCGTGCGAGCACATCCGTTGCCGGGGTGAGGTCACGGTGCCGCGGCGAACACTCTCTGGGTACAGTCTGGGCATGTTCGCCCGAGATCGCCTGGACCTGAAGCTGACCCGGCTCGAGCGCAAACTCGACCTGATCATGAAGCATCTCGGTATTCCCGATCCCACTCCGGCGACGGACTGGTCCGACATCGACGACCTGATCCGGCGCGGCAAACTGGTGCACGCGATCAAGTGCTATCGAGACCAGAACCAGGAGGCATCGCTGGTGGATGCCAAGGACGCCGTCGAAGACAGGGCCCGGCAACTCGGTTGAGCGTCGAGAAGACTGCGCTCAACGGGTGCTGGGCAATGGAGTCGACAGCGGCTGCGTCCAAGGCCGCCGTGACTCGAGGAAGGGGGCGGATTCCCGTGCGTTGGCACACTGTTGGCACACTGGCAGTGCTCGCCGCTCACCGTGGAGTGGGAAAACTACTTCTGACCTGGCTCGATTGAACCAGGTCGGCGAGCGCTTACAAATGTGAGAGGTAAGGAAAGTATGGGAAGCACCGTTCTCGACATCGTCGCCCTGATCACCAACCGTGCGGCGGCCTTCTGGAATTGGCTGGCCACCGGCTCGGCGGGTTTTCCTCCGCTGTGACAGTGCGCTGATCGAGCACGACAACCCCTGGTCCCTGCGGCCGGGGGTTTTCCTTTTGTGCGGGGCGCGTCGCTTACTGTTCCCGCGGCTCGATCCAGAGCGCTTCGGAGATCGCGCACAGCTCGCCCGCGGCGCTCGACAAGGCCACGCCCACGGTGTATTTGCGGCCGTCCTGCGCGATCGGCCACGCGTGGGCGATGTGTGGTTCGCCCGCTCGGATCGGTCGCAGCAGCGTCGCGGTGAGGGCGGCGGTGACCGCGCCGCGGCGCATGCCGGACAGCAGGAATCCCGCAATGCCGCCGGGGCAGTCCAGGGCGGCCCAGGCGTTCTCGGTGGAGAGGGTGCCGTCCGCCGCGCCCAGCGCTGGATCCGGGACCCAGGCGGCGGCGGCGAGATCGCGGCCGGGCAGTGCCCAGGGGAACAGTCGCAGGCCCCGGCCGGGGGCGCACGCCGCACCGCAGCCGTAGCAGTCGGTGACGGGGCGGTCGCCCGAGGCGAGGACGCGCGCCGTGAGCGCCTCGGCCTCTGTCCAGCTCGGTGCGGGCGGGATGTCGAGAGACAGCGTCGCCGGGCTGATTTCGGCGAGCACCTTTCCCTGCGCGTCGGTGAGGGCGGTGCCGTTCACCGCGGTGCGAGTCAGTGACAGGGGCGTGCCGACCGGCACCTTGGCGCGGAAATCGACCCGCGCGGTCGGTACGGGGCAGTGGGTCGCGAGCACGCCGGCGACGAAACCGCCGAAGGCGACGTCCGGATAGCCGTGGATGTGTTCGGGAAGGGTGATCTCGTCCACCTGAATCATCTACCGCACCACAACCCTCTCCCGCCCGTGGCGTCCATCGGCACCGACGATACCGGCGGCCCCCGATAGCCTCGACGGCGGCCGCTCGGTTACCGCGGGAGCAGCGCGCCGCCGAGCTGGGTGAGCAGCAGGCTCATCACACCGACCTCCTGGCCCTGGGACTGCACCATCGCACGCGCCGTCTCCTTGACCGGTCCGCCTTCGAGCTGCCGATCGGCCGCCATCGCCATCGCGATCCCGCCCTGATGGTGGCGAATCATGAGTTGCAGGAACAGGATTTCGGCGTCGCGGCCCCGCGTCGCGGCCAGTGTGTCGAGTTCGGCCGTGCTCGCCATGCCGGGCATCGGCGCGTCCGGTTGGTGCGTCGAATGCCGGTGCGCCGCAGCGGTATCCGTCATCCACGCCATCGGTCGCGACGGCAGCGGCGACGCGTCGGCCAAGCGCAACCAGCCCAGCATGGTGCCGATCTCGATCCGCTGGGTGTCGGCCAGCTGCTCGGCGATCCGGCGGACGGCCGGTGCCGCGTCGGGATCGAGGCGCTGGGTCATCAGCAGTGCCTGCTGGTGATGCGCCGTCATGTCCTGGGCGAAGCCGATCTCGACGGTGTCGAACACCGGTGCGGCCGTGTGTTTTTCGGGTATAGCCAGCGGCCGCAACGCCGCCCCGATCGCCAGCAGCATCAGGGCGACCGAGGCGAACGCGGCGATCCGTGCCGCGCGGGGCATCCTCACGAGCCGACGATCGAGCGCTGGTCCGCGGGCGGGGTGTACACCGCGTCGTCCAGCCGCAACACCATGAACCCGTTGTCCGAGCACGCGACGTAGAGCTCGTTGCCGCGCCATTCCGGCGGGGAGAAGCACCAGTCGGTGGAGACGTCGCCGAAGGCGAGCCGCCCGGTGCGCGGGGTGAGCGCGTCGCCAGGATTGAACTGTCCTTCCAGCACCGCGCGCGCCGCGGGCGGCGCACTCATCAGCGGGACGCCGATGATCGAGGCCAAGGCGTGCGGGGAATTCCAGAGCTCGAGATTGCGGCCGGTGCGCGCGGGCGGGTTGAAGTAGGCGATCTCGCGCACCGCGAACGGGTCGCGCACGTCGAAGACCCGGATGCCCGAGGAGATCCACCCGCAGGCGAGTGCCGTGGGATTCTCCTGCCGGTCGGCGGCGCAGTAGTGCGATTCGTAGGCGAAGGCCGAACCGCCCATCGAGGACCCGATATTGGCGTCGATGTGCTGGGGCAGGTTGATCTCGAGCTTGAGCTTGTTGGCGACCTTGGGCGCGTTGTCGTTCGAGACGTCGATGAGTTTCACGCCGCCGGAGCCGCCCTCGTCGACAGTGAACAGGTACGGCTTGCCGTCGTAGCTGACGGGAATGCTGTGCTGGGTCGCCCAGCCGTCGGTCCAGAAGGTCCTGCCGATGTGATGCACCTGCGGGTTCGGGTCGCGGCGCTGCACGGCGCTGATGTCGAGCACGGTGAAACCGCCGAGCGCGGACAGGTACATGCGGTTGCCGTCCGGGCTGATGCCGAAGCCGTGCGCCTCGATGCCGGTCAGCCCTTGCCAGACGACGCGCGGGTTGGCGGGATCGGTGAGGTCGACCGCGCTGACGAAACCGGGGGCGATGCCGGACGCCCAGTAGGTGCGGCCGTCGGGGGAGAAGCCGCCCTCGTGCGTCGTGATCGGCAGGGGCATCAGCAGATTGGTGCCGGGGCCGGGGTTGAGCAGGCGCGGATGAGCACAGTCGGAGATGTCGTAGACGGAGAGATAACCCACGCCTGCGCCGATCGGGACGCCCGTGCCGACCAGTAGTTTGCGCTCGGCGTTGACCTTCAGGCTCTCCCAGGTTCCCGCGAGCATGGCGGGCTCGGTGAGGCTGACGGTGGGGCGCGGGCTGGCCGGATCCGAGACGTCGAGCACCTGGACGCCGCGGCCCTCGCTGATCAAGTCACCCGGAAAGAACGAGCCCATGTAGGCGCAGTGTTCGAAGCTGGTGGAGGTGATGCCCGCTCCGCGCCCGGCGAATTGGCCGACCATCGACATATTGCACCGGTAACCCTGGGTGCTGCGTCCGCTGTCGCGGTCGGCGGCGGGCACGTCGCCCTGGAGGCCGGGTTCCGGCATCGAGCCCGGTCCGCAGTCCGCGCGCGGTACCGACTTGCGCCCGACATCCAGGAATTCCTGGACTGCGGTGGCGATGTCGGATTGCAGATCGGCCGAGGCGCTGCCGGGCACCATCATCGCGGTGATCACCGCCGCGGTGAGCAGCGCGACCGGTCTGATGCGGCGCAATCGTGACAGAGAGTGCATCGTTGCGACCCCCCACTTCCTTGTTCGCGGTCGTCACGCGCCACCTGACTGGGACAGTGGTGCGATCTGACTGAATGGTAGTAATGGGGAGTAACTTGTGGAAGCGAATCGGGAGATCTCCCAAACGTTCCGCATTTTGCTTGCGTTTCGCCGCCGCGCGCTGCGTGGCTGATCCGCAAGGGGATTCGTCGGCGCCGACCAGTACTCGGGCATGGCTGCCGAGGGGGTTGTCGCTGGCCTGGATCGCGCTCGCGTCGCGGAATCGTGCTGGACGGAAGGTTTTTGGCTGGGCCGTGGAATCCCCGTCCGGAGCGTTGATTGTGACCTATGGTCGCATCTACTGGGACAGATCCTGGTGTCCAGGGGGCTTTCGAATTTGTCGCGTGAGGGGATCGGAACGCCGCCGATTTGTGCGGTGAACCAAGGTCCGCCGCGGCGACGCTTCGATGGACTTGCTGCCCAAGGCTTTTGGCTACGGGACGTGGGGTGCGCCTGGTGGGTGTGCTGACCTGATCTCTACTCCTCGGTCATCAGTTGCAGCAGGTTGCGCAGGTCGCGACGCTGGTCTTCATCGAGGGCGGCGAGCGGGTTGCGGGCGAAGCGCAGACGGCTGCGCAGGTCTTGGGCTGCTGCTTTCCCGGCGTCCGTGGTGGCGAGAAGCTTGATTCGCCGGTCGTTGGGTTCGGGCCGGCGTTCGACGAGGCCCCGGTTCTCCAAGCGGTCCACGATGCCGGTGAGGTTGGACGGTTCGGCTCCCAGTCGTTCGGCGACGCGACGCATGGGCAGAGGGGCCTCGTCCAGGACGATCAGTGCCTTCGCTTGCTGAGGGGTGAGGCCGTGGCGAGCCGCGGCGGCCTCGTACTCGCGGGTGTAGCGGTCGGTGACCTTCGCGAAAAGGTGGATGGAGCGCAAGGACGAACGGGGACCGGGTGGCCATGGACGAACGCGACGGCCTCGGTCGGGTCGGCGTCGGCGGGACCGCCGACCGCCTCGGATCGGCGATCGCGTGGATCGTCAGATCTCTGCGGGCCACGGGTTTGTCGCGATGAGGCCGGAGGTTTCCAGCGCCTCGGTGCGGTGCACGGAGATCGCCTGATAGCCGGGGTCGAGCACCATTTCGAGGAATTTCGCCCGCGACGGGTACCGAACGATCAGGATCGTGTCCCACCACGGCTTGGCCCCCTCGCCGATGACGACCTGGGCGGCATCGGCCACGCACACGATCGTGGCACCGACTCGGTCGAGGTGGGGCTGCACCTCGGCGGCATAGCGCAGGTAGCTCTCGCGCCCGCCTGCGTCGTTGAACGCGAGCAGGTTCACCATCATCACCGGTTCGTCACTGGCCTTGGCGGCCTCGGCAAGCGTCTTCACCTGCTGCTCGGTCGGGTCGATGTGGCGTGCTGTCGCGGTCATGGCTCTCCCTAACACTGTGATCGGCGTCTCTGCCGCCCCCAATAATTCGTGACCCATCCCATGGCCGTCTTGACAGTGGAGGACAAATAGTTGGCCCTAGAGGACATGTCCCATGACGCGTGGTCGAAAACCGACAGTCGGATGCGCTGACAATGACCGGCTCTACGGGCTGGTGCTGTCGTGCCCGCCGGCGGGAAGCGAATTCGGGACGCCGGACGGAACAGTGCGTAACCATCGCCGGTGAGCGGCGGGGCCGCGGCCGAACCAGCGTTGGCAGGAACGAGTCAGAACGCTCTGTTCGGCGTATCCGAGTTCGTGGGCCAGGTGGACGAGACTGATATCGGTGTCGCGCAGATACCGCTCGGCTGTCTTCCGGCGGACTTCGTCGACTACGGTGGCGAAATTCGTCCCTTCGGCGGCCAGTCGTCGCTGCAGCGCCTTGGGGTGCAGGTCGAATTGCGCGGCAATGACTTTCAGGTTCGCCGAACCGGTGGGCAGCAACTGTCGGACGATGTCGGGCACCGATCCACCCATGCCCGGTTCGCGCCCGCTGACGATCGTGTCGAGGTACTGAACCACTGCTCGGTGCGCGATCTCGTCCCGGGCGAGGGTGCGAGAGAGATCAGAGGTTCGAAGGGTGAAGCCGGTGATCCGTTGCGCGAAGTGCGGGGTGCAGCCGAAATACTGCTGGTAGTCGTCGGGCGGGGTGAGTGGTTCGTGCGGCAGGTACACCCCGAGCGGTACGTAGTCGGCACCCAGCAGGAAACGGAACACCTGCAGTATGGTCCCCAGCGACAATTCCGTCGCCTGAGCATGCGGCGGCAAGTCCGTCGTCAGAATTTTGAACTCGAACAAGGAACGCGCGGGGTCGTCGAGCGCAGCGATGTGCCCGCTGATCGCCGGACTGTACGCGGCCATGTAGGTATCGAAGATGGCAAACGCATCGGCCACGCTCGCCGCGGTACGCGCGGCGACTCCGACCGGGCCGAGGATCTCGATGCCCTGTCGCAGCGCGAGCCGGCGACCGAAGTCGGGTGCCAAGCTCGCGCCGAGTTCCACGGCGCGGACGACGCGCCGATAGGGCAGAAACACCTCGCTGTTACCCGCATCTTCCTGCCGGATGCCTGCCGAGCGCAGCAGTTCGACAGGGTCACCACCGAGTTCGGAGACCAGACGCCGGTATCCACTCAGTGCTGTGCCGCGGATCACAGTCATATCTCTAGTGGTCCTTCTTTGTCCTCAACTGTCAATACGTCGGTGAGCTGGATCGCGCATTGTGGCCAGCACAGTCTCCGGATCGGCCAGTACGGAGGGGTCCTCGAGGGTCGACGGCACGGCGTAGTGCTCGCGCGAGGCGATCTGGCGCATGATCTTGCGCAGAATCTTGCCGGATCGGGTCTTGGGCAGGGCCGCGACGATTGTGACGTCGCGGAAGGTCGCCACGGGTCCGATCTGGTCGCCCACCATGGTCACCAGTTCGGTGCGGAGGGTCTCCGGGTCGAAATCGGCGCCGGATTCGAGTACCACGTAGCCGCTGGGGCGTTGGCCCTCGGGGGCATCGTGCAGCTCGATCACCGCGCATTCGGCGACGGCCGGGTGCGCCGCGACAACGGCTTCGATGCTGCGCCGATAGACCTCGGTGTAGCGGCTGCGGGGCGCAGTCGATCGTGGCTGCACGAGCGCGTCTTCCTTTATCGGGCGGTGTGTGCGCGAGACGCCGGGGATGGCCGAGCCAACTGGGGCGATGTGGCGCTGAGGGTGCGCCCAGCCTCAGTAGCGCTGTCGTTCAAGGGAATCGGTGGCGCGAGTGGTCCCGCCCGCCGTCGGTTGTGTTCGACGGCACGCGGGCGGGACCGGACCACGTCTGTGGTTCAGAGGGTCGGATCGATGAGGATCTTCGCGTCGGCCGGTGAGGTGCGCAGTCGCTCGAAGGCATCGGCGACGGCGTCCATGCCCACGGTGCCGGTGAGCAGCGGGGCCACCTCGAGCTCACCTGCTGCGAGGTGGGCGAACGTCGCCGCGAACTCCTCCGGCGTGTACATCAGCACGAACCGGATGTCGAGTTCCTTCAGGATCGCCTGCGCAGGCTCGAAAGTATCCGTGGTCATGCACAATCCGGCCACGACGATGCGCGTCCCGGCGGGCGAGCCCGCCACCAGCTGCTGGATGATCCCCGGGACACCGACACATTCGAACGCGACGGTGGGACACAGCGGCAGCGGGCCGGCCAGCGTGGTCGGGGCCGCCATCTTGTCCGGATCGTCGGTGGCCGCTGCGGCCATCCACACCTGGTACGGGTCATCGACAGCGGGGTCGACCACCACGTCGGCGCCCAGCCGCCTTGCCAGCTCGCGCCGTTCGGGAGACAGATCCGCGGCGATGATCGGACCGCACCCGCGCATCCGCAGAATCGCGATCACCGCCAGCCCGATGGGACCGCACCCGACCACGAACGGGACGGCGTGCTGTGCGAGTTCGGCCTTGGCCACCGTCCGATAGGCCACCGCCAGCGGCTCGGTCAGTGCCGCCAGCTCGGTGGGCACGTCTTCGGGTACCTCGATGAGCAACGCCTCGGACAACACGATGCGCTCGGCATACGCGCCGGGCGCCTCCGGACCGGCGAAGCCGAGATAGACGGGCTGATCCCGCAGCAGCGCCGGCATCGACACCACGCGGCTTCCGATCGGGATCCGCTGGGCGGTGCCCGGTCCGTAGGACACGACACGGCCGACGAACTCGTGGCCGAACACGACCGGCCGGGCCAGGTCCATCAACTCCACGCCCAGCGCGGTGCGCGTCGCCGCGTTGAGCTCGGCGCCATGGGCGGCGCAGTGCAGATCCGAACCGCAGATCCCGCAGGCCAACACCTCGACGAGCACCTCACCGGCCCCCGCAACGGGTTCGGCGACCTCTTCGACGCGCAGCTTGCCGTCCTGCATCACCACTGCACGCATCAGGACTCCCGCGCCATGAAACCGGCCGCGCCGCCGCCGAGGTAGTCGACCGGGGCCACTCCCTGTGCCACCGACAGCTGCTCGGTGAGATGACGGATCGTGACGGCATCGAGAATCGAGTGGAACTGGCCGTCCTCGGAGAAGTTGACGTTTCCACCCTCGACGCGGATGAACAGTGTGGTGTCCTCGGTGTTGGACTCCGGGCACACGAAGGTGTGCACGGACCCGCCCGGTTCGTACAGATACGATCCCGCGGTCTGCAGCTGGTCGGGGTATTCCAGATAGTGCCAGCTGCCCGACAGGGTGTACGCCTCGGCGATGCCGGTGTGGTAGTGCAAAGGCACTTTCGCGCCGGGGCTGAACCTCGCCAGCACTACCCAGCAGCCCGCCTCGAGATCCAGACGCAGCGGCTTGAAGTGCACACCCGGACCGAGGGCGTCATGGATCAGCGGGATGTTCTGCTCGTTGACGGTCAGCAACTCGCCCTGCGGCAGAGCGACGAGCGGCAACGGCGCCCCCGAACTGGTCTTCATCGGCGCCGGGCTGATCTTCAGGGTCATCGGATTTCCTTCCGCGAGTGAATTCACCCGCAAGCGGTCTCGTCGTAGCGGGGTGTCGTTCGAATCGACTTCCCCAACAATGCGTGACCTACCTCACTCTCGTATTGACGAGAGAGGACGATGATTTGACAGAAGAGGACACGTGGGCGGCCTGTCAGGCGTGCCCGAATACTCGGGTCAATGCCCGGGCGCGGCCTGCAGTTCGGGCGCGGCGGCGGCCAGCAATGCGTCGCGGTCGCGGTTCAACGGAGGATAGATACGCCGGGTGTTGATGGCGCGCTTGGTGTTTTTGGCCTCCTCGCCGCACGCGACCACCTGGCGGTCCCAGCCCTCGGTATACACCGCGCCTGCCGTTCCCAGATCGAGAACCGTTACATACCAAGGGATCCGCAACGGCTTCATGGGCTTGCCCAGAAGATCACCGATGACGTTGTATCCGGCCCATCGGCCCATCGGGCGGCTGTGCTGGCAGGACATCACCGACATATGCTCGTCGTCCATTTTTGCGGCGGCGACGTCACCGGCGGCGAATACCCCGGGCACGCCGCAGACCCGCAGGAAATCGTCGACGGGGAGTCGACCCAGCCGGTCACGGTCGACCCCCAAGTCTGCGGTCAGCGGGTTGGCCCGCATGCCTGCACACCAGACGACGGTGGCGGCGGTCACCACTTCACCCGAGGAGAGCGTCACGGCGCGCTCGTCGATGGCGACGACCCCGACGCCCACCTTGGTCTCTATCCCGATGCAGGCCAGCGCTGCCTCGATGACCGGTCGCGCCGATGCGCCCATGTCCGAGCCGACGAACGGGTTGCGGTCGATCAGGATGACCCGCGGTGCGACGGCACGCGTGGCAAAGGCGTCGGCGAGCATCGCGGGCAGCTCAGTCGCCTCTTCGATCCCCGTCAAACCTGCCCCGACGACAACTACTGTCGCGGCCGCCGGGTCAGCGGGGCCCTCGGCAAGCCGGCGCAGGTGGGCTTGCAGTCTGGTCGCTGCGTCATGGGTGTCGATATCGAAACCGAACTCCCGCAGGCCAGGGATATCGGGCTTGACCACCTGGCTGCCCAGCGCGAGCACCAGCCGGTCGTAGCCGTGCGCGCCCGCGGTGGATTTCACGACCCGCGCCACAGGATCGATCGCCGTCACTTCGCCGAGGATGTGCTCGATTCCCACCGGATCGAGTAGAGCGCTCAGCGGGATGCGGGATGCGCTCAGATCGGTCTCGTAGTCGCGCACGCGGATGTCGTGGTACGGCGTGGAACTGATCATCGTGACATCGACGGTTCCGACCGCCACACCGAGCTCGTCGAGCCGCCGGGCCGCCGCGAGCGCCGCCCACAGACCCGCAAACCCGGACCCGAGAACCACGACACGCGAAGGATCGGTCGCTGCAGCGCGCTGCACATCGTCATTCTAATCTCGAGTCCGGCACCGGTGGTCCTGGCAGCGCTGGGACGCTCCCTTGCGGCCGAGAAGGTTTCGCCTAGAGGAGCTTGCCCGGGATCGACGCGACCAGCCCGCCGTCGATGATCAGATCCTGGCCGTTGATGTACGACGCTTCGCCGGAGGCGAGGAACGCCACGGCGTCGGCGACGTCTTCGGCGGTGCCGATGCGTCCGGCGACCACCTCGCCGACGACGACGGCCTGCGCCTCGGCGGACACTTCGGCGTGGAACATCGGGGTCTCGATGTAGCCGGGGCTCACCGAGTTGACGCGGATTCGCCTCGGCCCCAGTTCCGCGGCGAGGGTGTGCGCCAGGTTGTGCACCGCGGCCTTGGTCGCCGCGTACAGCGAGCCGCCCGGCATGCCGCGATGCAGCGTCCAGGAGGCGTTGACGACGATCGCCGCGCCGTCGGACAGCAGCGGCAGCGTCTTCTGGAGGGTGAAGAACACGCCCTTGAAGTTGATGTCGACCACGCGGCCGAACTCGGCCTCGGTGACTTCGGCGTGTGGCTGGAACGAGGCGACGCCCGCGTTGGCGAAGACCACGTCCAGGCGTCCGAAGCGCTGCCGGATCGCGTCGGCGAGCGCGTCGAGATCGGCCAGGCTGGATGTGTCACCGGGGACCGCGAGGACATGAGCGCCGCCGCCGAGTTCTTCGACGGCGGCATCGAGGCGGCTCTTGTCGCGGCCGGTGATCACCACCGTGGCGCCCTCGGCGAGCAGCCGCCGGGCGGTGGCCAGGCCCATCCCGCTGGAGCCGCCGGTGATGAGCGCGATCTTGCCCTGGTAGCGGGAGCTGCCGGGCGATTGGGAAGTGCTGTGCGTCATGGCATTCAGCCTGCCTAGCGCGGCGCATGGCAAACAGTGCGTGGTGAACGTGGGTCTGGCAACACCAGTCAGGCCGACGTGGCCACCGGGGTGCGCAGGAGCTGAGCGACGCGCTGTTCGGTCGCGGTGCCGGGCTTCGGGTTGTACAGCTCGAGGATGCGATCGGGGCGGTCCGCGACGACCAGGGTGGTCGTATCGAAGTACAGCTCGCCCGCCTCGGGATGGCGCACCGCTTTCACGCCTTGCCCCGGGACGCCGACATCGTGGCGCGCCCACAACTCGGCGAATTCGGTGCTCACCGCGCAGAGTTCGTCCACCACGCGGCGGAACTCGGGATCGCCGGGGGCCCGGGCGGCGTCGGCACGGAAAGCAGCGACGACCGCGGGCGCGATGGACGCCCACGGGTCGTGCATGCCGCGGTAGCGGGCGTTGGTGAAGAACGAGACGAGGCAGTTGTGGTCGGTGTCGTCGTATCCGAAGACGGTGCGCGTCACATCGTTGATCGCGAGCAGGTTCCAGTAGGGGTCGCGCAGGATCGCCGGGCGCGGTGTCCACGCGTCGACCAGCTGCCGAAGCTCCGATGCGACCTCGGTGTCGCGCGTTCCACCGGCCTGCGGCGGATTGAGACCGGCCAGCACGTAGAGGTGCGCGTGCTCGGGCTCGGTCAGGCGCAGCGCACGCCCGACCGCGTCGAGGACCTCGGCCGACACCTTGATATCGCGCCCTTGCTCGAGCCACGTGTACCAGGAGACGCCGACCCCCGCCAGCAGGGCGACCTCCTCCCTGCGCAGCCCCGGCGTCCGCCGTTTGCCCGCGGTGACCAACCCGACGTCACCGGGGGTGAGCCGGGCGCGGCGGGTGCGCAGGAAATCGCGGAGCTGCTCGCGGCGCTGAGTCGCCGCCGCGGGGGATTCGCTGGGCATATGCCACGGTAACAATTGAACGCAGTGGGTGGCGGCCGCCCTGACATGCTTTGCCGTGCAGCGGCTTATCCGACGGCGTGCTCCGCGCCTGCTTCGAGCAGCTTCTCACAGGTGGCGAGCAAAGCGCCGCGCAGGGCCGCGGCCCGCTCGGCGAGTTCGGCCTGTCGGCGGACGTACTCCGCGCGGCCGGACGGGGTTTCGATGGGGATCGGGGTGTAGTCGTACTCGCCGAGGTCGTAGGGGCTGGCGCGCATGTCGAGTTCGCGTGCGTCGCATGCCAATTCGAAGCATTCGAGCAGCAGCTGAGAGGAGACGAGCGGGACGAGCTTGAAACTCCACTTGTAGAGATCCATATTGGCATGCAGGCAGCCGGGTTGTTCCCTGGTCACCTGGTCGGCGCGGGTGAGCGGCTGGGCGTTGCGGCCGACGGCCTCCGGGGTGAAGAAGCGGAAGGCGTCGAAGTGGGTGCAGCGCAAAGACATCGCTTCGACCACCGCGTCAGTGCCCGTCGAGCCGAGCCGCAGCGGGACCTGCCGGTGGCGGACGTCATCGGTGCGGTACACCATCGCCCACTCGTGCAGCCCGAAGCAGGACAGCTGCGCCGGACGGGATGCGGTAGCGCGCAACAGGTTCGCGACGAACTCGATGGTGTCGCGGCGGCGCGCCAGATACGCGGGGTCCGCCGTGAAAACCGGTCCCGGCTCCCGACCAGTCGCGCCCGAGACTCCGCGCTCGCCACCCGGCTCGGCCGCGGCGGACCGTTCGAGTGCCACCGTATGGCCGTATCGATCGTGCGTGGCGACCTGGCTGAATGACTCGGGCGCCGTGATCCGGCTGAACGAGTCGGGCGCCGTGACCTGGTCCGACACCCCAGGCGCCCGGTGGTACCCCCGGGCACCCTTGTACTCGCGCGCACCGGCCAACCCGACGCCGAAACCGGGATGCCACCGGCGCAACTGAGCAGGCTTGTTGCCGTAGTAGGTGAACAGGAAATCGATCACCGGATGCACGGAACCAGCGGCCCGCCGCTCCAGGTACGGCCCGACGAGCTCGTCCAACCGCGCCTGGTAGGCGGCGGCACGCACTCGCCAATCCTGCTCCGCCAATACGCTTTCGACCATCACGCCGACTCCCGAGCGAACCGGCCCGCGTGCCCCTGCGGGTGACACATTCCGAGCGGCAGCCGATCGTCGTCTGCTCGATGGTCCGTGAAGTGAGCGCGTGGCGTGAAGCCGGACCGCGCCACCGTGCCGCACGGCGCGATGCCGCGAGGGAATACGGTGGCGGGGAACATCATTCGGCGATCCGGTGGGTGGTGTCGCGGACCGTGCCGACGAACTCCTCGACCAGGTCCTCCAGCGCGACGATGCCCACGGTGTTGCCGTGGGCGTCGACGACGCGCCCCAGGTGGCTGCTGGTGCGGCGCAGGCGGGCCAGTGCCTCGAACAGCGTCGCGGACGCGCCGACCGTCGGGAGCGGACGGATGTCGGTGCGCGGAATCGGGGTGTTCGGGCCGGCGTCGTCGTCGGCGACCTTGTCCAGTACGTCCTTGACGTGCAGGTAGCCGACCAGCGAACCGTCATCGGCGCACACCGGGTAGCGGGAGAAGCCGGTCTCCGCGACCGCGGTCTCGATGTCGCCGAGCGTGGTTCCGTCGCCGCGCAACGGCACCGAGCGAGTCGTGGCCAGCGGCACCATCACATCGGCGACGATCCGCTCGGAGGTGCCGAGCGCCTGGGTGAGGCGGCGGTGCTCCTCCTCGTCGAGCAGCCCCTCCGAACGGGATTCGCCGATCATCTCGGCGAGCTCCACGCTGGACACGGTGGCATCCAGCTCGTCCTTGGGTTCGATGCGCAGCAGCCGCAGTGACAGGTTGGCCGCCAGGTTGTAGAGCGCGATCAGCGGGCGGGCCACCCGCAGCCACATCAGATGCATCGGAACAAGCAGCAGCGCACTGCGTTCCGGCCCGGCCAGGGCGATGTTCTTCGGGATCATCTCGCCGAAGAGGATGTGCAGGATCACCACGATGGTCAGCGCGACGGCGAACGCCACCGGATGCAGCAGCTGGTCGGGCAGGCCGAGCAGGTCGAACGGCCCCTCCAGCAGGTGCGCGACGGCCGGTTCGCCGACGCGGCCGAGCAGGATCGAACAGATCGTGATGCCCAGCTGCGCGGCGGCGAGCATCATCGACAGGTTCTCGCCGGCCCGGATGACCGTGGTGGCGTTGCGCTTACCCTGAGCGGCCAGCGCCTCGAGCCGGTCGCGGCGCGCGGAGATCAGCGCGAATTCGGCGGCGACGAAGAAGGCGTTACCCGCCAGCAGCACCACCGTGAGCAGGATGCCGAACAGATCACCCATGGCTGTGCTCCTGTTGCGTGCGGGCGATCAGCGCCTCCGGGGTGACCGGGATCAGCCGGACCCGGTCGATGCGGCGGCCGTCCATGCGTTCGACCCTGGCGATCCAGCCGCCGTCGTCGTGGCCATTCGGGTGTCTGTTGGCCGTGGGATTGGGCAGCACCACCTCGTCGCCGACCACGGGTATGCGGCCGAGGCCGGTCAGCACCAGTCCGCCGAGGGTTTCGTATTCGCCCTCGGGCGCGTCGTAGCCGGTGGCGCGGGAGACCTCGTCGATGCGCAGCAGGCCCGAGCAGTCCCAGCCGTCGGAGACCCGCCGCACGTCGCGCTCCTCCTCGTCGTGCTCGTCGCGCACGTCGCCGAGGATCTCCTCGATCAGGTCCTCCATGGTGACCAGGCCCGCGGTGCCGCCGTACTCGTCGACGACCAGCGCGACCTGCATGCCGTCGGCGCGGACGCGTTCGAGCACTTCGTCACCGTCGAGGCTGGCGGGCACCACCGGAACGGGGCGGGCCAGCAGCTGCAGCGGAGTGGTGCGCCGCACATTCGCCGGATGGGTGAACGCCTGCTTGACGTGCACCACGCCGAGTGCGTTGTCGAGATCGCCATCGATCACCGGGAACCGGGAGAAGCCGGTGCGGCTGGCGGCCGCGATCAGATCGGCGATGGTGTCGGACTTGTCCAGCGACTCGACCTTCACCCGGGGCGTCATCAGTTCTTCGGCGCTGCGCTCGCCGAACTGCAGCGAACGGTCCATCACCAGTGCGGTGCGCTGGTCGAGGGCGCCGCGCTGCGCCGAGGTGCGCACCAGCGATCCGAGTTCCTGCGGTGAACGCGCCGAGCGCAGTTCCTCCGCGGGTTCGACGCCGAGGCGGCGCACCACCCAGTTCGCGGTGCTGTTCAGGAAGTGGATCATCCACTTGAACACCACCGAGAAGGCGACCATCGGGCCCGCGGTCATCCGCGCGGTCGCCATCGGCTTGGCGATGGCGATGTTCTTGGGCACCAGCTCGCCGTAGATCATCGACAGCGAGGTGGCCAGCACCAAGGCCAGCGCGAGCGAGACGCCGTTCGCCGCACCCGAGTTCAAGCCTGCCGCGGTGAACACCGGCGCCAGCAGGCGGGCGATGACCGGCTCGGCGATGTAGCCCGTGATGAGTGTGGTGATGGTGATGCCGAGCTGGGCGCCGGACAGCTGGAACGAGAGCGTGCGATGCGCTTGACGCACCATCCGCGAGCGCACGTCACCGGTGCGGGCGTGCGCCTCGACGGTGCTGCGTTCCAGGGCGGTGAGAGAGAATTCGGCCGCGACGAACAGCGCGGTGCCTGCGGTGAGGGCGATGAATCCGACCAGGCTGAGAACGGTGAGGGCGGCGGACACGATCAACACCGCCCGCGGAGCGCGGAACTACGGGACACGCGGGGACGAGCTGGTTCGGGGTGGCTTGCTGCGGGAAGGAGAGCGCCGGGTTTGTCACCCGGCTCGGTAGAGGAGCCCTCCTGTGCGGCGCCCTCGGACGCGGGTGACAACTTGTTCCTTTCGGCATGCGGAAATCGTGGTGCCGGGAAAACCGGCAACCACCATGCTACCGGCCGACGCGGTGGATCGCGTCGCCCGGTATCCGTCCTCTTCGCGTGTCGGTGCTCACCAACCGCTGGGCAGCGGACGTCCTTCCGCGAAGCCCGCAGCGGACTGCACGCCGAGCACGGCCTTGTCGTGGAACTCGGTGAGCGTGCGGGCGCCCGCGTAGGTGCAGGCGCTGCGCACACCGGAGCAGATGTGGTCGATCAGGTCCTCGACGCCGGGACGCTCGGGATCCAGTCGCATGCGCGAGCTGGAGATGCCCTCTTCGAACAGCGCCTTGCGCGCCCGGTCGAAGCCGCTGTCGGTGGCGGTGCGTGCGGCGACGGCGCGCTTGGAGGCCATGCCGAAGCTCTCCTTGTAGGCGTTGCCGTCGCGGTCCACGCGCAGATCGCCGGGCGACTCGTAGGTGCCTGCGAACCAGGAGCCGATCATCACATTGGACGCGCCCGCGGCCAGTGCGAGCGCCACGTCGCGCGGGTGCCGGACGCCACCGTCCGCCCAGATGTGCACGCCGAGTTCCTTTGCGGCCGTAGCACATTCGGCCACCGCCGAGAACTGCGGGCGGCCGACGCCGGTCATCATCCTCGTGGTGCACATGGCGCCGGGGCCGACGCCGACCTTGATGATGTCCGCGCCCGCCGCGGCCAGATCTCGGGTGCCGTCGGCGGAGACCACGTTGCCCGCCACCAGTGGCACGCCGAGGCCGAGATCGGCGACAGCGCGCAGCGTTTCGAGCATCTTCTCCTGGTGGCCGTGCGCGGTGTCGATGACGAGCAGGTCGGCGCCCGCGTCGACCAGCGCCTTGGCCTTCGCGGCCACGTCGCCGTTGATGCCCACCGCGGCGGCGACGCGCAGCGTGCCGTTGCCGTCGACGTTGGGCTGGTAGATGCCCGCGCGGATGGCGCCGGTGCGGGTCATCACGCCGGTCAGCGTGCCGTCCTCGGCGGTGAGCACGGCCAGGTGCGCGTGCTCGGCCTCGAGCATGTCGAACAGGTCGCGGGGGGAGGTGCTGGCGGGTGCGTGGACGAAATCGGTGACGGCCACCTCGCGCAGGCGGGCGAAGCGGTCCACGTCGGTGCACGCGGTCTCGGTGACCACGCCGACCGGCTTGCCCGCGTCGACCACCACCAGCGCGCCGTGCGCACGCTTGTGCATCAGCGCCACGGCCTCCGAGACCGACCGATCCGGGTCCAGCGTGACCGGGGTGTCTGCGGTGAGGGAACGGCTCTTGACGAACGCGATGGTGTCGGCGGCCGCGCTGATCGGCAGGTCCTGCGGCAGGACCACGATGCCGCCGCGCCGGGCGACGGTCTCGGCCATGCGGCGGCCCGCGACAGCGGTCATGTTCGCCACGACGATGGGAATGGTGGTGCCGGAACCGTCGACGGTCGACAGGTCCACGTCGAATCGGGACGCGACGTCGGTCCGGTTCGGGACGAGGAAGAGGTCGTCGTAGGTGAGGTCGTACGGCGGCTGGTGTCCAGGGAGAAACTGCACTTGACCAATACTAACCGGGACCTCGGACCGGCGGGGCAATTCCTCGGCGTCCGGCGGAGCGGTCCCATCGAGCGGGACGGGGTGTCCGTGTGCTGTGTGGCTGCGGAATAGGGGGAGTCCGAACAAGATCGGATGCGGTGGTGGCGGTGTCCCCGGGTGTTGCTGCGTTGGTGGACGAACCAGGAAGGCCGGGCGTGAAGGGCCAGGATGTGGTCGATCAGGGCGGCTGCCCGTGCGCGGCGTGTCGGTGGAACAGGGCGAGCCTGAACAAGATCGGCTGTGCGGGCTTCGGTGTCGCCGGGCGCCGTGCGCTGGACGGTAAGCCGATGACGCTGGGCGGCGCGGCGAGCCGTGATGGGGTCGATCAGGCTGCGGCTTGTGCGCGGGACAGCTGAATTGCGGTGGCGCACATGACGAGCACGGCGATGGCGGTGATCACCACTCCGAAACCGTTGGTGCGCAGGTGTTCGTTGAGCACCGTCAGGCCGAGGAATGCGGCCGCGAGCGGTTCGGCGATCGTGACGGCGGGCAGCGAGGCGGTGAGCGTGCCTGCTTGGAAGGCGCGCTGCTGGAGGTAGACGCCGAGCAGGCCGGAGGCGAGGAGCGCCCAGGTCTGCCAGCTGCCGAGGACGTGGCCGAGACCGTGCTCGAACAGATCGGTGACGTAGGAGGTGAGCGCGGCGGCCAGCCCGTACAGCGCGCCGCCCGCGGCGCCGAACAACAGGGCGCGGCGACCGCCGTCGGCCGTGCCGAGCGCCAGCGCGACCGCGCCGCCGATCGCGCCAAGCAGAATCGCCAGCGGGACGACCCAATCACGCAGCGGCGCAGTCGAATCCCCTTCGGACGGATTGCCGACCAGGAGAAAGCAGGCCAGCGCCCCGACAAGCGCCAGCGCGGCCGCCCAACTGCGCGCCCCGACCCGCCTGTTGTTGAGCCGCGCCGAGAGCGGCAGCGCGAACACCAGCGCACTCACCAGAATCGGCTGCACCAGCAGCACGGCCCCCAGCGCGAGCGCCGCGACCTGCATCGCGTACCCACCCGCGTCCCCACCGATCCCGGCCCACCATCGCGGACTGCGCACGAGCGTCCCCACCAGCGACTGCTCCTCCGGCACCGCCGCCGCGGCCCGCTGCTGCGCCACCGCGGCCACCGCGAACAACAGCGCGGCAACGAGCGCACAGACCACGGCCCCCAGCGGATGATGCGGCACCAACCCAGTTTGCCCTGCGATAGCCGACCCGCCGATCCGCCCGCCCCACCCGGCGCGTCGCCCGTGCATCCCGGGCGTGTCGCGCCTGCCCACAGACCCTTTGCCCGCCTCACATAGGCGGCTCCTGTGTGAGGCGTCCAGAAAGAGTGTGGAACCGGCATACCTGCCACAGGCCTCGGCCGTGCGGGCAGAGTCGCCGCTGTCGCACCGGCCGACGCGGTCACACAGCGTGTGCACGCCTCACAGCCTTGACGCCTGTGTGAGCCGTGCGAAAGGTGTGCGTGAAGGGTTCACCGACACGTGGATCTTGGCGGTTGGGCGTGCGGTGGCGTCCCGACTCCATATCAACCGGCGTCTTCGCAGATCTTCTGTGCGCCTCGCAGAGCTCAGATCGTCTGCGAGGCGTGCACATGGTCTGCGAGGGCACACGTGCCGGTGAACGGGCGTTGGGGGTGGCCCGCGCCGAGGTGACGTCGGTGTAGCGGCGTCCGCCGCATGTCCTAGGGGAAGGAGTATGGGCCTCGGCGCGAGGGGATCCGATCGAGGGATTTGGTGCGGTGGCGATCCGGGGCCATCGCACCGTCCGCAGCGGCGGAACCGGGTAGTGGACAGGCGGTCAGTTGGTGCGGCGGCGTTGGCCGCCGCCTGTGGCGCGGCGGCGGGGCTGG
>NZ_BDBP01000033.1 GCF_001613045.1 Nocardia lijiangensis NBRC 108240 | reverse complement strand
GGGCGGGCTGGTCGCGACGCTGCGTCCGTTGCGCGAGCTGGCTCGCTGGATGGACGAACATCCCACGGCACGAGGTGATCTCGCCGAGGGCGCGCCGCCGGAGCGGCTGGCGTCGGCCGTGCTGGACGGCGTGGCCCGATCCGATATCGGCGCCGCGCTGGACGCGCTGGACACCATCGCCGAGCCCGGCCGCGAATCTGCCGCCGTGCAAGGCGATGCCGTGGCTCGTGTGGTGGACGCGACGGCGCCGCTGCTGGATCTGGTCCGCACCGAATCCGATGCGGCGCTGCGCGAGGCGTGGCTGGTGCTCGCCGAGCGGTGGCCCTCGGTGCTGATCGGGCGGATCGCGGCGGTGGCCGCCGACAGCGTCCAGTTCGCCGCGCGCCTGCCCGCGATGGGTGAAGCGCTCGTGCGCTTGGCCACCATGATCGGCGCGGGTGTGGACTTCACGGCCGTCGTACGCGAACTGTACGAGATTGTCGTGCAGCTCAATTCGGCGTTCGCGCCGCTGCTGCGGACGGTACGGGACGATCTGCGCGAGGTGTCGCGGCTGCTGGGGCTGATCCCGGACGACAGCGGCGCGGTCCACCTCGCTGCGCAAGTGGTGCGGGCGCTCGCGGAGATCGACGCGCCCGCGCTGGTCGAGCAGGTGAGCCTGCTGCAGGACGACCTGTGGGGCGTCGTCCAGGCCGTGAGCGCAGGCGCGGCGCCGCTGGACATCGCGGCGCGGATGAACGCCGTGGTTCCGACATTGTTCGGCTTCGTGGCGCTGGCCGTGGACGATCTCACCGGGGCCGCGGGCGCGGAGCTGCACCGGCTCACCCGCGATGTGCTCGGCGCGGTCGGCGGGCAGGGGCCCGACGCCTTGCTGCGATTGATTTCGGAAGCGTTGAGCGCGACGGCCTTCGTCACCTCGGGTGCACACCAGAGTTACGGCCACTACGTGATCGACGCCGACGGCCGGACCGCCGTCGACTGGCTGGGGCAATGGTTCCTCGATCGCGCAATGGCCGGGTGAGGTGCGGGCCGGCGAGACGCCGTCCGCCCTGGCTTTCCGATGGGCCTCGAGCCGACGCGCCCTGGGCACCGTCACCGGCCAGCTCCTGGTGACCGCGCCGGTAGCCATCCTGGCCGCCGCGCAGTACTTCACCACCATCAACACCCCGATGCCGCCCGCCCCCGCGAAGTGATCTCCGCCCGCGTCCCACCCCGTGCCGATCGGGTGGGACGCGGGCGCACCACTCAGGCCGCCGTGGGCGTCGTGTCACCCTGACTGTCCGCCCACGCCGCGAGGGCATCGAAATCCTCGTCCAGCAGACCCTTGGCCGGATCCACCCAATGCAGCAGTGCGGCGCCGGCATGTTCGCGTTCCACGTACAGACGGTCGGGGGTGCTCAGGTCGTCATCGATCCATGCGAACGGGCGCCCGGCGGCGTGTTGCACCAGCTCCGCGGTCTTGAAGAACGTCCCGTCCGGCCCGGCCCGGTTCGTGTTCTGCCACTCGACGACCGGCAGCTCCGGTAACCCGAGCTTCGGGCCGATATGCGTGTTCGCGTCGTGCTGCCACGTTGTCGCCCACACCAGCTCGAACCGGTCGGCCAACGCCGACAACGCCGGACCGTGCGCGGGGTTCAACCACACACGCAACGGCTTGACCCGCCAATACGGCTTGCCGCCGTGCTGCGCGATCCACGTATCCGGCAGCATCCGATGCGTCTCGTAGCCTTCCGGTCGCCGATGTGGTTTCGCCGCGAACGGGTTCAGCGGGCCGTCGACGTCGATATACAGCAGGGGGCGGGCGCTCATCGGGTTGCCTACAGCACTCACACCGACATACTCCACCATCCCAGAGGCGCGACCGCACTCGAGCGATGATCGTCGCTTACGAATCAGGTTCCGTCACACCGTGATCCGGTGTCGACGCGGCGCTGTCGTCGGTCGCCGGTCCGTTCAGGCGGCGGAAACCCCACGCTGCCAATCGAAATCGACTTCGGTCGGATAGCCGTGCCTGGCGTGGTCGAAATTCGATCGGATCACCCTGGTGTCTCTGGTGAGCGCGTCCACGATCTGCCAGCCGACCGCGTGGCGATCCTTGTGCAGTTCGGAGCGGATGATCGCGGACAGCCGCACTTGCGCCGCGTGGCCGGTGCACGACAGGGTGCAGTCGAGCATCGAGCCGTCGGTCGCGGCGTCGACGAGTCCGCGCGCGACCTCCTCGACGATCAGTCCGAGCTCGGCCGCGTCGTCGGCGTCGGCGTCGGCGACCAGGGCGGTCGATTCCACGGTCGTGCGCAGCATCGTCACTCCGATGCGCCGCGCTGGTACTCGCACCGTGACCGTCTCTGTGGTCGGTCGAAGCGCCTGCGTCGATGTCATCGTGCTCACCGCCTCGGGAAACTGGGATGTGTTTGTCATCGATGACGGAGTACCCACGCGAAGGCTCCTGCCACACGCCGCGTGCCCCCCGGCTGCTCCGCCTCGCCGACGCGACCCCCGGTCGGCCCGTTTAGTGCCCGCGCGGCGGGGCAGACGGTGAGTGTCGACCGTCCCGATCGAAGGAGTCGCGATGACCGATCTCGCAGCGGATGCCGTGCGCGGTGTTTTCTCCGGGGTGGCGAGATTGCGCCACGCCCGGGTCTTGTATCCCAACGGGTTGCGCCTGTCCGGGCGGTTGCACGCCGAACCCGAGTACGAGTGGCTGTTCGGGGCGGGGGAGCGCGCCGTGCTGGGGAGGGCGTCCAAGGGCATCGGCACTCCGGCCGGGCTGCCCGATGTGCTCGGCCTCGCGCTACGGGTGCTCGACCGCGACGACCATCCGTGGGACTTCGCGCTGACGACCACCGGCCGCGGTGCGCTCGGCCGCTTCGTGATCACCCCCGCGCGCAGCTGGCGCACGGCCTGGTACGGCTGCCTGATGCCCTATCGCCTCGGCGACTCCGCGCCGACCTGGATCTTCGCCGAGCCGGACGGCCACCAACCCGAGACGCCGTCCCTCGACGCGCTCGCCGACCACCTGCGCGACGAACCCGCCACCTTCGTGCTCTGGGCGAGCGCGATCGGCACACCGGAGCGCAAGCTCGCCGAGGTGACGCTGCATCCGGTCGACCCCGGCGACTACCGGACCGACTTCTTCGACCCGATGACGAACCATCCCGACGAGGTCAGGATTCTTCCCGAGGTGATCGGCCGGTTGCGCGAACTCGCGTACGTGGGCAGCCGCAGCGGGCGTGGCGAACAGCCATGAACGCGTCGCGCCCGGCCGGTGGATCGCTACGAATGGCCGTGGTGCTGACGCTGCTCGTGGTGGCAGCCGGGTGCGGCGGTGAGGCCGAGGAGGAGCCCGCGGTCGTCCCGCCACCCGGCCCGCCACCGATCCCGGCGGTCACCATCACGATCGAGAACCTCCAGTACACGGGCACGCCGCCGATCACCCCCGGCGCGAAGATCACGGTGGCCAACCACGATCTGGTGGTCCACAGCATCACCAGCAAACGACCCGGGCTGTTCGATCACGACATCGCTCCCGGCCGGAACGTCACCTTCTCCGCGCCGGTCGAAATCGGTTCCCACCCGTTCTTCTGCGAATACCACGCGCTGATGGACGGGTGGCTGAGCGTGCGGCAATAGCCGGAGACCGTCAAAGGGGGTTTCGGTAGTAATCGCCGAAAATCGGGCGGATATGGCGAAGGTGCAGTTCAGGCAGCGTCGTCGGGTTCGAGCGGGCGGCGATAGACGCCGGGCGCGATGAGGGCGAGCTGGGAGCGCGCTGCCCAGTAGTCGAGGATGCCGGTGACCTTGCCCGGCGTCATCGTGATGCCCAGGCGCGCGAGCCGCGCGAGCAGATCGCCGACCTTGAAGACCTCGCCGGGGCGATGACCTGGCGCACCAGCCGCCGCACCGAAAGTTCCTGTGCCGCTGGCTCTTCACGCTCCGGCACGAGCGGCGGCGTGGACTCCCGGCCCCTGCACCGTCCTATGAAACATCGAATGTCCTGGACGGCCAACCGATCTCGGGCTGTTTCATGGGTGATCACCTATGAAACAGTGGACGGGAGGTTTCGCGACCCGAATTCCAGATTCTGTTGCGCTGCGAATTCGCATCCGATGCAATTGGCGGCGCTTGGAACATCCGCGAGAAAAGTCACGCTGAGAGGGTGTTTTTGAACCCTTTGTTTTCGCAGGTAGAAGGCGCTAAATGCGGGACGAACGTGATCTGGTGAGCATTCGCGAAACCGTCACGGTGACGCGGGTCCGAACGGTCGTCCATGTGAGTGGGTTGATGGCCTGATTGGCGTGGTGCAAGGTGGGCGTATGCGTCGCCGATGCGCCGCGTGCAAGGCACCGCTTCCGGCCGGGACAAATGCTGACCGGTCAGTGGTCGGCGAACAGCGCGTGCACCTGGTCGACGGCTTCGGTGCCGTAGGCCACGGCGCCCACCGGAACCGCTCCCTGGACCGCCTCGATCACCCGGGCGGTCCAGACGGGGCCGAAACCACCGCACAGTTCGATCAACTGCGCGCCGCCGTCGACCAGTCGCCGCGCCACGTCGACCACCTGGCTCGGATCGTTCACTCCGACGAATACCGAGCGGCAGCCGGGAGTTTCGACGACCGTTTCCCGAGCCGGATCACTGCCGGACGCGGTGTAGATGAATCCCCATGCGGTGAGCGCCATCTCAGTACCTCTCGAAGTGCGGTTCGGCCGCGCTATGGCGCGACCCGATCGCTCTCCAGCTGAGCCGATCGCCGGGCGTCCTGTCCACGAGGCGGCACCGGATGAGCCTGTGGCGGAACCGCACACGCCAGGTCAGCCGCTATCTCGCGGTAACGGGCAGCGGCGGAATCCGCTGTGTTCCAGACGAGGGCGTAGCGGATGCGGGCTGCCTCGGCGGCAAACGGAATCCACGACAACCCGTCGCCGGGGCGGACATCCCAGGCCGGGCGGAGAGCGAGGACATCGCCTCCGAAACCGAGTTCGGCGGTGAACAACGCTCGGCGCGGCGAACTCTCGCGAATCGCCGCGGGCTGCCAGCCCGCGCGCGTCCAGGATTCGCGGACGGCGTCGTAATAGCCCGGCGCCGCCGAACGCGCGAACCACAGCAGTGCGCTGCCCTCGAGGTCGGTCCATCGCAGTGCCTGCTGCTGTGCCAGCCGATGCCCGTCCGCTACCACTACACCGAGCTCGACATCGGCGACGACCGCATGCTCGAGTCCAGCCAGGTCGGCGGGCAGCAGGAGCACCCCGGCGTCGAGGGTTCCCGCCCGCAGCGCCGAAAGCTGTTCCGCGGTCTGCATATCGGTGATCTCGGCGACCGGATCACCCGCGGCCTGCCAGATCGCCGCCGCGAACTGAGGCGGCGCTCCGGGCGTCACAGCGACACGAAGAACGTGGCTCTCCCGCACCGAACGCTGTGCCCAGCGCGTCGCGTCCACCGCTGCCCGCGCGTGCGGCACCAGTCGCAGACCGGCTGGTGTCACCGACATTCCCGCCGCCGTGCGCACGAACAGTGCCGCACCGAGCTCGCGTTCCAGCGCGATGATCTGCTGACTCAGCGAGGTCGGCCGGATCCCGACCAGGTCGGCGGCCCGGGTGAGATTGCGCTCCTCGGCCACCGCGAGGAAATACCGCAACTGTCGCAACTCCACCCGACGACGCTAACGCACTTCAGCGGTCGGTGTCGCTGAGCTGGTCGCGGCGGATCTTTCGCAGCGAGCGGGTTTCATCACGGCCTGGTCCAGCCGCCGCAGGAGCTGCGGCATCTGCTGGTGCCCTACTACCGCACCGGCTGCGCGCACCCGGTCGAGGAGCCGATGGGCACCCTGACCACCCGCGACCGGTTCGGGCTGTTGGGCATCGACCGCGAACAGCTGCTCGCAGACTGCACCTTCCGGATGCTCGAACCGCCGGAGATCCGGGCCGGGATGGCGTTCCCGGCGACGTTCAAGGCGTTGGGCGACAAGCGGACCCAGGCCCGCGGCTACGGCAACGCCGTCACCCCGCCGCATCCGAGGTCATCGGATGCGCACTCGTCGAGGCCATCACCGGCGAGGACATCGAAAGGACCGCCGCATGACCGGCATCGAATGGACCGACACCACCTGGAACCCGGTCACCGGATGCGACCGCATCAGCGCCGGATGCGACAACTGCTATGCCCTGCTCATGGTGGGTTTCGAGAGGAGTTTTGCGAATGGTGGCCTGCGGGTTCGGTGGTCGATCCGGGGCTGTCGCGGAACTCTCGTATCTGATCATTTGTGAGAATGCGTGTCGTCGCCCTGGCTACGCTGGTCGGATCCTGACGTTGGCCATCGGTGAAGGCTGACGCCATCGGCGAGTGGGTCCGGCGCGCCTGGGTGCGTCCGGCGAACGCACTCGATTACCGATTACCGGATGGTCTGTGCGTCAGACATCTTTGGTTCAGGGCAGCGGCCGCCCGGTCACTGCGGACCAACGTCACCCCGAGGACGTCACCGGGCCCGGAGACCGTCGAGGATGAGCGAGACGACCGCTGCGGAGTCCGCTTCGGTCTCGGGGGAATGCCATTCCGCGGCGTGTGTCGGGTCGTGGAAGCGGCTCGTCGCGTTCAGGACGGCCCGTGCGATCACCTCAGGCTCGCCGGTGGCGAGGTCGCCCGTGGCGACACCGTCGATGATGATGTCCCGCAGCTGGGCGAGCAGGAAGCCGACATGGCCGGCGGACACGGTGCTGTGCTCGGCCGCCAGCACTCGGAAGGTGGCGAACAGCTCCGGGTCCTCCCTGGCTTTCGCCCACTTGGTGGCGAACATGGTGGTGAGCAGTGCTCGTAACCGCTCAGCCGGGGGCAGTTCGGAGTTGTGCGCCACGGTAGCGAGCTCGTTCCGTACCTGGTCGAGCCAGCGCCGGATCACGGCCTCGCGGAGCGCGGCCTTGGACGCGAAGTGCCGGTACACGCTGCCGTGGCTCACGCCCAGTTGCCGTGCGACGTCGAGCACCGTCGTCTTGTCTGGACCGTGACGGCGCAGGATCTCCTCGGTGGCCGACACGATCGTCTCCGCGTCGAGCGGCTCTCCGCGCATCGGGCCTCCTTGTCGGCTGGTCACGTCATCGGCCTCGTGAACCTATGTCGCCACCGAGTCGGCGGTCAAACTTTGCCATCTGACTGACAAATATTGCAATCTGTCATCACAATTCTATAAGGTAGCGGCATCACAGCACCAGCGACCAAGGAGACTCGTCATCAACACCTCCACCGCTTCCCTTGCCGGTCGCTCCGTGTCCCGGATCGGCTACGGCGCGGCCCAACTTCCGCGGCTACACGACCGTCACGACGAGGCTGTCGCCCTGCTCCGGCGTGCCGTCGAGCTGGGCGTCGACCACGTCGATACCGCCGAGTTCTATGGCTTCGGCTTCGCCAACGCCGTGATCCGTGAAGCCCTGCGTCCCGAGGACGGCGTGCTGGTCGTCACCAAGGTCGGCGCCGAGCCCAACCCGGGCGGGCGACTGCCGCTGCGGATCGCGCAGCGGCCCGAACAGCTGCGGGCCGGCGTCGAGGACAACCTGCGCAGCCTTGGCGTCGAACAGCTCCCCGTGGTCAACCTCCGACGCCTGGACACCGGCCCCGGATTGCGTCCCGAGGGCGACCAGGTGGTCGACCTCGACGACCAGCTGGCGACCATGACCGCCCTGCGTGACGAGGGCAAGATCGGCGCCATCGGCCTGAGTAGCGTCACCCTCGATGTCCTGCGCCGCGCACTGCCTGCCGGCATCGTCTGCGTGCAGAACGCCTACAGCCTCGTCTCCCGTGACGACGAGGACACGCTGCGGCTGTGCACGGCCGAGGGCATCGCGTGGGTGCCGTTCTTCCCGCTCGGCGGAGGATTCCCGAGCTTGCCCAAGGTCACCGACGAGTCGGCCGTGCACGCCGTGGCCGAGTCCCTGGACGTGACTCCGTCCCAGGTCGGTCTGGCTTGGCTGCTGCGCCACGCGCCGAATATCCTGCTCATCCCCGGCACCGGCGACGCCTCCCACCTGGAGGTCAATATGGCGGTCGGCGAGATCGCCTTCGATGCGGACACGTTGGCCACTCTCGACGCCGTCGAGTCCCGCTCCAACAACGTCGCGATCGGCGCGGCGTCGTGAAGGCCGTCGTCTACCGCGACAACGGCGGTCCCGACGTTCTCCAGCTCGTCGACTGCGAACCGCCCGTGCCCGCTCCCGGTGAGGTCCGCGTCCGGGTGGCCGTGTCCGGGGTCAACCCCACCGACTGGCAGGCTCGCGCCGCCCAGGCCATGGCGTTCCCGGAGATCACGCCGCACCTGGACGGTGCCGGTGTGATCGACGCCGTCGGTGAGGGGGTCGATCAGAGCCGGGTCGGCCAGCGGGTATGGCTGTTCATGGCCGCCGCGGGACGGGCCACCGGCACCGCCGCGGAGTTCACCGTTGTGCCGGCCGGGCAGGCCGTGCCGCTGCCGGACGAGGCCGGTTTCGATGTCGGCGCCGCCCTCGGTGTTCCCGCGCTCACCGCGCACCGTGCACTCACCGTCGCCGAGGACGGGCCGCGCCGGCTGCGGCCCGGCGCGCTGGCGGGCAAGGTGGTACTCGCCGCGGGCGGGGCCGGGGCGGTCGGGCACGCGGTGATCCAGCTCGCCCGCTGGGCCGGTGCCACTGTGATCAGCACGGTCAGCAGCCCGGAGAAGGCCCGGCTGGCCACCGCCGCCGGCGCTCACCACGTGGTCAACTACCGCGAGGGTGATCCAGTCGCCGAGATCCGTGCGATCGCGGCTGATGGCGTGGACATCGTCGCCGAGGTGGCGCTGGGCGTGAATCTGGCCCTGGACCTGGCCGTGCTGCGGCCGCGCGGCACGATCTCGACCTACGCCAACGACGGTGGTCATCCGGTCGAATTGAACGTGCTGCAGAACATGGTGCGCAACACCCGCCTGCAGTTCCTGGTGCTCTACACCGCCGGTCCTGACGTTCGCGCCGCGGCCGTCGAAGACGTCGCCGCCGCCGTCGGTGATGGAGCCCTACCGGTTGGCGAGGAGCACGGCCTGCCGCTGGTCCGCTTTCCGCTCCACCGCACCGCGGATGCCCACCGGGCAGTCGAGGGCGGCGCGGTCGGCAAGGTCCTGGTCGACGTCATGTCGTGACGGTCCTCCGGCCCGCTCGTTATGTAGGTCAGTGCGGGCCGCGCCCTTCACCCAGGCGGACGCTCTGCCACTGGGTGTGTGCGGTGATCGACGACCCTCGCTGCGGGGCCGCGAGACATCGGATTCCATCCCGACCACAGCGTGACCGATGATCGTGACGAGGTGATCTACCTTGTTCGCGACGCCCTGCAGCCGCATAGCGCGCGTTCGAAACGGCCACGGCTGGATGTCAAGCAGGACCGTGGCGGTCATAGACATCGGAACAGTGTGTCGCGCATTCGTAGGGGCCGATAGCCGGTCGGCCCGAGCTGGGCCAGCTCGGCGTCGATGTCTACCTCGATGGCGCCGAAGAAGTTGATGTTCTCGCTGTGGGCCGGGGACACGTGAGCCAGCACCTCGTCATCGACCCGGCGGCCCTCACGCCGCATCTGCTCCACTGCGAGACCGAAATATTCTGTCGTCCAGGCGATGACCGCATTCGTCGCCAGGGTCAGGCACCACATTTGTTCGGCCTGGTCCTCGAGATGCCGTGCCCGGATCATGCCCTCGTGGGCATAGAGCAGGTCGCGTTTGAGCGCGTGGACCGACTCGCCCCTGTTGAGCTGGCGAGCGATCTTGCGCCGGTAATCCGGATCGGACAAATAGCGTGCGGCGTAGATCGTACGACGAAGGGCCCCATACTCTTTCAGCGCCGCAGCCAGCGCGTTCTGCCGCCCCGACGCCGACAGCTTCCCGACCAGCAGCGACGCGGTCGCGTGCCCGAACTTCAGCGACCCGGTCAGACGAAGCAAATCATCGTAGTGCTCGCCGATCAGGTCGAGATTCAGTTTGCGGGTCAACAGCGGCCCAGCGTGCGGGAACTGCGACTCGATCTGCGAGCGCGACCCTGGCCGGTACAGGGTGATCTTGCCCAGATCCCGGATGCGGGGCGAGAGCTGCATGCCGAGCAGGTCGAACAACGCAAAGTTCACCAGGGTCACGCCATGAGTATCTGTCGCGTGCTCGGTGATCGGCAGATCCTTGGCGTTGCCCAGGATCTCGTCCAGCACATAGTGCGCCTCGCGCCGCGTCGTGACGATCACCTTGGTGCCGTAGGTGGTGTGCTGATCGGTGAGCCACGTGTAGGTAGACAGGCCCTGGTCGGCGAAGAAGTGCGGGACCGTGCGGGCGGTGGTCGACTTGCCGCGGGTCGGGAACCGCTGCCCGTCGCTGGACGACAGGGTGCCGCCACCGAAAATCGCGGTGAGCGGCAATCTTTGGTGGTAGTCGATGATCGCCAGATTCGCCGCACGCAGCGTCTCCTCCCGCACATACCATTCCTCGGTCCACCGCAGAATGTCGTAGGAGATGCCGCAGGCGTCGGCCATGCTGCGCAGCCCGAGGTTGGTCGCGTTGGCCAGCAGGACCGCGATGAGGTTGCGTTTCAGGTCGGAGCTGCGGGCGTGCTTGCCGGTGGCGTGAGTGAAACAGTCCAGGTAAACGGTGCGGTTGTCCAGCTCGATCAGCAGCGACACGATCGGCGCGAACGGCAGCATCTCGGTCAGCTCCGCCTTCAGCACCTTCGCCTCCGCCGGCACGTCTTCGGCGGTCAGCGGTGAGATCACCAGATCACCCTCATCATCGAGACGGACCGGGCCATCACCGTCGGCGAGTATCTTCTCCAGCTCACCGACAGACTCGTGTAGTTCATCGACCGCGTCCGCCAGCGCTCGGGCCGGATCAGCGGATTTGCCGACCAGACGGCAGAATTCGGCGCGCTGAGGCTCCCACTGGGCCGGGGTGAGCAGATACGCCGCCGGATCGGCATACCGGCGCGAACCAGGCACGAACACGTCCCCGGCGCGCAGCCCGTCACGCAAGCCGAGCAGTACGCACAGCTCCCAATAGTGCCGGTAGGCGGTGGGATTGCCGGAGCGGCGGGCCTCCTCGAGGTAGCCGCGCCACTTGGCGGGTACGAACCCGGTCGGAGCCTCGTCGAACACCTTGCGGCGGCCGGTGGCGATCAGCTCACGCAGCATGGCCACCGCGATCAGCAGCTCGGTCGCCGCGATGCCGCCGGCGAACCCGACGCTCGACAGCACAGCCGGGGTGAACTGGCGAAGATAGGAGTACGAGGTGTTCAGGGCCGGCCAGATGCCCGTGATCACGCGGCAGCCGGGGTTTGGCCTGCGCTATCGCCGCCCGCAACCGCTCCCACCCGATCCGGTCCCCGCGGATCAGGCCGCCGATCTGTTCATCGGCGATCGCCGCGTCGGTGACGATCGCCAGCAGCTCGTCCAGCAGGGCTTGCCGGTCCTCACCAGACTTGCCGCGTTCGGCCAGCTCGTCTTTCATCCGCCTTTCGGCGGCACTGAATTTCGCCGAGATCGCCTGGTCGAACAACGCGACCACTTCATCGAGCACATCGGCGGCCGACTGCGCCAGCACCGTGAGCAGGATCGGATGACGCCGCTGCGGCTCCCGCCGTTCCAGTGCCTGGCTGGTCAGGCGGCGGCCCATCGTCGCCAGGAACCGGCGTCGCTCGGCGGGCAGCACCGACATATCGAGGCGGTCGGCGCCCAGGGTGCGCAGGAACCCGAGCTTGTCGACCTCGGCCTTCACCGCCGCTGCGGACGCTTCCACCGGCCCGGTCGCAAGCCACCGCAACCGCGACATCTTCAGCGAGACATCGGTGACCAGCAGCCCGTCCAGCTCCGCGCACCGCTGCGGCGTGAGTTCGTGCGCCAGCCGGTCATAGGTTTCCCGCTGCGCTTGCTCGCGGGCGTGAGCAACGTGCTCCACTAGCACCACCGGGCCCGGCCGGATCACCTTCGCCGAGATCAGTACTCACACACCAGCCGGAACAGCAGCGTCGGGGAATCGTGCTCCATCGCCCGCGCCAGCAAGAACTCATCCAGCTCTTTCAGCTCCATCGTCCCCGCGCCCCGCCAGCCCAGATACTGCGCCACCAGGCGCAGATGATCGGTCCGTGTCTGCGCTCGACGGCCGTAGGAACCGATCTCGCCCGCATCGACATCCAGCTGGGAAGCCAACCGGGCCACCGCCACCGGCGGCGCCGTCGACACCTTGGCCGGCACGAACCCCAACCACGGCAGCGTGCACAGCGCCACAGACAGACCAAGTCGATCCGCCGGGCCACGGCCCCGGCCCGGCGCGATGAACGCCAAGTCCGATGGGGTCAGCTTGAAAAACCGATACAGCTCCTCACGGCTGATCTCCGGGAACCCCCGCAGACGCGCCAACTCCTCGTCCGCGAACACCCGCGTCGCCACGAACCCCGACCTCCACCACGCCGACAAGCCACATCAGCGCCAAGCCAAGCACTACCAGCCCAAACACGCATCCCCAGCACGAAACTAGCTCGATACCAACGGATTACGTATATCCGTTGTTTTTTCGGCGATTACTACCGGAACCCCCAAAGGCATTGCCCACGTGGGCAACTGGCGTGGCTCCGAGGCGATGCCTCCGACGTTCGTTTCACGCGCCGATCGCGCTGGCCAGGTGCGGCCAGGATTCGTGCAGATCCCTTTCGAACAATCCCCAGGTGTGCGAGCCGGTCGGACGTTCCACGTGCACGGCGGGGATGCCGAGCTGGGCGAGCCGACCGGCGAACGCCGCGGTGCACGCGTTCGCGATGGCCTCGATGGGCGGGAACGGCAGGCCGCGGTCGATCGTGCCGGGCAGGCCGGAGCCCGCGGACAGGTAGACGGTCTTCCCGGCCAACGCGCCGGCGCGGGCGAAGGCGTCGTGTGCGCGCCACCCGTCGCCGCCCGGCGGGCCCCACATGTTGGCGGGATCGGCGCCGCCGCGACCCACCTGCGCGGTGACGAAGGCGATCCCGAGCGGGTCCGCCGCCCAAGGGCAGCCGCTGTAGGCGGCGACCGCGCGGTAGCGGCCGGGGGCCTGGATGGCGAGGTCGACCGCGGAGGCCGCGCTCATCGAGACACCGGCGACGGCATTGCGTCCGGTGGCGCCGAGCCGCTCGTCGACGACCGCGGGGAGTTCTTCGGTGAGGTAGGTCTGCCAGCGATTGCGGCCGAGCGCCGGGTCGTCGGCCTGCCAATCGGTGTACATGCTGAACGCGCCGCCGACCGGCATCACCACGTTGACGTGCTTGTCGGCGAAGAACCGCGCCACGTCGGTGTCGTCCCACCAGGAGATCCCGTCCTCGCCGCCGCCGATGCCGGTGAGCAGATACAACGTCGGCGCGGGCCCATCGCCCGCCGCGGGAATCACGCGATTGGTCACCACGGCATCCATGGACGGCGAATACACATCCATCCGCACCGCCGCCGCACCGAGCGGCGCCTCACCGACCACATGCGCCGCCGGCGCCGCGGACACCGGCCGGACCGACACGAACGACAGACCAACGCCCACCGCGACGACACCGAGAAATACGAGCACGTACTTGCCAACCGTCACTGCACCGGGATACCCGCCCCGAGATCACATCTACCGCAACCAGTTTCATCGCCACCAGGATTGGGGTCTTGCGAAGGCCTGTCATGCGTGCGAATGCCGCTGGACCGCAGGCGGATTGCGACGCCGGTGACAGATGCCGTCGACGCGGGCCCAGCGGCCACCACGGAGGTGCATCCGGCTCTCGGCTGACCGGACACGCTCGCACCGTCGGTCATGGTGCGAGCACACTGTGCTTCACCCTCGTTCAGTTCTGTGCGGAGGCCTTGCGCAGCAAGAGGGTTCGTTCGCGCTGGTTCTCGGTGAGCTGGGCGGCGGTCTGGAATGCGGTGCGCGCCTGGTCGCGGCGGCCGACTCGGGCGAGTAGTTCGCCGTGGGTGGCGTGTAGCAGGTGATAGTCGGCGAGGCGTCCGTCGGCGATCAGGTCGTCGATGATGGATAGTGCGGCGGCGGGACCGCGGGCCATGGAGAGTGCGACGGCGCGGTTGAGTTCGACTACGGGGGAGGGGTGGAGCCGGCCGAGTGCGTCGTAGAGCAGGACGATGAGCTCCCAATCGGTGTCGGTGACCGAGGCGGCCACCGCGTGGCATTCGGCGATCCCGGCTTGCAGCGCGTAGGGGCCGCGGCCCCGGCCGAGCCCGTCGCAGCGCGCCAGCGCGGCTCGCCCGCGGGCGATAGCGCCGCGATCCCAGCGCCGCCGGTCCTGATCGGCCAGCAGCACCGGATCGCCGTGCGCGTCCACCCGCGCGGGGAAGCGGGCCGCGGTCAGCTCCATCAGCGCGACCAGTCCGTGGACCTCCGGCTCGCGTGGCACGAGCCCGGCGAGAATCCGGCCCAGCCGCAACGCTTCCCGGCTCAGCTCCGGGCGCATCCACTCCGATCCCGTTGCGGCGGTGTGCCCTTCGTTGAACATCAGATACAGCACCGCGAGCACGGCGCTCAACCGCTGTTCGAACTGCGCCCGCGGCGGCAACTCGAAGGGCGCCTTGGCCGCGGCGAGTGTCTTCTTGGCGCGCACGATGCGCTGCTGCACCGTGGCCACCGGGAGCAGGCAGGCCCGCGCGATCTCCGCGCTCGACAGCCCGCCGATCACCCGCAGCGTCAGCGCGACCTGCGCGGGCCTGGACAGCACCGGATGGCACGAGATGAACACCAGTCGCAGCAGGTCGTCATCGATGGCGTCCGGGTCCCACGGCAATTCGGGCTCGTGTCCCTCGGTGCGCTCGGTCGCGAGTTCCCGCGCGAGCGCCGCCAGCCGCTCGTCGTACCGCTGTTGCCGCCGCCAGCCATCTACGGCACGGCGTTTGGCGACCGTGGTGAGCCACGCCGCGGGATTCCTCGGCACCCCGCTGTGCGGCCACTGGGCGAGCGCGTCGGCGAGCGCCTCCTGGGCGAGGTCCTCGGCCGCGCCGAAATCCCCGACCGTGCGTGTCAGCGTGGCGATGATCCGACCGGCCTCGATCCGCCAGACCGCCGCGACGGAGCGCCGTACCGATTCCCGATCCGGTGGATGCGGGCGGCGCTCCGGCTCGGTGTCGGTCATCGGTCAGCTCTTGCGCTGTTCCAGCTCGTCGCGCCAGGCGGCCTCTTTGCGGATCCACTCGTTGTCCGCGGGGAAGTCCTCCATCTCGTGGACCCGCCGCACCTCCATCTTCGAGCCGCGGCCGAGCGGCGCCCGCTTGGCCCATTCGATCGCTTCCTCCTTGGAGGACACGTCGAGGATCCAGAAGCCGCCGAACAGCTCCTTCGTCTCGCCGTACGGGCCGTCGGTGACCATCGGCGGATCCTCGTCGTAGTCGACGACGAATCCCTGGTCGGGCTCGGCGAGCCCCTCGCCGCCCACCACGACGCCCGCCTTCATCAGGGCCTCGTTGTACTTGCCCATGGACTCGATGATCTCCTCGAACGGCATGTTCTTCGCCGCCTCCAACGCCTCGTCCGTCGAGCGCATGATCAGCATGTACTTCACAAGTAACTCCTTCCGTCGGGGCCGTCCTTCGACCCTGCCACTGATGACGTCGAACGAGAAGCCGCCGGATCGACACCTTCCGCGAATTCTTTTCCGCGGATTCCCGGCGCAGCGCCTCCCGCGTGCGCCGCCCGCCTCGGTCCACTGTCTCGCGCGCGGGTGTTGCGGGCGCTGTACTTTCGACGGAATGAGTGCGTTGTTGGGCCGGACGTTTCGCCGGGTGCAGCATGTGGATCACGCGGTGACCGGTGCGGTGGCACGGATTCCGATGTCGGCGGTGGACCGGGGCATGGTGCGGCTGACTCGGGCGGCGGATCGCGGTGTGTTGTGGACGGTCGTCGCGGCGGCGCTCGCCACCCGGCAGGGCGCGACGCGCCGGGCCGCGTTGCGCGGCGTGGTGTCCGTGGCAGTCGCCAGCGTGACCGTCAACGTGGTGCTCAAGTCGCTGATCGCCCGCCGCAGGCCCGCCGCCCAGCTGTTGCCGCCGCATCGGCGGCTCGTCCGGGTGCCGACCTCCTCGTCGTTCCCGTCCGGGCACAGCGCGAGCGCCATCGCGTTCGCGACCGCCGTCGCGCTGGAGAGTCCGCGCACCGCGGTGGTGGTGGCGCCGCTGGCCGCCACCGTCGCCTACTCCCGTATCCACACCGGTGTGCACTGGAGCTCGGATGTGGTTGTCGGCGCGGCCGTCGGCGCCGGGGTGGCGATGGCCTCGCGGCGCTGGTGGCCGGTGCGCGAGTCGGACGAGGCCGCAGCCCACGCGGTGCGCGAGGTGCCGATGCTCGTCGAGGGCAAAGGGCTTGTCGTGCTGGTGAATCCGGCGTCGGGCGACCCCGGCTACGACCCGACCGACGACATCGCCGAGGCGCTGCCCGCGGCGACCGTGTTGCGCACCGAACCCGGTCGCGACTGCATCGAGCAGTTCGAGGAAGCCCTGGCGGCGCGCACCGAGCGGGCGTTCGCGGTGGGCGCGGCGGGCGGGGACGGAACGATCGCCGCGGCGGCGGCGGTGGCACTGCGCCACCAACTGCCGCTGGTCGTCGTCCCCACCGGCACCCTGAACCATTTCGCCCGCGACCTCGGGGTCTACGACCTTCGCGAGGTGGTCGACGCCACCGGCGCGGGCGAGGCGGTCGCGGTCGACATCGCGAGCGTGGAACTCGACACCGAGGACGGCGCGCGCACCCACTACCTGATCAATACCGCCAGCCTCGGCGCCTACCCGGATCTGGTGCGGCTGCGCGACAAATGGCAACCGCGGTGGGGTAAATGGCCCGCGTTCGCCGCCGCCCTCGTGGTCGTCCTGCGTCGCGCGCAGCCGGTCCGCATTCGCCTGAACGGGCGCTGGCACGACGTGTGGTTCCTGTTCATCGGCAACGGCGCCTACCATCCGCACGGCGCTGTGCCCGCGTTCCGCGCTCGTCTCGACGACGGCCTGCTCGACGTGCGCTGGCTGCGCGCCGATCTGCGGTTCTCCCGGACCAGAGCGGTGCTCGCCCTGCTGCTGGCCGCCATCGGCCGCAGCAAGGTCTACAACGAACTGCAAGTGCCCGAGCTGATCGTGCAGGTGCGCGACCCGGAAGCGGTGGCGGCCGACGGTGAGGTCCTCGGCGAGGCACGCAGTCTGCGCTTCTCGGTGGCGGGCCAGGTCGCGGCCTACCGCCGCGACGAGGACAACCCGCGCTGGGCAGCACGCCCACGCCCGCACCACCGCAGGCCATTTCGCTGGCGAGCGTGATTCACATCCGCGACAATTGCCGCGGGGTCGCCACTGTGGAGTCGGTCCGCAGCCGAAGCGAAGGCCACCTCCCAACGCACCGGGAGGTGGCCTTCGGCATATCGAGGCGGAATGAACGGCGGCTATGGCTGCGGGCTAGCTGCTGCCGAACGATCCGGTGGGCGGGAGCTCCTGCCGGAAGATGCGCGGGCCCGGGCCGGGGAAGTCGCGGTCCGGCCCGCGGAACTCCACGCGCGGTCCGCCCGGGCCAGGGTGGCCGGGGAACCCTTGGGGCCCCGGATGCGGATGGCTGGCATTGTCGAGCGCGATGCCTTCCGACACCTGCGTGATCTGCGCTTCGGCACTGGCGGTGGCGGCCACGGCGGCCGACGGAATCGTCACCAGGGCGCCCGCGACGGCGACCCGGACCGCTCCTCGGCGGATGTTCGTCTTGGAAAGCACTCGGAATTCCCTTCTCTCGGAGCGTGAGTCGCGGTGACTCACCTCTCCTATCGAAGGCTGCGGTGCTGTGACCGGGGTGCGATGAGTCTGGTAGTCGGCTGTGAGCGGCGGGCTTTCCTGTGAATCAGCGGCTCATGTTGCGCGGCAACAGATCCCACACCGACGATGCGCCGACGAGAGAAGGCGGACTCTGCCACAGGGGCTCACTTCCTGGTGAGTTCGAGGGCGATGTCGACGATCATGTCTTCCTGGCCGCCGACCAGGCCTCGGCGTCCCGCTTCGGTGAGCAGAGTGCGGACGTCGACACCGTAAGTGGCGGAGGCGTTTTCGGCGTGCCGTAGGAAGCTGGAGTAGACCCCGGCGTAGCCGAGGGCCAGGGTTTCCCTGTCGACCTGCACGGGCCGGTCCATGAGTGGGCGGACGAGGTCGTCGGCGGCGTCGGTGAGCGTGTCGAGATCCGCGCCGTGCTTCCATCCGGTGAGGTCGGCGACCGCGACGAAGGCCTCCAGCGGGGTGTTGCCCGCGCCCGCGCCGAGCCCGGCCAGCGAGGCGTCGACCCGGGTCACGCCCTCCTCGACCGCGATGACGCTGTTGGCGACGGCCAGCGACAGATTCTGGTGCGCGTGAATGCCGATCTCGGTGTCCGGATCGAGCACGGCGCGATAGGCGCGCACCCGCTGGCGCACGCCGCTCATGGTGAGCCGCCCGCCGGAATCGGTGACATACACGCAGTGCGCGCCGTAGGACTCCATCAGGTGCGCCTGCTGAGCCAGCCCGGCCGGGCTGTTCAGGTGGCTCATCATCAGGAATCCGGAGACGTCCATGCCGAGCTCGCGGGCGTAGGCGATGTGCTGCGCGGCGATGTCGGCCTCGGTGCAGTGGGTCGCCACTCGCACCGAGCGCACGCCGAGTTCGTAGGCGCGGCGCAGATCCTCGATGGTGCCGATGCCCGGCAGCAGCAGCGTGGTCAGTCGGGCAGTGGTGAGCGCTTCGGCCGCGGCGGCGAGCCATTCCCAGTCGGTGTTGCTGCCCGGCCCGTAGGTGAGACTGCCGCCGGACAGGCCGTCGCCGTGCGCGACCTCGATCGCGTCGACGCCCGCCGCGTCGAGCGCGGCGGCGATGCCCGCGACGGTCTGCGGGGTGATGCGGTGGCGCAGCGCGTGCATACCGTCGCGCAACGTGACGTCCTGGAGGAAAACCTTGGTCATCGCACTGTCTCCCTGGCTCGGGCGATCTGTTCGGCGACGCGCAGCGCCGCGGAGGTCATGATGTCGAGGTTCCCGGCGTAAGCGGGGAGATAGTGGGCGGCGCCCTCGACCTCGAGGAACACCGACACCTGGTGCGTCACCGGCCGGTCGCCGACGAGGGTGCGCATCGGGGCGTCCTGCGGCACCGGCGTGATCTGGATGTCCTGCTTGAGCCGGTACCCAGGGACATAGGCCGCGACGGACTCGACCATGGCTCGGATCGATTGCCGCACCGCGTCTTCGGCGCGCCGCTCCGGATCGTCGATGAGCGCGAGCACCGTGTCGCGCATGATCAGCGGCGGTTCGGCGGGGTTGAGCACGATGATGGCCCTTCCCCGTTCGGCGCCGCCGACCGCGGCGATCGCCGCGCTGGTGGTCTCGGTGAATTCGTCGATGTTCGCGCGGGTTCCCGGCCCCGCCGACTTCGAGGCGATCGACGCGACGATCTCGGCATAGGGGATCGGCGCGACGCGGGAGATGGCGGCGACGATCGGAATGGTCGCCTGCCCACCGCAGGTGACCATGTTGACGTTGCCCGCGTCGAGGTGCGCGTCGAGGTTGACAGCCGGGACGACGAACGGCCCGATCGCGGCCGGAGTGAGGTCGATCAGCCGTTTTCCATGCGGGGCAAGGGCTTCGGTGTTGGCGAGATGCGCGCGCGCCGAGGTCGCGTCGAACACGATGTCGATCTCGGCGAAATCGGGCATGGCGATGAGGCCCTGCACGCCGTCGGCGGTGGTGGGCACGCCGAGGCGCGTCGCCCGCGCCAGACCGTCGGAGGCGGGATCGATGCCGACCATCGCGGCTATCTCGAGGGTATCCGAGAGGCGGAGCACCTTGATCATCAGATCGGTGCCGATATTGCCCGAGCCGATCACGGCGACCTTGGTGCGGGTCATGCGGTTTCCTCCATGGTGAAGCCGACGGTGCCGAGAGACTGTGCGCCGAAGTGGATTTCGGAGTGGACGTGCGCGCCGGGACGCAAGGGCGCCATCGGGCCGAGCGCGCCGGAGAGCACGATCTCGCCCGCGCGCAGCGGATCGCCCAGGGCGCGCGCGGTGCGGGCCAGCCACGCCAACGCGTTCAACGGGTCGCCCAGACACGCGGAACCGGTTCCGGTGGAGACGATCTCGCCGTCGACGCGCATGCTCATGTCGATGTCGCGCGGCTCGAAATCGGCAAGAGACAGCCGCCGCTCGCCGAGCGCGAACCATCCGCTGGACGCGTTGTCGGCGACGGTGTCGCCGAAGGTGATGTCCCACCGCGCGATGCGGCTGTCGACGATCTCCAGCGCGGCGACCGCGTAGTCCACCGCGTCGCGCACGCTGACGGCGTCGAACTCGTCGGCGTCGAGATCGGCGGCCAGCACGAAGGCCAGTTCCGCCTCGATCTTGGGTTGCAGCAGGCGCGGCCGATCGGCCGCCGGAGTGCGAACGTCCATGTCGGCGAACAACACTCCGAAGTCCGGCTGGTCGACGCCCAGCTGTCGCTGCACGGCGGGCGCGGTGAGGCCGATCTTGCGGCCGACCACGCGCGCCCCGGATTCGACGCGCCGCCGGACGCCGAGCCGCTGAACCGCGTACGCCGCCTCCATGTCGTCGCTGCCGATGAGATCGCGCACGGGCGCGGCGGGCTCGCCGGTGCGCGCGGCCGCGGCGAGCCGTTCGGCGGCGGCCAGGACCGCGGGGCTTTCGGTCACGGTCGAGGTCATCGGGACTCCTCGTAGTCGGGGGTGGTCACGTGCTCCACGGTGAGCTCGGGTTCGGGCGTCCGGTCCGCTCCGGTGCGCAGGTGCAGCTGGCGAACCAATTCCGCGACCAGTGCCGCGCTGTCGCCGCGCCGGGCGGTTCCGAAGACGAATCGATCGGGCCGCAGCACCATCACGTCGCCGCGGCGGACTCCGGCCTTGCGGAACCAGCACGCCAGTTCGCCGGTGTGGTCTTCGATGTCGGCCACTTGGTCGCTGCCGCCGCGTCCGTCGCCCGGCCTGCCCTGGGGACGGCCGCCGAGCGGATAGACCGTGACGAAGTGGCAGTCGAGACCGTCCAGCACCGCAAGGTCCTCGGCGCTGCACGCCGCACGGGGGTCGACGCCGTAGCCGAGCACCGCGAATCCCAGGCCGAGGACGTCATCGAGGCGGCGGTGCCTGCCGTCGTAGGTGCGCACCTGCGGTTGCGGCGCGAGGGTGCCCTCGACCCCGCGCAACCCGCGCCGAGGCAGACCCAGATAGGCGCCGCGGCGGAAGCGGGCTTCCGGCTTCATCTTCGCCCCGCGCATCCAGCCGCCCAGCCCCGGCGTGCGCAGCGCGGTGGTGAGCGTGATGTCGCGGATCCGGGCCGCCACGGGATTGTTCACGGAGACGAGGTTTTTCATCCACACCGACATGGTGATCATCGCCTTGGCGTGCGGGCGGCGCTCGGCTTCGTAGCTGTCCAGGATCGCCGGGTCGGCGCCGTAGCGCAGGATCGCGGTCAGCTTCCAGGACAGGTTGTCCGCGTCGCGCACACCGGAATTCATGCCCTGCCCGATGAATTGGGGTGTCATGTGCGCGGCGTCGCCCGCCAGCAGGATGCGCCCGTCGCGCCAGTCGTCCGCGACGACCGCATTGAACGTGTACACGAGTTTGCGCAAGACCTCGACCTCGTCGGGGTTCACGAACCGCGAGATGTGCGCCCGGACGTTGCCGGGGTCCTCCATCTCCTCCTTGGTCTGGGTCTCCCGGAGCATGAACTCGAAACGGTGGTGCCCGCCCGGCTGCGGGCAGGACACGATCGGCAGCTCGGGCTCGCAGACGAAGTTGAAATACGGCAGGTGCCGGAACGCGTCCACGCCCTCCTTGGCCTTCAGATCCACCACCAGCCACCGCTCCGGGAAGCTGGTGCCGGTCATGTCGATGCCGAGCCGCGTGCGCACCACGCTGCGGCCGCCGTCGCAGCCGACGAGGTACCGCGCCCGCACCCGCTCGGAGGTCCTGCGGTCGGGCTCGGTCTGGTTCTTGCCGTAGCCGGTGCCCGCGCTCTCGGCGTGCTCGACGCCGACACCCGTGGCGTCCTGGTCGAAGTCGACGACCTCGCGGCCGCGTCGCACGGTGACGTGCGGGTAGCGCTCGAGCGCGCGTTCCAGGCTGGTCTCCAGATACGGCTGATAGAGGAAGTTCACCACCGGCCAGCCGAGGGTGCGCTCGACCTGGTTGAACTGCGCGAGCAGCGACCCGTCGGCGCGCACCCACTGGACCGTGGAATCGAGGTTCATATCGGCGGCCAGTTCGTCTGCCGTACCAGCGGTTTGGAAGATCCGCATGCCCTCGTCGTCGGTGTAGACCGCGCGGGCCAGGCCGTAGTACTCCGGTTCCCGCTCCAGCACCAGCACGTGCACGCCGCGGCGGCCGAGCAGGTTGGCCAGGGTCAGGCCGGTCGGCCCGAGTCCGACGACTACGACGTCGTAGTCGAATGCACTCATCGCGCAAGTCCTCCCGACAGTTGCGGCACGGTGATCTCCGGTGTGCGTACGGTCTCGACGGCGCAGCGGAACTGGGCGAACTTGTCCAGCACCGTCTGCCCGACGGTGCCGTGGCCCCAGATGCTGATGCCCTGATAGGTGCTCGGTTCCCAGGTCGACTCGCATTCGGGCTTGATGACGATCGGATTCCAGCCCACTTCGAGTTCGAAGCCGGACGGCGTCACGCAGTAGTAGGACAGCTCCCGGTCGTTGGTGTGCTGGCCCACCGACCACGCCATACGGAACCCGAGGTCGGTGACGCGCTGGAAGGAGGCGAGCATGTCGTCCAAGGTCGCGGACTGAATGTTGATGTGCTGCACCCGCGTTCGGATCGGGTCGATCTTCACGCCGCGAATGTTGGCGATCGCGATCGAATGGTGACGCTCGTTGACCCGCAGGAAGCGGATCTTCATCCTCAGTCCCGAGACGTTCTCGTCGATGAAATCCGACAGGCGCGAATCGAAGACCGTGCGGTAGTAGCCGCACATCGCCTCCGGCTCCCTGGACACGATCGCGACATGACCCATGCCCGCCTCGCCGGTGACCCAACCGGAGCTCAGCATCCGCAGCGGCTCCGCCGTGGTCACCGCCGTCGTGAAGATCTCGGTGGCAATGCCTTTCGGGCCCGGGAAGCGCCAGAGCCGCTCCACGCCGCGCAGGGCCGCCTGTTCGGGCGTGCCTTCCGCGAGGGGGACCCCGCGGTCGGCGATCCGGGCGACGATCCGGTCGAACGTCTCGTGATCGTCGACCTGCCAGCCCAAGGCCAGCACGTCTTCGGCAGGGCCGCGCTCGATCAGGAAGCGGCAGGACCGGTCGTCGAGCCGGAAGCGCATGGTGTCGGCGTCGAGCCGGTCGACGTGCATGCCGATCGCCAAGGCGCCGAAGCGATCCCAGTCGGTCAGCCGCCGTGACTGGACCACGACGTAGCCCAGGTGCACCGCGCCGAACACCGAGCCGTCGGTGTTCGGGCGCAGGAAGTCGGTCATGGCCTCGCCTCCAGGAACGTGGTCGCCAGTCCGTTGAACAGGTCAGCGCGCTCCCACTGCACCCAGTGGCCGGTCCGTGCGGCCAGGAACAGGTCGCAGTTGGGCATGCGGTCGGCGAGCATGCGCCCGCCCTCGGGCCGGTTGACCTGGTCTTCGGCGCCCCAGATCACCAGCGTCGGGTGGTGCACGGTGTTGAGCCGGGCATCCCGGGTGAAGTCCATCCGCCACACCGTGCGCAGCCCCGACGGCCTGCGCAACGGGGGATTCGCGATGACCTCGGGATCCAGGCTGTCCCGGTACCGCTCGTCGATCAGCTCCTCGGTGATCGCGCTGGCGTCGTAGACCAGGTGCTCGCGCACGAAGGTGGCCAGCTTCTCCCGGCTCGGGCCGTCGCCGCCGTAGTAGGCAAACAGGGACTGCAAGCCCTTCGTCGGCAGTGCCCGGGTGGTGCCGACGCCGCCGGGGCCCATCAGGATCAGCCTGCCGACCTTCTCGGGCCGGTCCATGGCCAATCGCAGCGCGGCGGCGCCGCCGTAGGAGTTGCCGACCAGGTGCGCGCTCGGCAGGTCCAGCGCGTCGAGCAAGCCGCCGACCGAGGACGCGAGATCGCCGAACGGATCGGACTGGTCGACCCGCTTGGTCGACCGTCCGTATCCGGGCATGTCCGGGACGATGACCCGGAAGCGACGCGCCAGTGCCTCGATATTGCGCGAGTAGTTCGAGAGCCCGGACGCACCGGGGCCGCCGCCGTGCAGCAGCACCACGGCCGGGCCCGCACCGAACTCGGCGAGGAAGATTTCGCGGTCGCCGACCCGAACCGTCCGCTCGGCGCCGACCCCCTTGTCGATGCTTGTCACAGCTACCTCCACAGTTAGATGATGAAATCATCAGTTACGAGGAAACTGTTTGTCAAGAGAAAATGATGAGAACATCAGAAAAGATGGCGGCCTCAATGTCGGAGATTGGGAGCCAGGTGGGGTGCGACGCGGGATGAGGCGGCGCGATGCGGAATCGTCGCTGATCGTTTCCTCAGATACGATTCTCATGTCGATTCCGAGTGGGAGAAGGGCCGATGACCACCGAACCCGTAGTGCGCAACCGCGTCGACCGGCGCCGTGAGCGCACCCGCAACGCACTGCTCGGCGCGGCGCGCAAGTTCCTCTCGGAGGGTCGTTCCGCGGTCAGCATCCAGGAGATCACCGACGCCGCCGATGTCGGATTCGGCTCCTTTTACAACCATTTCGAGTCCAAGGAGCAGCTGTTCGACGAGGCGGTCCGCTCGGCGCTGCAGGTCTACAGCGAGATGCGCGACGCGATCGTGGCGCTGTACGACGATCCGGCCGAGGTGTTCACCGTCAGCTTCCGCATGACCGGACGGTTGCAGCGGCAGGTCCCCGAGATCATCCGGGTCGTGCTGAACTCCGGCATGTCGATCATGCTGCGAGACGAGGGTCTCGCGCCGCGCGCCCGCCGCGACATCGTCGCGGCTCAGGAGGCGGGCCGCTTCGAGCCGATGGACCCCGACCTGGCCGTGATGGCCGCGGGTGGGTCGATGCTCGGCCTGCTGCAACTGCTGGACGCCCAGCCGGACGCCGACGCCGACGCTCTCTCGGACGAGATGGCCTTCCGCATGCTGCGCATGTTCGGCATGAACAAGCGCGCGGCGCAGAAGCTCGCCTCCACCGAACTGCCCACGCTGCCGCAGCTCTGACGGGTGCGCTCGACCGGGCACGTAGCGAGCCGCCCCGGGAATGGGAGCAGCTCGGCCGGATGGCGGCGGGCTGAGTAGTTCACTACTCGTGACCGCACTCGCGGCCCTCCCTAACGTCGGTGTCGCCGATGAACGGGAGGAGGGGCCATGAACCCTCGCGAACTGCTCGATGCCGTCTCGCCGATGCTGTGGCGGCTCGTCGAAGACGAACTTGCCCCTTTGGCTCCGACGCTGAACCCCCTTCAGCCGCTCGCGGGCGAGACCGAGCCCGTCCTACAGGGCAGGCTGCTCGATCCCCTGCCCGGTCTTCCGCAGGGTGGCGCGCTGTTGGACCTCCTGCACACGATCGTCCCTGTCCTCCCGCCGGAACTTCGCGTGCACGGGTGGCGGCGGGCGCCGGGCGCGCCGCACGGGCTCGCGCTGGTGCTGACCGCCGCGGGCGGGCGCGCGGTGCTCGCGTTCTCGCCGGGCCCGGCCGTCGACGTGGTCGTGACGGCCGGGACGAATGCCACCGTGTCGCTGACCTCCACCCCGGAATGGGACGCGACCGTCACCGTCGCCGCGCAGTCCGTCTGGAGCGCCACGCTCACCAAAGGTGACCCGGCACCGCCCGCGGCGGCGGGCACGGCCTCGCTCAGCGTGTTCCGTAAACAGCGACTGACGCTGGGAGCCGCCGACGGCCCCGGCGCTTCGACCTCGCGCCTCGAGACCCGGCTTCGGGTGAGCCCCGGCAGCCCGTTCGCCGTCGAGGTCGCCCTGCACGAGTTCCGCGCCGCCGTGTTGCCGCAGGCGATCGCCGCACTGCTCGGCGCGCCGAAGGGTGCGTCGGTGGGGCCGACGAGCGCGCCGCTGACCGTGCACGCCGATCGGTCGAACGGAATCCGGTTCGCGGACAGCGGCATTCAGGTGAACCTTCCGCTGCGGCTGAACCTGCCCGGAGTGTCGACGCGCGGCTGCACGGTCGGGCTCGGGATGGTGGACGGCAAGCTCGCCCTCCAGCCCGGACTCACCGCGTTCGCCCAACCGCCGGGCTTGCCGCTGGCCCTGCTGCTCGGCGGCATGGGACTGTCGATTCCGATCGACATCGGCGTCGGCGGTATCGGCGTGCGCCCGCAACTCGACGCCGAGATGCCCTCGGACATCGGCGTATCTCTCGCGCTCGCACCGGTTTCCGGCGGCGGTGCGCTCCTCAGGGACGGCAGCGGCTACCGCGGCGTGCTCGACATCGATCTCGGCGTCGTCGGTGTGCAGGCCGTCGGGGTGCTGAACCTCGAGCCGCTGTCCTTCCTGGTGCTCCTCGGCGTGCAGCTGCCGTATCCCGGCGTCCAGCTCGGGTTCGGTTTCGCGCTCGACGCGGTCGGCGGCATCGTCGGCGTCAACCGGCGCGTCGACGTCGAACGGCTGCGCGGTCTGGTCGGCGAGGGCAACGCCGATCGAATCCTGTTCCCCGGCAACGATGTCGTCGCGCGAGCCGACGAGATCACCCGATCGCTGGACTCGTGCTTCCCGGTGGCGCGCGGCAGGTTCGTCGTCGGCCCGATGGTCCGGATCAACTGGGGCGGACGGATCGTCACGCTCGCCGTCGCGGTCGTGCTCGATCTCCCCGAGCCCGCACGAGTCGTCCTGCTCGGGCGCGTCGTGGTCGCCGTGCCGGATCCGGCTGTGCCGTTGATCCTGTTGCAGGCCAGCGTGTTCGGACGGATCGATCCCGGCGTCCCGCTGGTGGAGTTCCTGGTCTCCTTGAACGGCTCCTGGATCGTGGGCCTTCCGCTCACCGGCCAGATCTACGTGCTGTTCCGCGGCGGCGGCGATCCGCTGCTCGTGCTGTCCGCGGGCGGTTTCCATCCGCGCTACCCGCGCCCGGCGGGTGTGCCGGAACTCCAGCGGCTCGGGATGAATCTGGGCGGCGGGATCCTGCGGTTGCGTGCCGAGGCGTACCTGGCGTTGACCTCGAATTCCCTGCAGTTCGGGGCCAAACTGCAACTCGATGCCACCATCGCGGGCTGCGGGGTCGAGGGCAATCTGGGGTTGGATGCGCTGCTGGTGTGGGATCCGGTGCTGTTCTTCTCCGTGCACGTGTACGCCGGAGTGGCGGTGCTGGCGTTCGGCCGCCGCTTGGCCAGTATCGGGCTCGATTTCACGCTGGAAGGCCCCGGCGAATGGCATGCCTTCGGCACCGGAAGCATTTCCGTGCTCTTCTGGGACGTGTCGCTGGACTTCGATGTCCGCTGGGGCGACAAGCCCGCGGTCACGCCGCGGCCCGCCGACATCCTCGCCGAATTGCGCACCGTCATCGCCCGGCGCGAGACGTGGGCGATCGAGCGCACGGCGCAGCGGGCAGGGGTGAAATTCACCGACGACGCGGCCAAGGCACTCGCCGATGGCGCAGTGGCGCAACCGGATTCGACCCTCGTGGTCGATCAGACCGTCGTTCCGCTGCAGCGGAAGATCGCGCGGTTCCACCGGGTCTCCGTTCCGGAGCAGGAATGGAAGTTCGCCGAGGTGGAGCTCGAGCCGAACAATCCGGCGGACCTGGGCAGGCCGAAGGACAACCTGTTCGTCCCCGGCGAGTTCTTCGCCATGACCGAGGACCGGCAACTCGGCGCCCCGGCCTTCGAGAAACATCCGAGCGGATTCGCGCTCACCGAAAAGGATCTCGACATCGGTCCGGCTCGCCTCGCCGAGGACACCTACGAGACCGACTACGAGGTCGACGGGAACTGGTTCCCGCAGAACGACCGTCCCAAGCGCATCCGGCGGGTGGGCAAGGCCCGGTTCCTGCTCGAGACCTGGTCGCGTCCGGTCACCGCCGCCGAACGCGTCGACCGCTGGCGCGCCGCGCAGGCGAGCGCCGCCCGGCCGATGGTGGTGAACCGATGAGTCGCCGCTTCTTCGTCTCGTCGGTCGCGATCGGCGCGGCCGCCACAGCCGACCGGGCCGAGTTCGGCAGGCCCAAGTTCCAGCCGAAGGTCCGAGTCACCCGCACCCTCACCGGCCAGGACACCGAGGACCTCGGCAAGCTCGACGGCCCCGCCCTGCAGCTGCTCGGTCCCGGCGACACCTTGGGATTCGACCCGGCGATGGTGACTCGCGTCGAACCGCCCGCGGGCTGCCCCAACGGCATCTCGAGCAATCTGGCGACGATCGAATTCGCCGACGGCGCGCTGCCCTGGATGTTCAGTCTGCCCGGAACCGAAATCACCACGCCCGCAGGCAAACAGCGCCGCCCGTGGCTGGTGCTGATCGTGCTGCGCGAAGACGAGGCCCGGCTCCTTCCCGACGAACGACCGCTGCCCGTGATCGACGCGCCCGCCGCGGCACTGCCGGATCTGCGGCACTCCTGGGCGTGGGCGCATGTCGAGGCCCGGGTCGACGACGGCCAGCCGCCGGAACCGGCCGTCGCCGCGGATCTGCGGACCGGTGTCGACGCGGTGATCTCCCGGCTGATCTGTCCCCGCGAACTCGCGCCCCACACGGGCTGGCTGGCGTGCGTGGTGCCCGCGACGAAGGGCGGTCGCGAGGCCGGACTCGGCGGCGACGGGCACACGGCCGACGCCGCGAGTGATGCCTGGACCGTGGGTGCGGGCGCTCGCCTTCCGGTCTACTACGCCTGGCGGTTCCGCACCGGCGCCGAGGGCTCCTTCGAGGAACTCGCGCGCAAGATCCGGCCCGTGCAGGGAAACACGCTGCCCGGCTTCGGTTCTCGCACCATCGACGTCCGCAACCCGTGGCCGCACGCGGACGTCCTCGAAGGCGCCGACGAAGTCGTGACCGTCGACATCCAGGGCGCCCTGCGACTGCCGAAAACGCAGATCGACAAGGAGCGGTGGACCGACCAGGACGCGATGGAGACCTTCCGCACCGAGCTGAAGAAGCAACTCGACGCGCCCGCCGCCCGCCGCGGGAAGCTGGAGCTGGACCGCGACGAGAAGGCCGTCGCACCCCCGCTGTACGGCAGTCACCACACCGGCGTCCAGACGGTGCCCGCCGAGGGCTGGATGAACGCGCTGAACCAGCAGGTGCAGTTCCGTATTCCGGCCGCGCTCGGCGCCCGATACGTGCAGCTCGAGCAGGAATTCCTGATGGCGAGGGCGTGGGAGCAGGTCGGCGCGATCGACGAGGCGAACAGACTCCTCGCGGCGACCGAGCTGGCGGCGGTGGTGGGCGCCAAGGCGCAGGGCAAGCATCTCGGCGCGATGACCGATGCCGCGCTGACCCAGCTGGCCGACCCGCTGCGCGACAACTCGCAGATGTTCGCGAACACCTCGCTCGCCGGCGTGCTCGCGCAGTCCGCGGCGCCGGACGGGGTCGCCTCGACCGCGTTCGTCCGGCTCGCCCGCGGGGGTGGCGCCCTCGCCAGGCGGACCGCCCGCGCGGCGGGAGAGATGGCGTCCGGCATGCCCTCGACGCCCGCCCTGCGCGAGTATTTCGAGCGGACCGAGGTCAGGCCGCCGACAGCCACCCTGGCGGGCGCGGAGCCGGGCGAACGGACCGCACGAGTGGTGAACGATCCCGCCGCGCGGTTCGCGGTGGAGACGATGGCCGGACTGCTCGCCGGCCAGCACACGCTCTTCGCGGACCGCAGCGGTTTCGTCGGCGCGACCGCCGCCGAGCAGCTCGCGTCCCTGACGACGACCATGTCCGGCGAGATGGCGGGCGGGCGCACGCTGGTGCTCGCCCCGGCGCCGGTCGCGCTGCGCGGGCTGCGTCGCGCGATCAACGGTGAGAACATCGGCGCCGTCGCCGCGATTCCGTTCGGGGACAGTCGCGTGCTCGGCGAGCTCGCGCGGTCCGTGCGCGCGCGCCTCGAACCCGTCGGTCAGCTGGTCGAGTCGATGCGACAGGCGATCAACTCGCCCGCCGTGTCCGTCCGGAGCGTGGCGGATCGCCGCCCGTTCCGGCCGATCATGGAACACCCGCGTTTCCTCTTCCCGATCGGCGCCGAGCTGCTGCAACGGTGGCCGGAGTGGACCGTGCCAGGCATCTCCGGCTTCCCGGAGAACAAAACGACACTGCTGGAAACGAATTCGGCGTTCGTGGAGGCGCTGCTCGTCGGGCTGAACCAGGAATTCAATCGCGAACTGCGCTGGCGCGAATATCCGACCGACGAAGCGGGCACACCGTTCGCGCGTTTCTGGCCCGGCCGTGATCTGTCCGAGCCCGAGTACGGCGAGATCGCGCTGTGGGACAACGACGTGAAACTCGGCGACCACGACGCGAGCCGCGGCAAGGACCGGTTGGTGTTGCTGATCCGCGGCGAGGTGCTGCAGCGGTATCCGGGCACCAGCGTGCTCGCCGCGAAGGCGACCCTCGACGGGCGGGTTCCGGATGTCGGCGGCGAATGGAAGGAACCCAACTTCGTTCTGGCGGTCGACGAACGGACCAGCCTGTATTGCTTCGACCTCGACGCGCAGGATGCGATCGGCCAACGCTGGCTGTTCGTGCTGCGGGAACCGATGCGCGGCACCCAGTTCGGTTTCGACCTGAAGACGGCGGACTCGCCGCGGTTCGACGAGTGGGCGGATCTCACGTGGGCCGACGTGCCCAAGGACGGCCGCGGATTCGTCGTGCCGGAGCAGCAAGGCGTTCTGCCGCCGACGCCGTCGCCGAATCCGGAACCGCCGCGTCCACTGCCGCTGCACGACGCGCATTTCGCGAAATGGGGTTTCGATGCCGCCGATATGGCGCGCATCGCCTTCCAACGGCCGTTCCAGTTGGCGTTCTCGCCGTCGCGCATGATCGGCGACCCACCCCCGTGACCCCCGACCAAGGAGCCGATGATGCCCATTCACTACCGGGTCGCCGAGGGAGACACACTGTCCGCGTTGGCCTTGCGATTCTACGGCGACGCGACCCTGTTCCCGGTGATCGCGCGAGCCAACGGCCTGCCCAACCCGCACTTCATCCTGGCGGGCCAGATGCTGACGATCCCCGACCTCGTGCCGCCGCCACATCCGCCCACCGCGGATCCGGCGCGGGTGTTCGCGTTGCGGCGCGGCGCGGATCGTATTCGGCTGCACTACGACACCCTGCTGGCCGACGCGGACGACAAGGAAGCGTCCCTGCACCGCACCCGGCAATGGGCGGCAACCAATCCGGCGAACGTCCCACACGGCAACTCCGCGCAGGACATCCTGCGGCAGGCCGAAACCGCGCAGGCCGCACGGCGCGCGCAGGTCGAGGAACTCCGAACCCAGCTCGAGGCGACGTCGGCGGAGCTCGCCGCCTCGCTCGACGCGGGAACTCCGCTCTTCCCGCAGCGCAGGCACACCCTCCGCAGGGGCGAGACGTTGTTCGGTCTCGCGCAGCGGTTCTACGGGAACGCTGAGTTGTGGCCGCTGATCGCGCGGGCCAACAGCATCGATGATCCGACAACGATCCCCACCGGGACGGTGCTGGTCATTCCGGAGGCCGGGCACGAGCCGACGCGTACCCACACCGTCCGCGCGAACGACAGGTTGTTCGATCTCGCACGGCTGTTCTACGGCGACCCCGAGTTGTGGCCGCTGATCGCGCAAGCGAACGGAGTCATCGACCCCACCACTCTCCAGGTGGGGGATGTCCTGGTCATCCCCGAGCGGCCGGGTGCGCCGACGCGTACGCATACCCTCCGCAGAGACGAGACATTGTTCGGTCTCGCGCAGCGGTTCTACGGGAACGGTGAGTTGTGGCCGCTGATCGCGCAGGCCAACGACATCGAAGATCCGACTCGGATCCCCACCGGGACGGTGCTGGTCATCCCCGACTTGGTGCCGACCGCCGTCGAGCCGATTGCCTTGCTGCCGGTCCGGATCGAAACGAAATTCCTGCCCGACGACATTCGAGTCGGCCAGGTGCTGGTGATCCCGGAGCGCGAGCGCCCCGTGCGGCATCACACGGTGGTCGACGGGGATACCTTGTCCGCGTTGGCCTTGCGGTTCTACGGTGACGCGTCCCTGTTCCCGCTGATCGCGCAGGCGAACGGCCTCGTGAACCCGCATCGGATCCGGGTCGGCGACGTGCTGGTGATCCCGGCTCGAGACCCGCATCCGCGGCCGGTGACGCGCACGCACCCGGTGGTCGAGGGCGACACGCTCGCGAGCATCGCTCAGGCCGTCTACGGTGACGCCGCCGCGGCGGATCTGATCGCGGCCGCCAACGGCATCGCCGAGCGGACCATCCGGGTGCGCGTCTATCCCGACGACATCCACGTCGACGCGTTCGCACCCGAACTCACCGCCGAGGAACGTGACCTCGCGCGCACCTACTGGGCCGAGCCCGGCGAGACCTCGTGGCAGGAGCTGCTCACGAAACTGAGCCCGCAGCGGGCCGCCTGGGCGACGCGCCTGACCCGGTCCGGCGTGCCGGAGCCGCGCCTGCGCGACGCACGGCAGCGCCGGGCCCCGCAGGTGACGACCATGCCGTCCCGGTGGCGGTTCCTCGGATTCGTCGACGGCGCCCTCGTGGTCGACAGCACCGGCGCGGACATTCCGGATCCGCTGCCGCTCGGCCTGCTCGCCGCCGACGAAGCCGCGGCGGACCACGAACACGCCGCGTGGGCCGTCGATTTCCCGGCCGCCGTCGCGGCGGGCATGGGTATCACCCTGACACTGCCGGAGGGCATCGAACACCTCGACGAGTTGTTCGTTGTCGGCGTCAGCGAACGGTCGGCGGCGGAGTCGGCGGCGCGACTGCGAAACACCTTGCTGGGGCACGCTTTCGGCGGCGGGCTCGGTTTCCTGGCGGCAGGCACACCCACCAACAACACGCCCGAGAGCCGGACCGCCTGGTCGGCGCGCCCGTCCTCGCGTGCGCCCGGCGCTGCCGCGCCGTCGCTCGTCGACGGCACCGATGCGGCCCGCGTTGCGGAGGCGCTCGGCATCGCCGAGGGTGAATTCCTGAGCGAATGCGACGGCGGCGGGCTCGATTCCGACGGCGCGGTGTCGGGGCTGTCGCTGCTCAGCTGGGATGCGCTGGCGTTCGGCTTCGTCGACGCCGCCAGCAATTTCCTCGGCGTCGCCGACACCGAGTTCGAGCAGTTGAGCGGCCGGGCGTGGATAGGGTTTCGCGACCACCTGGTCGACTACGTGCGCAGCCGAGGTCCGCTGCCGACGATCCGCGTCGGCCGCCAGCCCTACGGCATTCTCCCGGTGTCGACCGTGGACGAATGGCGATCACAGCGCTCGGACGCGCCGGACGCCCTGCTGGCGCCGTGGTTGCTTCGGCTGCGCCATCATTGGCGCGCCGCGCTCATCTCGGGGTGGATACCGCGGGTGACCGACGGGCAGCCCGCCGACCGGCTCGCCGCCGAGGCGATGACGCGGCTGCCGGTCTCGAACAACCTCGTCATCCGCCGGGTGCTCTCGCCCGCGGGCGGGCTCGACAAGTTCGACAAGATGACCGAGACATTGGACGGGCTCGAGATCGGTCGCCGCGCGCCGGGACCGGTGCTCTCGGTCGGCGGCATCGATTTCCGGTCCGGCCTGCGCTGGGCGACCACGACACCGTTGATCAGTCACCTCGCGTGGACGTCGGACCGGACGCCCGCGGACTTCGCGAAGGTCGCAGAACGACTCACCCCGAACGCCGCGGGATATCCGGAGTTCTTCGCGCGCAGCAGAAAACACCTGGCCGACGCGCTCGCGATCCTCGAAGAAGGCCTCACCGAGGCCGAATACGAGCGGCGCCTCGCGGCCTACGACGAGTCGTGGCCGATCCCCGTGCTGCACGGCGAGGACGAACAGCGCAAGCCGGACCTGTTCGGCTTTCCCGGCGAGGAAGACTTCATCCCGGCGCTGACATTCAAGGACAATCTCCGGACGCATCTTTTCGACGAGGCGAGCGAGCCCTTGCGCGACGCGCTCGACATCCCCGGGCTGATCGACGATCTCATCATCCAGAAGGTGTCGTTCCCCGATACGCCGAGGGACGACCTCGACGCCAAGCGCGACCACGCCCGCGGCAAACGGGCGGGGGCGGCGGCCGTGCTCGCCGGATTGGCTGCGCTGGAGCAGGTTCCCGCCGATCGGTTCCTGCCGCTGCTGATGGAGGTCCTCGACATCTATTCGCATCGGTGGGACGCGTGGGCGACCTCACTCGCGACCAAACGGCTCGCCGACACGCGCGCTGCCGGCGCGACCGGCATCCGGCTCGGCGGCTATGGATGGGTGGAGAACCTGCACCGTAACCCGGGCCGGGTGAGCGACGGCTACATTCACGCCCCGTCGCAGCACCATGCCGCGACCGCCGCGGTGCTGCGCTCGGGATTCCTCGCGCACGACCGCAGCGGCTCCCTGGCGGTGGACCTGACGTCGCGCCGGGCGCGCACGGCGCGCTGGCTGTTGGGCGGTGTGCGGCGCGGACAGAATCTGGGCGCCCTGCTCGGCTATCGCTTCGAGCGCGCGCTGCACGACGCGCGCCTGGACCAGCTGAAGGAGTTCTACCGCAAGAACTTTCCCACGCCGGTCGTGCCGGAGCCCGCCGACGCACAAGCGGCGCAGGCCGAGCTGTGGCGGCGTAGCGCGGAGGCGATCGCACCGGTCAACGTGGTCGACGGAATGGCGCTCGCCCGCGCGCATGCCGGGGGGACGCTGGTGATTCCGGACGATCGGGCGCGTCCGATGCTCGATGATCTCGTCGACGCGCTCGACGCCGTCGGTGATCTGCTGCTCGCCGAAAGCGTGCACCAGCTCGTCGGCGGCAACCCGATGCGCGCCGGGATCGCCGCGGACACTCTCGGCCAGGGAACCGACGTGCCGGACCGATTCGATGTGCTGCGCACCCCGCACCGCGGCAGCCCGGTCACCCACCGGGCCGCGACGCTGCTGCCCGCCGATCCGGCGCTGCCCGCGGGTTGGGCGCGCGACGCGTTCGCGAAACTCGATCCGCGCGTCGAAGCCTGGGTCGCCGCGGTGCTCGGGCCCGCGAGCGGATGGCGACTGTCCGCGCACCGCGTCGGCAGCGCCATGACCTTCTCCTTCTCCGCCGAGGAGCTCGAGGTCGGCGCGCTGGGGTTCGCGCTGGACGCGGCGAGCGACGCCCACCGGCGACTGGATCGGCGGGTCGCCGAGCTCGCCGGATTCGATTCGGGCGCCATCGAATACGGCGGCGACTGGCTCGAACTCCGTGAGATCGCCCGGCGGGTGCAACGGCTGCTCGCCAGCGCGCAGGCGCTGACGCCCGCGCACCTGGTGGGGGAGGGGCCGACCAGGCTCACACCGGACATGGCGGAAGTGCGCGGGCGGCTGCGCGCGTTCGTCGACACCGTCACCCCCGCCCAGAACCGGGCGGAACTCGGCATCGACTCCGATCCCGGACGGCTGGCCACGGCCGTCTCGCAGACCGACGACGCGGGCTGGATCGGCGCAGTGACCTTGGCGCTGAGCGATTTCCTCGGGACCGGCCTGCCGATCGCTCCGCTGCTCGCCGGCGCCGCGATCCCGTCCGCCCAGCCCGCCCTCCTTGGCTCGTCGATCGCGGAGTGGGTCCGCCGCTTCGCCACCATCCGTCCGGCCACCCGCACCTGGCACGAGACGCTCATGCTGGCGGGGGCCCGATCCGGACGACCGTGCCCGCTGGCCGTCTCGCAGCTTCCCGGCGGCGGGCCGTGGATCGGTGCGCCTTTCACGCCCACCGAGCGACCCGCCGCGCGCGAACATCTCGTGACCCATCGGCCCTTCCCTGTTCCGTCGAACGGGCCGGTCGCCGGGATCGTGTTCGACGAGTGGGTCGAGGTGCTGCCGGGCTCGTACAGCCTGTCCCCCACGAAGGTCGGCCCCGAACCCGTCCCGGCGGAGTCCGAGATGACCGGGGTGTCGTTCCATTTCGATCGGCCGGATGCCAAAGCGCCGCAGGCGATCCTGCTCGCGGTGCCGCCGGACCCGAAGCGCGGCTGGACGGCCGACGTGCTCGCCCTCGTGGTACGCGACACCTTGGAATCGGCCAAACTGCGCGCCGTCGACCTGGGAGATCTTCCGCTCCTCGACGACATCCTGCCTGTCGTCCGGCCTCCGGTGTTCGGCAGACCGCATTCGATATTGCACGACTTCTGGCTCGAGTTGGCGGAGTGAGACCATGCGACGAACCCACGACATCCTCGGTAATTTCCTCTTCCGCGCCGACGACACCTTCCGGGTGGAACCGCTCCCGCGGACCAACGAGGTGCAGACCGGGCTCTCGGCCCGGATTCACGATCCCGCGTGGGCGTTGACCCGGCAGTGGCAGCTCGGCGAATTCGCGGCGCAGGACGCGGCCTCGCCCGTGCTCGTCGAACTCGCCGGGCGGAGCGTCCCGATCAGCGCGTGGCGGCCCGGAGGTCCGGCCGACGAGCTGGACGTCGACGGGCAGTGGGTGCCCTACACCCCGGCGTCGGGCCCGCTCGACGCGTTGATCGAATCGGAGGACGCCGCAGCGCCGGACGAGCGGTTACGGGTCGAGGGCGGTGTGCATTTCGTGCGCCTGCTGGACGAGGCGGGGCTCTCGGCGCGGCTACCCGACGTGCTCGCCGAGTACGGATTTCCGCAGGCGCAGGGTGAGCCGCTCGATGTGGTGACCTTGCTCGAGCGGAAGGTCCCGGACGCCGCCCGGCTCGCGCAGGACCTGGCGGGCGGCGGCCTGCGGGTCGCCGGGCTGTCCGGGGTCGGCGCCACGTGGCTGGAGTGGTGGCTCGGCATGCTGCCCGTCGAGGCGCCCGACACGTTCGACCCGCACCGGTTCGAGCACCGGGCGGACTTCTCGATCGGCGACAACGTCTTCCACGCCGACGAATACCTGGGCGACGGACTGGACTGGTTCACCGTCGACCGCGACCCGGAGGCCGAACCTGCCGCTACCACAACGCCGTACTTCTTCCGGCACGAGGCGCTCGCCGCGACCGTCCGGTTCGGCGGTATTCCGGCGGACCGCTTCTGGGAGATGGAGGACGCGCAGATCGACTTCGGCTCGGCCGCCGTCGACACCCTCGACACCGGCCGGCTGCTGTTGATCGGGTTCGGCACCGTCTACGGCAACGACTGGTTCATGGTGCCGGTCGAGGTGCCCGCCGGGTCGTTCACCACGATCGGCGAGTTCGTCGTCACGGACACCTTCGGCGGCAGGCATGTGATCGAGCGCGCCGGTTCCGCGGACGAGCAGTGGAATCTGTTCACCGTCACCGGAACCGACGACGGACTGCTGGTGATGCCGTCCGAACGCGGGGCCGTCGGCGACCCCGCCGAGGTGGTGTCGCTGGCCCGCGACGAGCTGGCCAACCTGGCGTGGGCGATCGAGCGATCCTGCACCGGCCCTCGCGGCGAGGAGATCGACCGCGCCGAGCTCTGGGAGCGGAGCAAACCCACTCCGCCGCCACCGAATCCGGCGGGCTCCTACGCGGTGCAGACCATCGTGCCGGACTACTGGCTGCCGCTCGTGCCGCACGCGCTCTCGCCCGCGTCGATCCGGTTCGCGCTCGTCGAGCTGTCGCAGCCGGACGTGACGTCGAAACCGGCGGGGCGGCTGCTGAACTCGGACACCTGGGTGCACGAGGAGGAGGTCCCGCGCGAGGGTGCGCTCATCACCCGGAGGCCGGTGCTCGCCCGCTGGTTCGACGGCTCGTGGCACACGTGGGTCCGGCGCGAGAAGAACCCGGGCCGCGGCGAGAGCTCGAGCGGCCTGGCCTTCGACATCGTGCGCCCGTCGGAGGCCTGGCCGTAAGCCGCGCTCCGCTACGTCAGCCCGCCCGCGGTGGCGACGACCCAGGCGAGTTCGGTCTTGAAGATGTCGCTGTGCGCTCCGGAAGGCGGTCCGCCCGCGGTGACGACCTCCGAGGCATCGAGGTTCAGGATGCGGTGCGGCTGGAACGGGTAGGCGGTGCCGACGCCGCCGAGAGGCTGCCGGTCGGCGTCGAAGGCGCCGTGGGAACCCATGGCTCGGTAGCGGAAGAGCTTGTCCTCGGCTTCGGCCGCGTCGTCGCGCGCGGCGAGCGAGGCCAGCGGGTACATGACCCCGAGCGCCGAGTCGTGACTCGAAAAGCACACCGACAGCGGCCCGTTCACCCTGTCGAGGCGGCCTGCGAGCGCGCCGCTGCCGTCGCGGAACGGCAAGGCGCCGGTGAAGGCGAACCGGGAGAACGCGCCCTGCAACAGGGTGATCGACCTGACCGGTGACCCGTCGGTGTCGCCGAGTCCGTCGAGCGCGTAGGCGACGACGCGGCCGCCGAAGCTGTGGCCGACGAGGTGCACCCGCACCCCGCCGTCGCCCGCCGCGAGTTTCGCGATGACCGGGCCGAGGCCGGTGCGGCCGACCACGCCCGCACGGTTCTTCATCGTCCAGTAGCTCAGCTGCCGCAGCGCCTCCTTGGCGCCGTTGAGGCCGCGGGATACGAAGTCGCCGATCCCGCCTGCCGCCCCGCCCTCGGACTCGAATTCGACGCCGGTGTCGGCGAGCTTGGCGGCGAACTCGGTGAACAGGTCCACCGGATCGCGATCGGTGTCGAGCATGCCCGGCTCGGACGCGGTGACCTCGCCGTCGGCGAATCCCTCCGACGTGGCCGCGTGCAACGCGCGCAACTGCGCGAAGAGCAGCTCGGCCGTCTCCCGCGTCGGCGGCGACGCGAGCAGCTCGGCGATCGTGTCGAGTTCCGTTGCGCCGTCGGGGAACAAGCTCTTCAGGTCGGCGAGGACCTCGGGCTCGAGGGTGGGCGAACCGGCGTGCACGGTCGGTGTCGTACCGGTCGCGGCCGCGCCACCGCCTTCGGCCGGTCGCGGCGTCGGCTCGAGGTCGGGAATCGGCTCGTCGCGCCACAGCTGCGAGGGCCAGAGGATGCCGACGAATCCCACCTTGCGTTCGGCGCCCAGGTGGGCGGCGAGCAGGTCGAACCAGCGCTGGTAGAGCCGAATCGCGGTGTCCTGACCGTTGTTCCAGCCGTGCGAGAACATCACCAGGTCGGTGACGCCGAGCGCGGCGCGCTCCTCGGTCAGCGCGGCGACCAGCTGCTGGTCGGCGTCGCCGTCCTTGTCGAAAACGAGCCGCCAGAACGGGCGGCCCGCGATGGTCTCGGTCATGTCGTGGTCCTTCCGGGAATTTCACACTGATTGCAGGGCGCGCATGAGGTCCACGAGCCCGCCGCCCTGGAACGCGCGATCGCGGCCCAGCGAGGTCGCCGAGTCGACGAAGATGCGCTTGATGGCCTCGGGATCGCCGATGAACTCGCGCTGTACCGAGAGGAACGCCGCGACCGCACCGGAGACGTGCGGGGCGGCCATGCTGGTGCCGGTGTGCTCGACATAGATCGCCATGCCGTCGACGCCGTGCTCGAGCGTGCGCTTGACCGGCAACAGCATTTCGCCCGCGGCGGCCGAGGCGATCCGCTCGCCGGGGGCGACGAGATCGGGTTTGCACCGCCCGTCCGCGGTCGGTCCTCGCGACGAGAAGTACGAGATGCCGAAGGAATGCGGCGCGTCCTTGTGTGTGGAGCCCACCGTGATGGCGCGCTCGGCGTTGCCGGGGTCGTTGATGGTCATTGCCGCGCTGAATTTCTTGACGTCCGACATCCGCGGATCGAGCGTGATGTAGCCGGAGTTTCCCGAGGCGACCACCACGACGACGCCGGAGCGCACGAGCTTGTCCACCTCGATACAGAGCGGGCTGTGACCGCATCCGAACCATTCGGGGTCGAACTCGTAGCCGAGGCTGAGGTTGACGCCGTGGATGCGCGACAGTTTCCCGCCGACGGCGTTGAGCTCCCGCACGTAGGCGAGCGCCTCGATCACCCGCGTGGTGCGGGCGATGAGGTTCCCGCCGCCGCTGAGTACCTTGAGGCTCAACAGCTTCGCGCGCGGTGCGATGCCCGCGAGGGATGCCGGGCTGCCGAACGGCCTCGGCTTCACTACCGGCATGCCAGGTTCCGCGACGTTGTGCCTGCGCTCCGTGACGAGGATGTGCTCGGGTTTGCCGTCCCAGAGCTCGAGTCCGCCCGCGATGATCCCGGCGACATGGGTGCCGTGCCCGCTCTCGTCTTTCAGCGGATCGCCCCCGGGATCGGTGAAGTCACGGTGCAGACCCCGCACCTCCGGGTCGTCGAGCGTGTGATAGCCCTGAAAGTGCGGATGGTCGCCCTGGATGCCGGAATCGATGACGGCCCAGACGATTCCGTCGCCGAAGCTGTTGAACGACCGCTGCGCGGCGGTGGCCTTGATCGTCCGTGCCGAGGTGTCGATCTGTGCGCGGACGTCGAAGTCGGGCCAGACCCGGTAGATCGCGCGGTCGTGCCACTCGATGCCGACGGCGTCGGCCGTCACCAAGCCCTCGATCTGGGTGGTGGTGAGCTCGCCGACCGCGTACTCGTCGGCGAGCGGACGCGGGGCTCCGTCGGTGTCCAGGTACCGCCACAGCTGGTCGACGCGAGCCATCGCCGCCCGCGGCCCGCCGACGAAATGCAGGTTGAGCTCGAGCATGATGGGGATCGGCTCCGGCGAGCGTGTCCGGTGGTCGTCCCGCGCGATGAACCGTTCCCGCAACGGCGGCGTCAGCACCCCGGCGAGGAGTAGTTCGGAGCTCGGCTCGGCCGCGACGAGGTCGCGTTCGGGAACATCCCTGGATCGGGTGCAGGCGGCCGGAAACGCGTCCCGGCCCGCGGCGGTCAGGTGCAGTGCGTCGACCCATCCGCGGGTGGTGAGCCGGTCCAGCGACTCGGCGACCCGGTGGTGCCAGGCAGGTTTGTCCTCCTCGTACAGCCGCGCCCGCGCGTCGAACCGCGACGCGAACCGGGCGGCGACCATCGTCAGCACCGCCTGCTCATCGATCTTCACGTACAGCGAGGAGAGCTCGCCGAGCGCGCAGAGCACGCGATCGGTCCAGAGCGCGTCGTCGCTCATGACGGCACCGCCGCAATCGCAGGGAAAACGTACCCCTCAGTTATCCACCCGGCGGCCGCTCGGGTCCTGAGTAGTGCGCTACCTCTCTTCCCGGGCGATCGAGCGACACGGCCGCGTACCGGGCCTAGAGGAGCTGGGGCCCGGCCAGCCCGATGCCGGCCGCGAGGTCGGCGAGGGTGGCGTCGAAGAGCACGTCCGGATCGCTGACCGGCATCGGATAGTTGCCGAACACCTCGAGGGTGACGTGCCCGTACAACCGTGCCCACAGCGTCATCATCAGATACGCCACCCCCAGGTCGAGTTTCTCGGCGGGGAACTTCTGGCCCGATTCGGCGAGCATGGCGAGCAGGTCGGTCTGGAACCCGATCAGATCCTCGCGCAACGCGGCGGGGATCGTGTCGGTCGACGGGGTCACCAGGTCGTAGGTGGTGAGCAACCGGCCCGCCGCGCCGAGGAAGACGCGGCCGAAGGGTTCGTCGAATTGCCGTATCCCGCCGGGGCTTTCACCGGTCGGCGAGGCGAAGACCAGGGTGAATTCGTGCGGATGGGTGAGGGCCCAGCGCCGAAAGCCCTTGCAGATGGCGAACAACTGCACGACGCCGTCGTCGGGGAGTTCGGCGACCTGCCCGGCGAGTTCGTCCGCCAGGTCCACGCAGATATCGCGGCGCAGCGCCGCGACCAGATCCTCGCGGGAGGCGTAGTAGCGATAGAGCGCGGGCGCGGTGATGCCGAGATCGCGCGCGATGGCGCGCAGGGTCAGCGCCTCGGGGCCGTGTTCGGCCAGCACGGCCCTGGCCACTCGCCGGATGTCCGCGTCGTTCACCGCGGGCATCCGGCCCCGTCGTGCGGGTTGTGTCATTCGTATGCGACCTGCCAGCTCTTGATGCCGTTCAACCAGCCCGAGCGTAGCCGCACCGGTTCGGAAACCTGCCGCAGATCGGGCATCACGTCGGCGATGGCGTTGAAGATCAGGTCGAGTTGCAGCCGCGCCAGGTTCGCGCCGACGCAGAAGTGCGTGCCGGTGCCGCCGAAACCCACGTGCGGGTTGGGGTTTCGGGTGACGTCGAATTCGAACGGCTTGGTGAAGCGCTCCTCGTCGAAGTTGGCCGAGGCGTAGAACAGTCCGACGCGCTGACCCTGCCGCACGGCCTGGCCGCCGATCTCGGTGTCCTGCAACGCCGTGCGCTGGAAGGCGACCACCGGCGTCGCCCACCGGACGATCTCGTCGGGCGCGGTGCGCGGGCGCTCGGCCTTGTACAGCTCCCACTGCTCGGGGAAGTCGACGAACGCCTTCATGCCGTGGGTGGTGGCGTTGCGGGTGGTCTCGTTGCCCGCGACCGCCAAAAGGATGACGAACCAGGCGAATTCGTCCGATCCGAGCGCCTCGCCGTCGATGTCGGCGGAGACGAGCTGGCTGACGATGTCGTCGGCCGGGCACTTGCGGCGCTCCTCGGCGAGATTCCACGAGTAGCCCATGATCTCCGCGGTGGCCAGCTTGTGGTTGCCGTCGAAATCGGGATCGTCGTAGCCCATCATCTGATTGGACCAGTCGAACAGCTTGCCCCGGTCGGACTGCGGCACGCCGAGCAGTTCGGCGATGGCTTGTAGCGGCAGCTCGCACGCCACCTGCTGGACGAAGTCGCCGCCGCCGGTCTTCTTGGCCTCGTGCACGATTCGCTCGGCGCGCTCGTGCAGCGCGTCGCGCAGGCTCTGCACGGCGCGGGGCGTGAAGCCGCGGGAGATGATCCTGCGCAGTTTGTCGTGGATGGGCGGATCGGTATTGATCAGCATGGCGCGCTGGATGTCGATCTCCTCGCGGGCGATGTCGCCGTTGAAGCGGATCACCGCGGTGTTGGCATGGGTGGAGAAGACCTCGGAGTTCTTGGAGATCTCCTTGATGTGGTCGAGCTTGCTGACCACCCAGTACCCGCCGTCGTCGAAGCCGCTCACGCCGTGGGGCTGGTCGACCCACCAGACCGGCGCGGTCCGGCGGAGCTCGGCCCATTCCTCGACGGGCAGACGGCTGGCGAGCAGGTCGGGATCGGTGAAGTCGAAATCGTGCGAGACGGATGGCGCGGACACGGGTACCTCCTTTGGAACACGTTCCACAGGAGTGAACCACACCACACCCGTTTTGTGAACACCATTTAGTAAATCGGGTTCACTGAGGGTCTGGCTCAGTCCGCGGGCGGTCCGGCGAGGATCGCCGTGACGACGTCCACGAGTTCGGTCATCACCTGCTCGGGGCTGAGCTGGATGCCCGAGATCGCGAGCAGATCCTGGGTCTGGTGCACGTCTCCGAGGACCTGGAAGGTCAATGTCATGGCCTGGGCGAGGCGGAACCGGAGGGTGGGGCGGGGCAGGTCGGGGAAGGCGCTGCCGAGCAGGGTCATGAAGCGGACGGCCTGGTCGGCGAATCCTTCGGCGACGGTCGACAGCGCGGGGTGGCCGCTGCCGAGGATGCTCGCGATGAACTTGACCCAGGAGCCGCCCTCGCCGGTCGCCATCTCCCAGACGGGCAGCACGAACGCCATGGCCACACCGCGGGCGGTGACGGCGCCCGCGTTCTCCACGTCGTCGAGCAGCGCCGCGCGCCGCGCCGCGACCGCATCGCTTCGCTGCCGGATCAACGCCTCGACGAGGGCTTCCTTGGAGCCGAAGTGGTAGTGCACCGCGGCGACGTTGGCTCCGGCGGCGGACATCACCGCGCGCAGCGAGACCGCATCGATGCCGCGTTCGGCGAACAGTCGCTCGGCGGCCAGCACCAAGCGCTGATCGGTCGGCATGGCTAGTTCTTCTTCGCTGATCCGAAGCTCGGCACGGTCCGCTGCGCTGGTCACCTGCTGCATTGTAATCACCGTTCGCCCAGCGTAGACGCGATCTCTATCAACTGATGCAATCACTTGATAGAGTGCGGTGGGTGAGCACGCCGACTCTCCCCGCCCACGACTTCGCAGCGCTGACCGGCCTGGTGACGGGCGATCCGGCCGACACCGTCGCGGTGGCGGAGGTCTTCACCGGAACCGTCGTGGCACAGCTGCCGCAGTCCTCGCCCGCCCACGTCGCGGAGGCGTTCGCTCGCGCCCGCGCCGCGCAGGCCGAATGGGCGCGCCTACCGGTCCGTCGTCGGCTCGCGGTCTTCGAACGCTTCCACCGCTTGGTCCTGGAGAATCACCGGACCCTCACCGACTTGATCCAGATCGAGACGGGCAAGGCGCGCCGGATGGCCTTCGAGGAGCTGTGCGATATCCCGATGGTCATCGGTCATTACCTGAAGCACGCGCCGCGCCTGCTGCGACCCGCGCGGCGTCCCGGCGCCATCCCGCTGGTCAGTACGTCGACCGAGATTCGTAAGCCGCGCGGCATCGTCGGCGTCATCGCGCCGTGGAACTTCCCGTTCGCCATCGGCTACTGCGACGCGATCCCCGCGCTGATGGCCGGGAACGGGATCGTGCTCAAACCCGACAATCGCACACCGCTCAGCCCGGCGTTCGGCCTGAAGCTGCTGCGCGAGGCCGGGCTGCCCGAGGGGCTGGTCCAGATCGTGTGCGGTGACGGGCCGGTGGTGGGGCCCGCGGTGGTGGACGAGGCCGATTTCGTCATGTTCACCGGCTCGGAGGCGACCGGGCGGCTGGTGGCGAAACAGGCGGGCGAGCGCCTCACCGAATCGTGCATGGAACTGGGCGGCAAGAATCCGATGATCGTGCTCGCCGACGCCGATCTGCCCGCGGCCGTGCACAGCGCGATCACCGGGGTTTTCGCCAACACCGGTCAGCTGTGTTTGCACATCGAGCGGATCTACGTCCAAGAATCGGTGTACTCCGCGTTCCGTGACGAGTTCGTCGCGCGCGTCGCGGCGCTGCGGGTCGGGCCGGGCTACGACTTCGACATCGATATGGGCGCGGTGGTCTCGGCGGATCAGTGCGCGCGCGTGGCGGCGCAGGTCGAGCAGGCCAGGGCCGCCGGGGCGCGCGTGCTCACCGGCGGCCGGATGCTGCCGGATCTGGGGCCGACTTTCTACGCGCCCACGGTGCTCGAGGGCGTCACCGCGGAGATGGACGTCTTCGGTGCGGAGACGTTCGGCCCCGTCGTCGCGTTGTACCCCTTCTCGACGGTCGACGAGGCGGTCGAGCTCGCGAACGACACGCGCTACGGGCTCAGCGCGAGCGTGTGGGGGCGCGACCTGTCGGCGGCGCGCGCGGTCGGTGCGCGCATCGCCGCCGGACACGTGAACGTCAACGACTGCTCCGCGCTCGCCTACGCCGGAAAGAGCACGCCCTCGGGCGGATTCAAGGCCTCGGGGATGGGGGTCCGCAACGGTGACGCGGGACTGCTGAAGTTCACCGAATCGACCAATGTGGCCACCTTGAAACGACAGGTGCTCGGCCCCAAGCCGGGGCAGCCGTACGACGAGTACCTCGAGCGCACCCTCACGACGCTGTCGCTGCTGCGCCGCTTCCGCATTCGCTGACGGGCGAATCGGGTTGCGCCGCAGCGTCGCTGCTGCGGCGGGCGGCAACTCGGCCCGGCGTTGGCCTGCGTCGCTGGACTGCGCCGCCGCTGGGAGGTACGGACTCGACTGCACGCGCCCGCGACCCACCTACCGGTCGACGCCGCGGTCGCGCTCGTCGGGATCAAGGGCGAAACCGGCTGATTGTCAGCCGGTTTCGTCAGTTCATCGTCAGTGGCCGAGCCGGTCGGCCGCCAGGGCGCGCACGGCCTTCTTGTCGGGCTTGCCGAGGCCGGTGAGCGGCAGTTCGTCGATGACGAGGACGTGCTTGGGCACCTGCACCGAGCCCTTGCGCTGCCGTACGGTCTCCTGGATCTCGGCGATCATCGTCTCGACGGCGGCCGGATCGCCCGGCGCGGCCGGATCGAGCACGACGACGGCGGTGACCGCCTCGCCCCAGCGCGGGTCCGGCACGCCGACCACCGCGACGTGCGAGACCGAGGGGTGTTCGGCGACAACGTCTTCGACTTCGCGAGGGAAGACGTTGAAACCGCCGGTGACCACCATGTCCTTGCTGCGCCCGACGATGTGCAGGAAGCCGTCCGCATCCTGGCGGGCGAGATCGCCGGTGCGCAGCCAGCCGTCGCGGAAGGTCTCCGCGGTCGCCTCGGGCTTGTTCAGGTAACCGGCGGCGACCAGCGGTCCGGAGACGCAGATTTCGCCGACCTCGCCGGGAGCCACGACCTTGTCGTCGCCGTCGAGCAGCGCGACACGCAGAGCGGCCGAGGGACGGCCGCAGGAGGTGAGGCGTTCGGTGTCGTGTTCGCGCTTGCCGAGGTAGCTGATGGTCATCGGCGCCTCGGACTGCCCGAAGTATTGCGCGAAGATCGGCCCGAAGCGCTCGATCGCCTGCGTCAACCGGGTCGGGTCGATGGCCGAGGCGCCGTAGTACACCGTCTCCAGCGACGACAGATCGCGGGTCGCCAGATCCGGGTGGTCGAGCAGCGCGTAGAGCATCGACGGCACCAGCATGGTCGCGGTGATCCGGTGCTCTTCGATGGCGCGCAGCACCTCGCCCGGTTCGAAGCGGGGGAGTACCACGCACTGCCCGCCGAGCAACACCACCGGGAGGAAGAAGGCGGCGCCCGCGTGCGAGAGCGGCGTGCAGATCAGGAACTTCGGCCGTTGCGGCCACTCCCATTCCGAGAGCTGGATCTGGGTCATCGTCGCCATGGTGAGCGCGGATCCGATGACGCCCTTGGGCTTTCCCGTGGTGCCACCGGTGTAGCTGATCGAGATGACGGCGTCCGGCGGCAGGTCGGTGGCCTCGATCGGCTCCGGATCGAACGCCGCGGCGGCGGCCGTCAGATCGACGCCGACGTCGGCGAGCTCCGGCGGCACCGCGCCGAGCACCAGGACCCGGTTCAGCTGGGGCACCAGGTCGACCAGTTCGCGAGCGCGCTGGACGAAGGCGGGTACCGGATCGAGCACCAGGGTGGTGATGCCCGCATCGGACAGCACATAGGCGTGATCGTCCAGCCCGCCCATCGGATGCAGTGCGGTGCGCCGGTAACCGCGGACCTGCCCGGCGGCGATGGTGAACAGCACCTCGGGCCGGTTGAGGGCCAAAACCCCGACGGGCGTGCCGGTCTCGACGCCGTTGGCCGCGAACGCGGCCGCGTAGCGGCTGATCGCGTCGAGCACGTCGGCGCCGGTGAGGATCGTGTCGCCGAGGGTCAGCACCGGATCGTGCCGGTGCCTGCGGAGTCCGGCGACCAGGCTGTGGCCGTTGTGCACCGGCAGCCGCAGGTGGGTGTCGTGATCGATTGTCGTCATGGGTGTTTCAGCTCCGAGGGCTTGTCGTCGATCATTGTCCAGCAGAGTTCGTTCATCCCGGCCCGGCATAGAGGGTGACGACACAGGCCCCGCCGAGACCGAGGTTGTGCGCCAGAGCGATCCGCGCGTCCGGGACTTGCCGGTCGGCGGCGAGTCCGCGCAGCTGCCAGGAGAGTTCGGCCGTCTGCGCCAGTCCGGTCGCGCCGAGCGGGTGCCCTTTGGAGATGAGCCCGCCGGACGGATTGACCACCCAGGCGCCGCCGTAGGTGGTGGCCCCGGACTCGATCAACGCGCCCGATTCGCCTGCGCCGCACAAACCTAACGCCTCGTAGGTGAGGAGTTCGTTGATCGAGAAGCAGTCGTGCAATTCGATCACATCGACCTCGCCGACGGTGATCCCCGCGGTGTCGAAGGCCCGCCGGGACGCGGCGCGGGTCATCGGCGCTCCGACGACATCGATCATCGACGCGGTGGAGAACGCGGTGTCGTCGTCGGTGACCAGTTCCTGCGCGAGGATCTCCACGGCCTGCGCCTCGAGTCCGTGCTCGCGCACGACGTCCTCGCTCACCAGCACGGCCGCCGTTGCGCCGTCCGACATGGGCGAGCACTGCGAGCGGGTCAGCGGGCCGTGCACAGGAACGTCGCCGAGCACCTGCTCCAGCGTGTAGGAATTCTGGAACTGCGCCAACGGATTCCGCGTCGAATGCGCGTGGTTCTTCACCGCCACGGCGGCCAGCTGTTCGGCCGTTGTGCCGTACCGCTTCATGTGCTCGAGCGCGGCGTTGCCGAAGAACTGCGTCGTCATCGGCGCGGAGCCGAAGTCGTACAGTTCGGACATGAGCCGCAGGTGGGCGTCGACCGTGGTGGTCTTCGGCGGCGTCGCGGGCGCGGCCATGGCCTCCTTGGTCATCTGCTCGAACCCGACGGCCAGCGCCACGTCCGCGAGGCCCGCGCCGACCCACTCGCGCGCCAGCACGAGCGCGGTGGAGCCGGTGGCGCAGTTGTTGTTGACGTTGACCACCGGAATACCGGTCATCCCGACGTCGTAGAGGGCGCGTTGCCCAGCCGCGGAGGGCTGGAACACATAGCCGACCGCGGCGCGCTGGACCCGGTCGTAGCCGAGGCCCGCATCGCCGAGCGCGTCGCGCACCGCCGCGCCGACCATCTCCGGATAGGTCCACCCTCGGGACCCGATCTTGACGAACGGCGTCATGCCGACGCCGACGACGAAGACCCGTCGCATTCCCGTACTCCTGTCTCGTGTCATTTCTGCACCTGCCGATATCGCCCATCGCACAGCGGATTTCGATGCCGCGTGGCCCGTGCTGGGCGTGCGGAAGGTCTGCGGGGAGTGGGGCTCATGTCGTCGGCCGTTCGCTGCCGACGACCCACAGCGCGTGGAATTGGGACGCGCCGCCCATGGCGTGGCCGATGGCTCGCCGGGCGCCGGGAACCTGGTGCTCGCCCGCCATGCCGCGGACCTGAAGGGCGGCCTCGAGGAAGCGGATCAGGCCGGTCGCTCCGGTGGGGTTGCCGGACAGTACGCCGCCGGACGGGTTGATCGGAAGGGACCCGCCGAACCGGGTGGTGCCGTCGTCGACGAGCTTCCAGCCCTGGTGCAGCGGGGCGAGCCCGATGTTCTCCAGCCACATCGGTTCGTACCAGCTGTACGGGATGTACAGCTCGGCGACATCGACTTCCCTTGCGGGATCGACGATTCCGGCCTGCCGGTAGGCGTCCGCGGCGCACTCGGCACCCGCGCGCGGGTTGACCTCGTCGCGTCCGGCGAAGTGCCCGGTCTCGGTGCGGAACGACATGCCGTGGATCCACGCGGGCGGGCGCGCCGGATTCCCCACCTGCGATCCCGCGGTCAGCACGATCGCGGCGGCGCCGTCGGAGGACGGGCACGACTCCAGGTAGCGGATCGGGTCCCACAGCATGCGGGATTCTTTGACCTTCTCGACGGTGATGTCGGGCATGTGGACGTGCGCGTACGGGTTGCGGATCGCGTTGAGCCGGTGATTGACCGCCACCTGCCAGCCGATGTGCTCCGGCGCGCCGGACCGGCGGATGTACTCGCGGATGACGGGCGCGAAATGGCCGCCCGCGCCCGCGCCGAGCTTCGCGCTGAAGGGCAGTCCGCGCGACAGCGCCCAGGTGAAATTGCCTTCGGACTCTTTGGAATACGCGGCGACCAGCACACGCCGGGCCAACCCTGCCTCGATCAGGTGCGCGCCGTAGATCGCCGCGTGCCCGCCGACGCTGCCGCCGGTGAAGACCCGGGTCACCGGAAGCCCGCGCGCGCTGAGCGCGTCGGCGAGATACAGCTCGGGGTTCATCACCCCGTCGAACAGGTCCGGCGTCTTGGACAGCACGACGGCGTCGACGTCGCCCAGTTCGAGCTCGGCGTCGGCCATCGCGGCCGCGACCGCTTCGCGCACCAACGCGCCGATGGTCACCTCACGGCGCTTGGCCTGCTTGCCCTGACCGATGCCGACGACGGCGACGGGTTCACTCATACCGGGTCTCCTTCCAGCAGGCAGACCAAATTCTGTTGCAGCGCTTGGCCGTTCGTAGCGTGCGCGAGGGCGCGCGTGGCCCGTCCCGAGCGAATGCCCGCGGCCGCCTCGGCGATTCGGATGAGGCCGGTCGCGGTGGTCGGCCTGCCCGCCAGCGGTCCGCCCGACGGATTGATCGCCGTCCCCGCGCCGAGGCCGAGCTCGCGGACCAGCAGGGGTTCCTGCGCGGAGTATTCGACGTGCAACTCGGCGATCTCGACCGCGCTCGCGTCGAAGCCCGCGGTCGCGGCCGCGCGGACGGCCGCGAGGCCCGCCGACGGTGCCCTGGTCAGATCGCGCGACCCCGGATAGTGCCCGTCCATCCGGTGGTCGATGCCGCGCACCCAGGCCGGACGTTCGCACAGCGACCTGGCCACGTCACCGGCGGCGAGCACGACGACGGCCGCCGCGTCGCCGACCGGTGACACGTCGTGAGCTCGCAAGGGCGCGGCCACATACGGCGCGGCGAGCAGTTCGTCGATCTCGTAGTCGCCGGAGACCTGGGCGTGCGGGTTGGCCGCGGCATCCGCCAGGCTGCGCGCGACGATCCCCGCCATCTCACGTTCCGTCGTCAGCTCGGACTGGAGCAGCGCACACGCCTGGACGCCCGCGATCGCGTCGCGGTGCGGTCGCAGGGGCGTGAGGTAGTACGGGTCCAGCTGGGTGGGTACGACCTGGTCGAGGTCGCGCGGCAAAGAGCCGCGGCCGATCCCGTACACCAGGGCGATGTCGCCGTGCCCGAGCTGGAGCCACGCCCACGCCTCGTAGAACGCCCACGCCGCGTCCATCTCCACGTGGGACTCCGCGATCGGCGGCCAGGCGCCGACGGCGTCGAGGGAGTCGATGTAGGCGAAAGTGCGTCCCTCGTGGAAGTCGTGACTGCCGGAGCACACGAAATCGACACGGTCGCGGTCGAGCGGGATTGCGGCGAGCGCTTCGCGGATCACCGGAAGCAGGATGCCCGCCATGTCGTCGCGCCGGTTCGCGGCGAGGCACGCGGATTGGGCGGAGCCGACGACGGCGACCTCACGCATGGGGGACCTCCTGGCCGGGCGCGACGGGGCGGTAATGGCGGATGCTCATCCAGGACGGCTCCAGATCAGCGCCGGCCCGCCAGACCGGTTCGACTTCCATGCCGATGTGCACATCACCGATCTCGACCTCGCGGATCAGGTGCATCAGCCGGGTGTCGGCGCCGTGCGGCTGGATGTAGGCCACCACGTACGGCGGGTCGATCTCCTGGCCGGGGAAGGGGAAGCTGACGACGCAGAAGGTGGAGACGACACCGCGCCCGTCGAGTTCGGTGGGTTCGTCGAGCTCGACGAGGCAGCGCGCGCAGAATTCCGGCGCGGGCAGGTACACGTGACGGCACGACGGGCAGGTGGCGGCCAGCAGCTTGCGTTCGGCCAGGCCACGCAGGAATCGCGAACGGCCGACACCGGCGACGAAGGTGTACTCCATCCGCAGCGGGGTCGGCATCAGCGAAACCGGTTCCGGCAGTGGGCTATTCATCGTCGTCCTCCGGCTCGAAACAGCGCAGGTCGGACAGCACGCCGCGGCGTTCGTCCGCCCACCGCGCCCGCACCCGCAGGCCCCGCCGGATCCGCGCCGGATCGCCGCCTGCGTCGAGGGCATGGAAGAACGTGCCTTCCGTGCCATCGATGGCGATCAACGCCCAGGCGAAGTCGCCGTCGACCGGATCGCCGTGGCGGTGCCGCACCCAGGTCCAGGATTCGACGGCGCCCACCGGCGCCAGCTCGACGAGCTCGCTCAGCTCCCGGCCGGTCACCGGATCGAACTCGGGCGGCGGGCACACCACCGTGCCGCGCTCGGTGCGCGCGCCGAACAGCCGCCGCTCGCGCAGACCGGCAAGGAACGTTCCGACGACCGGTCCCACCGTTCGCTCGAACGGGAACTCGATCTCGTAGGGGGCGCGCAGGCCTTCGTCGGCATCGGCGGACATCGGCAGCTCCTTTCTCGGCTGGAGTCTGCCTCAATCACATGATTGAATCAAGCGCTTGATTCCGCGGCGTGCGGGCGGCGCGGCCTCACGGTGTGCGGGCGAGCAGGTGCGCCGCGCCGGAGCAGAGGTCATCGATCACCTGGGCCGCCGAGCGGACCGCGGTGAGCATGCCCACGCCTTGACCCGCGTCGATCGGCGCGGTCCGCGGATCGTCGGCGTCGACCGCGGCCGTCAGGGCGGCGCGCGCCTGCTCGTCCGTGCGCAGCGCGTCTTCCCGACCCGCCCACCGCGCGGTGAAGTCGTTGCGCAACACCCGCGCTGGGAACCGGGCGGGCCAGGGGAGTCCCATCGCCACGTCGAACGCCGTCGTGACGATCGTGTCCGTGCCGTCGGCCGCGATCAGCGCGCGGCGGCCCGCCTCCGACAGCGACGACTCCGAGCAGGCGGCCAGGTGCGTGCCCAGCCACACGCCGCTCGCGCCCGCGGCGAGAACGGCGGCCAGACTCGCGGGAGATCCGATGCCGCCCGCGGCCAGCACCGGCACCGAGACGGCGTCGAGCACCGCGTCCAGCAGCGGCAGCGTCGCCATCTCCACCGCGCCGTGCCCGCCGCCCTCGGCGCCCCGCGCGACCAGCACGTCGATGCCTGCGTCTTCGGCGCGGCGCGCGTCGGTCGCGTTGTATACCTGGGTGGCCGTGCGGATTCCGCTGTCGCGCACGCGACCGACCCAGGACGCATCGGTCCCGAAACTCACCGAGATCAGGGTGGGAGCCGCCGCGATCGCCACGTCGAGCAGTTCCGGTTCGGCGGCGACGACCCAGTCGACGAGGCCGATGCCGAACCTCCCCGCTTGCGGCGTCGTGTGCCGGAGTTCCCCGCGCAGGGCCGCCGCCGATCCGGCGCTGCCCATGCCGATCATCCCCAGCCCGCCCGCCACGGTGACCGCCGCGGCCAGGCGTCCGCCCGCCACGCCACCCATCGGGGCGTTGACTACTGGCACCCGCAGGCCCAGCGCTCGCGACCACTCGGTGGTCAGGCTCGGCGCGGCGGTTCGATCGTCCGAAGAAAGCGGTTCTCGTTGCGACGCTGGCATTCGTCCATGCCAGCACAGCGCTCGTTCCCGTACGTGGCCGGGGCGGGCGGTCTTACCTCACAGCGGATCGAGGTCGAACGCCCGCCGGGCTCGCCACGGTGGCGGGGTGAGCATGGCGGTGAGTTCGGCGTGCGTCAGTTCCGCGCGGTGTTCGGGGTAGGTCCGGAGATGGTTCAGGGCGGAGAACAGTGAGTTCGGGCTGACGCCCCACATGATCGGCGCGATCTTCCACGGGCCGTCCGGGCTGTCTTCCGGAGGCCGTAGGTGCCTCGGGGTCTTTCCCGGTGTCGGCCGGGTGGTCACCGCCGCGCGCGGGCAGCGGATCGCGATGGTCTCGGTGCCCTTCGCGTCGAAACCGGCCGCGAAATTCACTGCGTCCCAGGGGAATTCCCAATCGAAGTTGCGGGTGGCGACGCGGATGGTGTGCGGGGAGAGGCAGAGCCGCGCGGTCCGCCGGTACCGGAGTGTCAGGGCCACCAGGACGAGGGCCGAGACGAGGAACACGGCCCCGAAGACCATCGGTTCCAGCGCTCGTTCGAGGATGCCGAGCCACAGCGCCGCGACCCCCAGCGCCGTGAGCGCGGCGAGCACCGGCGCCAGGCGCGTCGGGAGGTAGCGCAGCACGAAGGTGGACGCCCCGTCGCCCTGGACGATCGCGGGGCGGTCCTCGATCGTGGTGAGGAAGTAGGTGGCTCCGGTGGCTCCGGCCAGCAGCACGAGAAGCCCGCCGCTGCGCATCGCGAATTCGCTGTCGACCAGCACGGCCGCGACCAAGAACGCCGCCGCGCCGACGAGCGCGGCCAAGGACGCCGACAACCATGCGACGGCCCGGGATTCGGGCCAAACCCAACGCCATGAGTACCCAGGTGGTGAACCGGGGGTACCGGGAACAGTAGGTGTGCTCATCGCTTCCGTTCAGGGTCCGATCACTCGTGCCGAACCTCGGTGTCCGGCGCCGCACTGAAAAGTAGCCGGATTCTCCGAGCGAGCCGGAGATCAACACGGCCCGCGTTTCGCCGCGATTTACGGGTAGACCGGTTGGTTTCTGGCAGAGTGCCTGTGTATGAGTGATCAGGACACAGAACTGATCTACCTCGTAGAGATCTCGCGACCCGGCCGGACGCAGGAGCTGTGGTGGCGTGTCGGCAACGTGGGCACGCCCGCCCAGACGTCGGCGGCCTTGGCCGAGCTCGCCAGGCGCGTCTGCCACGATCTGCTCTCTCCCGAGCCGCGGCGCGGCGACCGCACCTGGTGCTGCTGGTACCACTGCCGGGTGTCCTGGCCCGACGGCGTCGTCCTCGATGAAGTCGAGGGGAGCGTGCAGGCGTTCCTGCTCGCCGTCGAGCTGTGGCGGTTGTCCGCGATTGCTGGGTCCGCAAACAAAGACGAGAGCGAGTAGATTTTCGCGCTCATGCGAATTCCGCACACTCGGTGTCGCACCCAACTATCCTTGACGCGTCAGTTTCTCCAACACGGCTCGATACCTGTCCTCTCGGGGTGGCAGTCGCCGCCCCGCCTAGAAGCTGGGAGAGAACCGAATGGATATTCAGGACATTCACCGGAAGTTCGACGCGATGGACATCGACGGCGACGGCTACATCGACCGCGAGGAATTCATCCAGCATTACGAGAGCCGCGGCCAGGACATCGACATCCTCATGTCCCGGTTCGACGAAGTCGACATCGACGGCGACGGCAGGATCAGCAGGCAGGAATTCCTGACCGCCGCTCGCGCGCCGCTCTGACTGGAACCAGCAGCGCGATCGAACAGTTCCTCAGGAACGCGCGAGGACCCCTCTCGTCGAGGGGTCCTCGTGGCGCGCCCATATCGCTGTCCAGCACGGTAACGGCGCCTGCGCCCAAGCCGATTCACTGTGAAACCCCCTGCTGGACAGAGGATTCCCATGGGCGTGTGGCAGAGTCTCGAAATCCCCGGACACGGCCGGTTGACCGTTCGCGACAGTGTGGAGGCCAGTTCGGTCGACGCGCCGGGGGGAGTGTTCGACGATGCGATCGAGTTCGAGTTCGCGTCGAGTTCCCGCATGGCGCCAGACTTTCAGGTGCACTTTCTGCAATTCGCCGCACACGAGGTCCGTGTGCACGGCGAGCGCGGAGATTTCTCCGCCCACGGCGACCCGACACTGTCGGACGCTGTCCGGCCGTCGTGGCGGGTCGACACCTTGCCACCGCAGGGGGCGGGCAGCGACGCGGTGGCCATTCGGATCTGCGCGACGACGCGCGTCCGCTGCATTACTACGCGACCGCGCTTCCGCATGGCGCGGCCGACGACCACGCCTCCGCCCCGTCCCTTCCCGCCCACCCCGGTGGGCACGGCATGCCGCACGACGCGATCGAAGGAGTTCTCGTGAATCCCCAGCCGCAGCCGCCCTCGCACATCCCGCCGGGGATGGACTTCCACGACGCTCCCGCCGGGCCGCCGCCGCCGGGGATGGATTTCGGGGCCGATCACCACGACGGGGGAAAGCATCCGGTCACGGAGTTGCGGCACGACTATCCGCTGCCCGGTCAGGATCACCTCAGCCTCTGGAATTTTCAGAAAGCCGACCACCCGGGCCACCACGAGACCGTTCCGCCGCCTGCGCCCGCGCCTGCTCCGCAACCGGTGCCTCACCACGCCCCGAATGTCGGCCCCGCGGCGCCGACTCAGTCCGGGCACACCGCCGTCTACCCGGCCGACGGCGGCACACCGGTCACCGCGGCCGATTTCCGGGTGATCTCGCCGCACCGGCAGGCGGTGGCCAACGACGCGTCCGCAGCGCCGGATCACGACGCGGGCGCCGCGGACGCCAGGGTGAAACCGTTGGATCTGCACACGGGTGGGCAGCCGGTTGATACCCAGGGCAATCCGGTGAAGACGTTCAACTTCAAGGAAACTCCCCACCCATCCGACGGCCGCGATCCGTCCACCTCCTCCGGCACGTCCACGCAGGACCAGCACGCCGGTTCGTCCACGAATTCCGTTGTCGGGCACGGCCAGCCGCTGGGCATGGACTTCGGAAGCCCGCTGACCTCCGCCGTGGGCCACCACGATCCCGGAGCCGTGGCGTCCGCGAACCACGAGGGCGGGACCACGGGGTGGGCCGACGGCGGCGCGGGCGGTCCTGCCGAACTCGGCCCGATGCCGGGTGTCTGACGCCGGTCAGGTCCAGGGCCCGCGGATCGGCAGCCGCTCGGACGGGATGCGGGACTGCAGATAGGACCGGACCTGGTCGACCTGCCGAGGAGATCCGAAGCCGCGCAACCGAACTCGCGCCGTGGTGGCAGCGGTGTTGTTGTAGTTGACGATCAGCGACGCGGTGTGGGTGAGGTAGTCGGCCGGTTTGCGCACATACGTCGGCGGCTCGGTGATCTGGTAGTACCACACGAACTGCTTGGACCGCCGGAACACGCCCTCGCTCACGTCCATCCCGTAGTCGTACAACTGGGCGGTGTACATGCGGGTCCGGATGTAGATCGTGATCGGCGACAGCGCCACGTTCAGGAGCAACGCCAGAACGATCAGCACCAACGGATAGGCCAGCTGGAGTCCCACGCCCGAGGTGTTGAGGAGCCGGGCCGCGACGAACGCCAGCAGCACGGTGGCGATCGAGCCGAGTGGAAGGACGTGCCGTGCTCTGAGTCGCAGGCTCTGCACGAGAGCGCCGCGATCGGCGACATAGGTCTGCTCGATCATCTTCTTCACCGGCGGCACCGCGGCGGCCCGCTCGCACTGCGCCAATCGCGCCGCCGCGTCCGCGTATTCGGTCACCGCGAGCACCTGCCGGTAGTGGACGGCCGCGGCGCGCAGGTCTCCTTCGTCCTGTAGCAGGCGGCCCAGTTGGTAGTGCGCGCCATAGTGATCCGGGTGCGCGCCCGCGATGCGCAGCAGATTCTCGCGCGCGTGACCCCGCTGCCCCGTGTCGATCTGACAGACCGCCAAGGCATACAGCGCGCCGATATCGCCGGGGCGTTCCGCCAGCAGTGCCGTCAGCACCGAACTCGCCTCCGCGGTGCGCCCCTCTCGCCGCAATGTCTTCGCATGCTCGTAACGCGGATCCGGCATCGCCATACCCCTTTGTCCCACCGACGGAGCCCTGTACCAGCACGTCGTCGGCGACGGGGCGTTCGTTACCGTCGTCGGCGCACGCGACTATCTGAAATTCCTTTGTTCACAATCTGTTTCGACGTCGCGCGCCCGGGGTGGGTACCCGCTACGCGGTGAGGCCGAGAGCGCGCCACGTCGTGTCGAGAACCTGCCGACGGCGGGCGGGCGGCCACGGCGCGCCCGCGTCGAAGGCGCCGACGACGAGGCCGTCGACGACGACGTCGAGCAGATCCGCCGCGTGCTCGATCTCCGTGATTCCGGCCTCCTTCAACCTCTTTCGGAGCTGGGCGTCCCACCAGTCGTTGAACGCGTTCAGCTCCGCGCGCAGCACCGGCTCGACCGGGGCGCCGACGACCAGTGCGAGCCAGAACCGATGGGCCGCTTCGTCCGCGGTGAGCACCGCCCATTCGACCAGGGCGCGCAGGGAAGCGGCGCCGCGGTGGCCCGCCATGGCGTCCTCGGCGTGCCTGCGGCGCGCTTCGACCTCGCGCCGCACCGCGACGCGCAGCATCTCGTCCCGGCCGCCGACGTAGTGGGTCACCACCGAGGTCGAGGCGCCGATGCGTTCGGCTACCGAGCGGATGGTCACCGCCGCGAATCCGGCGTCGATGGCGAGGGTGACGACGGCGTCGCCGATGGCTGTCAGTCGGGCGGTGCGATCGACGGTGCGCGGCATGGCCACAGCCTAGCATTTATGCAACACTTGTTTTACAACAGGTGTTTCATAAAGGAGTTGGCGATGGAACAGACGACCGTCGCGGTCATCGGCGCCGGATTCGCGGGACTGACCGCGGCGCGCGCCCTGCGAGCACGCGGCATCGACGTGCTCGTCCTGGAAGCGGCCGACCGGGTCGGCGGCCGGGCGCAGACCGAGCGTTCGGCCGCGGGCACGCCGGTGGATCTCGGCGGCCAGTGGGTCGGCCACGACCATGCCCGGATGACCGCTCTCGCAAGAGAATTCGGCATGACCTTGTTCCCGACCCCCAGCGCGGGCAAAGCCCTCGTCCTCGAAGGCGGGCGACGGCTGCGGATCGGCCCGCTCACCGCCGTGGCGGCAGGCGCGGCGCTGCTGCGGCTGGAACTGCTGGCGCGCACGGGCGCGAGCCGCCGATGGGACGAGGTGACGGTGGCGGACTGGCTGGCGCGGATCCTCAGGGGCCGCGCCCGTCGTCTGGTCGAGGCGATCCTGCCCGAAGCATTGGCCTGCGACCTCGACCGAGTCTCCGTCGCCGCGCTCGCCGAGGGGATTCGCTCGGCGGGCGGACTGCGGGTCATGCTCGGCACGTCGGGCGGTGCGCAGGAATCGCTGCTCTCCGGCGGCGCGGGCGCGCTGGCCGAAAAGCTGGCCGCCGAGCTGGGTTCCGCTGTGCACCTGGCCCGTCCCGCCACCGCGATCCTCCGGTCGGCCGACGGCGTCACCGTCGCCACGCCGGCCGGTCCGGTGCGCGCGGCACGCGTGATCGTCGCCGTGCCTCCGCCCGTCGCGGCCGCGATACGGCACTATCCGCCGCTGCCGCCCGAGCATCGGTTCGTCCAGGACAACCTCCGGATGGGCACGATCTACAAGGCGATCGCCGTCTACGACACACCGTTCTGGCGCGAGCGCGGGCTCAGTGGCGAGATCATCGCCCTGGATGGACCGGTGCCCGCGGCCTTCGACATCTCGCCGCCCGGCGGCCCCGGCCATCTGGGCGTGCTGATCCCCGGCCGGGCCGCCGAAGCGCTGGATCGGCTCGGCGTCGCCGAGCGGCGCGACACCGTGCTGGCCGCGGTGGCGGGACAGCTCGGGCGAGCGGCGATGCATCCGCTCAGCTGGCACGAGAAGTCCTGGCACCTGGATCCCCATGTCGGCGGCGGATATTCCGCGATTCCGCGGCCCGGCACGCTCGGCGCGCTCACCGGCGCGGCGCGGCCGACCGGCCCGATCCACTGGGCGGGCACGGAGACCGCGCCGCGGTGGACCGGCTACCTCGAAGGCGCGGTGCTCTCCGGTGAACGGGTCGCCGACGAGGTTGCCGAGGCGTGGCACTCGACTTGCCTTGGAGTGCACTCCAAGTCGTAGCGTGAACTCAGGCTTGCCGACACACGAGGAGAGCACACTATGGAGCTCGGCTTTCACATCCCGATCTTCGACATCGACGGTGGAACCACCGCCATCGCCGGTGAATTGGCCAGGGTGGGCGCCGCGGCCGAAGCGTCGGGCGCGACCTGGTTGTCCTTCATGGATCACTACTTCCAGATCGAGCCGACCGGCCTTCCCGCGGAAGCGAACATGCTGGAGGGCTACACCACGCTCGGCTTCCTGGCCGCGCACACTTCGACGATCGACCTCGGCTTGCTCGTCACGGGCGTGACGTACCGGCATCCGGGTCTGCTCGCGAAGATCGTCACCACGCTCGACGTCCTGTCGGGCGGGCGGGCCGTGCTCGGGATCGGCGCCGCATGGTTCGACCGCGAGCACCGCGGGCTCGGCGTGGAATTCCCTTCGGTCGCCGAACGATTCGAACGACTCGAAGAGGCCCTGCGCATCTGCGGACAGATGTGGGATCCGCAGAACAACGGACCGTTCGAGGGCAAGTACTACCAGCTGGCCGAGACGCTGTGTTCGCCGCAGCCGATCAACCGGCCCAAGGTGCTCATCGGCGGTGGCGGAGAACGCAAGACGCTGCGGTTGGTCGCGCAATACGGCGACGCGTGCAACCTGTTCGGTTCCTCACCCCAGGATGTCGAACACAAACTCGACGTCCTGCGCAGGCACTGCGACGATCTCGGCCGCGACTACGACGCGATCCGCAAGACGATCATCGCCAGCAACCCGCGACCGGCCCCGGACACCCGCGACGAATTCGTCCGCGCGATGGCCGATTACGCGAAGCTCGGCGTGCAGTCCGTCATCGTCATACCCACCACCGGGTCCCCGGCCACATGGATCGATGGTTTCGCGCCGGTCGTCCCCAAGCTGGCCGAACTCGGCTAGTACACTGCGTCTCCCGGCACATCGTCGCCGATGCGCCGGGAGCCGGGTTCACCGTCCGATCACGCCGCGGGCGCCGGGCTGAAGACGCCGAAATGCTGGCCGGAGGTGTCGAGCAGATCGGCCGACACCAGGCCGTCCGGACTGCTGACGGGCGCGGTCAGCACCTTGGCGCCCAAGGCCTCGGCCGCCGCCACGGTGGCGGCGACGTCCTGGACCATCACCACGAAGGTGGCGTGGTTGGCCGTGCTGTCGGGGGTGTGCGCGACCCCGCCGCTCGGCGCGTCGCTGCCGGGGTAGTGGATCAGCTCGTAGCTGTCGTCGCTCGGGTAGGGGTTGAAGGACCAGCCGAACAACTCGCCGTAGAACTTCTTGATCTGCTCGGGCTTGTCGCTGCCGACCTGGAACCAGGTCACCGTGTTGTACGGGGGAGTGCTCATTCGATCGTCTCCGAATCTCGGGTCGTTGTCTTGCCGGATCACGATCTCCCGCCGTGGCGACAACCCCCTGTCGGTGTTTTCGAATCGGTTCAGAGCGCGACGTCCCGGAGTCCGGCGGCCGGGATGTCCCAGGCCGAACCGTCGAACGGGCGGTGCGGTGCGGGCTGTTCGGTCGCCGCCGCCGACGCGATCCGGTCCAGCCGGAAGCAGCGCGCATTGCCGCGCAGCCGGCACCAGGCCGCCAAGTACCAGCCGTTGGTCCCGCTCACGAGCGCGAACGGCTCGACGTCGCGTTCGGTGCGCGCGCCGGAGCGGTCGAGATAGCCGATCCGCACCACCCGGCCGACCTCGATGGCCCGTTCGATCACCGCCGGGATCTCGTGATCGTGCTGGGCCTCACGGGAATCCAGCAATCGGATGCGTCCGGCGAGATCACGGGCGGCGACCGCGTTGCGTTCCGGAAGCACCGCCACGATCTTGCGCAGCGCGCTGTGACCCGCCCGCTCGAACGGGCCACCGCGATGGCGGGCCAGCGCGACCGCCAGTGCCACGGTCTCCGCGGGCGTGAAATTCAGCGGCGGCAAGGACATGCTCTTGTCCAGCGCATACCCACCGCGCCTGCCGACATCGGCGTAGATCGGGATACCGGCCTGCTGCAGCGCGCCGATATCGCGTTCGATCGTCCGGACGCTCACCTCGTACCGCTCGGCCAACTCGCGCGCGCTGCGCAGCCGCGGCGAGATCGCCCGCAATTCCTCGACTATCGCGTACAACCGATCCGTCCGGTTCACGCCGCCACCGTAGCGCCGCCCACCGACACGTCCCGACGGCGCGAGAGGACGGTGTCACACCCACTGCGCCGAGTCGGGATCGACGCCGTTGGCGCGCGCGTTGGCGTCGATGATCGCGCGCAGCCAGGTGCTCAGGCCGGTTGCGATGCCGTCGTAGAAGGCGGCGAATCCCGGATCGGTGATGTAGGTGCGGCCCACGCAGACGTGCATCGAGTGGGAGCAGTCGAAATAGGCGCCGATCGAGGCCCGGTGCCGTTCGGCCAGCGAGTTGGCGCGGTCGCTGCCGGGAGTCACCCCGGCGCGGTGCGCCGCGGCGAGTTCCGCGTCGAGGACCGCGACGCTGTCGGCGATCTGTCGCCAGTGCTCGGCGGTCCGGCCCGCGGCGCGTTCGGCGTACTGCGCCCACTGCGGAGTATCGCCCCACCGGTCGCGCGCTTGTTCGACCCAGGACGGCTGCCAATCACTGCCGAAGATCGCCACCTGTTCGGAATCCGACAGCAGAATGCCGGACTCCCTGGCTTCGATCAGGCGGTCCAGCGCGTCGCTCATCCGCCGCAGCTGGGCGATGCGCTCGCGCAACTGGTCGCGCTGTGTGCGCAGCGAGGCCGTCGCCTCGGAGGTCGGCGCGTCCAGCACCGCCGCGATATCGCCGAGCGGCACCCCGAGCTCGCGGTAGACGAGCACCCGATGGATACGGGCCAGGTCCGCGGCCGTGTAGCGCCGGTAGCCGGCGTCGGTGCGCTCGGACGGCCGGACGAGCCCGATCGAATCCCAGTGGTGCAGCGCCCGGATCGTGACGCCCGCCAGCGACGCGACGGCGCCGACGGTGAGTCCGTCGGCGGCGTCGGAGGGGCGGTGCGTCACATCGACCAGTCTGGCAGTCACGCCGCGCCGGGCCGCGCCGACCACAGTGCGGTCACGCTTCGGGCCCCTCGATTCCAATGGACCGCAGGTGCTCGGCCTCCGGGCTGTCCGGATCGTACGGACGGGCCGCCGTCATGATCACCCTGGTGTGCTCCGGGGTGCGGATCTCCAGCTCCACCGAGTTCCACGGCATCGACCGCGGTCCGGTCGTGCAGCCGGGCCGCAACGCCGAACACGCGGCCGCGATCTCGTCCAGCTGGCTCAGCACACAGGAGAAGCTCACGCTCAGTGCAGGAGCCTCGGCGGGGTGCTCGCCCGGCACGAGCAAGACGTCCTGGAACACCCAGCGCCGCAGGTGGGTGATACGGCCGGGAACCGAGAACAGATCGAAGAACCCGAGTCCTCTGGTCCAGAAGTCCACCGACGCGGCCAGATCCGTCGTCGGCACCGTGACGAACATTGGCATACCGTAAATGCCGCGGAAGAGCTCCGGCGGCGCGGCGTCCGGGGTGGGGACGGGGACGGGACTGATATCGAAGGCGGGGTAAGTGTCGGTCATGACGTCATCGTCGAGCCTCACGCAACGTCAGGGTCAAATCGCGGTGTAGCCACGCGCGTCGTGCCCCGATGGGGAGACCATCGAGGCACGACGTGGTGGCGGGCCGAACCGCTAGGCGATCGTCACGGTTTCCAGGTCCAGATCACGGAAGGGCGTGACTGTCACGTTCCGCAGGCGCTCCGACCAGCCGGTCTGCACGCCGGGGATCACGAGCGGGATGGCGGGCATGTCCTGGAGCACGAGGCGTTCGGCCTCCTGGTAGAGGTTCCAGGAGTCCTGCTCGTTCGCGGTGGCGTCGGCGCGGGCGAGCAGCGCGTCGACCTGCTGGTTGCTGTAGCGACCGGTGTTGGACGACCCGCCGGTCCGGTAGAGCGGATTCAGGAAGTTCTCGATCGAGGGGTAGTCGGCGACCCAGCCGGTGCGGTAGATCGTCTGCATCTGCTGGGCGTTGATCTGCCGCCGGAACTCGCCGAGCGTCGGCACCGGCCGGAACCGGCATTCGCGTCCCAGGGCGGCGGTGATCGACGAGCACACCGCGGTGAGCCACTTCTCGTTGGCCGAATCGACATTGGACGTGATCTCGATCGGACCCTGGAATCCCGTGCTGTCGAACAACTCTCGCGCCTGCTGGGGCCGGTGCTGGCATAGGTTGCCGCACTGGCCGGTGGTGCCGCCGCGCACAGTGGGCGGCACGAGTCCTTCGGCCGGGGTGCGGTCGCCGGTGAATACCGTGTCGATGACGTGCTGCCGATCGATCGACATCGAAATCGCCTGGCGGACACGAGGATCGGCGAAACGCGGGTCGTAGAGCGGGAACGTGATCGTTTGCAGTCCCGTTCCGGTGCGGGTGAAGTGGCGGCCCGACAGATCCTGCTTGTAGCGACCGCCCACCAGCGCGTCGCCGGGCAGCACCTCGAGGAAATCCAGCCGATTGGCAACCACATCGGCGTAGGCCGTCTCGAGCTTGGCGTTGAAACGGAATTCCGCGCGCTCGATGGACGGCTTGTTCGGGCCGGAGTACTCGTCGTTGCGCTGGATGGTCAGGCTCGAACCCGGTGTGTGGCCGACGAACTCGAAGGGGCCGTTGCCGATCGGATGGGCCAGGTATCCGGCACGGTCGGTGAAGAACTTCCTGGGCAGCGGCGCGAAGGCGAGGTAGCCGAGGCGATTGACGAAGCTCGGCAGCGGCGCGGCGAGCGTGATGGTGAACGCGTGATCGTCGACCACGCGCAGACCGCTCATCGTGCGCGTCGCGGGGCTGCCCGAATTCGCGGCGGGTGTGCCTGCCGGGTCCGGCGCATCGACCGCGTCGAAACCTTCGATCACGGAGAGGAATCCGGCGCCCTGCTGCTGATTCGGCGCGTAGGCCGTGTAGTTCCATGCATCGACGAAGCTGTGCGCGGTGACCGGTGTTCCGTCGTGGAAGGTCCAGCCGTGCTTCAGTTCGACGGTGAAGACCCGGGAGTCGGTGGTCTCGATGGATTCGGCGACGGCATTGCGCGGCGCCGCGGTGCGCGGATCGTAGTCGACCAGACCCTTGAACATCGTCCGAAGGATCTTCGATCCACCGGCGTCGGTGGTGTCGCCGGGAACCAGCGGGTTCTCCGGCTCGGTCGTGTTGAGGCTGAGAAGGTTGGCTTCTCGGCCGGGGGAGTTCGTGTCCGCGCCACAACCCACCGCACCGAGAGCCGTGAGACAGGCGGTGACAACGCTGAGCACGAGTCGAGATTTTCGCATCGGGTACTGCCTTTCCTGCGTCATGCGGGGCCGCCCGGCCATGTCGACCACGTGTCGCCGGTTGCGCCCGGGTTCAGTGCAGCAGTGCCGTGCGTTGACCGTAATACGCTGTCCGCCAGGACAATCAAAACCGGTCAATTGTTCAGGACTGGGTCGCCGTGAAGCCGATCCACATCGCCGACCACCAACATCCCTGGGAGACCAGGGCGGTCAGCACACCGCGCAGAACGAGTGCGAAGCCGAGTTCGCGGCCCGCCGCGACCATTCGCCGTTCGAGCGCCATCGCTTGGATCCCGTTGGCCAGCAGAATCGCGACCAGAGCCAGCTTCACGCGCGTGGCGAGTATCTCGAATTCGGGTTCGAGCAGCATCCCGCTGCCCACCAGACCCGCGAGGCCGACCCAGATCGGCAGATGCAATCGGCCGATGTCGCGCAGCATCTGCGCGGTCGTCACCCGCCGGGTCAGCCACAGCAGGGCCGAATAATCGCCGACCAGCACCGCGCCCAGCCCGACGACCAGCGCCGCCAGGTGGACGAACAGCGCGAGGCGATGCAGTTCCGGACTCACGTCCAAGCGGCTCGACACCCAGATCGCGGCCGCGAGAAACCCGCCCGCCGACAGCGCTGCGAGCGCCACCGCACCGCCACTCCGGCTCGCCGCCGCTGCTTTCCCGACGTCGATGGACATGACGCCTCGTCCTCTCCCTCAGGCAGACCACGTATGTCAGCCAGTGGAACAGGCGCCCGCGTTGACCTCCGCAGGTTCGGTCAACCGTCCGTCAATCAGCCCAAGCCGTCGAGGAATTCGCGAACGTCCTCGGCGTCGGGAACCTGTAGCGCCCGCCACCCGGCCAAGGCCCGCCGAGCATGGTGGCGGGCGAGATCGGTGTCGCCGAGATCGTGGTGGGTCCGCGCCAGGCCCTCCTCGGCCCGTGCTTGCTCGGACCGGTTGCCGTGGTTCTCGGCCAGCCGCAGCGCGGCGGTGTGGTCGGCGAGCGCCCGCTGCGGATCGCCTGCCGCCCTGGCGGTTTCGCCGAGGCCGTTGATCGCGGCCGCGCGATCATGGTGGTCGCCGAGCTCTTCGTACAGTTCCGCGGCCTGCCTGTGATGGTCGAAGGCCGGGCCGATCCGGCCGTCGCGGCGGTAGACCAACCCGATGTGATCGAGCACCAAGGCTTCACCGCGCCGGTTGCCCAGCTCGCGGTGCAGGGTGAGGGCTCGGCTCAGGTGGTCGGCGGCCGCCGCGGGCATGCCGCACCGATCGAGGATGACGCCGAGGTTGCCGAGCACGTGCGCCTCGCCGACCCGGTTGCCCACCGCGTGGGTGAGTTCGAGAGCGCGGCCGAAAAGCTCTCTGGCCGACTCGAAGTCGCGGCGACGTGAGGCGACGTTGCCCAGGGTGTTGTAGGCGCGGGCCTCCTCGTAGGCGATGCCGGTCGCCCGGCATAGCCCGACGGCCCGCCGGGACAGCGCTTCGGCCTCGTCGTAATCCCCGCGGCGCCACGCGGTCCAGCCGAGATCGGTGAGAGCGCGGGCTTCGCACGTCCGATCGCCGAGGCGGCGGCCCGCCTGAAGCGCGGCGCCGTGCAGGATGGCCGCATCGGAGTGGCGGGAGTTGCCGTCCAGGTACGGCCGCAGGGTGGTCGCCAAATCGCCGACCCGCGTCGGCCATTCGCAGCGGGCTGCGGTGGCGGTCGCTGCGACTCGGGCCGCCGTGCGCCGCGTTCCGATCACCGCGTTCCTGGCGGTGACTGCGCCCGCGGCGAAGGCGGCCAGGCTGCGCGGCTACGGCGCGGAGGTCCGGGTGGGCGGCGCCACCCAGGCCGACGCGCAGCGGGCGGCACGGACCTTCATGGCGTGGACCGGCGCCCTCGACGCCTATACCCACGACGACTTGCTCACCTCCGCGGGCGCGGGCACGATCCTGCTCGAACTCGCCGCCGCCGTCCCCGATCTGGACACCGTGGTGGTCGCGGTGGGCGCGGGCGGCATGTTCTCCGGCATCACCGCCGCCGCCGACAGCCGCGGCGTCCGCGTGGTCGGGGCCGAGCCCGAAGGCAGCAGAGCTCTGCACGCCGCGCTCGCCGCGGGTACCGTGCTCGACGTCGAGATCGATTCCGTCGCAGCTGATTCCCTCGGCGCGCTCCGGGTCTGCGCCGCGGCGTTGGCGTGGGCCCGCGCCGCCGACGTGCATGCCGTCATCGTCGACGATCCCACCATCATCGCCACCCGCCGCTTGCTCTGGGACCGCCACCGCATCGCCGTCGAACACGGCGCGGCCACCGGCCTCGCGGCAGTCCGCGCGGACAGCTATCGCCCGCGCCCCGGCGAACGCGTCGCCTTCGTCCTCTGCGGCGCCAACACCGACCCCGCCGACCTCATGGCGACGGTGTAGTCGCTCGCTGCTGCCGCCGAACGCGAGCTGGTCAGCGGTGGAGCTGGGATGCGGCGGCCTCGGCGCTGAGGTCGGACAGCGAGAGCGGATGCGCCGGGGGCTTGTCGAGGATCGTCGTGCGGTGGACGCGCAGGTCCTTGTCGATGTGGAGGAGTTCGCCGGAGGGCATGAGCTGCCAGCCGGGATCGTCGTCCATCGGCTCGCTGGCCACGACCACGGTCGGTGTGCGGGCCGGATCGGCCGACCGGACGTGCACGGTTCCCGCGGTGCCTCGATGCGCCAGGTGTTCGCCGGGTTCGCGTTCCAGCACGTAGAGGTCGTGCGTGGCGGGGTAGCGCAGCGCCCACAATTCGGTGGCGGTGGTCAGCAGCATGTTGATCGCGAAGATCGGCAACCGGTCGGCGATCCAGTGCGCGGCGTCGGTGATTCCGGCGGTGACATCCCCGCGGTGGGCGTCGATGTGTTTGGTGATCAGCGCGAAGAACCGTTCCGAATCGGTGTCGCCGCCGACCAGCTCGCGGTACCGGCCGAGTTCCTCGTCGAGCCGGGTGAGGTCCTCGATGACGCCGTTGTGCGCGAAGATTCGCCCCTGCTCGGTGAACGGGTGGGTGTTGTTCGCGGTGCGTGCGCCGGTGGACGCGTGCCGGACGTGCGCGAGGAAGGTCACCGACTCGCGGTGCTTGGCTTCCACGGCGAACTGCCGGTCCTCGTACGCGGCCAGCGGCTGCTTCTCGACCAGCGCTCGCCCCGCGGTGTCGAAGGTGCCGAGCCCGGTGCCGTCCGGATTCTTCTCGCTCTGGTGATCCAGGCTGTCGGCCGCGTCGAGAAGCCAGAAGCTCGCCCTGACCCGCTGCGGTGCGGCGGTCATTCCGAAAAGTCGACACATGATGGCCTCATCCCTGCGCCGGTCGCATCGAATGATCGTGCCCGTGACGACTCGAGCCTAGCGCGGGCAGGCGCACTCGCCCCTAGGAACGCGAACGCCGGGCGGAGCCGATGCTCCGCCCGGCGTCCCGGAGGCCGACAGGTCTAGCGGCTCAGGGCGAGTCCGACCAGACGCTGGCGCAGCCAGGTGAGCGGGGTGGCGCCGCCCGCGGCGATCGCGTAGGACGGATAGCTCTGGTGGGCGCCGGAGGCGAGGAACTCGTCGATCTGCCGTTTGCGTTCTTCGTAGGCCGAGTTGTTCAGCTGATCGTGCATGAGCCCGAGGCCTCCCGCGGCGAGGGCGTCATCGATGAGTTCGCCCGCCTGCTGCTGGTAGTTGCCGAACAGGGCAGGGTCCGGGTTGGAGATCTGGGCGAAGAATCCGGCGATCCGGGCGGCGAAGTCACCGTCCGGTGTGGCGCAGTACAGGTCGCCGGGGGCGCAGAAGGTGTAGGTGTGCGGGCTGAGCCAGCCGAATCCGCCCAGGCGCGGGCCGCCTGCTCCGGCGCCGGGCACCGGGGGGCCGATGAGGGTGTCGGTGGGGGAGCGGCGGGGGTCGGCGATCAGCCCGACGAGTTCGACCCGGTCGGGTGATACCACGCCGAGCCCGGTGCCGATCTCCGCGGCGAGATCGCCCGCGGCATCCGCACCTTGGCTGTACCCGAGCAGTGCGAATCGCGTCGATCCGCACTGCTGGGCCGTGTCCGCGATGAGCCAGCGGGCGGCGTCGACGGCTTCGCGCTTGGATCGGCCGTACACCTCGCCCTCCCAGGGGAACGCGGTCGCGGTGTAGGCGACGTAGTCGGTCACGACATTGCCGGGCAGGTTGTCGGCGACGGCCGCCAACATCCCCTTGCCGGGTTCGGATTTCGAGGTCTCCCAGGTGCCCGGAATCGCTACGACGTGGATACCGGGGCAGTGGGACGGCGCCGCCTGCGCGGTGGTGGAGGCGGCGCCGGATGACAGAAGGGCGGCGACTGTAGCCGTCGCGCAAGCGGCAGTGTTCGTCCATCGAGGAAACATGGCGTACTCCGTGTCGGGTGTGAGCACCGGTGTCGGTGTCTTTCAGGTAGGCACGAGTTCGTCGGAAAAACGTCCGGGCGGACAAACAATTATGTGGCGGAAACTTCCGATCGTGCACGCCGACGCTCCAAGATTGCCGGACCGTGTCGAAGTGAGCGCCCGGTACCGGGCGGGTTTCACCTCCGGTGTGACGGCCCGACGGTGGCAGCACCGCGCGGGCGGTCGGGTTTCGGGCAGACTGGGCGGGGGAATCGACTACCTCGATGGACGATTCCGGACCGTGCCCGTGCAAGCATGATCGCGGACAGGAGCGCAGGCGATGACCGACGGCGTCCGCACGATCGAACGTGCGAGGGCGGCTGGATCGGCACCGCAGCGGAGTGTCCCGCCGCGGGGGATCGACGCGCGGATGCACCGGGCGCGTGCGGTGCTGACCGCCGCCACGCCGCGCGCCGTGATCCTCGCGGCCTGTTGCCTCGTCGTGGCGCAGCTGGTGTTGCGCGGCTGGATCGCCGCTCGCGGCTACTTCTACTGGGACGACCTCGTTCTGGTCGGGCGCGCGGGCCGCTACCCGCTGCTGTCGGCCGATCTGCTGCTCTACGACCACGACGGGCATTTCATGCCCTTGGCGTTCGGTACGGCGTGGATCGTGACAAGGGCGGCGCCGCTGGAGTGGGCGGGCCCGGTGCTCTCGCTACTCGTCCTGCAGCTCGCGGCCTCCCTCGCGGTGCTGCGGATGCTGATCATCCTGGCGGGCAGGCGCCGCGCGATCCTGGTGCCCCTGGTGCTGTACCTGGTGTGCCCGTTGACGCTGCCCGCGTTCGCGTGGTGGTCGGCGGCGCTGAACGCGGTGCCGTTGCAGTTCGCGCTGGCCTGGGTGGTCGGTGACGCGGTGCTGTTGGTGCGCACGGGGCGTCGCCGGTACGCGGTGTCCGGGATCGTCGTCCTGATCGTGGCGCTGCTGTTCTTCGAGAAATCGGTGGTGGTTCCGTTCGTGGCGTTCGCGGCCGCCGCCGCGACTCATCACGTGGACGGTCACCGCGGCGTCGTGGGAGTGGTCGCCCGGCGCGGCGCGCCGCTGTGGATCGGTTCCGGCGTGGTTCTGGTGGCCTGGCTCGGCGTCTATCTCAGTGTCGTGGACGTCGCGGCCGTGCATGGCGGCGGACGCGATGTGGGGGAGTTGCTGCACCACGCCACGTCGTTGGGTGTGGTGCCCGCGCTGTCGGGCGGGCCGTGGGTGTGGGAGCGGTGGTTGCCCGCCACCCCGTGGGCGGCGCCGCCGGGCTGGGCGGTGGCCGCGGCGTGGGTCGTGCTCGGCGTGCTGGCGGTGCTCGCCGTGTGGATGCGACGCCGGGTGGGGGCGGTCTTGGTGGCGGTCGCGGTCTACGTGGTGGTGGCCCAGCTGCCGCTGGCGTTGATCCGCAGCGGCCCGCACACCGCCACCGAGATCATGCAATCCCTGCGGTACCTGGCCGACGTCGCGGTGGTGATGGCCGCCGCGGGAGCGCTGGTGCTTCGCGCGCGGCCGCGGGAACCCGACCCGCTCGGCTTCCCGGCGGCGGTTGGGCGGCGACGGTTCGTCGCGCCGGTGCTGGCCGGGCTCACCGTGGCCTTCGTCGCGAGCAGCCTGTGGTCGTCGTGGACCTTCACGCGGGCGTGGGCGGTGAGCCCGACCCGGACCTATCTCGGCAACGTCACCTCCGCGCTCGGCGATCAGGACGCACCGCTGCTGGAGCAGGAAGTGCCATGGGAAGTCCTTGCCCCCTATGCCTATCCGCAGAATCTCGCCGATCGGGTGCTCGCACCGGTCGCCCCGCCCGCCGCGTTCGCCGACTCGACGCCCCGGCTGCGCATGATCACCGACGCCGGCGAGATCGTGGACGCCGTCGTCTGGTGGAACCGGCACATCCGCCCCGGCCCCGACCCCGGCTGTGACTACCGGATCGCGGGCCTCACCCCGGTCGAACTCCCGCTCGACGGCCCCACGCTCGACAACAACTGGACCGCGCAACTGAACTACGTCAGCGACCGAGACGGCCACATCACGGTCGGACTGGAACGCGGCCGACCGGTCGTCGTCCCGGTGGAAGCCGGAACGCACACCGTGTACGTCCGCGTCGTCGGCGGCGGATCGTCGCTCCGAATAAGTTCCTACACAACGGGTCTCGCACTGTGTGTCGGCGTGGGGCCGGTCGGGGTCGCCTCCTACGACCGCTGAAAGGACCTAGGCCCTGTCTCGAAGTCCGGCCGGATGCATCCGTGGCTCAGATCGTCGCCTGGCAAGGCGGAGGAGGAGCCGATACCGGGGTTGTATCGGTGACGACGACAACGCGGCCAGGCGGCGATCTGGGCCGCGGAGGCGCCGGATGGGACTTCGAGACAGGGCCTAGGTCCTCATGGTGGTGTCGCGTCGTCGGACGACGCGGAACCCCAATGCCGGGAAGCGCTGAGGGCCAGCCGAATTCTGCTGGCATCCCAGTCCGGTCGTGCCGTGTCACGGAAAACCGCGGCGCGGATCGGCTGCTCGCAGGCGGTGAGCAGCCGACGGACTCCCGGATCGTCGTTTGCCTGCAGGTAGAGCAGCCGCAAAAGCCAGAAGGGCAGCCGTTCCAAGCCAGCGCCGGAAACAGCGGACCGCAGTTCGGGCGCCCAGCCATGTGCTGTCGCCAACAGCACGTGGGCTTGATCGACCGGGTGGGAGAAACCCCGATGCCGCAAAGTGCCGTCGGCCCGCTCGCGTACGCCATCGCCCCAACCGGTTTGGTCGATCTCCGTGGCTACCCAGGCGAGAACAGTGCTGTGCGCGATATTCGGGCGAATCCTCGGCTCGCTGATCGGGTCGCGGGATACTCGGCCGCCCGGGGTGTGCCGTAGCGTCCACAACGCCCGCCCGACGTGCTGCCAGAACCGGCGTTCATCGAGCAGCACGGACCGCTGGACCGTTCGGTCGACGGTGTCACGCAGAATGCGCAAGGTTCGTGGGACCGCTTCGGGCCTCAGACGTTGCAGGATGTCGGTCAGCTGACACATGGTCGTCAGCGTGGCGGTCTCCGCGATGTCGGCGACATCGCTGGTGAGCAGGTCGTCGAGCAGCTGGTTCGCCGCGGCCGTGCGATCGAGCGCGCACAGTGTGCGGATCAAGCCCACGGTCGGTCCCAGATCGGTGACCCGCCCGTGCCGCACTCGACGCCCGATCAGACCGATATTCATTTGATCGATTCCTGCCGAACCCCAGCGAGGGTCCCAGATCTCCAGCATGCACACGAGCGCATCCGCTCGTCGTGGACTGGCGAACATCCTGATGGTCTGCACACGCGACCGGTAGGTTGCGGTGATCCACTTGGCCTGCCTCGTGCCGCGAGACAAGCCGGCCTGCGCGAAGTTGTATGCCGCGGTGGCCTGGTGGACCGGGTCCTGCAGATTCACCAGATCGCCGTCGAGTACGTACATCAAGTGGCTGTCCTCGGCGAGCTCGCCGAACACCGCGGTGCTGAGTTCCGGGTTCGTCTCGTGGATCGACCGGACAACGTAGGACGCGGTGACCGAGTCGTGCAATATCGCAGTACGCACCAAGGCCGCGAGGGCATCGATCCGGCGGTCACCGATCCGAAGACGACTGGGTGTCGCGCGGAGCCCCTCGACCACTTGGCGCGCGCCCGCGAGGTCGAGCGCGATCAGGTTGCTCAATCCCTGAGCGAATCGATCGGCTTTCCGTCCGTGTGCGAGACGTCGCGCCCAGACCTCCGCACCACCGCTGGCGTCGAAGATCGTTGCGCCCGCGTCCGGTACGTCAGCGTCCGCGAGTGTCTTCGCGACCTCGGCGCAGACCGCCAGCGCCGCAGTAGGGGCCGACTTGCTCAGCCCTTCCACGAAGGCGTGCAACTCCCACTGATCGCGGTACATCGTCGCGGCTTCGGGGTACAGGGCACGTCCGAGCCGGTGAAACATCACCCTGCCGTGCGCCGTGCTTGCGCGGAACATGTGCTGCACGATGAGTTCCGGTGGAATCTCCTCGCGAAGCTTGCGGAATGCCCGCTCACCGAGTTCCGCGTCGGCGGCCAGCAGCAGGGCGATCTCCGCGCCCCAATGCTTGCGACCGCGCCGGACCGCAAGAACGACTTGCTCGAGTACCAGATCCAGCACTTTGTCGCGATAGCTGGCCTCGACTTCCCAGAGTGCTTTGACCAGTTGATAACAGGCCGACATGCGTGGATCGCCGAGCATTTTCTTGACCGCGTCCACGCCGATCTCCTCGGCGAGATCGGTGGCGAAAGAGCTTCGCCAGGAATGGAACATGCCCCCGACCGAGTGTGTCGCGGAGAGCAGCAAGCCGGCGCTGAGAGCATCCCCGTTGCTCTTGATCCGAGTCGCGAAGGTTCGCACGAGCGTGGCATCGACCTCGTCGCCGAATCCGCACAAAATGCGTGCGGCGGTGAGGGATTGTGATCTCGCTATCGTCCGCAGCAGGGTCGCGGCTTCCATCGGTTCGGACCGGCGCATCAGAGCGCGGGCCCGGCCGAGGAAATCCGGCCAATTGCTCAGTAACCACGAGCAGAATGCCGGTTTGGGCATATAGGCACTGTTGAGCACCTCCGCCAGGCCCGCCGCGGTAGCGAACCGCATCGCCGCGGTCAGTGGCACCTCATACGTCTGAAAGAGGAGTTCCAATGCAGTGTCTTCGAACTCGTGGTGCAAGCTCATCGATTCGATGAGCACTCCGACGCCGTCCTGCTCGTGTGGATGGTGATCCAGCAGTTCCCGCACCGCGTATTCCTGGCTGACCGGGAAGTCCTGCATGTCTTGCGGCGATTTCCAGATCAGGCGGCGTTGCATGTGCTGCACTTTCCGCACGAGACGATAGCTGGTGACTTGGTCGACGCGGAGCCCGCCGAGTACGTCCAGAAACCGTTCGGCGAGCAGTGTTTTCACCGCTTCGCTATCGATGCGTTCCAGCTCGAGCAGCAGCGCGAACCGCTCCTCGGGGTAGCCGACCTGATCGGCGATGATTCGGTCGACAATAGTGACCAGCGATATGGCGAACTCGTCGGCGGCCTGGTCGGAAATGACGAAAGCGGTGTCCTGTACGGCGCGTACCAACGCGAGCAGCCGCGTCGGATGCCATACCGCCGACCTCGCATCGAGGCGATCCACCAACTTCTGCGCCATTGTTCGCGTCATCTGCTCGGGTAGCACGTCGACGAGTCCGAGCGTGCGCACCACGCTCATCAATGGCGCGGCGGAACACCATCCGGGGACGAGCTCATCGTCCTCGGCCCGCTGCAGCAGTTCCTCGCACACCGCGCGGTGATACAGCCGGGAGCCGATGAGCAGGCTCGCCGCCTCGCCGCTGTTGTCGCGCAACGCGGTGGCGAGCACCGGTGCGAGCAGTTCTGTGATGGTCTCATTGCGGCGCTTGACCGGGGAACCGGCCGGTGATGCCGAATTCGGTTGTGTGCTCTCGCGATACAGATCGATCAGTTGCAGACTGTCATCGGTTCCCGCCAAGCGGATCGTGGACTTCTCTGGATCCACGACGATGCCGAAGAGGGCGCGATCGTCGGCGCGATCGTCGGCGCCCAGTGCTCCGAGCTGCTCGGCAGGGGTGTCGCAGCGCATCAGGCTCATCGCGGCCGCACGCACGAGTGGCTCGCGCTCACTGTTCGCGAGCTCGGCGAAGCGCGCCGCCACTTGGGCGTCGGGTTGCTGTCGCGACATCACCTGCGTGATCCGGCGTAGATCGTCGCTACGGCCGAGCAGCGCACGAGCCGCCTCCGCGTCGAGGGAGGCATCGGATCTCGCGAGGTCGTCCACGAACTGGCGGCGAGCCGCCTGGCCGACGACCGACGTGACCGTGAACAATCCTTTTGTCTGCCAGTCGATCTGGGAATCCTCGCTGTCCTGCAGGACGGCGAGAACGGAGACTTTCAGCTCTCGGACAACGTGTTCGAACACCTCGTCGGCGTTGTCCGCGCCGATCGGTTGGAGGTTTTCGAAGACGAGCACAGGGGTGTCGGTCAGGTTCTCGAGCATGCCGAGTGCATGCGCGCCGATCGTGGCGGCTTCGAACTGGTCGGGAAGTTCGTGGTTTTCGACGTGCTCGATCACCTGCACCACCCGAGGATGGCGCTTCCGTGTCGACAAGAGCGTCGCAAGCCTGCGTACCGCGGTGCTCTTGCCGCTTCCCGGTGTGCCGCCGAGGACTGCGACGGTCGGTCCCTGGCTTTCGTTGAAATGCCGTGCGAGCCTGAGGCTCTGGGTGGTGTCGAGATCGGCGATCGGCGGATGACCGGGCGTCACGCGCCAGTCGATCACCCGCCAACCGGCGGCGGCGAACTCGTGGGCGTGGCGTTCGCGAATCCAGCGCGCCCAGTCCGCACCCCAGACCGCCGCCGCTGCGGAGGCGAGGGTGAGGGGGCCGTTCGGTGCGTCCTCCGTGCCGTCGGGATGGAACACGCGCCATCCGGTTTCGGTCGGAGCGAGCAGCGACCTTCCCAACGCCTTGGCGGCTCGCTTGCGAGTGACCAGCGCATGACCGACCAGGGGGTGGCACGATTCGGCGATGATCTCGCCCGCGCTGAGCAGTTGCGGGCTGCCGAGCCCCGTCATCGTGCCGAGGTGCCACAGCGCGACCGGGAGCGTGATGGCCGGGGCGGCGAAGGGCACATCCGGCGGCCAGCACACAGCTCGCGGCCGGTCCGATTCGGCAGGCCAAGCGGCGGGCCAGACCGAAGGAAAATCGCCCAATGTGGCACGCAGAGCGGCCTTCACCGCTTGGTCCGAGGACTCCGGCAGCCGCTGCACCCAGGCTTCATCGGCTTCGGTGTGCATTGCCAGCAGGACGCACCGGCCATCGGGCTGCTCGGCGAGGATTTCCGGGCCGTCGCCGCGCAGCGGCACCGCACCCGCCGTGGCCGTCGTCTGCATCCGATCGGCGAGGTCCCACAGATCGAGCAGCACGTCATCGGACAACGCGTCGACTCCGGGCACATCCGAAATGCGTTCGACTTCCACCGCGTCCGCGGCCATGCGACTCCAGGCCAGTGGCTCGCCCGCGGAATCCGGGTCGGCGCAGGCGTCGTCGAGCACACGCCGGACGACGGTGGCGAAGTCGGCGACGGCGGGCCACGCCAGGTCGGCCGGTACCTCTCGGGCGACAATCGCGCGAACGAGGACCAGACCGGCCACGAGCCTGTCGCGCGTGATCCGGAACTCGGTCGAGAGTTCGGGTTTGGATGCGGTCACGGTTTCACCTCGCGGATCCTTCGATGCCGACGTTCTTGTCGGCAGGTGGGTCGACGTCCCCCCAGTGCAACGCCAAGGTCAGCAATCCGGACGGCCGAGCCACCAGGATGTCGCCCGACGCCAGCACCGCCAGCCCGATGGGAGGTTCATCGAGCGGCACGTCGAGCACCCGCTGAGATCCGTAGAGGCGATGAACCTGCAGCCACCCGCGACCCCCGGTCGGCCCTCCTCCCACCACGGCCACGTGGGAATCGGTCGCGGCGGCGCGGATATTCGGCGCGCGTTGCCCACGGAGGCGCTCGCTGTCGTCATCGACTCCGCGCAGGTGCAATTCGCCACCGACATCGACGATCAATGCGACGTCGCCCGCCGGCGAGGTCGCGGCGAACAGCGGTGGGGAAGACACCGGGAAATGGGCGACTTGGAACTCCGCCAGCGGGCCCAGCCGCAACCTTCGGACGCGGCCGGTACTCGTCACCAACCACGCGAAGGGATCGTCCGCCGATCCGGCCACCAGAATCGAGTGCAGGTCGGACTCGAGTGTGGCAGCACGCCGGACGTGCAGGCCCCCGGCGATGTCGCTGTTCCACACCTGGCTGCCCGATCCGACGAGAACCTGCCCGCTCTGGTGCAGAGCAACGTGCAATTCACCCGGTTGCGGTGCGGCCGAGGTGCGCGGGACGAGATCGGGCCTGCGCACCGGCTCCTCCTCGGAGTCGCACGGAACGGACCACACGTCGCCCTCCCACGTGGAGACGAGTGCGATCGTGCTGTCGGCGAGCCGCGATGTGCTGAGAGCGCACGGCACACCGGGCACCCGGACCTGTGAGCGCAGGGAACGGCCGTTCGCCGAGTTCCAGAATTCGAGGATGTCGTTGTCATCGAGGGTGATCGCGATCGCGCCGGTGGCGTCGGTGGTCAACCGGGCGAATCGACCGGTGCGCGCCCGGGCGGGGTGGACCCAACCCAGGTCGTGTGCGGGCCGATGCCGGGTTCGCACTGCGGTCGCGACCGCGGCCAGACCGAAGCGGTGGGCCGCGATTTCGAGCAGCAACGCGCGATCGGCGGGGCTGCCCTCCACCGGAACTGCGCGAGCCAGCAGCGACCGGCGGGTGCGATCCCCGCTGTCGGTCAGCTGACGCACAGCGGCCGACACCAAACCGGCGGGCGCGTCGAGCAAGAAGCTCGGATCGTCGAGCAGCCGGCCGCTACCGGTTTGCAGTGCCAGACCCCAAGCGACGAGCCGCAGTACGGACGGGTCGACGGCGTCCCATTCGACTCGGGACGGGTCGGTGAGCTGCGGGAGCAGCGCGAGGAAATGCTCGGCTGGTTTCATATCCGCCGATCGGCGCTGCCGATCCGTCGAGCGGTACGGATGGAATGTGGTACGCCAGCGGTCCGTACCGTCGGTCCCCTTCTCGCATTTCACGTAGCGACCGAGCCGCGTGGCGGCAACGGTCACGGCGTCGACGGTGATCGGCGAGCCGGACGACTTCGATGCCACGGCCGCCCATTCGCGGGCCGGAACGGCGATCGACTCGTCGAAAGAGCACAGCGCGCCGAGTGCATCGACCACCACGCCCGCGTTTTCCGCGAGCTCGGGATACAAGATCTTCCGGCAGATCTTGCGCGCGGCGTCCGTAGCCGCCCGCTTCGCGATGCGTTCGGCCGACGGGCGAGATGGCCCCGCCATGGCCTCGGCATAGGCGTCACAACCCGCGACGGCGACGGCGAAACCGGGCCCCCGCCTCTCGGCGTTCGCAACCAGGCTGCGCAACGTCGATTCGGATTCGTCTCGGTGTACGAGACGGAGCCGGTGGGCAAGGTAGTCGCGAACATCCGCATCGATGTCGGCCTCCGACTCGTCGAGATCGATCACCCGGTGCGCATGTCCGAGGAGTGTCGACTGCGGCGGCAAGCCGGCTGCCAGGCGAACGCCCGGCAAGGTCGCGAGTGCGAAGATGTCGTCCCAGGATTCGCCGTCGTCCTCGACCAGGTGATCGAGGACGACGGCTGTCGGTTCCGCGAGGTCGCGCAGGGCCGATTCGACTTCCGCAAACGAAGTGCCCGGCAGATCGAGCTGTCTGGCCAGTTGCCGGACAACAGAATTCCGGGTTCCCCTGCCGACGATGAGCCGGGTGGGCAGCGCGGGCCAACGCAAGCGCGCTTCGGTGGTGAGTGCCGCCGACCCCACGGCGGTCAGGACGAGGTTTCCGAGCAGCGCGCTCTTTCCCGAACCGACGGCACCGGTCACGACGACCGATGCCTCGGTGTTCTCGCCGGTGATGTGCTCACGCAAGATACGCAGTTCCCGTGCACGTCCGGTGAAGAAGTAGCCGGGCTCGTCCGCGGCCGAGACCCCGCGCGCCGCGGCCGCCCAGTCGTCGGAAATGGGCAGTTCGACTGGCAATGACGAGGATTGGTGACAGGGGTTCGGCAGCACGCGGCATCCGGTCGAGGAATGAGCCGCAACGACCCATACCCGTTGACGTCCGAGGGCGCTGCCGATCTCCTTCACCAGGTCGGCCGGTTCGAAATATTGGACCGACCAGGTGGGCCGCGAGTTTCGTTGCAGGGCAGCCGCGAAAGCCACGGCGAAGGTTCGCTGAGCGGCGGTCTCGAGACGTCGGCTCGACGCTATCGCCCAGAATTCCTTTCCCGATGAGTTGGTCAGCGGTTCACGCGCACTCCTCAGCGCATCGTCGACACCTTGTCCGGCATTGCAGGTATCGAGAATGAGCACGACTTGGCGCAGGGTTTGTCGCCCGGCCACCGCGATGAGCAGTTCCTCCGGCGAGAACAGGTCATCGGACTCGACCAGACGAAAACGGGTCCGGTCCTCGATCACACCGTGGCCGGTGCAATAGATCAGCAGGTATTCGTCGTGATCCGCACCGGCGGCTCCCTGCGACGCCCACTCCCGTAGTTCACGTTTGAGGTCGCTGTGGCTGCGTTCTTCCGCGGTGAACGGAGCCACCTCCGTCAGACCGATCTTGGTCAATGCCTTTCGCATGGTGCGGATTTCGTCGGTGACCCCGTCGAGATCCTCCGCTTCGGCGTAGGTGCGTACGCCCGAGAGACAGAAAAGCTGGCGTGTACTCATCCCAGCATCTCGTCGATCGCGCGGGCGGTGTTGACATTCTTCAGGTAGCTGACCGCCGCGTGGGCGGTGCGCCGTTCGTTGGTGCAGGGTCGATCGACGATATCGGGATGGTAGAGCGGCGAAAGTTTCTTGACCATGGCGACGGCATCATGGCCCGCGGCGATATTCGTCCATGCGCGGACTTCGCCCGGCCATCGCGAGCGGTCCTGCGGCTGGTGGCGTCGCCGGCGAATCGCTTCGAAACCCAGGGGTGACCCCACGGTGATCAAGGCGGGCGGATTCTCGATTCGATTGCGTTGCAACCAATCGTAGGCGACCACGCTGCCCAGCGAATGCCCGATGACCAGCCGGGGCGATCGGGCCATCGCCCGCGAGAACTCCTCCTGCACCCGAGCGTGGAACTCGGCATCGTGAAGATAGCGATTGACTTGCTTGACGAATGAGATCAGCGCCGAATCGACACCCTCGAACAATCTGCTTTCCTGTACCGCTACCAGCGCCTTCTGAAGGGCGGCCGGAAGGTAGAGTTTCTTTCCCGCGGTGCTCACTTCGGGGAGTCCGGCTGCGATCGCCACGACAAGTTCTTCTTCGAAGCCGGGCTCCAGATCTATTGCGGCGTAATTCGATTCACCCACGGATTTCCCGTCGTTGTACTCGTGGCCGTAGAAGGCGCATTCGAGGGTCAGGGAATCGGCGTGGACACTTCGGACATCGCGTAGTCCTTCGACGATCGCGGGCAGCCATGCGTCGTGCATGGCGGTGCGGGACGAGCGATGCTGTTGTATGCCGTGAACAGCGACTATGTCGACCATGATTCTCCTTGGTGCGCACGAAATACGCTCGGTACGAGCGTGTCCGAACAGGTTGCGTCCGCGGCGTCGAACGGGGGCCTGCGTACCTTCCTCGCCGATCCTCGGCTCACCATCGGCTGCGCGGGTACGGCGCTTGGAGCGGCGGCGCCCATAGCGCGACAGCTACACAAGACCGTTTCGCAATACCGTTGTGAATGATCTGCTGGATTCGCTGTAACCACGCCGCGGTGTGGACATGCGATACACCGGTGGGCGAGGCTGCGTCAGGCGGCAGAGGAATCATCATCGATAACCCTTTACGGCAGTGTATTTGCCAGAGGGGAGCCCCGAATCCCCTGTACTGGAAGATATTTACCACAGAAGTCCCCCGGAGATGAGTGCTTTGGTCGAGTTCGAGCGGAGTGCTACCGGTGCTAACCGCACAACGAGATCTCGGCTGCGGGTCCCTGCCTTCGACGGGCTGAGCATCCGAGGCGCAACCTTGGCTGCAGCCGCTGCCGAGCGGGAACTCTCCGTCTGGCTCTGGGCAAGCGGCGTGGCATGCCGAGGGAGGCGGGGTGTTCGTTGTCGGCCGCCTGTGCACCTGTCTCTGTGAGTCTGCGACCCTGCCTACCGCAGCCATGGAGTCGAAAGACGATTCGGCGTGGTCACCGCCGGAATCGGCCCGGAACGGGAATGATGGGGAACCGTGCCCGAGAATCCGAAGGTCTCCGATCTCAAGCCGCGCAGCCGTGACGTCACCGACGGCCTGGAGAGGGCCGCCGCGCGCGGGATGCTGCGTGCGGTCGGCATGGGTGATGACGACTGGGAGAAGCCCCAGATCGGGGTGGCCTCCTCGTGGAACGAGATCACGCCGTGCAATCTGTCGCTCGACCGGCTCGCCAGGGGGTGCAAGGACGGCGTCTTCTCAGGCGGCGGCTTCCCCATGCAGTTCGGCACCATCTCGGTGTCCGACGGCATCTCGATGGGACACGAGGGAATGCACTTCTCCCTGGTGTCGCGCGAGGTGATCGCCGACAGCGTCGAGACCGTGATGCAGGCCGAGCGGCTCGACGGCTCGGTGCTGCTGGCCGGGTGCGACAAATCGCTGCCAGGGATGCTGATGGCGGCGGCCCGGCTGAACCTGGCGAGTGTGTTCCTGTACGCGGGTTCGATCCTGCCGGGAATCGCGAAACTCTCCGACGGCAGCGAGCGCGAGGTGACGATCATCGACGCGTTCGAGGCGGTCGGCGCCTGCGCGCGCGGGCTGATGAGCCGCGACGACGTCGACGCCATCGAGCGGGCCATCTGCCCAGGCGAGGGCGCCTGCGGCGGCATGTACACGGCCAACACCATGGCCAGTGCGGCCGAGGCGCTGGGGATGTCGCTGCCCGGCAGCGCCGCGCCGCCCGCGACCGACCGCCGCCGCGACGGTTACGCCCGGCGCAGCGGCGAGGCGGTCGTCGAGCTGATCCGGCGGGGGATCACCGCCTCCGACATCCTCACCAAGCCCGCCTTCGAGAACGCGATCGCGGTCGTCATGGCCTTCGGCGGCTCCACCAATGCCGTGCTGCACCTGCTGGCCATCGCGCACGAGGCGAACGTCGACTTGACGCTGGACGATTTCGCCCGCATCGGTCGCCGGGTGCCGCACCTGGCGGACGTCAAACCCTTCGGCAAGCACGTGATGACCGACGTGGACCGGATCGGCGGCGTGCCGGTGATGATGAAGGCGTTGCTCGACGCCGGGCTGCTGAACGGCGACTGCCTGACGGTGACCGGACGGACGGTGGCGGAGAACCTGGCCGAGATCATCCCGCCGGATCCCGACGGCAAGGTGATCAGGGCGATGGCCTCGCCGATCCATCCCACCGGCGGCATCACCATCCTCACCGGTACCCTCGCGCCCGAGGGCGCCGTGGTCAAGTCGGCGGGCTTCGATTCCGACGTATTCACCGGCACCGCACGGGTTTTCGACCGCGAGCGAGCCGCGATGGACGCCCTGGAGGACGGCACGATCACGGCGGGTGACGTGGTGGTCATCCGGTACGAGGGCCCGAAGGGCGGTCCGGGGATGCGCGAGATGCTGGCCATCACCGCCGCCATCAAGGGCGCGGGCCTCGGCAAGGATGTGCTGCTGCTGACCGACGGACGGTTCTCGGGCGGCACTACGGGTCTGTGCGTCGGACATGTCGCACCGGAAGCCGTCGACGGCGGCCCGATCGCGTTCGTGCGCGACGGCGATCCCATCCGCCTCGACGTGGCGTCGGGCACCCTCGACCTGCAGGTCGACGCGGACGAACTCGCCCGCCGCCGCGAGGGCTGGAAGCCGCTGCCGCCCCGCTATACCCGCGGTGTGCTGGCGAAGTACACGAAGCTGGTCGGCTCGGCGTCGATCGGCGCGGTCTGCGACTGACGGCAGCACGCCGGGCGCGCGGACATCCTGCGCGAGACCCTCGACGGGCAGAAGTCGAGCTGAGCGGCTCCGATCCGGTGAGTCGGCCCGCGGCCACCCTCGCGCTCCACCACGGCAGTTACCAGGGCAGCGCGCTAGCTGCTCATGTGGTGCTGCCTGGCGAGGGACTCGATCAGTTCGAGCGGTGTGGGCAGCGGGATCACGCCTTCCTCGGCGGGGGCGCTGAGGCGTGATTCTGCGACCCGCTCGTGGAGATGTTCCATCCGCATGTCGAGGCGGTTCGCGGCGTCCGCGGCGTCGGTCAGCTCGGCGAGCAATTCGGCCGGGATGTCGCCGCCGTACTTGTAGTAGATCTTGTGCTCGAGGCTGGCCCAGAAGTCCATGGCGATGGTGCGGATCTGCAGTTCGGCGGGCACGTGTTCGACGCGGTCGCTCATGAACACCGGCAGCTCGAGCAGAATGTGCAGGCTCTTGTAGCCGTTGGGCTTCGGGTTGGCGATGTAGTCGCGCACCTCGGTGACGGTGACGTCGGACTGGCTGGTGAGCATGTCCGCGATCCGATAGGTGTCCTGGATGAAGCTGCAGGTGATGCGCACCCCGGCGATGTCGACGATGTTCTTCCTGATGTCGTGCAGCGTGACCGGGATGTTCTTGCGCTGCAGCTTGTGCAGGATGCTTTCCGGGGACTTCAGCCGCGAGCGAACATGCTCGATCGGGCTGTACTTGTGGATGTAGGTGAATTCGTCCTTCAAGATGTTGATCTTGGTCATCAGCTCGGAGGTGACGAACTGGTAGGACATCATGAAGCGGGCGAATTCGGTGCGAAAGTGAGCCAGGTCGTCGTCACGCACGGTGTTCGGTGAATCCATTCCATTCGCATTCTGCCGATTCGAATCTGCCCTCTCTTGACAGTCTGCCACCGTGGGCTGAGATGCTGCTGAGTCGCCTGCCGCGACGCCGCGCGGTAGCCGACGGCTCAGGCGGCGGTGCCGTCCCTGGGTGGCGCGTCGAGCAACGGGAGCGGGCGTGCGCAGATCTCGCGGGCTTCCTCGGCGGACAGGCCGAACATCCGGAGCAGGTCCTCGGTCACCTGGTCGGCGGCCTCGGCGTCGTCGCGTTCGGGGCGATCGTGGAGCAGTTGGCCGAGGCACAGGGCGGCGCCTGTCACGATGGTCATGGCCAGTTCCGGGTCGCTGATGTGGAAGCGGCCCGCGTGGACGGCCGCTTCGATGTCGCGACGAGCCCGCGGTGCGAGTCCCTTGCTGGAGCTCGCGAGGTTGAGTCCGTCGTTGAGCAGGACCTTGCTGAGGGTGGGATTGCGCCGGTGCAGGCGGCCGGTGAGGCGGAAGCTCTGCGCGAACACCTGGGCCGGGTCGTCCACGTCCTCGCACAGCACGTCGAGCAGCGCGCCGTGCTGGTCGAGCGCTTCCTCGACGGCGGCTCGGTACAGCTCTTCCCTGCTCTGGAAGTGGTTGTAGAACGACCCCATGCCGACGTCGGCCGCCTGGGTGATCTCGAGGATCGGCACGTTCAGCCGTCCCTCCGCCAGCAATGACTGCGCCGCGCACACGAGCGCCGCGCGGGTTCGTGCCTTGCGGCGCTCCAGGCGGTTGGGTTCCGAGCCGGTCTGCGCGGTCATCGCTGATCACCTCTCCCTGAGTTCTTCGCACGCCATCGTAGCGCCCCGGTCAGTATTGACGAATTTGTCAGAACCTCTTGACTGACTACTTGTTCGTGAGTGACGATATCGTCAGTAATTGGAAGGAGTGGTCGATGAGCGGCCATCACGATGTGCACAGCGGTCTGCACAGCGAGCGCGGCGCGTTGGCGGGCGAGCATCCGGGCCGGGCGCGCAATCCGGTGGTGAAGGTGCTCGATCTGGCGTGGCTGGAGTTCGCCAAGCCCGATCTGGAGCGTGCCGAAGCCTTCGCGCACGCTTTCGGTTTCACCACGGCGCACCGCACGGCCGACGAGGTGCACTTGCGCGGATCCGATCCCGGCTCGCCGTGTGTGCTCATCCGCCGCGGTGCGCGGTCACGGTTCGCCGGCCCGGCCTTCCTGGCCGCCGATTCCGCCGACCTGCTGCGGTTGGCGGCCGCCACGGATGCGCGGGTAGCGCCGCTGCCGGAGTCGATCGGCGGGCTCGGCGTCGATCTGATCGATCCGAGCGGGCTGCGGGTGCGGGTGGTCGCCGAGACCCACGAACTGCCTGCACTACAGCCGCAGCAACCGCATGTGCTCAACCTCGGACACGAGGTGGTGCGCGTGAACGGCACGCAGCGACCGCCGCGGGTGCCCGCGCGGGTGCAGCGGCTCGGGCACGTCGTCGTGCAGACCACCAGGTACCGGGAAACGCTGGACTGGTATCTGCGGAACCTGGGCATGATCGTCAGCGACTTCCTCTATTACCCGGGCCAGCGCGGGCGCGGGCCGGTGATGAGCTTCATCCGCTGCGACCGTGGCGTGACTCCGGCCGATCACCACACGCTCGCGCTGACGCTGGGGCCGTCCAACCGGTATCTGCACTCGGCGTATCAGGTCGCCGATCTGGACGCGCTCGCCGCGGGCGGCGAATACCTGCGCGAGCGCGGCTACCGGCGGTCGTGGGGGATCGGCCGCCATATCCAGGGCAGTCAGATCTTCGACTACTGGCGCGATCCGGACGGTTTCATGGTCGAGCATTTCAGCGACGGCGACATGTTCGACGGCTCGGTCGAGCCGGGCTGGGCCCCGATGAGCGCCACGGGTCTTGCGCAGTGGGGTCCGCCCGCCACCAAGGACTTCCTCGGCATCACTCCCGGAGCCGAATCGCTTCGGGAAGTGCGCGCGATCGTCGATTCGCTGCGCGAGGACAACGAATTCGATCTCCGCCGCCTGCGCGGCCTGTTGAAAGTAGCCAATTCATGACCCTTTCCGTTCTTCGCACCGCCGACGCCTGGTGGGTGCAGACGCCCACCGGCGCGGCCCGCATCGATACCGCCGCGACGACCACGGGGGAGCTGCTCGCCGACCGTGACGCGATCGCCGCGGCCGCAACCGGCACGGAGGTCGTTGCGGTGGAGAGTCTTTCGTTGATCTCGCCGGTGACCGCGCCGTGCCGGGTGGTCGCGCAGATGACCAACTTCGCCTCGCACGTGAAGGACTCGGGCATGGATCCGGAGACCGTGCCGCTGACGTTCTTCCGCAAGAGCTCCGGTTCGATCAGCGGCCCCCACGACAATGTCGTCCGGCCCGCCCATGTGCGCTTGCTCGACTACGAAGTGGAGATCGGGCTCGTCTTCGACCGCGAAATGCCGGTCGGCTCGGAGATCACCGCGGACAACCTCTCCGGCTACATCGCGGGACTCGTGGTCACGAACGACATCTCCGCCCGCGATGTCCAGTTGCCGAAAACCCAGTTCTACGAGGCGAAGTCGTATCCGACGTTCACCCCGGTCGGACCGGCGCTGGTGCTGCTGGACGCCGACGAGCTGAAGCGGTTCACCGATCTGCGGCTGCGACTGTGGGTCAACGGCGTAGTGCGGCAGGACATGACGGTCGCCGACATGATCTATCGTCCGGTCGAGACCCTGCGCACGCTGACGCGTTTCCAGCGGATGGACGCCGGGGATCTGCTGCTGACCGGGACGCCGATCGGCACGGCGCTGAGCGCGCCGCCCAAGCCGGTGCAGTTCGTCGCCAACCTCCTGCCGCCCGCGGTCAAGTGGAAGATGTTCTTCCAGGGTCAGGCCAAGAATCCGAAGTACCTGAAGGACAGCGACGTGGTCGAGGCCGCGATCGGCACCGACGACGGCGCCATCGACTTGGGCCGCCAGCGCACCGTGGTGAGGTACGCCCGGTGACCGAGACGACGCTCGAGGCCGAAGACCTGCTCTGGCCCCGCTACGCCGGTCCCGAGGACTTGGCGGCTATCGAATCCGTGCCCCTGGACGCGCGCGGCCTGCCCGAATCGACCTACGCCCTGCTCGTCCGGGCCGCGACGCGGTGGCCGGAACGCAACGCGCTCACGGTGCTGCCCGAGGCTGCGCGCTGGCGAGAACCGTTGCAGCGCTCCTACGCCGAATTACTCGCCGATGTCCACCGGTACGCGAACCTCCTGCGCGAACTCGGCGTGCGCCGCGGCGACGCCGTCGCGCTCATCGCGCCCAATTGCGCCGAGCTGATCCCCGCCACCCTCGCCGCGCAGCTGGCGGGCATCGCCGCGCCGATCAACGGCGGACTCTCGCGTGCGCACATCGCCGAACTGCTGCGCCGCTCCGGTGCCAGGGTGGTGATCTCCGCCGGTCCCGAACTCGCCGCCGACACCTGGGCGTCGACGGGTGAGCTGGCCGCTGCCGGACTGGTGGACGCGGTGCTGGCGCTGCGCCCGACCGCCGCCACGGAGCTGCCGCAGGCGCTGCCCGCGATCGACGGGGTTCGGATCGGCTACCTCGATACCCTTGCACGCGAACAGGATTCGTCGCGATTCCGCGGAGTGCCGCCCGCTGCCTCGGATCTGGCCGCGCTGTTCCACACCGGAGGCACCACCGGTGTGCCGAAGCTGGCCGCGCACCGGCACTCCGGCGAGGTCGCCAACGCGTGGATGATCGCCGCCAACTCGCTGCTCGATCAGGACGCGGTCGTCTTCGCCGCGCTACCGCTGTTCCACGTCAACGCCCTCGTCGTCACCCTGCTCGCGCCGATGTTCCGCGGTCAATCGGTGGTGTGGGCGGGACCGCTCGGCTATCGGGACTTCGCCCTGTACGCGCAGTTCTGGAACATCGTGGCGCACTACGAGATCGCCGCGATGAGCGCCGTGCCGACCGTGTACGCCGTGCTCGCGCAGTGCCCGATCGACGCCGACATCTCCAGCCTGCGCTACGCGCTGGTCGGCGCGTCGCCGTTGCCGCGCGCGGTGTGCGAGAACTTCCAGGCGCACACCGGCGTGACCCTGGTGGAGGGCTACGGCCTCACCGAAGCGACCTGTGCGACTGCTCGCAGCTTCCCGGAGCGGCCTCGACCCGGCGCGGTAGGGCAACGCATGCCGTACCAGCATGTCGAGGTCGTCCGCAGTAACGGGGACGGGAAGTGGGAGAAGCTGCCCGCCGGGCAGATCGGCGTGCTGATCATCAGCGGCCCAACGGTTTTCGCCGGTTACGTGACCGGTCGCGACGACCGCGGCCATACACTCGACGGGCTGGGCACACTGGTCGGGGGCTGGCTGGACACCGGCGATCTCGCCCACATCGACGAGGACGGCTTCCTCCACCTGCACGGCCGCGCCAAGGATCTCATCATCCGCGGCGGCCACAACATCGACCCAGCGACCATCGAAGACGCCCTGCTGACGCACCCGCGGGTCGGCGCCGCCGGTGCGGTCGGGCGCCCGGACGTGCACGCCGGTGAGGTGCCCGTCGCCTATGTCGTGCTCACGGCAGGCACGGACGTCACCGAATCGGAGCTGGTGGAGTGGGCCGCCGACCGGGTGCACGAGCGCGCCGCCGCACCCAAGACGGTCACCGTCCTCGACGCGCTCCCGGTCACCGACGTCGGCAAGCCCTACAAGCTCGGCCTGCGCGCCGACGCCACCCGCCGCGAACTGCTCGAGGCGCTCGCCGAGACCGCCGGAGTACGCGCCATCACGGCCGCGGTCGAGGACGGCGCGATCGTCGCGACGGTCGAACTCGACCCCTCCTCCGACAAACGGGAGGTCGAAACCATTCTCGGTCGCTACGCGATCGCCTGGAAAGTTATGGAGTTGCAATGACAATCGTGTCGAACGTGCTGGCAGGTCTGCTGGCGGCGGAGTTCCTGTCCTTCGGAGCGGCCAAGCTGCTGGCGCTCGCCCCGATGCGTCAACGCGCCGAGCATCTCGGCTATACGACCACCGCCTACCGGGGTATCGGTGCACTCGAAATCGTCGCGGCCGGTGGCGTGCTGCTCGGTTTCGTGCTCCCGCCGATCGGCATTGCGGCAGGAACGGGGCTGACGCTGCTGATGTGCGGCGCCGTGGTCACCCATCTCCGCAACGGCGACGGCATCCCCGACATCGCGCCCGCGGCCGTGACCGCCCTCGCCGCCGCCGGCTACGTGGTGACCCTGTCCGGAGTTCTTCCGTGACCATGCGCACGATTCCGGTCGTGCTCGTCGGAGCGGGCCCGGCCGGACTCACCGCGGCCACCTTGCTGGCGCAATACGGGATCGAGTCCCTGATTCTGGAACGGTGGGAGGGCGTCTATCCGCAGCCGCGCGCGGTCCACCTCGACGGCGAAATCCGCCGGATCGTCGAGCGGCTCGGCGTCGGCGACGAGTTCGACGCGATCTCCCGCCCGGCACTGGGTTTGCGGCTGATCGATCCCGATCGGCGGGTGCTTGCGCAATTCGATCGCGATCCGGACGGTGATCGCAACGGGCACCCTGAGGCGAACCTGTTCGACCAGCCGGAACTGGAAGCGATTCTGCGCGCCAACCTGAGCCGCTACCCGTCGGTGACACTGCGTGGCGGCGCGGAAGTCACCGCCGTGACCATCGAGAGTGATTGCGTCCGGGTGGATTTCGCCGACCGGGCGACCGGGCGAGACGAGTCCGTGCGCGCCGGGTACCTGCTGGGCTGCGATGGAGCCAACAGTCTCGTCCGCGACGAGATCGGCGCGCGGATGCAGGATCTGCGATTCGCGCAGCGCTGGCTGGTCGTGGATATCGCCACGACCGCCGACCTCGGGCACTGGGAGGGCGTCCACCAGGTCTGCGACCCGAAGCGCGCCGCCACCTACATGCGTATCGGAAAAACCCGCTACCGGTGGGAATTCCGGCTTCTCCCCGGCGAAACCGCCGCGGACTTCCGCGACCTGCCGCAGCTGCGACCGCTGATCGCACCGTGGCTCGACACGGCCGCGTTCGAGCGCCTCGAGCTGGTGCGGGTCGCCGAATACACCTTCCGCGCCCAGCTCGCCGACCGCTGGCGCAAGGGGCCGGTATTCCTGCTCGGCGATGCCGCCCACCTGACGCCGCCGTTCATCGGCCAAGGCATGGGCGCGGGCCTGCGCGACGCCGCGAATCTCACCTGGAAGCTGGCCGGGGTACTGCGCGGCGAGCTCGCCGGCAGCGTGCTCGACACCTACGAGACCGAGCGAAAACCGCACGCGCGGGCCATGATCCGGCTGGCCAAGCTCACCGGCGCGACCATGACCCAGGGCGGCGAGTTCGGCAACCACCTGCGCGGTCTGATCGCACCGCGGTTGGCTCGGGTGCCCGGCTTCGCCCGCATGCTCACCAGCGGTGAATCCCCGCCGCTGCGCCGCTCCGACCTGGTCATCGCACCGTTGCTGCGCCGCGGTCTGGCCGGTCGGCTGACCCCGAACGATCGACTGTCCGACGGGCGGCCGGTCGACGACATCGTTGCGGGACGGTTCGCGATCATCACCGCACTCGACCCGCCTGAGGCGGAGCGGACGCGGATCGCGCAACGCGGCGGAGTCGTGCTTCCCGCGGCGCCGGGGACGGCCCTGCACCGCTGGCTTCGCCGCGGTCACGCGTCCGCGGCCCTGGTCCGGCCCGACGGAACCGTGCAGCGCTGCGGAACGAACCTGTCCGCGCTGTGTGCGGCCGTGCCGCGGTTCGCGCCCGGCGATCGAGGCTGAGCGCGCGGGCCGACCGCGCCGCACGAATGATTGCTGACCATTACTACGTTTTTGACGAAATCATCACTTACCGTGTTATCGTGCGGATGGCGCCGTGCCGCTCCGTCGATTGGTGACTCGGTGAGAGGATCCGCATGTCTCGGTATCTGTTCGCGCTCGGGCAGGTCGTAGTCCGTCGCCGCTGGTGGGTGCTGGCGATCTGGATCGTGCTGCTGGCCGGCGCGGTCGGCTTCGCCGCCGGAACCGGTGGCAAGACGACCGACAATTTCACGGTCCCGGGTACCGAATCGCAGGAAGCCGTGTCGTTGCTGCAGCAGCGCATACCCGCCTTCAGTGGCGCGCAGATGCAGGTGGTCTTCGCGACGCCCGGGATGGCCAAGGTGACCGACCAGCAGGTCGCCGGTCAGATCGAGCAGGTGATGGCCGGGTTGCGTGGGCTGCCGCAGGTCGCGGCGGTCGTCGACCCGTTCCAGGCCAAGGCGGTGTCGCCGGATCAGCGCGTCGCGCTGGGCAGAGTGCAGTTCTCGGTGTCCGCGGGGGAGGTCGGTGAGGAGACCCTCGACGGGGTGACCCACGTCGCGGACCCCGCGCGGGAGGCGGGACTCGACGTGGAGTTCTCCGGCGCGGTCTATCCCGGCTTCACGGCCGAAATCCCGCATACGCCGGAGCTTCTCGGCGTTGTCGCGGCATTGATCATCTTGCTGATCACCTTCGGTGCCGCGGTCGCGGCGGGCCTGCCCATCGTCACCGCGTTGGTGGGCGTCGGTATCGGGCTCACCGGAATCCTCGGGGTCGCCGCCTACGTCGACGTGCCGTCGGCGGCGACGTCGCTGGCTTTGATGCTCGGCCTGTCCTGCGGCATCGACTACGCGCTGTTCGTCCTGTCGCGGCACCGGCACCACATCGTGCTGGGAATGGCCGCGGCGGAATCCATTCCACTCGCGGTCGGCACCGCGGGCAGTTCGGTGGTGTTCGCGGCGATCACCGTGATCATCGCGCTGTGCGGACTCGCGGTGGCGAACATCCCGTTCCTCACCGTCATGGGCCTGACCGCGGCGGGCGCGGTGCTGGTGGCCATGCTCGTCGCGCTGACGCTGCTGCCCGCCCTGCTGGCCTTCGCCGGTGACACTGTCGCCCGGTTCATCTCGCCACCGCTGCACCCGGGGCGGCCGGAGGAGGTGGCGCGCATCGCCGCCTACGAGCCCGAGCGCACGTTCGGGCACACGTGGGGACGATTCGTCACGAGATTCCGTATCCCGCTGCTGATCCTGGGCGTCGCGCTGCTCGCGATGCTGGCGCTCCCGGTCACGCGCATGGAACTCGGATTGCCCAGTGGCGCAACGCAGCCGGACTCCAGCACTGCCCACAAGGCCTACGAGCTGGTCGACAAGTCGTTCGGACCCGGCTTCAACGGACCGCTGCTCGTGGTGACCGACCTGTCGCGGGCCACCGGCCCGGACGCGGCGCAAACCCTCATGGGCAGGCTCCAGCAGGAACCCGGCGTCGCCGCGGTGCAGCCCGCGGGCACCGGGGACGGACTGCTGCTGATCCAGGTCTTCCCCCGGACCGGGCCGGACGACCCCGCGACGGCCGACCTGGTGAACCGGCTGCGCGCCGACCGCGACCGCCTCGAAAGCGGCACCGGGGCAACGTATCTGGTCGGCGGCACCACGGCCGCCAATATCGACACCTCGGACCGGCTCGCCGAGGCGCTGCCGATCTTCCTCGCGGTCGTCGTCGGCCTGGCGCTGGTGTTGCTGACGATCGCGTTCCGCACGATCCTGGTCCCGCTGTCCTCGATCGCCGGATTCATCCTTTCGGTCTTCGCCGCCCTCGGCGCACAGGTCGCGGTGTTCCAATGGGGCTGGGGCGCCGAACTTTTCGACGTCACCAAGGCGCAGACGCTGAGCTTCCTGCCGATCATCACCCTCGCCATCATCTTCGGTCTGTCCAGCGACTACCAGATCTTCGTCGTCTCCCGGATCAAGGAGGAACACACCCGCACCGCGGACGCGGTCACCTCGGTGCAGAACGGCGTCGCCCACTCCGCGCGCGTCGTGACCGCCGCCGCGCTGATCATGTTCGCCGTCTTCGTCGCCTTCACCACCGTCGACAACCCGATCGTCAAACCGCTGGCGTTCACCCTTGCCGTCGGCGTTCTGCTCGACGCCTTCGTCGTCCGGCTGACCTTGGTGCCCGCCATCATGGCGCTCGTCGGCAACCGCATGTGGTACCACCCGCGATGGTTCGCCCGCTACGTTCCCGACCTCGACATCGAAGGCGCCGAACTCGAACATCGGCTCGCTCCCCGCACCGAATCCGCGGCGTCATCCGTGCGATAGCGCCGCTCGCGCATGTCCGCCACGGGCGAGCCGGAATTTGCCACACATTCGCTGATTGTGGAGCGATACCCTTGAGCGGGGAGGATGGCGAAAGGAGCTACTGTGGGGCGACCGAGAAGTACGGCCACATCGCGCGCAGCCCGCCGTGTGATCGCCCGAGGCTGATCCCGAGCTAGGCGATGTACGAGCCGATCGACCTGGTCGATTCAGCCGAACGTACCCGCACCGCGCTGGCCACCGCCGTGGCGCGGTTTTCCGAGGCCTGGGCATCCGGGTCCCCGCCCGACCTGTCGGCGTACCTGCCGCGGGAACCGTGGGCGCGGCGCACCGTGCTGATCGAACTGATCAAGATCGACCTCGAATACCGCTGGCTGCGTCATCACTTTCCCAAGCGACTGATCGACTACCGCGCGGAATTCACCGAGCTGCGCGAGGGTCCGCTCCCGGCCGAACTCGTCTACGAGGAACTTCACGCCGTGCGCCGCGGTGTGCACACCGCCGACGCTCCCGCCGCCCTCGCCGAGGTCACCGGCGCGGCCGAGGATCCCGAGCTCAGCAGCGACTATCGCAGCACGATGATCGCTCGTCCAGGTGCGCAAGTGCTGCTCGACGCCATCGATGTCGGCGACCGTATCGATGATTTCGACCTGCTGATGCGGATCGGCGCGGGCGCCTTCGCCCAGGTGTACCTCGCCCGGCAACAATCCATGCAGCGACTTGTCGCGGTCAAGATCTCCCACAACCACGGCATCGAGCCGCAGACCCTCGCCCAACTGGACCACGAATACATCGTGCGCATCTTCGACCAGCGACTCATCGCCGACGGCGAGCTGAAGCTGCTCTACATGCAGTATCTACCGGGCGGAACGCTGCTCGACGTGCTGCGCTTGCGGCGCTCGACGCCCGAGGGACAGCACACCGGGCAGCTGCTGCTCGACGCGGTCGACGACGTGCTTGCCGACAAGGGCGAGGTGCGGCCCGCCGATTCGGCTGTTCGCGAACGGACCGCCGCGCTGACCTGGCCGGAGACCGTCGCCTGGCTGGGCCGCCGGCTCGCGGACGCGTTGCAGCACGCGTCCGAGCGCGGGGTGCTGCATCGCGACATCAAACCCGCGAACGTCCTGCTCAGTGCCGAAGGCATCCCGAAGCTGGCCGATTTCAACGTCAGCTTCAGCACACGCGTCAAGGGCGCGAGTCCGCTGGCGTACTTCGGCGGATCGCTGTCGTACATGTCGCCCGAACAGCTCGAGGCCTGTCACCCGGAGCTGCCCGCGACCGCCGCTGACCTCGACACCCGAAGCGACATCTTCGCGCTGGCCGTCATGCTGTGGGAACTGCTGACCGGACGGCGTCCCTTCGAGGACGAAACATCCGCGGGCGAGTCGGAGACGTCGCTGGCCCGCATGCTCGAACTGCGGCGCAGGCCGATCGACTCGAAGTTCCTGTCCGATCTACCGCCGGACTGCCCCGCGGCCCTGCGTCAAGTGCTGCTGAAGTGCCTGTCGCCCGACCGCGCGGACCGCTATTCGTGCGGTTCGGAATTGGCCCAGCAGCTCGACCTGTGCCTCGAGGCGCGGGCCCGCGACCTCGTCTATCCGCCGCCGGACAGCTGGCGGGCGCGCCTCTCGCGGTGGCCGACCCCGATCCTGTGGTTGTCCTCGCTGGTCGGAATCGGCCTGGCTACGGGCTACCTGGCCACACACGCCCAGAACCTGATCAGAGAGCGCGTGCCCGACGCCATCAACTCGCAGATCGACAGGGGCGTGATCGCGTGCATCCTCGCTGTCTTGCCGTTGGCCGTCGTCATCTACGTGTACATATCGCGTGACTTGCTTGCGGTCTTGCGCGGCTTGCGCGAGGGCAGGCGCTATGACGAGTCGACGCTCGCGCGGATGCGATCGCGAACACTGCTGTGGGGCGATCTGTGTGCGCTGAACACCCTTCTCGGCGCGCTCATCGCCACCGTGACGGGCGTGCTGTTGCTGCGCTGGCTCACCGACCTGCCGTTGCGGCTACAGATCCACGCGGCGATGACCGTGCTGGTGGCGGGCACCATCTCCGTCGCCTACACGTTCTTCCTCTCCACCTTCTATGTCGTTCGCTGCGTCTATCCCATCTATCTGCGCCACGGCCGCGCCACGGAGCGCGACTCGGCCGATCTGCACTGGCTGCGTCGAAGAACCACGGTCTATCTCGCGGTCTCCGCGTCGGTGCCGGTGATCGGGGTGCTTGCGGGATTCAGCGCCCTCGAATCGGACGAGCTTGCGCTCGTACGCGATTCGGTGCTCGGCTTGTGCGCGGGCGCGGGCCTCGCCTTCGTCGCCGCGTACTGGCTGTTCAGGAAGCTCGACGCCGACCTGCGCGCGCTGGATCGGGTGATCGCCGTTCCTGCCCTTGGCGACCGCTCCGAGCGCCCGAGGCGCCGCAGAACCGCCGGTCCGGCCGGACCGGGGAAGTGATCGCGCGTCAGTGAGCCGCGCCCGCCGGACCGTCGGCGGGCGTGCCCGGGATCGGGATATCGAGGATGGAGAGGAACGCGGCCGCCGCCGGCGTGCGGCCGCAGCGGTTCCAGACGACGTACTCGACACGGGCGGGCGCGTCGTCGACCTCGATGGTGACCACGCCGGTGAGCTGCGGGGCGTAGGCGGCGGGGAGCATGGCCACGCAGAGGTTCTGGCCGACGAGTCGCGTGATGTAGTCCGCGGTGGTCACTTCGAACGCGACGTCGCGGTCGAGACCGGCGGCCGTGAAGGCTTGGTCGGATTGGACGCGTCCTGCGGTTCCGGCCGGCAGGTCGACGAAGACCTCGGACGCGAGCCTGCGCAGGTCGACCGTCGATTCCCCGGCGAGCGGATGGTCCGGCGCGACCACGGCGACGAGCCGGTCACGGGCGAGTTCGTGGGCGGCGACCCCGCGGGGTCGCGCGGTGGTCGGCAGCCCGAGGAACGCCACGTCGATGGCTCCCCGCTCGACCTGCTCGACGAGATCCTCGCTCGCGCCCACCCGCAGGCCGATGCGCACGTGCGGGTAGCGCGCGCGGAAAACCCGCAGCGCGCCGGGCACATCGACCGCGGCGACCGTGGGGATGAGGCCGACGGCAAGCCGTCCGCGGACCTCGC
>NZ_BDBP01000032.1 GCF_001613045.1 Nocardia lijiangensis NBRC 108240 | reverse complement strand
CCGGGCCCGCCATGCGTGCGGCGCCCGCGGGCGCGACGGCGACCGCCTCGGGCTGCTGGGCTTGCTGGACGGTTCCTTCCTGCGCGGCCAGTTCCCTGCGGACCTGATCCATATCCAGCCAGCGCACCTGCTGCACCACCTCTTCGAGATCGGCGGCGGGCAGGAAGCCCGGCTGGGAGAACACCAGCAGCCCCTCGCGGAAGGCCATCAGCGTCGGGAACCGATCGACCTGCGCCAAGGCCGTCAGCGCCTCTTCGGCCTCGGTGTCGACCTTGCCGTGCACGATGTCGGGGTGCTGGTCGGACGACGACTCGAACACCGGCGCGAAATGGCGGCACGGCGCGCACCAGCCTGCCCACCAATCGATGAGCACGATGTAGTTGGCGCTGATGACTTCGTGAAAGTTCTGTTGGGTCAAGGTCACTGTGGGCAATGCGGGTCCTCCCTGCCGGTGTTGCCTCAAGCATCCTGGCATGACGTCCGAGGATCAGGAAGGCGGGTGTGCCCGGCGCTGCTCGGCAGCAAGGAAATGCGCGATCTCGGCCGTGGCGGTGTAGAGCTCGCGATAGCGCCGGTAGTACGGCTCGTAGCCTGCGGTGCAGGCTGGATCGGGGACGACGGTGCCGGCCACCGGATTCCACGCCGAGGTGTCGAGACCGGCCGCGGTCGCGGCCAGCATGGCGTCGCCGAGGCACGCCCCGACCGTGTCGGCGGGCAGCTGCTGTGGCAGCCCCGTGACCTCGGAGACGATCCGTGTCCACAGCCCGCCCTTGGTGCCGCCGCCGACGGCGACCAGCCGCCGCGCCTGCCCGCCCGCCTCGGTCATCGCCTCCAGGTTGTGCCGGACGCCGTAGGCGATCGATTCCAGCGCCGCGCGGTACAACTCGGCGCGGCCGTGGCGCAGCGTCAGCCCCGCGACGACGCCCCTGGCGTCGGGATCGAACAGCGGCGTGCGCTCGCCCGCGAAATAGGGCAGCGCCAGCAGGCCGCGGCTGCCCGCGGGCACCTCGGTGGCCTCGGCGACCAGCTCGGTGTAGTCGCCGCCGACCAGGTCGCGCAGCCATTCGGTGACTGCCCCGGAGGTGGCCATGCCCGCCGCGAGAGTGTAAGTGCCCGGCCAGGTTCCGCAGGTCCCCCAGAGACCCGGATGCGGGACGGGTTCGGTGAGCACCTGCACCAGGAAAAGCGTGGTGCCGTACATGATCATGGCGTCGCCCGGTGCACGCACCCCGACGCTCTCGGCTTCGGCCCAGGCGTCGATGGTTCCGGTGGTGACCGGCAGCCCCGCGGGCAGGCCCGTCGCGGCCGCGGCTGTCGCGCTCACCCGTCCGACGATCTCGGTGGGCCACGCGAGTTCGGGCAGCGTCAGCCAGGGCGCCACCGCCTCGGCCCAGTCCGCGGCCCATGCGCGCTTGCGCAGATCGTAGAGCGGCACGCACTGACTGGCGGATTGGTGATCGAGCACGTACCGGCCGGTGAGCCGGTGCACCAGAAAGGAACTCGCCATCAGCAGCAGTTCGGTCCGGTCGGCGACCTGCGGTTCGTGCCGCGCGAGCCAGCGCAGTTTGGGCCCGACCGCTTGACTCGTGAGCGGCGATCCGGCCCGCTCGAGCACGCTCTCCTGGCCGAATTCCGCGTTCAGTTCCGCGATTTCGACGGTGGCACGGGTATCGACGCCATAGAGGATGGCCGGGCGCAGCGGATTGCCCGCGCCGTCGGCGGGCAGCAGACACGGCCCGATGCCGGAGACCGCGAGCCCGTCGATCCCTTCGCCGTCGGCCGCCGCCATCAGATCGGCGGCGATGGCGGCGAATTCCGACCACCACACCGTCTCCGCGTCGTGCTCCACCCACCCCGGTTGCGGCGTCGAGACGGTGTGGGCGCGTTCGGATCTCGCGATGACCGTGCCGTCCGCGCGCACCAGCACGCCCTTGGAGGCCGAGGTGCCGATATCGACGCCGAGAAACATCGGCTCACCACCGTTCCGTGCGGCCGTGCCCGCGCCTCATCGCGGGTCGCGGGAGAACTCGTCGAGCGTGATGCCGAGCAGATCGCAGGTCGCCCGCACCGCCGCGCGGTGGTCGCCGGGGACGGCGTGGATGTGGTTGGCGCCGAAGCGGGACAGGAAATCCTCGGCGCGCGCGTCGAGCCGGGCGAACGCGTGCGGCCACTCCCTGGTGGACTGCTTCATCAGCGATTCGTTGGTCTGCTCGTCGTAGGTCTCGAAGTCGCCGAGCATCAGCTGCATCCGATAGTCGCCGTCCTTGCGGGTCAGCCGCGCCAACGTCATCGTGCCCGGCGCGGCGAGATGGTGCACCGAGGCGCCGCCCGCGGGGAAGAAGAACACCTCCGGATAGAGGTGCACCCGCGCGAGGTTCTCCGCGGGATCGGCGCTGCGGGCGGCGAACCAGGTCGCGTGCTGGCCCGAATTGCACAGATCCCAGATGTCGCGGTCGGCGTGATAGTGCCGGACGTCGGCGAACAGCACGGGGGTGCCCGCGAGGTGTTTGAGCAGCTGCATGGTGAGCGCGCCGTCCATGTCGGCCTCGGTGGCGCAGACGTGGGTTTCCTTGGGACCGTTCCAGTCGTAGGGGTCGTTGAGGAACGCCTCGGTGACGTCCATGGTCGCGAAGTACTGGGTCAGTTCCGGCTGGCCCTTGATGCCGGAGAAGTCCAGCCGCCACTGCGTGATCAGTTCGCGCATCGCCAGGTAGGAGCGGATCTGGCGCTCCAGCAGGTCCGGGGTGAGCTTCGCGCCGTCGTAGTGCACGGTGGCGTGGCGCTCCAGCCACTCCCGCGCGGCCTTCGCCTCACCGGCGTCGGCGGTCTCGGCCCGTCGCACGATCTCCCACTGGTCGATCTCCTCGACGTCGATGCCGAACAACCGCTGCCACTGATCGGTGTTCGCGACGGCGGTGTTCATGCCCATCGGCCGCCCGCCGAAGCGTCCGAAGGTGCTGCCGCGCAACGCCGAGACGGCCGCCGCCGCGGTGGCGCGCACCCCGATCGCCTCGATCAGCGCGGCGTCGGCCGGGTCGCCCCACAGCCGGGTGTGCGCGCGGCCGATCTGGTCGAGCGCGCCGCCTGCGGCGAGCATCCCCACCATCCCCGGCTGCACCGGATCGATGTTCGACAGCAACAGCAGCGGGCCGGGTGTCGCGCCCGCGGCGAGCATGCTGAAGTGCGGGAACGCCCAGACGGCGTAGTGCAGCACGGTGAGATCGACGCCCGCCGCGGCCACCTCGCGCGCCACCGATCCGGCGAGGGCGTTGTCGCTGATGATCTCCGTGCCGCGCACCACCTCGTGCCCCGCCGCCGTCAGGGCGTCGACCAAGCGGTCCTCGGTGGTTCGGATGAAGTCCGCGAGGTCGGTGTGCACATAGTCGCGGCCGTCGGAAACGCTGATCACGCCGATACGGGCCATGCCGGTACCTCCCCGCGGTGGTGGGCGGATAGTCGACTCGGTCAACAGATACCAGGCGACCCAGCCGAATCGGCCTCTTTCGGCGAATCGGAGCCGGGATCGTCACCGAGCGAGGCGTCTCGGCGGCGTGTCTCGATCAGCGCGGCACGGCGATACCCGCGAGCGGCGGCGGGAACGTCAGCGGCGCGAGATGCACGCCGCCCTGTCCCCATCCCGCGCTGGTGACCCACCAGCGGCCCGCGTCGCGGACGACCTCGGCGGCGTGCGCGGCCACGTGCCCGACCTTGTCGCCGATGCGGAAGCGAAAAGGGTTGTCGCTGCGGAAGACATCGGTGCCGACGTAGCCGGGCCGCGGGCCGATGAACAGGTACCAGCGGTCTTCGTGCCGCACCACGAACGGCGATTCGGTATTGCCCGCCTCGGTGCCGATCGTCGGATCGGCGTAGGCGATGTGCCGCTCGCCCCAGTGCTGCAGGTCGGTGCTGAGCCGGTAGGCGACGACGTGATGACCGCCCGCGGGCGTGCCGGTCGCGCAGTAGTACATCGCCCACTTCTCGCCGATCCGCAGCACCATCGGGTCGCGGGCGTCGTAGCCGTCGCGGAACAGCGGTCCCCCGGGCGCGCGCTCCCAGCGGACGAGGTCGGTGGAGGTGGCCAGGTTGATCGCCGCCCGGGTGCGATCGGCGCCGCCCGCGGCGTAGTACATGAAGTACGTTGCGCCGGAACGGATCACGTAGGGCGCCCAGAGGTGGGTCTCGCCGTGGTAGCCGGGGTCGACGCGGAGGGCGGGCTCCTGTTTGGTCCACGGGCCGCGCAGATCGGGCGCGGTGGCGTGCGCGAACTCGATCTCGTGGAACGGATCGGCGGGCTCGGGGTGGGTGATGCCGAACAGGTGCCACACGCCGTCGCGGTCCCGGACGACCGTGTGGTCGTTGATGTACCACGGGTGGTCCTCGCCCGCGCTGGGGTCGTAGATGTTGGTGAACCGGCCCGCCCGGACCACTTCCCGCGTCGCCATACGACCATGATCCCGCCGCGCGGGCCGCGGCGGGTCAGGTTGGCCTCGGGCGCGCCGACCGCCCGAGGCCGGAGCGAGGTGTGGATACGGTCAGTTCTCGACGAGCACCCGGCGCAGATCCGCCAGCTCACGGTCGCCGAGGCCGTGCGCGCGCAACCAGCCCGCCGCGCCGCCGTGGTCGGCCCGCAGCCGGCCGAGGAACTCGATCATCACGCCGGGTTCCACCGCCAGGATCCCGGTGCGCACCGGGGGGAGCCCGTGATACGACGGCAGCGCGTCGAGCCGGGCACGCACCCGCGCCATCCGCTCGCCGGACAGGGCGTAGTCGGCCGCGATCACCTCCGCGGGCACCCCGACGGCGTCCAGCAGCACCGCGGCGAGTACACCGGTGCGGTCCTTGCCCGCGGCGCAGTGGAACACCACCGAATGCCGTTCGGTGTCGGTGATCATCCGCACGGCGGTGAGCACGGATTCCGCGCTGCCGTCCAGCAGTTCGCGGTAGAGCGCGACCAAGTCGTAGTGTTTCGCGTCGGGCACCAGGTCGGTGGGGGTGACGGTGACCGCCGCCGCCTTGCGCACGGGCAGGTTGACCAGCCGGACGGCCGCGCCGGCGAGCAGGCCGTAACCCTCCCGCTCGACCTCGTCGGGATTGCGCAGGTCGATCAGGGTGCGCAAACCCACCCGATCGGTCAGCAGGATCAGATCGTCCTCGGTCAGGTGCTGCGGGGTGCTGGCACGGTACACCGTGCCGAAGCGCGTGACGCCGCCGCCGGACACGGGCAGCCCGCCGAGGTCGCGAACGTTGTCGATCTCGGCGAAGTCGACCCATCGCCGCGGGGAACTGTCGGTGTGCATGGCGTCAGTGGGCCCGGCCCGCCGCGGCCTCGTCGGCGCGGCTCAACCCGCACAGGCCGATGAGATCTTCGTGCAGCTCGAACCACACGGTGTGGTAGCTGTCCATGATCGGACGCGCCACCCAGGTGTGATCGCCGCCGTCGATGCGCTCGACCGCGCGCTCGAGGCGGCCCGTGTAGCGCGACAACCGTGGCGCGATCTCGCCGATCCGGCGCACCAGCGGCGCGACCTGGCCGTGCACGGTGCGCAGCCGGTCCAGCACCGCGGTGTCGTAGGCGGTGTCGGCGTGGTCGTTGACGGTCGCGGTGTCCTTCATCTGCCAGGCGGTGATGATTTCCTTGAGTTCGGCATTGAACGCGCAGAATTCGTCGTAGGCCGTGGCGATCACGGTGGGATCCACGGTTTCTCGTTCCGCGGAGAGCAGCCGGGCGAGTTCGCCGCGGCCCTCGGGTGTGAGGCGCACGCCGACCGGTGTGGTCGCGCACAACCCGCGGGCGACGAGATCCGCACAGCGCTCACCGGTTTCGGCGGCCTCGCCCGCGAGGCTGTCCGCGACGGCGTCGGAGGTGACCCGGCCCTTGATGCCGATCAGGCGAAGGAGGTCGAGGTCGGTGGGGGGACGATGAACGGGGGTGGTGTGCTGCTGCGTCCGGCTGTCGCGCGGGGTGGTGCGCGGCAGAGCGGGATCGGACGCAGGCGAAGTCCCTGCTGTCATCCGTCCATTCTCGGTCGAATGCGTTGCCGACGTGGGGTTTTCGGCACCGTCGGAGCGCGCGGACAGCAGGCCGACCAGTTCGTCCGGCTGGACAGCGGCCCAGCGGGCGAGCTGCGCGACGTCCTCGATCACGCTCTGGTCCACGGCCTTTCCGGTGATCTCGCCGAGCCACACCGCACCCGCGCCGCCGTCCACGGTGACCATGTGCCCGGTCAGCGCCGCTACCACGCCCGGCCCGCAGCCGACCACACACGGCCTGCCCAGCTCCCGGCTCACCAGCGCGGCATGCGAAGTGGCGCCGCCGAGTTCGGTGACAATGGCCCGCGCCGCGATCATGCCGTGCAGGTCGTCGGGGCTGGTGGTCGGCCGCGCGAGGACGACGTCTTCGCCTGCCGCGGCGCGCGTTTCGGCTTCGTCCGGATCGGTGACGACGACGCCGAAGGCCAGTCCCGGGCAGGCCGACTCGCCGCGGGCCAGCGGCGGCCGATCGGTCTCCACGCCCGAGGCCGGTCGCAGCACGGTGCGCACCTGCTCGGCGTCGACGCGGGTCAGCGCGGTCGCCGTATCGATGAGCCCTTCGCCCGCCATGGCGACCGCGGCGCGCACCGCGGCGCGGGCCGATCGCTTCGCTGGCCGCGACTGGAGCAGCCACAGCCTGCCGGATTCCACGGTGAATTCGATGTCCTGAATATCGCGGCCGTCCTGTTCCAGCAGGTCCGCGGCGTCGAGCAGCTGCGCGAGCACGTCGGGCATGGTGATCGCGAGCTCGTCGAGCGGGCGCGGGGTGGTGCGGCCGGAGACCACGTCCTCACCCTGGCCGCCGACCAGCCATTCGCCGAACACGGCGCGCTCGCCGGTGTTCGGATTGCGGGTGAACAGCACGCCGGTGCCGGAGAGCGCGTCGAGGTTGCCGAACACCATGGCCTGCACCGTGACCGCGGTGCCGAGGTCGTCGGAGACGCCGCGGCTGCGGCGATAAGTCTTGGCGCGCGCGGAATCCCAGGATCGGAAGACCGCGGCGACGGCGCCGCGCAGCTGTTCCCACGGGTCCTGCGGGACCGCGCCCCGCGGATCGCCGAGCACGATCTCGCGGTATTGCGAGCGGAACCGGCCGTGGGTGTCCGCGGCGTACCCGGGGTTGCGCGTCTCGGCGGCGAGCGCCCGCTCCACCTCGTCGTTGATGCCGAGGTTCAGCACCGTGTCCATCATGCCGGGCATGCTCACCGCGGCGCCGGAACGCACCGACACCAGCAGCGGGCGTTCGGCGTCGCCGAAGCGGCGCCCGGTGCCGCGCTCCAGGGCCGCGACGCCTGCCCGCACCTGGAGCCAGATCTCCTCGCTCAGCGCACCGCGCGCACGGAAGTCGGCCCAGCCTTCGGTGGTGACGGCGAACGCGGGCGGCACCGGCAGGCCGAGTGCCCGCATGTGATCGACGCTCCAGGCCTTGCCGCCGATGCGGTCGCGGCTCAGCGCGCAGGTGCCGTCGAGTTCGGCAACGGTCGGTGCGGTGCTCTCCAGGGCGGCGTGTCGGGGTCGCTCCACGGGCTCCACTCCGGTCGTCATGTCACTCCTTTGGGTTCACGTTCTCGACTCACCACCGCGGTCGGCGGGGGACGCGGGCCGATGACCGGCGTGCCTGGTGAACGGCACGCCGGCGGGCCGGGCGAATGGCACAGCATCGGCGTGACTTCAGCCTGCCCGCGCGTGCCGGTACGTGCGTACCCGTCGTCCCGGTCAGCAGGACGAGCACCGGGGTCACGCCGCCGCGGCGAGGCTGCGGCGCAGATAGTCCGCGGTGACGGACCGCTGATCGGCCACGAGCTCGGCGGGCGTTCCGGCGAAAACGATCTCGCCCCCGTGCTTGCCGCCGTCGGGCCCCAGGTCGACGATCCAGTCGGCCCGCTTGACGACCTCGAGATCGTGCTCGATGACGATCACCGTGTTGCCGCCGTCCACCAGCCGGTCCAGCAGCGTCATCAGAATGTCCACGTCGGCCATGTGCAGTCCGGTGGTCGGCTCGTCCAGCACGTACACCCCGCCGCGGCGGTGCAGGTGCGCGGCGAGCTCGAGGCGCTGTCGTTCGCCGCCGGACAGCGAGCTGAGCGAGCGGCCCAGGGTGAGGTAGCCGAGGCCCACATCGCGCAATGCGCGCAACGGCGTCGAGATGCGGTCGCGCCCGCGCCAGAACTCCAGTGCCTCGGAGGCGGTCATGTCGAGCACGTCGGCGATCGACGCCCCGCGCACCAGGTAGCCGAGCACCTCGGGGCGATACCGCCTGCCGTGACAGGTGCGGCACACCGTGGTTACCGGATCCATATACGCGAGGTCGGTGAAAATGATTCCGGCGCCGCCGCATTCGGCGCACGCGCCCGCGGAGTTGAAGCTGAACAGTCCGGGCTTCACCCCGTGCGCCGCGGCGAAAAGCTGACGCAGCTGGTCCATGATGCCCAGGTACGTCGCGGGACTGGACCGCCGGGAACCGCCGATCGCCGACTGATCGACCGCCACCGCGTCCGGGTGCGCGGCCAGGAACGCGCCCGACACGAGCGTGCTCTTGCCCGATCCGGCCACCCCGGTGACGACGGTGAGCACGCCGACCGGAAAACGCGCGGTCACGTTCTTCAGGTTGTACCGATCGGCCCCCGTCACTGTGAGCCAGCCCGCGGGCCCGCGTGGGTGCTCCTTGACCGGCCGCGCCTGGCGCAGTCGTTCCCCGGTGAGCGTCCCGGAGGCGCGCAGCTTCTCGACGCTGCCCTGGAACACGACCGCGCCACCGTCGGCGCCCGCGCCGGGGCCCATGTCCACCACGTGGTCGGCGACCGCGATGACGTCGGGGGAGTGCTCCACCACCAGCACCGAATTGCCCTTGTCCCGCAACTGGATCAGCAGATCGTTCAGGCGGTGCACGTCGCGCGGGTGCATGCCGACGCTCGGCTCGTCGAAGATGTAGGTCATGCCGGTGAGGCTCGACCCCAGGTGGCGAACGACCTTGAGCCGCTGCGCCTCACCGCCCGAGAGCGTGGACGTCTCGCGGTCGAGGGACAGATAGCCGAGGCCGACGTCCTCCACGCGACGCAGCCGGGCGATCGCGGCGCTCGCGATGGGCGCGGCCACCGGATCGTCGATCGCGGCGAGCACCTCGATGAGATCCGACACCTCCATCCGGCCGTAGTCCGCGATGCCGCGTCCGTCGATGCGGGTCGCCAGCGCGGCCGCGTTCAGCCGCGCGCCGCCGCAGACCGGGCAGACCTGTTCGCCGACCACCGCCATCGCCGCCGCCCGGTTCTTCTCCGAGAGCGCGCTCAGATCGCGTTTGACGTAGAGCCGGTCGAAGCGTTCCAGCAATCCCTCGTAGGCGTTGTGTCCCATCGAACCGGTCCTGTTCAGCCGCGGCACGCGAAAACCATTGCCGTGCAGGAACAGCTGCCACTCCTCGGCGGTGAAGTCGCGCAACGGCTTGTCCGGGTCGAAGAGGCCGGATTCGGCATAGATCTGCCACTGGAAGGTGCCGATCGCGAACGGGGAGAACCGGATCGCGCCCTCGTTCAGCGACTTGCCGGTGTCGAGCAGCTTGTCCAGATCCGGCCGTACCACGTGGCCGAGGCCGCCGCACTCCGGGCACATGCCCAGCGGGTCGTTGAACGAATACCGGCTCGCCTCACCGGCGCTCGGCACGCCGTGCCGGGAGAACAGGACGCGGATGATCGACTGGATGTCGGTCATGGTGCCGACGGTGGAGCGGGAGTTGCCGCCGATCGGTTTCTGGTCCACCACCACCGCGGGCGCGAGATTGTCGATGACGTCGGCGTCCGGGCGCTCGTACTTGGGCAGCCGATTGCGAATGAACCAGGTGAAGGTCTCGTTGAGCTGGCGCTGCGACTCCACCGCGACGGTGCCGAACACCACCGACGATTTCCCCGAACCGGACACCCCGGTGAAAACGACGATCTTGCCCTTGGGAATACGGAGGGTGACGTCGCGCAGGTTGTGCACCCGGGCGCCGACGATCTCCATGGTCTCTGCGTTCACCAGCGCCACGGTAGGAGGCAATGAGGTCAGTTCCGGTCCTCATTGCGGGCCATACTGGGGAGCGTGACCGACACCGCCGCCCGGCTCCTCCAACTGCTCGCGCTGTTGCAAACGCGGCGGGAGTGGAGCGGGCCCGAACTCGCGCAGCGGCTCGGCGTCACCGTTCGCACGGTGCGCCGCGATATCGAGCGGCTGCGCGAGCTGGACTATCCGGTGCGCTCGGGTCTCGGCGCGGTCGGCGGCTACCGGCTCGAATCCGGGGCCGCGCTGCCGCCGCTGCTGCTCGACGACGAGGAGGCGGTCGCGATCACCCTCGGCCTGCGCCATGCCGCGCTCGGGGGTGTGGCGGGCAGCGAGGAGTCCGCGGCGCGGGCGCTGGTGAAACTTCAGCAGGTGCTGCCGGATCGGTTGCGCAGGCGGGTGTACGCGGTGCAGGCCAGCACCGTCGATCTGGCCGGACCGCCCGCTGGTCCGTGGGTGGATCCCGAAACGCTGGTCGCCTTGGCGACCTGCGCGCGCGACCACGAGCGAATCCGCTTCTCCTACCGCGACAAAGACGACGCCGAGTCGCGCAGGCTGGTCGAGCCGCACACCCTGGTGTCGGCCGGGCGGCGGTGGTATCTCGTCGCCTGGGACGTCGACCGCGCCGACTGGCGCACCTTCCGCGTCGACCGCATCACCTCCCCGTTCCCGACCGGCGTGCGCTGCCCGCCACGCGAACTCCCCGACGCCGATCCCGCTGCCTTCGTCACCCGCTCGCTCGCCCTGGCCCGCCCGGTCCAGCACGTCGAATTCCTGGTCCACGCCTCCGCCGGCGAACTCACCGACCGCTTCCGCGTCCGCACCGCCGAAGTCGAACCCCTCGACGACCACACCTGCCTGCTCCGCACCACCGCCGACTCCCTGGAATGGACCGCCCTGCGCATCGCCCACCTCGACCTCCCCTTCGAAGTCCGCGACCCACCGGAGATGGCGACCCACCTGCGCACCCTCGCCACCAAACTGCTGCGCGCCGCGGGCGAATCGCCTTGAAGCGCACTGCCGGACGAAGTCCGTCTCGAGGCCGCGCAGGGAGGCGCTCCACTCGTCGAGCGCCGAGGTCCTAGGCACTCCGCGCTGCGACGATATCTGTTTCGATATCGTCGAACGGAGCCGTCGGTCTTGGACAGGACGGTCGATCCTGTGTTGTTGTGCCTGCATGACACGTTTCAGACGACGACAATTCTTCGGTGCGACCGCGCGGGCAGCACGGGTCATTGGTGGCGCATTGCTGGTCGGTGGACTACTCGCGGGCTGTGTCGCGGAGTCGGGTCCCGAGGCGGCAACGACCACCGCAGCCACCGCCGCGGTATCGACGGACCGGTTCGTCGCGCTGGAGCGGCAGTACGGCGCGCGGCTGGGGGTGTTCGCAGTGAACACCGCGACCGGCGAGTCGGTGGCGTACCGGCCGGACGAGCGCTTCGCGATGACGTCGACGTTCAAGGGGCTGGCCTGCGCGGCCCTACTGCACCGACATCCGCTCGCCACCGGCTATTTCGATCAGATCGTCCGGTATGGGCGGGAGGAACTGGTGGAGTACTCCCCGGTGACCGAGACCCGCGTCGACAGCGGGATGACGGCATCGGAGCTGTGCGACGCCGCGATCACCGTCAGTGACAACACCGCGGGCAACCAGATCCTGAAACTGCTCGGCGGGCCACCCGGCCTGACCGCGTTCCTGCGATCGATCGGCGATCCGGTGAGCCGTCTGGACCGCTGGGAGACCGAACTCAATACCGCCATCCCCGGCGATGAACGCGACACCACCGCCCCGGAGAGGTTGGCCGCCAACTATCGCGCCGCCGTCCTCGGGGACGTTCTCGGCGAGCCCGAACGCGCCCGGCTGACCCAATGGCTGATCGCCAACACCACCGGCGACACCCGCATCCGCGCCGGGCTGCCCGCGGGATGGCGGGTCGGTGACAAGACCGGTCTCGGCAGCTATGGCACGAACAACGACGTCGCGATCGCCTGGACCGAAGCAGGTGCACCCATCGCGATCGCGGTCATGACGACCAAGCCGGACCAGGATGCCAAGGCCGACAACGCACTACTGGCCGACGCGACCAGAATCGTTGTCGACGTTCTGCGCTGACGTGGGCGACAACAGCCCGATCGAGCGAGCGGGAAACGCCGCCGTGCAACGTTTTTGCCGTTCCGCTGTGTCACGGGGAACGGTCGAGCTCGGATCAGCGCCGGGCCGGCCGAGGCGAATCGATAACTGCGAAAAGGATTCTCGGAAACACCCCCGAGGCGCACCACTCTGCGACATAGTGGTAGACGCTCGCGTACCCCACTTATATGCGGGCGTACCCCACTCCATGTTCGTGAATTGGATCAGAAACTTTATGAGGACGAGCACATCCCCCGCGTCGGCCCGCGCCGTCGCCATCACAGCCCTGATCGTTGGTTCCGCAGGCGGATTTCCCGGGGCGGCCTACGCCGACAACCCACCCGGTTCTCCCACGGTGATCACCGTCGACACCACGGCAGACGGCGTCGCGGCCGATCCACAAAGCGGGCTATGCCGTACTGCCGCAGGCGCCTGCACGCTGCGAGCGGCAGTTCAGACGGCCAATGCCCGGCCAGGGAGCACAGTCGTGGTGCCTGCGGGGCGCTATATCTTGACGATCCCTCCCGACCCAGAGAAAGTGCAGGGCCGCAACCCGGATCCGACCACGGGAGACCTGAACCTCACCGCGCCGACAACGCTGCGTGGCGCGGGCCGCGACCGGACAGTGCTGGATGCCAATGGGATCGACAGGGTGCTCAGTATCTCCGCGCCCGTGACGTTGACGGGATCGACCGTGACCGGCGGAGTGACCGCGCAGCACGAGATCCCGTACTACGACACCGGCGGCGGCGGAATTTCCAATTCGTCGAACCTCGTACTCGATGATGTCGTGGTCCGGGGTAACAGCGCCGGGTACGGCGGCGGGATCTTCAACGTCCCGGGGTCGGACCTCCAGACGAGAAACACAACCATCACCGGCAACACATCCGGCGAGGCGGGCGGCGTGCGATGCGATAACACCTGCACCTTCACCGACTCGACGATCTCCGACAACCGCGTGGTCAATCCCGGAGTGTGGTACCGCCCGGGTGGATTCGCGGGCCGCGGCGGCGGCGTAGACGTCCGGGGCCGGGGTGTGGTGACCTTCGATCGTGCGACCATCACCGGAAACAGCGCCTCGGACGCGGGCGGCGGCATCAACGTGGCGCCCGCCTACCTCGACACCCTCCCGCACCAGGTGACGGATGTGGTGAATATTCCACTGGGCACCGTGATATTGCGGAACTCCACCATCAGGGGAAACACCGCTGACACCGTTCGGGAAAACTGCGCGAAGGTGTTCGCGAGGATTGTTTCCGAAGGCGGCAACACCAGCGACGACAATTCCTGCGACCTCACCGGGCCGGGCGACAAAGTCGTGCCCTAGCCGGCAGGGGCTTCCAGCCCGAGCAGCGTGCGGTGGATGTACAGCACGATGTCCTCGAGCTCGAGCAAGTCGCCTCCGGCGCGCAGGGTCCTGCGGACGGCCTCGTTGGTCGCATCGGTCACCGCCAGATACGCGTCGTCCGGCACCGATGGATCAACGGGGCCTGCCGTTTCACGCCATGATCGGATGAACCCGGCAAACCAGTGTTGGCATCGCTCGAACGACTCGATCGCGCGCGACCCGGCCGGGGCGGTCTCCAGATAGAACGAGCGGGCGAACGATGGTTCGTCACGCAACAGGGTGAGGTATTCGCGAATTCCCAGCCGCAGTGCCTCGAGCGGCTCCACCGGCTTGGCGAATACCTCCCTCATCACACGCTCGAGATGCTCGATCATCAGATCCCGGCCCGTCTCGGCCGCGGCGAGGAAGCACGCTTCCTTATCCGGGAAGTGCTGGTAGAAAGTCCGGCGCGAAACCTTCGCCGCCGCAGCGATATCCGTGATCGTCACGGTGAGATAGCCGCGATCCGCGACGACGACCGTCACCCCGTACAGAAGCCGCTGCCGCTGCGACCCGGTCACCAGCTCACGAGCAAGGCCATGCGGCCCGTGCGGCAACTCCGCCAGGGTCGGCTCCAGCAACTTCTTACGTCCCACCTGCACCTTCATATCAGGCGCGCCGCTGGCGTGACGAGCCGGTGCGACGGACCCGGCAGGAGATCCCGATCCGCACGGACCGGTGTCTCTGCCGTCTCGGGCCTATCAGGAGTCAGCCCGGCCGGAACCACTCGAGCCTCTGCCCGTGCGGCCCCGAATAGGCCACCGGCACACCGTCTTCGGTGAGAACGAATCGATCCCGTGTCTCCGAGCAGGGTTTCGGCAGTAGACCCCGGCCGACGGGAACCACGCCGCAGCCCTCGTTGGCGATCCAGACGCACCTCAGGCCGCGGATGGTTTCGACGAACCGAGCGCGCTCGCCGGCGTCCAGATAGGCCAGGACGGCGCTGCCGAACACGACGACTTGCGCATAGTCGGGAGCGGCGCGCACCAGCTCTTCGATGGTGTCGTTGAGATCGCCGCCGACGATCTCGGGTGGGTCCGCGCGGGCGATCGCCGCCGCACGGTGCAGGCGCTCGAGCCGCTCCTGCTGTTCCGGCCAGATCAGGCACTCGAGCCAGCGCATGTGCTCGGCATCGGTGACGTCCAGCGGGTTAAGGTCGACCCCCACCCGGCCGATCACCGACGGGAGTCGCTCGGGCACCGGCGGATCGCCGGTGGTCGAGCACGACAACCTGACCGGCGAAGGCCCCGACCATGGGTCCAGCCAGAGGCGGTCGTCGTACCGGTAGCTGTACTTGTCCGGATAGAGGCACAATCCCGCCGACGCGCCGATCTCGATGAGATACAGCGGTTCCGGGTCGGCGATCTCGGCGAACAACGGGAGCAGCACCGCCGCGCGTGCCGGTTCGTTCGTCTGGGTGACGTGCGTCATGGCGACGTCACGCACGAGCGGCCAATTGGCGATCAGGAAGTCCTTGAACTCCTCGAACGGTCCCTGACGTGCGCCGACATGCCGTGCCGAGGCCAGAACGAGATTGGGCTGGCGCTTGGCGGCGGGCAGCGCCTCGACGAGTGCGAGCACTTCCGTGTCGTCGGCGATCCGCCGCGACCAGTCCGTGTAGCACGGCGAGTGGCCGTGCGTCTCGAACTGTGCGAACCGTCGATAACGTTGCGCGGTATCCACTTTCACCCCCCCGACGCCATAGGCGGCGCCCACGTTGCCGACGTTATCAGGCGGTGGTTCACAGGGCGGGGTGGAAGTCGATGTCGCGGTGCGTGCCGGGCGGGCGTTGTTCGGCGACGGGGTAGAGCCAGCGGACGGAGGCGCGGATCGGTTCCAGGTCGGGGAGTTCGATGGGGTGGCCGTCGTCGTCGAAGATCATGCCCAGCAAGTGATATCGGCCGTCGGGGAGGCCGAGGGCGGCGCACTGGTCGGAGGACAGGTCGACCCGGGTGACGCTGTGGCGGGTCACCCGAAGCGCTTCGACGGTGGCGGGCTGCACGGTGGTGTCGAGTGCGGTGACGACCGCGCGGAAGCGACAACCGCGCAGCCGCCACAGTTCCCACTCCCCGGCGCGCACCCTGGCGGCGCGCGCAGGCAAGCGGTGGGGCACCTCGACTACATAGAGTTCCCCGATTCGGACATCCCGGGCACGCACACTTCCAGCTTGCCACCGGTTGCCGGGCAGTAACGCCCTGTTTGCTCAGTTGACCTCGTTCTTCATCTGTGCCGTGATGATGCGCTGGTAACCCGAACCGAAAAGCCGGGGAAGCAGATCGATGACGCGGGCGTCGGCGCCGACGAGGATCTTGGCCTTGTCCTTCTGGATGCCGCGCAGGATGATCTTCGCGGCGGCCTCGGGCGTGGTCTTGGCGAGCCGATCGAAGTTGGCGGCGAGGGCGTCGCGGTCGCGGTCGCCGCCCGCGCGGGCCTTCCAGGCGATCTCGGTCTTCACCATGCCCGGGTGCACACTGCTCACACCGACCGGATGCCCGGCGATCTTCATCTCCTGGCGCAGCGCGTCGGTGAAGCCGCGGATACCGAATTTCGTTGCGTTGTAAGCGCCTTGGCTAGGACAGGCGGCCAGGCCGAACATGCTGGAGACATTGGCGATATGCCCGTCACCGGAGGCGATCACCTGCGGCAGGAACGCCTTGGTGCCGTGCATGACGCCCCAGAAGTTGATGTTCACGATCCACTCGAAGTCCTCCCAGGTGAGTTCCTCGACGGTGGCCGTGAGCGAGACGCCCGCGTTGTTGACCACCAGGTTGGCCGGACCGAACTCGGCCTGTACCTCCTCGGCGTGCGCGTAGAACGCGGCGCGGTCGGTGACGTCGAGCTTGTAGGCGCGCGCCTTCGCCCCCGCCTGCTCGCACAGCGCGGCGGTCTCGCTGACATTGTTCAGATCGCGTCCGGATAGCGCGAGACGCGCACCGCTGCACGCCAATTCGAGCGCGAGCGCCCGCCCGATCCCCGCCCCGGCGCCGGTGATGACGGCGACCTTGTCCTGGAAGTTCTTCACAGCAGTTGTCCTCGTGTCATTTGGTCGTGTAGCCGCCGTCGGCGACGAATTCCGCGCCGGTGCAGAACGCCGACTCGTCGGAGATCAGGAACAGCACCACGTTGGCGAGTTCCTCGGGGGTGGCGGCGCGCGGCAGTGGCTGGTCGTGCACCATCGAGTTCGAACGCTCCGACGTGGCGGTCATCTCGGTCGCGACGACGCCGGGATGCACGGAGTTGACCCGGATTCCGTCCGCGCCGAACTCCTGCGCCGCGGCCTTGCTCATGCCGCGTACCGCCCATTTGGACGCGACGTAGCCGAGGATGTTGGGGAGGCCGATGATGCCGCCGATGGAGGAGATGTTCACGATGGAACCGCCACCCGCCCGGCGCATCGAGGACACAACGGCTTTCATGCCGAGGAACACGCCCACCTGGTTGACGTCGATCACCTTGCGGTAATCCGCTTCGGCGAGCCGCTCGATCGGGTCGACGTGCACGATGCCCGCGTTGTTCACCAGCCCGGAGACCGGACCGAACGCGCGCTCGGCTTCGGAAACCACGGATTCCCAAGCGCTTTCGTCGGTCACGTCGTGCGGAAGGAACACCGCCCGCTCGCCGATTTCGGCGGCGACCCCCTTGCCTTCCTCGGTGAGCACATCGGTGATCACCACCGACGCGCCCTGACTCGCGAGCTTGCGCGCGAACGCCGCGCCCATACCCCGCGCCCCACCGGTCACGATGACGGTCTTACCGCTGACCCTGTCCATGTTCCTGTCCTTTCACGCCTCGGCCGAGCCGAGATCTGCGAGGTGGTTGGCGGCGATGTAGCCGAACACCATGGCCGGGCCGATGGTCGCGCCCGCGCCCGCGTAGCTGTTGCCCATCACGGCGGCCGAATTATTGCCCGCCGCATACAGTCCCGCGATCGGCGCGCCGTCGGCGCACAGCACCCGGGAGTGCTCGTCGGTGAGCAGACCGCCCTTGGTGCCCAGGTCGCCTGGCACCATCTCCACCGCATAGAAGGGCGGCTTCTCGATCGCCGCGAGGCACGGGTTGGGCGTCACGGTCGGATCGCCGTAGTAGCGGTCGTAGGCGGATTCGCCGCGGCGGAAGTCCTCGTCGCGACCGGCCGACGCGAAGCCGTTGAACCGCTGGACCGTCGAGGTGAGCGCGTCGGCGGGAACGCCGATCTTGTCCGCGAGTTCTTGGAGGGTGTCGGCCTTCTTGATGATGCCCGCGTCGAAGTACTTCTGCGGGATGGGTTGCTTCGGGAAGGTGCCGAGGAACAGGTACCGGTCTCGGAAGCGCTGGTCCATGATGAAATGCGCGGGCACGTGGCCGATTCCGGACGCGTGGCGCTCGTACATGGTGTGCACCACGTCGACGTAGCTGGCCGATTCGTTGGTGAACCGCTCACCGGCGTCGTTGACCATGATGGCGCCGGGCTGCGAGCGTTCGGCCAGGCAGAAGAACGGCGGACCGTCGGGGTTGCGCACCGACGGACCCCACCACGCGTCGTCCATGAGATCGAGTGCGGCGCCGACGCTTTCGCCCGCCAGGATGCCGTCGCCGACGTTCTCGGTGGCGCCGACGGTCCACTCCGTACTCACCGGCCCGGTGAAGAAGCGCTCGCGCATCTCCAGGTTGTGCTCGAAGCCGCCCGCCGCGAGCACAACGCCGCGCCACGCCCGCAGCACGATCGGCTCGCCGTCGCGCTCGGCGCGCACGCCCACCACCGTGCCGTCTTCGATGATCAGCTCGGTGAGCGGCGTGTTCAGCCACACCGGCACCCCCGCGTCGCGCAGTGCCAGCCACAGCCGGGCGACGAGCGCCTTGCCGAGGCTGAGCGGCAGGCGGCCGCGCAGCTTGTTCATGACCGCCTTCGCGCCGACCTTCATGGCCGTGCGCTTGCCCTTCCAGGTGCGCGCGATCATGTTGAGATCGTGGAAGTCGCTGACGGTGAAGGCGATTCCCTTCGGGCCGGACATCGTCGGCTGGTTGATCAGCGCCAGATCGTCACCGAGCAGGCGGCCGTCGACGATGGCGGGCTCGATGCTGCGCCCCTGGGCCAGGCCGCCGGGAAGTTCCGGGTGGTAGTCGGAGTAGCCGCGGTCGTAGACGAATTCCAGGTGCGGGGTGCGGCTGCTCAGGTACGTCATCATGCGCGGGCCGTTGTCCAGGAACGCGTCCTGCTTGGCCTGCGGAACCCGGTCGCCCACCACGGATTTCAGGTAGACGCGGGCCAGATCGGGACTGTCCGGCACGCCCTCGCGCACCAGCACGGGGTTGTTCGGGATCCACACCCCGCCGCCGGAGCGCGCGGTGGATCCGCCGAACGTGCGGCTCTTCTCGATCAGCACCACCGACAGGCCGCGGTAGGCGGCGGTCAGCGCGGCGGTCATTCCCGCCGCGCCGGAACCGACGACCACCACGTCGTAGGCGGCCTCGGTGGTCTTCTGCTGAGACATCGGTCTGCCTTTCTGGTTCAGTAGCCCGCGCCGGTGAGCATGCCGCCGTCGACGACGACCTCGGTGCCGGTGCAGTAGCCCGCGGCGTCGGAGGCCAGGAAGACCACCGCCTCGGTGACCTCCTCCGGCCTGCCCCAGCGCGGGATCGGCAGTCCGGCGAAGAACTTGTCGCCGTCCACGCCGGAGGACGCGTTGGCGGTCATCGGTGTGGCGATGCCGCCGGGGTGCACGGAGTTCACCCGGATGCCCGCCTTGCCCAGCTCGCGGGAGGCCGACTTGGTGATCCCGCGCAGCGCGAATTTGCTCGCGCTGTAGGCGGAGAGCCCCGCGGCGCCGATGAATCCCTCGACCGAGGAGATGTTGACGATGGAGCCGCCGCCCGCGGCGGTGAGCACGGGGGCCGCGGTCTTGATGCCCAGCCAGGTGCCCGTCACGTTGACGTTCATGATGGTGCTGAAATCGGCGAGGCTCATGTCCGCGATGCTCTGGAAGCGCAGGATGCCCGCGTTGTTCACCAGCACGTCGAGCTTGCCGAACGTCTCGGTCGCGGCGGTCACCGCCGCGGTCCAGCCGGCTTCGCTGGTCACGTCGTGGTGCACGTAGCGTGCGGCCGCGCCGAGCTCGGCCGCGAGCTGCTCGCCCTGCTCGTCGAGCACATCGCCGAACACCACCCGCGCGCCTTCGGCGACGAAGCGGCGCACGTGTTCGGCGCCCATTCCGCGCGCGCCACCGGTGATCAGCGCGACCTTGCCTTCGAGTCGACCCACTGCGGTCCTTCCTTTCTGCTGCCTCGCTTCGAAGCTAGGTCTCCGGCATCGGCGCGGGGGTGCGCAGTCTCAGCCAGCGAGACATGCACCTGACCTCAACGGCAGCATCGGAAATATTTCTACTAGGCATATTGAGAAGTGGAGGCAATGCATGAAGTTCTCGATGATCTTCGAGGCGCAGATGACCGACCCGTCGGCCGAGCACGAACGGCAGGTGCTGCGCGACTGCGTGGAGCAGGCCGTGCTGGCCGAGGAGATGGGCTTCGACACCGTCTGGGCCGTGGAGCATCACGGGTTGAAGTGGTACGCGCACATGAGCGCCCCGGAGATCTTCCTCACCTGGGTGGCCGCGCGCACCGAGCGTATCCGGATCGGCCACGGCGTGGTCTGCATGCCGTTCAACTTCAACCACCCGGTGCGCGTCGCCGAGCGCGCCGCCATGCTGGACGTGCTCTCCAACGGCCGGGTGAACCTGGGTGCGGGCCGCGGCGCCACCCCGCAGGAGACCTCCATGTGCGGCGTCGATCCCGACCGCACCTACCAGGAGGTCGAGGAGTCGCTGCGCATCATCGGCAAGGCGTGGCAGGACCCCGAGGGCGAATTCGAGTGGCACGGTGAGCTGCTCGATATCGACCCGCACCCGATGCTGCCGCGCCCGATTCAGCTGCCGCACCCGCCGCTGTTCATGGCGTGCACCAAGAAGGACACCCTGAAGCTGGCCGCCGACTACGGCATCGGCGCGCTGGTCCTCGGTTTCGCGGGCGTGGAGGAAATCGCCGAGCTGCGCCGTACCTACGACCAGGCCATCGCCGAACGCACCGGCGAGAAGTTCGTCTCCACCGTCGTCAACGATCACTTCGCGGCGCTGTGCCCGACGATCGTGCTGGAGGATCGCGACAAGGCGCAGCAGATCGGCGCGCGCGGCCAGCGGTTCTTCGCGCAGTCGATCAAGCACTGGTACGGCGCGGGCCCGGTGCCGGACGAGGCCGTCGACCCCAACGCCGACGAGATGGCCGCCATCAAGCAGGCCGCCGACGACCACGTGGCCTACCTGCACGAGGCCAAGATCCCGGTGAAGACCGGGGCCACCTCGGTGTTCAACGCCGAGCACGCCTACGGCTCGCCGGAGGACGCCATCGCCTACGTCGAACGGCTGAAGGCGGCGGGCGCCGACGAGATCCTGTGCCTGATCCAGATGGGCACCGTGCCGCAGGAAGCCTGCCTGGAGACCATCCGGCACTGGGGCGAGACCGTGATTCCGCACTTCCGGAAGAACGAGGCGTGAGATGACCTCTCTCGATGGGAAAGTCGCGATCATCACCGGTGCCGCTCGCGGGCAGGGTGAGGCCGAGGCGCGGCTGTTCGTCGAACTCGGCGCGCGCGTAGTGATCACCGACGTGCTGGCCGACGAAGGCGCGACGGTGGCCGAATCCCTCGGCGACGCGGCACGTTTCGTGAAGCACGACGTGAGCAGCGAAGCCGAGTGGGCCGCGGCGGTGCAGACCGCCGAACGCGAGTTCGGCCGCCTCGACGTGCTCGTGAACAATGCCGCGATCTACACCACCAAGGCGCTGACCGACACGAGTGCCGAAGAGCTGGAACGGATTCTGCGGGTCAACCTGGTCGGCTCCTTCCTCGGCATCAAGGCCGTTGCGGGTCCGCTGGCGGCCGCGGGCGGCGGGTCCATCGTGAACATCTCCTCGCAGGCCGGTCTCCAGGGCCTGATGGGGCATGCCGCCTACGGCGCGTCCAAATGGGGACTGCGCGGCCTGACCAAGACCGCGGCGCTCGAGCTCGGCCCCGCGGGCATCCGGGTGAACTCGGTGCATCCCGGCCCGATCCACACGCCGATGATCGGTCACCTCGGATTGAGCACGGGCCCAGGGAGTTTCCCTGCGCTTCCGCTCGGCCGCGTCGGATTGCCCGGCGAGGTCGCCGATCTGGTCGCCTTCCTCGCCTCGGACGCCTCGGCCTTCGTCAGCGGCGCGGAGCTCGCGATCGACGGCGGACTGTCCGCCGGGCAGTTCATTCCGCCCGGCGCGCAGCTGCCGGGTATGGAGTAAGGAGCGGATCGTGCCGTTGAAACCCGAAGCCCGCGTCATCGTGGAGCTGGCCTCGGCCGCCTTCCCGAAGCTCGGCACCGAGGTCCTCGACGCCGCCGAGGCCCGTCGCCTGCTGGCGGCGCGGCCGGCGGCGGCGGTCGAGCCCATCCCGGTCGGCCGTGTCGAGGAGCGGACGGTGCCGGGACCGGACGGGGCGCCCGAGGTGCCGGTGCGGATCTACTGGCCCGCCGACGCCGGGCCCGGCCTGCCCGTGGTGGTGTTCTGTCACGGCGGCGGATTCACCATCTGCAGCCTGGACAGCCACGATCAGTTCTGCCGGACGATGACCAACGGCATCGGCGCGATCGTGGTCTCGGTCGACTACCGTCAGGCGCCCGAGAACCGGTTCCCCGCGGCGGCCGAGGATGCCTACGCGGTGGTGCGCTGGGTCGCCGACCATGCGGACGAACTCGGCGGCGATCCCGCCCGAATCGCGGTGGCGGGCGACAGTTCCGGCGGCAATCTGGCCGCCGTGACGACGCTGATGGCCAGGGATCGCGGCGGGCCCGCGCTGGCGCATCAGTTGCTGATCTACCCGATGCTCGACCCGTCCCGCGACACCGCCTCGTACCGGGACAACGCCGAGGGGTACTTCACCACCGCCGCACATCTGCGCTGGTACTGGGAGCAGTATCTGGGCCCCGACGGCGACGGCGACCACCCCTACGCCGCCCCGCCGCGAGCCGCCGACCTGTCCGGACTGCCGGCCGCCCACGTCGTCACCGCGGAGTTCGATCCACTGCGCGACGAGGGGGAGGCCTACGGCGCCCGGTTGCGCTCGGCGGGCGTCCCCACCGAAACGGTCCGCTACGAGGGGCAGTTCCACGGTTTCATGAGCATGGCCGATCATCTTCCGGACGCCGAAAAAGCCGCCGCCGTGGCATTTTCGGCCGTCCGCCGAGCCTTCGGGAACGACGAATGAGCATCGAACGGATCGGGACGATCCTGCCCACCGACGACCTGCCCGCGACCGTCGCGCTGCTGACCGCGCTGTTCGGCGGCCCGCCCACCTTCGTCGACGGCGATCGGTGGGCGCAGTTCGACGTCGGGCCGTCCCGCATCATGGTGGCGGGGTCGGATCGCGAAGGGGACGCGGCCGCACTGTCGGTCAAGGTCGCCGATCTCGACGCCGCCGTCACGGCCCTGCGCGGCGCGGGCATCGCGGTCGCGGACCCGGTCGCCGGACCGCACGAACGTCGCGCCGCGCTCGACGCGACGCCGGGCACGCCGTGGTCGGTCGTGCTGTACGAACCTCATGATTACGCAAAGATTTCGGGCTGAGCGCGCCGCGAGCGCACCTCCATCGCGAAAACCTGGCGAATCGGACGCACCGCGTTGATATCGTCGCACGATGTCCGACACGCGGGACCCGCAGCTCGACGAGGAGCTGCCTGATCGGCAGCGGCCGTCACTCGACACGATCGAGGTGGACGACGCCGAGCGTCCCGCTCGCGAACTGAGCGGATGGGCCGAGCGGGTGGTCGCGGTCGCGGCCTTCGCGATCGCGATACTCGCGGTGTGGCAAGTGTTTCGGCCGCTGTCGCAGGGCAGCCAGTACTACCTGGTGGTGTTCCTCGCGGGCACGCTGCCGCTGGTCTTCCTGGCCTATCGCTCGGGCCTTCGGCTGCTCGACCGCACCTCGGGGCCGGGACCGCTGGACTGGGCGCTGGCCGCGCTGGCGCTCCTGGTCTGCCTGTATCCGGTGCTGCCGTTCGAGATCGGTTCCGGCGGTGGCGGATACAACGCCTTCCTGGATCGGCAGGGCCTGCTCGACCCCGTCGACGTGGCCATGGGCACGGTGCTGCTGGTGCTGGTACTCGAGGCCTGCCGCCGGACCACCGGGTGGGTGCTTCCCGTGGTGTGTCTGGCGTTCCTCGCCTACGGCTACTACGGCGGACTGCTGCCGCAGCAGTGGACCATCGCGCACGCGGGACTGGACTTCGGGCAGATCGTCGACGCGCTGTACAACTCGGGCAGCGGCTTCTACGGCACCCCGCTCGACGTCGCGGCCACCTACATCGTGCTGTTCACCCTCTACGGCGCGGTGCTCGAATTCTCCGGCGCTGCACAGTTCTTCGTCGATCTGTCGGTGGCGGCGTTCCGCCGCTCGCGCGGCGCGGCCGGGCGCACCGCGGTGGCCTCCGGCTTCCTGCTCGGCACTGTGTCCGGCTCGGGCACCGCGACCGCGGTCAGCGTCGGCGCGGTGACCTGGCCGATCCTGAAGCGCGCGGGATATCCGCCGGAGCAGGCGGGCGGCATGCTGGCCGCCGCCGGCGTCGGCGCGATCCTCTCGCCGCCCACACTCGGCGCGGCGGCCTTCATCGTCGCCGAGTATCTCGAGGTCTCCTATGTGACGGTGCTCGGCTGGGCGCTGATCCCGACCGTGCTCTACTACCTCGGCATCCTGCTCGCCGTGGAGATCGACGCCCGGCGGCTCGGCACGCGTCCGGTGGAGATCGGCGGTGCGTCGGCCTGGCGGCTGCTGGGCCGCTTCGGCTATCACTTCCTGTCGCTGATCCTGATCGTGGTACTGCTGCTTCTCGATGTCAGCGCGACGCGGGCCGTCGTCTACGCCACCGCCGTGGCCTTCGCCCTGGCGTTCCTCGACGCGCGCACCCGGCGCCTCGCCCGGTCCCCGCGAGCGATCTTCCACGCGCTCGGCGGCGGTATCCGCTCCGCGCTGCCGGTGGTCGCGGTGTGCACCGCGGCGGGCGTGATCACCGCGATGACCACCAAGACCGGGCTCGGCGCCCAATTGGCCGCGCTGCTGGTGCGATTCGCCTCGGCGCTCTCGGACAACCAGACCGTCGTGCTCGCGTGCACCGTGGTGTTCGCCGCGGTCGCCCTCGCGCTGCTCGGTCTCGCGGTGCCGGTTACCGCGTCGTTCATCATCGGCTGGGCCATCATCGGGCCCGCGCTGCTCGCGCTGGAAGTGCCCGCGCCTGCCGCGGCCATGTTCGTCTTCTACTATTCGGTGCTCTCCGAGGTCACCCCGCCGACGGCGCTGGCGGCGGTCGGCGCGTCGGCCGTCACCGGTGGCCGCACGATGCCGACCATGTGGCAGGCGCTGAAGTACGCGCTGCCCGCGTTCCTGGTGCCGATCGTGTTCGTGCTCACCGAATCCGGCGGACACCTGCTCGGCACCGGGCCCGCGCTGGACGTGCTGTGGACGAGCGTCGTGGCCTGCGTCGGCGTCGCCGCCCTGGCCTGCGCGAGCGGCGGCTGGCTGCTGGGGATCGGCCGGGCCCCGGCGCCCGCGCGCGTGCTCGCCGGGGCGGGTGGTCTGGTGCTGCTGTACCTGGAACCCGCCGCACTGATCGTCGGACTCGCCGCGCTCGCGGCCGCCGCCGGGTACACGCTGCTCTCCCGAAGGAGGACGAAGTGAGAAGAGCCGCAACGATTGTCGCCGTCGCCACCGTGACAGCCGGGCTACTGGCCGGCTGTGGTGGCCGCCAGGACGCACCGCGCACCGACGCCGGTGGCACGGTGACCTGCGAGATGACACAGGATGCGCGCGTCGGCATCGCGACGGGAAACGCCACCGGCGTCTACTTCGCGCTCGGCAACGCCTACGCCGACCAGGTCGCGCAGGCCACCGGGGGCACGGTGAAGGCCACCGCGGCCGAGACCGGCGCGTCGGTGCAGAACATCCAGCAGCTGGTGGCAGGCACCTACCAGGTGGCCTTCTCGCTCGCCGACACGGCCGCCGACGCGGTGCTCGGCACCGGTGGATTCGACGGCAAAAAGCAACCGGTGCAGGCGCTTTCGCGGCTCTACCCGAACTACACCCAGGTGGTCGTGCGCAACGGAGCCAACATCTCCTCGGTCGCGGACCTGCGCGGCAAACGCGTCTCCACCGGGTCGCCGAAGTCCGGCACCGAGGTCATCGCCCAGCGGGTGCTCACCGCCGCGGGCATCGACCCCGACCGCGACATCTCCGCGCAGCGGCTCGATCTCACCAAAACCGTCGACGGCATGAAGGACGGCTCCATCGACGCCATGTTCTTCTCCGGCGGCCTGCCGACCCCCGGCATCACCGATCTGTTCACCTCGGCGGGCGACAAGGTCCGCTTCCTCGACATCGCCGACCTCGCCCCGAAGCTGCGCACGGTGAATCCGGTGTACGAGCCGGGCACGATCCCCGCCGCGACCTACGGGCTGCCCGCCGACGCGGCGACCATCGTCGTCCCGAACGTCCTGCTGGTCCGCGACGACCTCGACGCCAACCTGGCGTGCGTGCTCACCAAGACGCTGTTCGATCGCAAACCGCAACTGGAACAGGCGAACTCGGCCGCGAAGGGCATCACGCGTGATACCGCTCGGGAGACCGCGCCGGTGCCGTTGCACCGCGGCGCCGAGCACGCACTCACGAACTGAGCGTTGGTCGCTCCGATCGTGCACTGCCCCTGATCGCTAACGCGTGATGCTGGTGCGCGACGGGGCGAACGGTCCTGAGGTGTTCGTGCAACGACGAGCCGGGGGATGGGGCATGACCGTGTTCCCCGGCGGCGTCGATCCCGCCGACAGCACCGCCTGATTGTTCGTTCTCGAGGGGTTCCTGGACTGTGGTGGCGCCGGTCGCGGATCGGTGTTCGAGGGAGTTGCGGTTCGGCCGTGATCGAGCGGAGTCAACGACGATGTCTTATGCCGAGTTGATCATATGGCGATGTATGCATATGATTCGGTTTGTAACCCAACACCCTCTTGCGAGCAGATAGGACATCACCATGGCAGCGGTCGCGCTGATCCTCTACTTCGTCTTCGGTGTCCTCGGATTCGGTTGGCGCAGTTGGCAACAGCGCCGCCATACCGGATCGACCGGGTTCCGCGGAATCAGCGGGCGGCCCGGGTCGCTGGAATGGCTGGCCGGAGTCGGCTTCGTTGCCGCGATCGTCGTCGGCGTCTCGGCCGCGCTGCTGCAACTGGCCGATGTGCTGACCCCGTTCGACGTCCTGACCGCCGAACCGATCCAGGCCGCCGGAATCGTGATCGCGATCGCCGGTATCGGCGCCACCCTGTACGCGCAGAACGACATGGGCGATTCCTGGCGCATCGGCGTGGATGCCAGGGAGACGACAACATTGGTCCGCGGCGGCGTATTCGGGTGGGTGCGCAATCCGATCTTCACCGCCATGCTCGTGTTCGCCGCAGGCGTCGCCCTCATCATCCCGAACATCATGGCGCTGGCCGGGTTCGCCTTGCTGCTGGCGGCGATCGAACTCCAGGTCCGCATCGTCGAAGAGCCCTACCTCCTGCGCGTTCACGGCCACGACTACCGCAACTACACCGCCACGACCGGCCGATTCGTCCCAGGCATCGGCCGGCACGTCACCCAACGGTGAATCACCCAGCTGATCTCTCACAGTTCGGAGCCGGTATGACTTCCACCCTCGACCGCGCGACAGTATTCGACCGCGACCACGACACGAAGACCCTGACGACCGGCGGGCACGAATGGACCTACTACACCAGTGACAGCGGCGCCGCGACCGTGCTGCTGCTGACCGGTGGCGCCGGAATCGCCATCGGCTGGCTCGATCTGACACCGGCCCTGCACCCCGACTTCCACACCCTCGCGATGGACTATCCACCCGGACCGACAACCCTCGACGAACTCGCCGACGGCATCATCGCCATCCTCGACGCCGAGAACATCGACTCCGCGCACGTGGTCGGCCAGTCGGCCGGCGGCATGCTGGCCGAGGTGCTGTCGCAGCGGGCACCCGAGCGGGTGCGCTCATTGATCCTCAGCGGCACCGGTCTCTATGGCCCCGAAGACATCACACGCCTGGAAGGCGCGCTGGCCCGGACCCGCGACACTCCCTGGGAACAGACACTCAGTGCCATCCAGACGTCGCTGCGCAGCACCTGGGGTGAATCCGCCGAAGCCGAATTCTGGATCGACCGCGTCGATGCCGCCACCCGAACCGGCGGCCAACAGGGCGCGATCAACTCCTACCTACGGCTACTCGATGCGGCACAACGACTTCCGCAACTGCAATCCGAACCCGCTTGGCAAGGACCGACCCTGATCATCAAAGCCGACGACGACCCACTCATCACCACCGCACACACCCAGCGGCTACGCGACCGGCACCCCGCGGCGGAGTCCCGCACATTCACCGATGGTGGCCATTCACTGCTGATCAGCCGCCCCGATGACTACATCGCCACCGTCACCGAATTCCTGCGACGACACACACGGATCGACTAACCGATCCGCAGGGCTCCGCCATCGTTCACTGCGCCTGATCGTTCACTGCCCAGCGATGGCCGCCGTCAGCGCTCGGGCGGCGGCCAGCGTCGCGGCGATGTAGTCGTCGCGTTCCGGCTTGGTCGTGCCCGTCCGCAGCGGACCGAGCTGCACCTCGAAGGATGCCGATCCGTGCGCGTCGAACACCGGCGCGGCGAGGTAGCTCAGCGGTAGGTCGGCGTCGGAGTCCAGCTCGCTCCTGGTGAACGGGCGCGCGGTGAGTGCGGCGAGCTGGCGCAGCGCCCGAGCGCGCAGATTCGGTTGCAGCAGTTCGCTTCCCGCGGCCGTCAGCAGATCGGCGAGCAGATCGACCAGCCCCGCGTCGTCGGCGCGCGGCCGGAACAGCGCGACGCCGCGCTCGCGCACCAGGGTGAGCAAGGTGCTCGCGGTGCGCCGGTCCGGTTCGGCGGTGGTAGCCAGCCAGGTGTTCTGCTCGGACGCCGAACGCCATGGCATGACGGCCGCGCCCGCGGGGAATTGCAGCGGAATGCGGTGGCCGACCGGAATGCCGGGCACCGTGCGGTCCGGGCCGTGACGGACGTCGAGAACGGTGAGGTGGTCGGGTTCGATGCGGCTCAGCGTCGCGCCGCAGCCGGTCTTCACGGTCAGCTCGGTGAGCAGATCGCCGACCCCGCGCGGCAGCCGTGCCGCGGTCAGCGCTACGAGTGCGGGTCCGACGCGATAGCCGCGATCCCGGACCCGCACCGCCCAGCCCGCGGCGTCGAGTTCGGCGAGCACGGCGGTGGCCGTGGCCCTCGCGATGCCGAGACGTTCGGCGATGGTTGCGACGGGCAGCGGCTCGGTCGCGGTCGCCAGCAACGTCACGATTTCCACCACGCGCCGGGTCGGCGGGGAGGGCGAACGCGGTGCGGCGTCGTCAGGGGCGAGTTCGGTGGGCTGCATCGGTCATCCCCTTGTGCCGGTCGGGTGGGCGACTTTACGATGACGAATATAAGTCATTTGGTGTCGAATATTCGACACTGGATCGGAGAAGCGGATGATTCTCGATCGGTTTCGCATCGACGGGCAGGTCGCCGTCGTCACCGGCGCAGGACGCGGTCTCGGCAGGGCCATCGCCCTCGCGTTCGCCGAGGCGGGAGCGGACGTGCTCATCGCGGCGCGCACCAAGAGCCAGCTCGACGAGGTCGCCGAACAGATCGCGGCCGTGGGCAGGCGGGCCCACGTGGTGGCCGCCGACCTGAGCGACGCCGACACGGCCGCGGGCCTGGCCGCCACGGCGGTCGACCAGTTCGGCAGGCTCGACATCGTCGTCAACAATGTCGGCGGTGCGTTGCCGTGCCCCCTGCTGGACACCACACCCGAGGCGATGGCCGAGGCGTTCGCGTTCAACGTCGGCAACGCGCACGCCTTGGTGCGCGCCGCGGTGCCGCACATCCTGGCGACCGCGGGCGGCGGTTCGATCCTCAACATCACCTCGACCATGGGCAGGTTGCCCGGACGCGCCTTCGCCGCCTACGGCACCGCGAAAGCCGCGCTCGCGCACTACACCCGGCTGGCCGCGCTCGACCTGAATCCGCGCATCCGTGTCAACGCCATCGCGCCGGGCTCGATCCTGACCTCGGCGCTCGAAGTGGTCGCGGCGAACGATGCGATGCGCGGCCAGCTGGAGACCAAGACGCCGCTGCACCGCATCGGCGAACCGGAAGACATCGCCGCCGCCGCGCTCTACCTGGTGTCCCCGGCGGGCAAGTACCTCACCGGCAAGGTGCTCGAGCCCGACGGCGGCCTGATTTCCCCCAACCTCGACCTCCCGATCCCGGATCTGTGACATGAGCTATCGCGTAGTGCAATGGGGCACCGGCAATGTCGGCCGCCACGCCTTGGCGGGCGTCATCGCCAACCCCGACCTGGAACTGTCCGGCGTGTGGGTCTCCGGCGAGAAGGCCGGGACGGACGCGGGCGTCCTCGCCGGTCTGGATAGTCCCGTCGGTGTCACCGCCACCAACGACGTCGACGCCATCCTGGCCGACCGGCCCGACTGCGTCGTCTACTGCTCGATGACCGACAACCGGTTGCCCGAGGCGATCGAGGACCTGCGGATGCTGCTCGCGGCGGGCGTCAACGTGGTCGCGTGCGCGCCGGTGTTCTTCCAGTACCCGTACGGCGTGCTGCCGGACGAGCTGCTGAAGCCGGTGCAAGAGGCTGCGGCGCACGGCAATTCGTCGCTGTGGGTGAACGGCATCGATCCCGGATTCGCCAACGACCTGCTGCCGCTGGCGCTCGCGGGTACCTGTCTGCGCATCGATCAGCTGCGGTGCATGGAGATCGTCGACTACGCCAGCTACGACAACCGCGCGGTCATGTTCGACATCATGGGCTTCGGCAAACCGCTGGACGAGACGCCGATGCTGTTGCAGCCCGGCGTGCTCTCACTGGCGTGGGGCAGCGTGGTGCGCCAGCTCGCCGCGGGCATCGGGGTAGCGCTGGACGCGGTGACCGAGACCTACGAGCGCGTCCCCGCGCCGGAAGCGTTCGACATCGCCGCCGGCCACATCGCCGAAGGCACCGCCGCCGCACTGCGTTTCGAGGTGCGCGGCATGGTCGGCGAACGGGTCGTCACGGTATTGGAGCACGTTACGCGGCTGCGCCAAGACCTGTGCCCGGACTGGCCGCAGCCCGCCCATCCCGAAGGCTCCTACCGGGTGGAAATCACCGGCGACCCTTGCTACGCCATGGATTTGGTGACCTCCAGTCCGCGCGGCGACCACAACTACGCGACCCTGCTCGCCACCGCCATGCGCATCGTGAACGCGGTGCCCGCGGTGGTCGCGGCCCCAGCCGGGGTGTTGACAGCGCTGGATCTGCCGTTGATCACCGCACCCGCGACCAGGTCTTGATCCAGGGGTGGATCAGTTGCGTATCGGCCGCTACTTTCACGTGACCGAAGTCCGCGACGCAGACGCATCCGTTCACCCGGCAATCGCCACACCATCGGCAGGAACGGACGATTCGGCTGGTCACCAGGGCTATGCTCCAGATAGCCTGGCGGACAACCGATCAGACGCATATGTGTCCGACGGTGCTACTACAATCCCCGCGTGACGCTCACTCTCGCCGACCTGCTCGGCTACACCGATCGCGACCTCGGCGCCGATCTGGCGCGCTGGTTCCCCGATGCCGAGACCGTCCACGTTCCGGAGCAAACCCGGCCCGTGGCACCTTTTCTCGCGCGTCTGGCCCCCGCCGACGCGGCGGCGCTGGCCGCGTTCGATCAACGGGTGCGCTCCGATCGACTGCCACAGTTCCTGGACATCTTCGACTGGTCCTACGGTTTCGATTTCGCCTTGAACGATTGCGGCATACGCGATTCGGACTACACGACCGAGCTCACCGACGACGATGTCTACTCGATCGGCGCCGACGGCGGCGGCAACCTCTACACCGTGCTCACCAACGGCCAAGTGGCCGTGTGGTTCCACGAGGAGGAGGTACTCGAAGGCGGCACCCGCTTCGACAATCTCGATGTCTTTCTCTGGTCGTACGTGCGCTACCGCGCGGTACGCGCCGGAAAACTCGCGCTCTCGGCCGTGGAGGCAGACTTCCTTGCGCTCGGTCAGGACGGCGCACTCGAACCGAACCTCGGCCTGCTGAGACTGATGAAGTAGGTACGGTGCGAGATGGTCTGCGGTCCAGATAGTTTCGACCCGGGCGATCACTTGCCGATCGTGTGGACGAGCTGGTCGGCGACGGCGCTCATGCCCGCCGCGTTGGGGTGGTAGGAGCTGGCGATGGTGGCGACGAGCCCGACGTCCGGTGCGTCCGAATCCAGTGGGCTGTTGAAGCCGTAGGTCCAGGGAGTCGCGGCGCAGGCGTTGTGGTCGTCGGCGTTCGGAATCGCCACGGTAGCCACGCCGGTTTCGCGTGCGGCGGCTCTGGTTTCGGCGATCAGTCCGTCGTAGGTGCGCCGCGCGGACGCGGCATCCGGCTGGGAGAGCGGCACTTTCGCGCAGACCGTGCCGTCGTGGTCGAGGACCGGGATGTTCTCGACGAGCAGGACCGTCGCGTTCGGCGCCTTCGACCGCACCGTGCGCACGACCTCGGCGATCGATTGCCGCACCCGGTCGAAGTCCGCCGCGGTGGGCTCACCGGAATCGCCGAGAACGCTCGCACAGACCTGTGTGGCCAGCGACGGGACGACGGGTATTCCGCCGACGAGTCCCGGACCGCAGCTGCGCGCGATCATACCGCCGATCATTCCGAGATCGTTGCCGCCGATGGTGATCGTGACCAGTTCGGTGTCCGCGGTGACCGCGCCGATCTGCGGCGGCATCGCCGGTCCGCCGGGTAACCGTTGCGGCTTGTCGAGGATGTTTGCGGTGGTGGCCCCCGAGCAGGTGACGTCGACCAGGGAAAGGCCGAGCGCGTCGGCGAGTTGCCCGGGGTAGTTGCTGGACGAGCGCAAACATCCCTCGTCCAGCACCGGCGTGAGGCCGGGACCGGCGGCGTACGAGGCGCCGAGCGCGACGTAGCGCGCTCCGGTGTCGATCGATCGCGCATGTGCTGGACCGGTGGCAGCGGTGAGTGCCGCCGCCGCGGCGACCAGAGCCGCCAGGCTCGAAAAGGCCCTCCGCGCAGTGCGATTCACCAGAGTTCGGGCTACTCGGGTGGTCTCGACGCGTTCCGAGAGGATCGAGCCAGGGGGCGCACTGGTGTCGCTCATACCCAGACTCTAGGCGTACCTGGGGCTGCGCCCTAGGGTGACGCTGGGCTGCGGGCGGACCTCGTCGATACACCAGGTGTACAGGACTTCAGGGTGATGCGCGGGCGAATATCGACCGACAAGATAAGTCGCGTGAGCTCCACCGATACCAGCAACACCCAGCCCGGCCTCGACTGCACAACGCAGTCGCCGACCACCGCAAGAGTCTGGGGCGCACTCGGCGTCTACGTGCTGTCCACCCTTGCCGCCTCGGTGGTTCTACTTGCGGTGCAACCTCATTCAGGCATCGACCCGGCGGCGCTGTCACTGGTCCAGTTCGCTCCGACACTGGGCGTGCTGGCCACCTGGCTGACGTTCAGGAAGACCGTCACCGGACTGCTACCCGCAGCAGTGCCCTCCCGGCGAGTAGGCGCGAGTGTCGTCGCGGTGGTCACGGCTTGCGTGTTGTTCTGGCTGTTGATCACGATGGCGGCTGTCGTGTCGGGCACCGCCCTTGTCGGTCCTGCCGCGGTCGGGGGTCTTCCCTTCGCAGTGTTTCTGCTGCTCCAATTCCTCGGCGCGGGCGGCGAGGAGATTGGTTGGCGAGGCCTGATGCAGCCGATACTGGAATCTCGAATGACCAGGTTCGCGGCAGTTTCGGCGACCGGGGTGACCTGGGCGCTGTGGCATGTCCAGGCATTCGCGGCGGGCCTGGTGATCGCAGTCTGCTTCTTCGTCTCGACGATGGCATTCGCCATAGTGCTCGGATACCTGAGCAACGGGAGTTTCCACCAGCGTGTGCTGATCGCGTCGATCGGACATTGGCTGATCAATATCGCCGGGTATCTGCTCGCCGGTGACAACATTTTGGATCGGCCACAGATCGTGTTCATCGCCATCGCCGCCGTGCTCATCGCCGTGGGCTCGATGACGGTACGTGTTCTGCAACGCAGCAAGCAGCACCGCCCGGGCTTGGACCACGAGCAGAGCACACGCGCCGTGAATCCGCCACGCTAGGCCCTGCGGAACGCGGGCAGCGCGAACGGCAACAAGGAAATCGCCGCTGACCCCGAACGAAGTCATCGAGTGAAAGGGCTATCGCCGCATGAGCGTCCCTGTCGTGTCCGGTCAGGAATTCAAGCCCCAGCGTCACACGGTGACCGGTGATGTCCATCTGGTCCTGCTTCGTAACAACGAAATACTGTTGGGCCAGCGCCGAAACACCGGCTTCGAGGACGGCGCCTGGCACCTTCCCTCGGGCCACCTGGAAGCCGCCGAATCCGTCGTCACCGCACTGATCCGCGAGGCGCGGGAAGAAGTCGGCGTAGTGATCAGCGCGGAAGACGTTCGATTCAGCCACGTCATGCACAACTCGTCGTCGGGTGGTCGGATCGCCTTCTTCTTCACCGTGACGAACTGGCAGGGCGAGCCGACGAACCAGGAACCCGAGAAGTGCGGTGCGCTGGGATGGTTCGCCATCGACGCTCTGCCGGAACACATGATCGAGTACTGCCGAGCGGCGATGCGGCACATCGCCGCTCAGTCACCTTTCTCGACGTTCGGCTGGTAGAGACGTCTTCGGAGCGGGTGAGCCTGCGGTCATCGGCATGTCACACACTTTCTGCACGTCTCGCATAGGCGGTGCCTATGTGGGGCGTGTGCAGGGTGTGTGGCCCGTCGGCGGTGGCGCTGTTCGGGTGCGGGCGGAATCGACCGGAGCCAAATGTGGTGGTTGGGGGTTGCCATCACCGCCTAAGAATGCGGACGAGTTCGTCGGCGACGGCGCTCATGCCGCCGTGTTGAGGTGGCAGGAGCTGCCGATAGCGGCGACGAGCCCGACGTCCGGTGCGTCCGAGTCGAGCGGGCTGTTGAAGCCGTACACGCGGACATCGGTCTGTGCGCATCAGGAGCCGGCGCGCTTGATCACGACTCCAGTGCGTTCAGCGCACGATCCACGTCGGTCTCGTCGTTGTAGAAGTGGAACGCGAAGCGCATCGCGCCCGCCCGGGCCGAGGCGATGACGTCCGCCGCCTCCAGTCGTGGCGCGAGATCAGCGGCGCCGGGGACCACGACGATCGCCGAGCGGCCGGGCACCGCCTCCCTGCCGAGTTCGGAGAGGCCCGCGCGGAAGCGGTCGGCCAGGTCGAGGTTGTGCGCGTTGATCTTCTCGACGGTCACCTCCTCGATCAGGCTCAGACCGGCCGATGCGGAAATGACACCCAGCCAGTCGGGGGTCGCGTCGAAACGGCGGGTGGTAGCGGCCAGTTCGCGCGGATCGTAGAGCTCGGCCCACCGGTCCTCGGCCGCGTACCAGCTCGGGCCGATCGGGCGCAGCCCGGCGGCGGCCTCGGGCGCGGCGGCGAAGAACGCCACGCTGCGCGCGCCGATCAGCCATTTGAAGGTCGCGCCGACCCAGTAGTCGGCGTCGGCGAAGTTCAGCGGGAGCCAACCGGCGGCCTGGGTGGCGTCGACCAGCAGCCGGGCCCCGTTGGCCGCGGTGGCGGCGCGGAGTTCGGTGAGGCCGGTGATCCGGCCGTCGGCGGACTGCACGACGCTCACCGCCACCAGCGCGGTCTCGGGTCGCACCTGCGCAGCCAGCTCCGCCAGCGGAACCACCCGCACCGCCAGATCACCGCGATGCACGAAAGGCATGGACACCGAGGCGAATTCGCCCGCCGCGAGCAGCACCTCCGCGCCGGTGGGCAGCGCAGCGGCCACCGGACCGACGAGTCCCGCGACGCCGCTGCCCAGCGCTACGTGGTCGGGGTGCGCACCCGCCAGCAGCCGGGCGAACTTCGCGCGCAGCTCGGGCACCAGCGCGTCGTCGGTCATCGGCGCGCCCCGACCCGCAGCCCAGCGGGCGTTGACCTCGGCGATCGCGGTCAGCGCCCGCCGGGTGGGCAGCCCGTACGAGGCGGTATTGAGATAGGCGGTCTCGGAACGGAATTCATCGGGCGCTAACGAGGACATGCCTTGCAGCATGCTGCCTCGGCGACGATCCGTACAGCGCCAGCGGTCCGAAAGTGGACCGAAATGTCGCGATCGGTTTCCCTGGCAGGACCCGCCGCTGGCGAAACCCCTTGGCCCCGAATGCCGCGCGGAGGCCAAGATGGCGGGCATGAGCCTAATGAAATACTGGCCCCTGGCCGGATTGCAGGTGCGGACACCGCGCCTGGAACTGCGAATGCCCGGTTTGGAGGACCTGGGCGCACTTGCCGGGCTGGCCGCTGAGGGAGTGCATGATCCGGCGGTGCAGCCGTTCACGGCGGAGTGGACGGATGCGGAACCGGACGAACGTGCGCAGCGGGTGCTGCGGTGGCACTGGCGATGTTGGGCCGACTGGCAGGTCGATGCGTGGGCACTCAACCTCGTCGTGCTCCGAGGCGGGGAGTTGGTCGGTACCCAAACGGTCAGTGCGAAGGACTTTGCGGTCTGCTGCGAGGTGAACACCGGATCCTGGCTCGGCCGAACTCATCATGGGCAAGGCATAGGAACGGAGATGCGGGCCGCGGTTCTGGAGTTGGCCTTCGCTCATCTCGGGGCCGAGTCCGCGGTATCGGGCGCGTTCGAGGACAACCTGGGCTCGCACGGGGTCTCACGCAAACTCGGATACGAGCCCGACGGGCTCGAGGTGCACGCGGTGCGGGGAAAACCGGCGGTGATACGGCGGTTGCGGCTGACCCGCGAGAGATGGGAAGCGCACCGGAGCGTGCCGGTGGAAGTGACCGGGCTGGAGGAGTGTCTGCCGCTGTTCGGAGCCCGAATCAAACCGTGACGGCGAAGCGCGAAACGCTTCGACCTACCGGTTCGGCGTCAGAGAGTGCATCCGTAAGGATCTACCGCAGACAAGTGCGCCAGTTGGGTCATATCGGCGACAGCGTTGGGCTGCTCGGCCGGAACTGCGTTCGCAGCGAATCCCGCCCCGGTCGCCGCTCCCAGCCGAGTCGGCCCGCAGTTCCTTCGCGAATCGCAGAAGTTTGAAAGATGTTGTGCCGCACTGTGTTCAATCCTCCACGCGAGGGTCCCGCTACGACGGTAGAGGTATGGCATGAGCAACGCACCTGTGTCTTTGACTCCTGAAGAGTATGTAGCGCGGTATCTGAAGCTGGGAAAGATCAATTTCTGGCTGCACACCGATCCGACCGAGGACGGTTGGCTGATCGCATCGCAGGGCAATCCACCCCGATCGCTGACCGTGACTCGCTCGAAGGAGCCGGAAACCCTCGCCGAAAACCTGAAGCCACTCGATGATTGGCTGAGCACGACGACTCCGCAGTCGCCGCGGAACCTCGATATCATCTTCAATGATTCGGAAGGGCGCTACTACCCCGAAGCCCAACAACAGACTCCCTATCCTCCAGCGTTATGCCATTCGACTGGTCCGCGCTTGGCCGACGGCTCACGAAGGCATCAAGTTCACCTTGATATTCGATAGTTTGCAGGTCGTCCGCTTGGGGGGCGAAGGAGAAGTGGTGCAGACGGCCACCTGGCCCCATTGAGGTCGATGGGGTCGCTAGCCGGGATGAGGCTCAGCAGCCGAGCTCGACACCTCGATCAGGAGTGTGGATAAATTTTGAATTCCCCCGAGCTGGTGCATCCGGTAGGACATCGGTATGTATGCCGACTCAGAGTGCGCGAGCGATTCGTCCTCCAGCGCACGCCGGACAGCCAGTAGTCCTGCTGCATTGGCTCTGGCGTATGTCACCGCCATCGTGGCCACGGGCGTGCCGGCCGATCGAACTCTGCGGGCGACAGTGCATTTCCACCCCGACGCCCTTGTTGGGGACGTGACCGTGCTCGCCGCTCTCGCTCGTGACGGGCTGTACCGGTCGCAGTTCGAAACCGGGGTAGGCAATGGCGGGCTGTCGGCGCATCCGGGCGGTGCGCGCTGGCTGTGGGAGAGCCGCATGTTCGGCGGCTGCGACGACCAGGCGTCGGCCTCGGAGCGGCCGAAATACGGCTCACTCAACCACCGGGCCGACCGCTATGGCGGATCGCCCCGCTTCGGCTCGTGCTATCTGAGGCTCGCCGAGCACACACTGGATCGCACCACCTTCTGCTTCCCCGACAGCGTGTTCGAACCGGACTCCTTCGGCACCGCTATGCGGATGGACCTGATCGGTGCGGTCGAGCAGACCACCATGGCCGACCCACTCGACCACTACATCGAAGCTCACCTGCACGGCCCGCTGACCCTTGCCGACGACGTCGAGGAACTCGTCCTCGACCCCAGCTACCGCGACACCGCTATCCACGAGGTCGCCGCGAGCCTGCCCTGTCCGATCGGCTGGCACGACGGATATACCCTCGGCATCGAGCAGATCCGCGCACACCCCGACTACCGCGGTGCCACGATCGTCCAGTTGGCCGAAGCCATCACCGAGACCGAGACACTCACCCCACGCATCCTCGGCCGGGCACGCGGCTGGGCCGACCCGCAGGAGCTGAAAAGGGCCTGGCACTACCTCGCCCGGTTCGGTCGGCGAGGCTGAATCTCGTTCTTTCGAAGTCGCGTTCAGCGATGTCCGGAGTGCTCTTCAGCAGCGCCGATGCATTGCTCCTGCCCGCCACATGCCGCTCGGTGGCAGTAGGCAAACCGCCGATTTCCGCGCACTTGAAGCCGCCGTGGCATGCCAGGCACTTCCAATCTGCTTTCCGGATGCGCCTCCAAATCCAGTGTGGGCGAGAAGTCTCACGCTGACGAGAGTCGAGCGAGTGAGTAGTTTGTATGGCGAGTTCTGCAGTATCCAAATCGAAGCAGAGTTGCTCGGCATCGAGCTCGCCGAATTGGCACGATCAGGCAATATCCACCAGCGCGGAACGATAGTCGGCCGGGATCGCCGAGAATGGCCCCCGCAACGAAACGCGCACATACTCCGTAAGAATTGGTTCGCTCGGCCGTCCCGACGCCAATTACCATGGACACCTTGCACTCGTCGTCCTGCGATCTGCGCCCGCGAATCCGGGCCGCGTCGTCCGGGCCACCCGACGTAGTCAGCCTTGCTCCTCCGACCCGGCCGCATCCGCTGCCCGAACTAGTGTTTCGTCGGTGATTCGATCTGATGGTTTGCACAGTCGAGGGGTGCGCCACCATCGTATGGTTGGTCTACACAACTACGGGGGTTACATATGGACGTATACACGGCCGTTCGCTGGCCGCGGTGGCTGGCGTCTGGAGTTGTCGCGGGCCTGCTGGCGCTGGCGGTGAACGACCTCATCGCCTTCCAGTTCAGAGACGACTCTCCCTATGCATCCACCGGTGTAGACGGTAAACCTCTTGGTCTGAAAACTCCCCAATACGACAACACCGGGCTCCTGTCGATGAACCTCGCCGCGATGGCCTGCGTGACGGCGCTGTTCATGCTTGCCATCGGTATATTGCGGCGTTGGCCGCGCCTGGCAGCTCTGCCCGTCCTCGCGTCCGGGGCCGGTGTGGCGATCTATGCGTTCATCTCATCGAACGTCAACCCGCTGCAGGCTATGCGCTGCCGCACCGATGCCTGTGTGCAGGAGACGGATGGTCCCGGCTGGTACCTCCCGGCGCGCAATCTGATGTTGATCGGGTTGAGTGTCGGTGCGGTGGCGCTGTTGGTGCTGGGGGTGATGCTGCTGCTCAGACGTCGGGACGCTTGGTCGCGAACCGGCACCCGCGTGTGAAGGCGATTAATTCTCGGTAGCGCCAACGGCGATGTGGGGGCGCCGCCGTGGCATGCCAGGCACTTCCAATCTGCTGCGAGCCTCGCAAGAGCAACGCCTGCGGGGCCGATAACCCTGATTCTTTCCTGAGAATGCGCGCCATATGGGAACTCGAAAATTGTGAGAGCCGTTGGCGGGGAGACACATCGGGTGGGTTCAACGGTGGGAAGGATGTCGGCCTGATGCGGATAGGCACGTTCGAACAGGTGCGTTTCGGGAGTATCGCAGTTGGAGAACGCATCGAACGATTAACCGCCGCGCGCATTGTGGCGGGGGTGTGAGTGTTTGCGTGGTGGGGTGGCCTGGTCTCGCGGATCCGGTTCGTGGTCATCGGGGTGGTGGCCGCGGGCATGCTCGGTTTGGCCGGTTACGGGGCCGGGCTCGCGGATCATCTGAGTTCGGGTGGGATGTTCGACCCGACCTCGGAGTCCTCGGAAGCCGCGCGGCTGGCTGATACGGCGTTCGGGCGCAACCACGAAGGTGATGTGCTCGTCGTCTACACCGCGCCCGAGGGGAAGACCGTCGACGACCCCGAGTTCTCGGCCAAGGTCGTCGAAAGCCTCAACGATCTACCGCGGCGATACCCGGAGCAGATCTCAGGGATCACCGCCGCCTACTGGCGCACCGAAACCGGAAGAATCAGTGGCCCCCGGGTAGCGACCGACGATCGCAGACACGCCTTCGCGGCCATCGCCCTGCACGGCGACGACGACACGACGATGATCCGCAACTACCGGGCTGTCAAAGGCGCCTTCGACATCGCTGACGTCGATGTGCAGGTGAGCGGGTTGCAGCCGGTTGCCGGCGCACTCAACGACACCATTGCCGACGATATCCACCGGATGGAGCTGCTGGCCTTCCCCGTCGTCGGGCTGCTGTTGTTCTTCATCTTCGGCGGTCTCGTCGCCGCGTCGCTGCCGTTGGTCGTGGGCGGGCTGACGGTTTTCGGCGCCTTCGGCATCGTCAAGTTCCTCACCGAGTTCACCGAGGTCAACTCGTTTGTCTCCGCGGTGGTTTCGATGATCGGGTTCGGCCTTGCCATCGACTACGGACTGTTCATCGTCAGCCGGTTCCGCGAAGAGCTCGCCGAAGGCTATGACACTCCTGCCGCCGTGCGGCGCACGGTGATGACCGCGGGCCGCACCGTTGTCTTCTCCGCGACGATGATCGTCGCCAGCGTCGGCGGAATGCTGCTGTTCCCGCAAGGATTCCTGAAATCCTTTGCCTATGGCGCGATCGCCACGGTATCGATGGCGGCGCTGACCGCCATCACGATCCTGCCTGCGATGCTGGCCGTGCTCGGGCCGCGCGTGGACATGCTGGGGATCAAGCGATTCCGCAAAACGAAGTCGGCTGAAGAGGTAGAGAACGGGTTCTGGGGACGCAGCACCCGCTGGGTCATGCGCCACCCGGCCAAGGTATCGGTCCCACTGGTGCTCGGGCTCGTGCTGCTGATTCTGCCCATCGGCAACCTGGCATTCGGCGGACTCAGCGAGAAATACCTGCCGCCGGACAATCCGACACGTCTTGCCCAACAGGAATTCGACCAGCTCTTCCCGCTCCGCAAATCCGACCCCATCGAATTGGTCTTCGTCTCCAACGACACCAACGCCATCGGCGCGCTGTGGAAACAAGCCAACACAGCACCCGGCCTGGCCGCACCCTTCGGTGTGCCGACCCGATCGACCACACAACCCGAGGTCTTCCGCACCACCGCCGCGCTCACCGACTCCAGCAACGCCGGGCCCTCCATCGATTACCTGCGTGACCTGCCACAGCCCGAGTCCGTGCGTATGCTCGTCGGCGGTATGCCCGCCCTGCAGAAGGACAGTGTCGACACCCTGCTGTCGCGGATACCGTGGATGGTCACCCTGGTCGTGCTCGTCACGACGGTGCTGATGTTTCTGACTTTCGGATCACTGGTGCTGCCGATCAAGGCCGCATTGATGAGCGCGCTCGGCCTCGGTTCCACCCTCGGAATCCTGACCTGGATCTTCATCGACGGCCACGGCGCGACGCTGCTGAACTTCACCCCGCAACCGATCACTTCGCCGGTGCTGGTGGTCATCATGGCCATCATCTACGGTCTGTCCACCGACTACGAGGTCTTCCTGCTCTCACGCATGGTCGAAGCCCGCGCGCAAGGAGCCTCGACCACCGAGGCGGTGCGCATCGGCACCGCGCACACCGGCCGCATCATCACCGCCGCCGCGTTGATCCTGCTGGTGGTTGTCGGCGCGTTCGCGTTCTCGGATCTGGTGATGATGCAGTACATCGCTGTCGGCATGATCGCGGCGCTGGTGATCGACGCCACGGTCCTGCGCATGCTGCTGGTCCCAGCGACCATGAAACTGCTCGGCGACGACTGCTGGTGGGCACCACAATGGATGAAACGCATTCAGCAGAAGGCCGGTCTGGGCGAACCTGTCCTCGATGACGCGCACCCTCGTAACGCCAACCCGGTTGATCTGATCCGCACCACACCGGTCACCGATCCGGTCACCACACAGCTGCCCGCGGTGTTCGGTCCCGACCCCGCGCCGTCACAACGGCGGGTGTCACGACTTCGGCGACCACGCCCGCCCCGAGCCATCTCCACCGACACCGAATCGCCTACCACGCCGATCCATCGATAGAAGCCGTACGCTCATGCCGCTGGGCGCGCAGTTGATCCGCAACGATCATGACCAAAATGTTTGGTGCGGCGAAGGTTTCCTCCGCGGTAATGCCTTGGCCGGTAATGGCCGTCCAGCCAAAGGCGCCGAGCACGAGAGCTTCCTCTCGGCGCTGATCGTCGAGCGGCAGTAGTTCGGTCAATACCGCCCTGTGGCAAGCGATGTCGTTCCTGCTGTCGGTGGAGCCCGCTAGGGTGCCCCGCATGGGACTAGCGATCGAGGTCGGCGATGAAGACAGCCGAGAAGAACTGGACCAGCTCGCCATTCTGCTGAGAGAAGAAGGGGTCGAATGGCAGCAGCCCGAGGCGTGCGTGCTGCCACCCGGCCGCGCGACTATGACATCGATGCCGTACTCCGCGCTCTACTGCCTGCAGCGGGCTTACGCGCGATACAACGCCGGACTGCCCGTCACACCGGTGTCCGACATGGCGGAGGTGGAAGAGGACGAGGTGGTGGCTGCTGAGAGGGAAATGTTCGAATCTCACCTCATCTACCACTCGGACGTCGACGGATATTACATCCCCGTCGATTTCGATATCCCGGAACTCATCGGCGACGATTACGAGCGCGTGGGCTCCAGCCAAGGCCTGCTCGCCGAACTACGGCACTGTGCTCCGGCGATCGGAATTCGGCTCGAGCCGGATCTCTCGTTGTCGGACACCGAAGCGAAGCGCATCGACGAACTGATCCAGGCCGACAGCGGAGAATTCACCTACGAGTGGATGGCGTGGCTGGCATTGCATGAAGCATGCCTGCAGAGCATCGACAGCGGCCACGCCATTGTGTTCATCGGATAAGGGCGCAGATACCGGCTGTCGCCCAGCTAGCCAAGTCGATCCAGTTGCCGTGTGGCTGTTTATGCAACGGCGCTCGACTGGTGAGGTCGCTTATTCAACTGTCGACGAACGACGCACCGGATCAACCGTATCCAGCCACCACGTCGAAGCGGCTTGACAGATACAGAGGTATCGCGGATTCGTGACGGCGTCCATCCGTCAGGTGACCGGACCCCCTTGTCGTGCTGGCACTACTTGGCATTGGGGAGTTAGCAGGCTGCTCAGCGCGGGCCGGTCTCCGTAGCTTGACGCCCGTGAGGATGATATTTGCACTGCTGGGAGTTCGGCGTAACCAACAGCGAGGTCGTGGACATCGACCCCCTTGTGTCGTAACAGGTTTCCCGTGTCCCGCCGGTGTACAAGGCATGTCGTCGTGACCGGCCGGGTCGGGGCCATCGCATGGTTGGTCGGCGCTGCACAATTTCTGATCGTGCAGCTGGTCGTGGGAGCCGAGTGGGCAACTAGCTACAGCTGGACGACCAACAACATCAGCGATCTGGGTAATGTCGATTGCGGGATCTGGGATCAATCCCGTCCCCGATACGTATGTTCACCACTGCACGCGGTCATGAACGCATCCTTCATCGCCGAAGGGATTTTGCTGCTGGTAGGCGCGGTTTTGACCACCGCGTACTGGGGCCGGACAGCCAAGTGGTGGACGGCCCGGGCGCTACTGGCGGTCAGCGCGATTGGATGGATCATTGTTGGGTTGGCTCCCGCGGACATCGATGAAAACCGTCATCTCTTCGGGGCGCTGTTGATCATGGGGTTAGGCAATATCGGGCTCGTCTGTGCGGGGTTCTTACCGCGGACCGCCTCGTTCGGGCGGGCACCCCTGGTGACTCGCGCCCTGGCGGCCGCCGCGGTGTTGTCGACGGTAATGTTCTTCGCCGGGCACGGCCCCCTGATCGGGATGGGTGGCACAGAACGGGTCGCGGCATTCGCATGTCCAGCGTGGACGGTGGTCGCGGCGGCTATCGCGCTCCGCAGGCAGCTGGAGCGGACGACGTCGTAGATCTGGGTAGAGGGGTCCAGGCGGTCGGAATCCGGCGGTAGCGGGAAGAGTGAGCCTCCTACCAGGGGTCGTACTGGTGGGCTCGCGTAACCAACTGTTCCGAGTTGGTGCAGTCCAGCCCGTTCCGCAGAACTAGTCTCGTCCTTGTCCGATGAGTTCTCCGCGTCCGGGAGGTCTATCCAGTCATGAGGAAACTGATCTACACGTACGGCGTGTCCCTCGACGGCTACGTCAACGACCGCGACGGCAGCATCGACTGGACGAACCCGGACGAGGAACTGCACCAGTTCCACAACGACAGGTACCGCGAGATCGAAGTCTCGCTGCACGGTCGTCGCCTGTACGAGCTGATGGCCGAGTACTGGCCGCACGTGCCAGAGGACGCGCCGCGCATCGAGCGCGAGTTCGGTCGGCTCTGGACGGAGAAGCCCAAGGTCGTCTTCTCGAGGACGCTCACCGAGGTCCATTGGAACAGCACCCTGATCAGCGAGAACGCGGTCGAGGAGGTCCGCAGGCTGAAGGCCGGGGGCGACGGCGTGATGGAGGTCGGCGGCGCGGAAATCGCGGCCTCGCTGATGCCGCACGGGCTCATCGACGAGTACTGGCTATTCCTCTCGCCGGTGGTCCTCGGCGGCGGCACGCCGCTCTTCCCGTTGCTGGACAAGCGAATCCAGCTCCGGCTGGTCGAAACGAAACACTTCGACGAGGTGGTGATGCTGCGCTACGTCGCCGACTAACGCTCCTTCAACCGCAGCAGCCCGCGTTCAAGTGCGACCGTCACCGCCGCGGTGCGGACGAGCGCGGTCTTGCCGATCCCCGCCTCACCGGACACCAGCACCGATCCGCCGTGGCTGGATACCGTGCGGCGCAGCGTTTCCCGCAGCAGTGCGGCCGGATGATCTTGGCCGATCAGCGGATTGGGGGCACCCGTCGCCTCCTCGATGGTCTCCGACGAAGACGATCCGCAGGGACCGACGGTGCGGGGGAGACTCAGCTCGGGAAGGCGCCCGCTCCGGGAGTCGCTCCCGTGGTGATCGGCGATCCGCTGGGTTGCAGCGCGGCCGCGTCGAACGGGATCACCGCGCTCGGCCGGTTGCTCGCCCGCAGCAGTGGCTGGATCAGCGAGGCCGGTTCGAATCCGGCGATGGGGGAGACGACCGGCGCGGACTGTGGGCCCAGGCTGCCCACGTAGAGCTTGGCGCCGTCGGCGGTGAAGCCGACCGAGACCGGCGCGTCCACCGGGACCGAGCCCGTCACGCGGTCGGCCGCCACGTCGACGACCTGGACGGCGTTCGCGCCCGGGGTGGCCACCAGGAGTCGGTCGCCGTCGGGGCTGAACGCGCCCGAGACCGGGGCGCTGCCCGGCGGCAGCGGGATGGCACCGAGCCGTTGCCAGGCCGCGGTGTCGATCACCGAGACGTTGTCGCCCAGCGCGTTCATCGCGTAGAGCTTGCGGCCGTCGGGGGAGACCGCGGCGAACGCGGGCACCGAGCCGTCGATCTGAATGCGTTCGCCGAGCTGGAATCCCGACTCGGGGTCGAAGGCGGCCGCGGTCGAGTCGGCGAACACGGCGTAGAGACGGCCGCCGTCCGGCGCGATGGCGGCGGCGAGCGCGAGCGACGGCAGCGGCATCGACCGGACCAGTGTGTTGGACGTGGTGCTCAGCACGTCGATGGACGGGCGGGCGGTGACGACGTAGACGAGGTCCCGGACCGGATCGGTGATCGGTCGCGCCATGCCGTCGGTGCCGCTGATCGGGATGCGGGCGGTAACGCTGTCGGTGGCGCGGTCGATGACAGCTATGTCGTCGGCGCCGACGAACGGCGGATTGAACGACTGGACGTATAGCCTGCGTCCGTCTCGCGAAGCCGTCACCGCGGACGCCTGGGGTCCGACTCCCTCGACCCGGCCCACGACCCGGTCGGTCGCGGTGTCGACCACGACGACCGCACCGTCGCCCGCCACCGGAATGTAGGCCACCGGCCCGGTGGCGTCGGCCCCCGCGGTCGGCGCGAGCAGCGACAGGGCGACCGCGGCGAGCGCCAATGCGCGCGACGATCGCCGCCGGAACCGGTATGCCATCGTTGGACCTTTCTGGTGGGTATCCGAACGGACTATTCCGCGTAATCGTCGCCGCCGCAACCGGTTGCCCCGCTACCAGGGCGTATTACTTTGGCGGTGGGCGCTTTCCGCGACCCTGTTCTCGTGCGTCGGAACCGTTCAGACCTTGCCGGCCCACATATTGCTCAACAGCTGGTGACTCGGTGTATCGGCGAGCGACTGGCTGGACTCGTAGATGCGCCGGTAGCCGGTCTCGGTGATGCGCCACCGCCCGTCCGGGTCGAGCCGGTACCGGTCGTCATAGTACCCGGCGCCGCGGATCAGCACGCCGTACTCGGTGGCGATGACGGTGTCCTCGAAGGCCCACGATCCGGTCGCGGTGTCGCCGTCGACGGTGATCTCCGGGTGGTTGGCGATGTGCACCGTGAGGATGCCGGGGCCGAGGTTCTGGCGCATGAAGTCGGTGATCGCGGCGCGGCCGTCGAGGGCGAGCGGTTCGCCCAGCGCGTGGGTGCCGTAGCGTCCGACCGCGTCGACGGCGAGAGTGTCCGCGAACTCCGCCCAGAGCTTGAGATCGAGGGTTCGGAAGTAGCGGTACTTCAGCTGGCGCACGGCTTCGATGGCGGCGAGATCCATGCGCTCAGCCTGGCACGGGGCGGGCCGCTCGACAAGAACGTGTTCTCATTCGATTCGCGGTCGATTCCGGATGAATCGGGCGCGAGCGGATGGGTAATCGACAAGCGGGTGCGGAACCGCTCCGCGCCGCTGCCGTGCACATCCCGTCACGAGGAGGAACCGTGACCGAGACGCCCGTGCCCGCCGACCGCCCCGCCGAGCCGTCCCTCGATCAACGGCACGCCCTGCACACCGCCGCCGCCCGCTTGGAGAAGGAATTCGGCGGCGTCGCCCCTGACGCCGCCATCGAACAGTTTCTCCAGACCGCCTACGACCGCATGGCCGACCGCGCCACCTTCGACAACTTCCTCCCCCTGCTCGCCGAGCGCTACACCCGCGAATGGCTCCAAGCCCTGGCCGAAGCCGAAACCTCGGCGTAGGCGGCCGAACCGATCAGGAATCGAGAAGCGCTGGTCGCCGGGCCGCAATTAGCGTTGGAGCCATGAACAAAACCACTGATCAGACCACCATCGGCTCGGTCATCCTCGAGGTGTCCGACCCCACTGCCGCCGCGGCCTTCTACGACGCCGCGTTCGGTCTCGGCGACAAGGTGCGCGTCCGCGCCTCGGAGACGCCCACGACCGGCTTCCGTGGCTTCATCCTGTCGCTCGTGGTGTCGCAGCCGAGCACCGTCGACAGCCTCATCGGCACCGCGCTCGACGCGGGCGCGACGACGCTGAAGCCTGCCAAGAAGAGCTTCTGGGGGTACGGCGGCGTCGTCCAGGCTCCGGACGGGGCGATCTGGAAGATCGCGACGTCGGCGAAGAAGGACACCCGGCCCGCCACCCGGGAGATCGACGACTTCGTGGTGCTCCTCGGAGTCGACAATGTCAAGGCGACCAAGCAGTTCTACGTCGACCGCGGCCTGGCCGTGGGAAAGAGCTTCGGCAGCAAGTACGTCGAGTTCGACACCCCGCCGTCCACGGTCAAGCTGGCTCTCTATGGGCGCCGTGCCGCCGCCAAGGATGCTGGCGTCTCGCCGGAGGGCGCCGGGTCGCACCGGATGGTCCTCGGCGGCAATTTTGGGGCCTTCGCCGACCTGGACGGATTCGAGTGGGAGGGCGCTCCGGCCTGAGCTGGGCGGTCTTGCGCCTCGACCCAGGTGCCGACGGAGTCGGCCACCCCAGGCGGAACCCGACAGTCGTCATTGGAAGCCGTTGTCGCGCAACGGCTGCGCGAGAACCCTATTGCCGGGTCGGTTCGAACAGATCCGCACGTCCGGTAGTCCGCTGTCAGCTGACGACCTTCAGAAGACCAAGCCTCGCAGGGCCAGGAAGCGCAGTCCGCCAACCGCCGCCATGATGGCGATCACGGCGCCCGCCTGAGCGGCTTCGCCGAGGCTCGGTGCCCAGAAGTCCAGACCGGCCAGCGCCGCCGTGCTGATCCCGAGCCCGAGCAACGCCAGCCCGCCGCCCTCCCACTGTGCGGTGAACCAGCCGACCCGGCCCGCCGCCCGGAAGGTGAGCTGCCGGTGCAATTCGTTCGCAATCACCGTGCTCACAACCGATCCGGCGATATTGGCGACCAGCGGGCCGATGCCGTGCATGGCCATGAACAGCAGCACGTAGGCGACATTGCTGGAGCCGCCGACCAGGGCGAAGCGGATCAGCTGGGCGAAGGCGTGGTCGCCGCGCAGGTACTGCCGCACGCGGTCGAGTCGGTTGTGCCGTTCCGTGCGCAGCGTCGAGTAGGGAGCGGCCCACGCGGTGTAGACGCTGGGGCTGGGGAGCGCTCCCGGGTGGGTTATCTGCAGGACGGTCATGGCTTTTCCGATCGAACGCGAGTCTTCGGCACTGTCGTCGTCTGAATGACGAGTCTGACTATACGTAGATGTATACGTATAAAGCAAGATCGGAGTGTGCGCCGCTGATCAGCGGAGATGCGATGGTCCCTGTCGCGCAGCCCGCCATGTCGCGCCACGCGGTCGTGCCGATGTCCTCGAATCCGAAAGAATCCAGGCGCGCCCGCTGCTTCGGCGGCCGCGCCCGGCGACGTGGATCTCGCTCCGGCCCAGGGTTTCTGAGCGACATACCGAGATGTGGTGTCTCATGGAGGATCGTTGACGAGACACCGTGCCGGCTCACCAACCAGACGACGGGATCCCTCACTCGGACCTCCGAGGGTTCCCGGCGGAACCGGAGGGACGCCGCATGAAAGCCCGGCGGTAGCCGATAACACGACATCAGGAGATGCACCGTTGGAATTCGATATGTCGACGCTGACGCCCAGGGAACACGACTTCTTGGACGCCGCACTGGCCAGTTGGACCGGAGTGTCGGCTACCGCACCGATTCCGGTGCGCGCACTGGGTTTTCCGGACCGTCGCCGGTTCAAGGAGGAGGTCGGCAGGCTTCGTCACGCGGTGCGTGAAGGCGCGAAGCTGACCGAGGTCGAGACCGCCAGGGTGCTGTTTCTCAGCGAGCTGGCTTTCGGTAGCGACCTCTTCGGTGCGGGTGTGGAGTTCCAGCTGGTAAGCCCTATGCGCGACGCCGAAGCAGTCACGATTCTGCGTTCGCTGCAACGGAAGCTTTTCACCCGTGCCGGAGCCGAGGCGTTGTTCGAACCCGAGCTGTACGCACCTGAATAGGCTCGAATGAGCGTCGTCGAGGCTTCGGGCTCCGGACCGGCAGGGGCAGTTCTTCATCGCCGCCCGCGCCGAGGCGGGCGATGATGACGACAGGTCGGCGTGCGTGCGTCGGGCCCGGGCAGAGGTGGTGGGCCCGACGCACGGCCCCTCTCACAGGTCCGGGCGGACCAGGATTTGGATGTGGGCGTCCGGGTTGCGGAGGGCGTCGATGGCGGTGGCGACACCGTCGAGTCCTACTTCGGCGGTGATGAGGGAGGCGGCGTCGATGGTGCCGTCGGCGATTCGGGTGAGGGTTCTGGCGTATTCCTCGTGGGGGTAGACCATGCACATCTGCAGGGAGATGTCCTTGTAGATGCCGACGATCGGGCGGATGACGTCGTCGGTCATCACCGCGCCGATCTGCAGGATGGTGGTCTGGCGCGGCGCCTTGTACATCAGGTCGTTGATCAGGCCGGGCACCGCGGCGCAGACCCAGATGTGCAGCAGCTGCCCTGGCGCGGCGGCCTCGCGCCACACCTCGATCGGGTCCGCCACCGCCGGGTCGACGACGCGGTGCGCGCCGAGCCGTAAAGCTGTGTCGCGCCGCAGTTTCGACGGATCCGAGGCGACGATGGGCGCGACGCCGCGTTCGGCCAGCGCCGCGACCGCGCCCAAACCGACCGGGCCGCAACCGATCACGATGCCCGACCCGGACGGCCCGATCCCGGTGCGCGCCACATTGCCGAATCCGACCGCGAGCGGCTCGGTCAGCGCGGCGATGTGCGGTGGCACGTGCTCCGGGATCGGCTCGAGCGCCATGGCCTGCAAGACCATGCGTTCCCCGTAGCCGCCGGGGAACTCGTTGGAGAATCCGACACCGTGGATCTGCCCCGCGTGGTCCACCGCCCACGGCAGCGCGACCACCAGCTGCCCGGGCTCGTGCGGTGTGTCCGGTCCCGCCGAGACGACCCGGGCGGCGATTTCGTGGCCGAGCACCACATCCCGGGCCGGATCGAACTCGAAGGTCGGCACGCCGCTGTCCCGCGAGGCCTGGAGGAACTCGTCGGTGAAATCCAGCGCCTGCTTGTCGGATCCGCAGATTCCGCAGGCCACGGTTTCCACCAGCACCTGCCCTGGGCCAGGGACCGGATCGGCCACCTCGTCGACGACCAGACGGCGATCCCGCATCACCACCGCGCGCATCAGCGGCCCTCCTCATCGGCCCCGAGCGCGGCGGCCAGCGTCTGCCCGTGTTTGTCGAAGGCGCTCTGAATGCCTGCCTGCAGGCCGCCGATCATGCGTTCGCTGTTGGCCTCCGCCCATTCCAGGGACGCGACCCGGTTCCGGTTGGCCTGGGTGAAGTGCGGGATCACGTGTTCGGCGAACAGGCGCGCCGACCGCTGGGTGGCGTCCCAGTCCGCGACGTTCAGTCCGAGCAGCAGGAAGGTCCCGAAGCCGCCGGACTGTTCGGCCAGCTTCTCGATGGTGGCGATGGCGTCGTCCGGTGTGCCGATGGTGGCGCGACCGAAGGCCGGGAATCCCTCGCCGACCCACTGCTCGACGGCCGCCCGCGGCGAGCGGCCCCACGGCGCGGTCCGGCCGCTGAGCTTCTCGATGTAGTCGACCAGATGCTCGACGCCCCACTCGGCGTCCCGCATCGCCTGCTCCCGCGTTTCGGCGAGATGCATCGGCGCGACCAGCCGCCAGCGCGATCGATCCACGGTGTGCCCGTGCTCGATCAGGGTCTTCTCGTAGACCTTCCAGTTCGGCACCAGCGCCTCGTAGCCGCTGGGATCCGAGGCGGCCAGCGAGAGCAGTCCGGCGCCGTGCCGCCCGGCCAGCACCGCGCCGGACGGCGAAATGGTCGACGCCACAGCCATTTCCATGCCGCCAGGGTGATAGGGCAGCAGCTGGAGCCGTGCCTCGCCGAGCCGATACCAGTCGGTTTCGGCGGTCACCGTCTCCCCGCGCAGCAGCCGCACCAGGACCGCCATGGACTCGTGCATCATGTCCCGCTGCCGCACCGGGTCGATCCCCAGCATGGCCGCGTCGGTGGCCAGCTGGCCGGGGCCGACGCCCATCATGGTCCGACCCATGGTGAGGTGGTCCAGCAGGCACAGGCGGTCGGCGAGCATCAACGGCTGGTGGTAGGGCAGCGAGTTCACCCCGGTGCCGAGCCGGATGCGGCTGGTGCGCTGCGCCGCGGCGGCGAGGAACACCTCGGGTGCCGCGATGATCTCCAGCCCGGCCGAATGATGTTCGCCGACCCAGGCTTCCGCGTAACCGAGCCGGTCGGCCAGCTCCACCAACTCCAGATCGCGCTGGAGTTGTAGCGTGGGGTTGCCGGTGAGCGGGTGGTACGGGGCGAGGAAGAAGCCGAACCGGGTGGGTCCGGACGATGCGGTGTCGCTCAATTCAGTTGTCCTGACTTCGGGTTCGCGCTCGTCAGCGCGACCAGTCGTGGCCCCAGTAGCTGTCCGCGGTGATTTCCTCCGCGGTGTAGGTGGATTCGTCCACCAGCAGCCCCTCGGTGCCGAATTCCAGATCCCAGCCGCCCGGGGTGCGGACGTAGAAGGAGATCATCTTGTCGTTGGTGTGCCTGCCCAGGGTGGAGGACAGGTGGTAGCCGGCCTTGCCGACCCGGTCCAGCGCGCGGCCCACGTCGTCGAGCGCGTCGACCTCGACCATGATGTGCACCAGGCCGGAGCCTTCCTTGCCGCCGGAGGGGATCAGCGCCAGGCTGTGGTGGCGCTGGTTGACGCCGAGGAACCGCACGCGCATCGGGCCGTACTCCGGCGGGGTCGGCAGGCGGAACGCGCCGCGCGGCAGGAAGCCGAGCACGTCGGTGTAGAAGCGGAACGCGACGTCCAGGTCCGGCACCGGAAGTACCACATGCCCGAGGCCGAGACCCTCTGTGACGAAACGGTTTCCGTGCTGGGTGACGACCGGGCTGTGGTCGAGCACCGGGCCGTGGAAGATTTCGACGGGCGTGCCCGCGGGGTCGGTGAAGGCGATCGCCTCTTCGACCCGGCGCGCGTCGGCTTCCTCGACCGAGAGCGTGGTGACCTCGATCCCCGCCGCCTGCACCACGTCGCGCGCGGCGGCGAGCGCCCGGTGGTCGCGGACCTCCCAGCCGACGGCGAGCACCTTGTCGGTGTCGCCGGGCACCAGCACCAGGCGGGCGCCACGCTCGTCCATCCGCAGGTAGATCGCGTCCGGGTCGGGACCGCTGCCCTCGGCGAAACCCATCACGTCGAAGGCGAAGGTGCGCCAGGCGTGCGGATCGCTGACCGCGACCTTCACATAACCGAGCGAGCTGATGACAGCCATGGGGTTGTTCTCCTCAGTCATAGGTGATCCGGACCGTGTCGGTGACCGGAATCGCCTGGCAGGCCAGCACATAGCCGTCGGCCAGGTCTTCTTTCTCCAATACGTCGTTGCGCAGCAGCTTCACCTCGCCGTCCCGCACACGGCACACGCACGCGCTGCACGCGCCCTCGCGGCACGAGTACGGCGCCTCGATGCCCCGGGCGAGCAGCACGTCGAGCAGCACGGTCTCGCGCGGCCAGCCGAGTTCGTGTGTCTCGCCGTCGATCTCGACGGTGACGGCGGCGCCGTCCTCGGTCTCGGTGTCCGCGGCGAGGACCGGGGCGAACGGGTCGCCAGTGAGGGACAGGAACCGCTCCGAGTGCACGCGGCCGACGCCGAGCGCGGCGGCCGCCGATTCGACGGCGTCCATGAAAGGCTCCGGCCCGCAGACGAATACGGCGCGGTCGGCCCACGGTGCGAGCAGTGCCGCCAGCTGACGTGCGGACGGCAGGCCCTGGACGGTCTCCAGCCAGTGCACCACCGTCAGGCGGTCCGGGTGCGCCGCGGCCAGCTCCGCCAGTTCGGCGGCGAAGATCACCGAGCGTTCGTCCCGGTTGGCGTAGACCAGGGTGCAACGCCCACTGCCCTGCGCCAGTGCCGATTTCGCGATGGACAGCACCGGCGTGATACCGCTGCCCGCGGCGAGCAGCAACAGGTCGTCGTCGAGCGAGGCCGGGGTGAACACCCCCGCCGGGAGTAGGCTTTCGAACTCCATGCCCGCGACGGCGTTGTCGCACAACCAGTTCGAGCCGTAACCGCCCGCCGTCCGCTTCACGGTCACCTTCAGCGGACCGTCCTCGTGCGGGGCGCTCGACAGCGAGTACGAGCGCGCCACCGACCCGGTGCGATCGCTGGGAATCCGCAGGGTGAGGAACTGGCCCGGACGATACGCGGGCCGTTGGCCCTCGGCGACCAGCTCCAGCGACACCGCGTCGGCGGTCTCGGCGATCACGCGCGCGACGCGCAACCGGATGCTCACGATCCGACCCCGCCGGTGCTCGGTTCCGTCGTGAGCAGAGCTGCTGCGTACATGGTTCGCTCGCTCACAACAGATCCTGCTCTCGGGTACTGAGACCCAGCGCGCCCGCGATGACCGCGTTGTCGATGCTGCGGCGCAGCGCGGCGCACCCCGGCGTGGGCCCGCCGCCGTTGCCGCGCAGCTCCGCGCAGTTGCCCGCCGCGGTGGCGGTCCACTGCACGCTCGTGTGCGCGGGGCTGAATTTGACTACGGCGACCCGGTTTCCGCAGGCCTGACAGATGACGGCGTCCATGGCGCTGCGCTCAGGCCCCGCTGCCCGCGCGCTGGGCGGCCAGATTCTCGGCGACCTCGGCTTCCCACGCGCTGATTGCGCGGGTGGTGTCGACCTCGAATTCGAAACGGTCGGTCATCTTCCCGTCCACCTCGGCGACATCCCGGTAGAACTGCTCGTACCAGCGGCGCAGCTGGTAGACCGGCCCGTCCTCCTCGCACAGCAGCGGGTTGTCGATGCGGGTCTTGCGCTTCCAGATCGCCACGTCCTGCTCGAAGCCGCGGCCGAGACCGCCCGCGAAGCGCACGGCCATCGCGTCGGCCTCCTCCGGGGCCAGGCCGGGCAGCTTCTTGACGATCGCGCCGTACTGGAGCACGAACTTGGTCGGTGTCACCGGGTAGTGGCAGTTGATCAGCACCGCCTCCACGGTCTGGCCGTTGGACTCGTTGACCAGGTTGTCGATCATGTAGGAGGGGCCGTAGTAGTGCGCCTCGGAGTGCAGCACGTTCTTGCCGCCCGCCTCCTTGGCCAGCTCGCCCTGCATGTCCTCGCGGCCGATGGAGGTCATGTACTGGCTGGCGACGTGGCCTTCGAAGACGTTCTTGAAGTAGGTCGGGAAGGCGAAATGCACGTAGAAGAAGTGCGCCATGTCGACCACGTTGTCGATGACCTCGCGGCAGTTCGCGCCATCGATCACGATCTGGTTCCAGGTCCAGTCGCTCCACTCGTCGCTGAACGCGCCCTCGATGCGCGGGATGGTGACGTCCTCCGGCGGCGGGTTGCCCTCGGGGTCGTGCCAGACGAACAGCTGCCGGTTCTGCTCCAGGGTGGTCCACGCCTTGGTGCGGGCCAGCGGCGGCACCCGGCGCGCGTACGGGATCGAGGCGCAGCGGCCGTTGCCCTTCCAGCGCCAGTCGTGGAACGGGCAGGCGATGGTGTCGCCCTTGACGGTGCCGTCGCCGAGGTTGCCGCCCATGTGCCTGCAGTAGGCGTCGAGCACGTTGAGCGTGCCGTCCGCGCCCGCGAAGACCACCAGTTCGGTGCCGAACGCGGTGATGGTGTGCGGCTTGCCGTCGCGGAAGCTGTCGGCGAGGCCGAGGCAGTGCCAGCCGCGCGCGTAGCGGGCAGGCGGGGCGCCGGTGTCGATCACGCGCACCTGATCGTCGGTGTTCGCCGTGCTCATGATGTCGGGTCCTCCAGAGGTATTTCGCTCAGGCCTATGTCGTTCCGGGCTATTTCGATGCTGAGTCGGCGGTCGCGGCGCCGGTAGGCGTGGTCCCACTGATCGGGAGGACGCTCAGACGACCGCCAGTCGCTCGTAGCCGGACCGGTAGAACAGCAGCGGCGCCGCCTCCCGGTGCTCGCGGAGATCGGTGACGTGCGCGATGACGATGGTGTGGTCCCCGCCGTCGACCTCCCGTTCGACGGTGCAGTCGATCCAGGCGAGGGAGCCGTCCAGCAGCGGCGAGCCGTTGGGGGAGCGGTGCCAGCGTAGATCGGTGAACTTGTCCTGGCCGCTGCGGCCCAGCTGCCTGCACACGTCTTCCTGATCGTGGGCCAGGATGTTGACGCAGAACCGGCCGACCTCGCGGATGCGCGGCCAGGTGGTGGACGTGCGGGCCGGGAAGAGGGCGACCGCGGGCGGGTCCAGCGACAGCGCGGAGAACGACTGGCAGGCGAAGCCGAGCGGCTGATCGTCTGCGAGTGCCGTGATCGCGGTGATGCCGGTGCAGAATCGGCCCAGGACGGCCTTGAAGTCGAGATCGACGGCCATGGTGCTCCTAGTTTCGACTAGAAATATTCCGTTTCGTCATGACCGTAGGCGGCGGGGTGCCGGAGATGTCAAGCATCGGTTCCGGCTACCGAGAAGATCCGTACCGATCTCCGTAGTTTCCGGGATTCAGGCTCGACGCTGGCACGGCACTGTGATGGGAGACACAAACACATGTGCCGAAAATGCACATGCCTAATCGAAATACTTCTAAGCTTGAGCCGCTACACAATGGAGGTGAGCCATGACGGTCGAGATGCTGACCCATCCCGAGTCCGGCGAGTGGACAGGTACGGGTCGTGCGACCGCCAAGCCGGCCCAGCCGCCGGTGTCGATGATCGAACGAATGACGCTGATCCTAGATGCGTTCGACGGCGCGACACCGACTTTGACCCTGCTCGGCCTCGCCGAACGCACCGGGCTACCCCGCTCCACGGTGCACCGCATCCTCGATCAGATGATCCGCCTGCGCTGGCTCGCGCACGCCCCCGGCGGCTACCGCCTCGGCATGCGCACCCTGGAGCTCGGCGGACTCGCCGCCGACCACAACGAGATTCGCGATGTGGTGAGCCCGCTGCTGCACGATCTGTGTCAGCGCACCGGGATGGTCGGACACCTCGGCGTGCTCGACGGACGCGAGGTGCTCTATCTCGACAAGGCGGGTGGACGCCTGGCCGCGACCATCCCGACCCGGCTCGGCGGCCGCATGCCCGCGCACAGCACGGCGCTGGGCAAGGCGCTGCTCGCGACGCTGGAACCCAGCATCGTCGAGGCGTCGTTCCGTGACCGGATGCCCCAGCTGACCGCCCGGACCGTCTGCGACAGAGGCGAATTGCACCGGGAACTGAACCGGATCCGGCACCGCCAGGGTGTGGCCGTCGACAACGAGGAGTCGGTCAGCGGTATCGCCTGCGTGGCGGTTCCGGTGCGCGGGCGCGGGGCCGCGGTGGCCGCATTGTCGTTGTCCGGACAGGTCAGCGGGGAGCGGCCCGCATTGGACACCGCTCGGCTGGCGCGGGTGCTCGTCGAGGTCGCCCACGAGGCGGGTCGCGCGCTGTTCCCGCGGCACGCGCGCTGGCGCTGAGCGGTTCGGCGTCAGGGCAATCCGATCCCGGCGGCGCTGTGACACTTGGGTCCCGGCGGGCCTAGGAGGCATAGCTGAAACGCAGGTGCCGCCGCGACGGCCGATTCGAGCGGATTCCCCACCGCAGCGTGCAAGGGGCTGGACCATGGATACGGGCGGTGCGATGCGTACCGCGTCTCTTCCCGTCGTGTTCCGCGATCTATGTCCGCCACACAGGAGGAAGGAATCTCCATGATGACTACCCCGAACTGTCGGCGCCCTGCCCGCATCGCCGTTGTCTTCACTTCGATGGCCGCGGCCTCGGTGGTGGCTGCCGCTCCCGCGCTCGCCGCCGCGACTCTCGACATCACCGGTGCCGGATCGAACATCATCCAAATCGACTACAGCTGCGACGGCTCCGCCGGGGTGGCGAGCATTCAGGCGATGATGGGCGACCCCAACGCCGACCGTCCCGCCGCCCAGGGCATCCAGAACTCCGTCGAATGCAACGGTTCCCCGCAGAGCGCCACCGTCCCCTTGACGACGGACCCCAGCCAGCCACCGCTGACCTCGGGCTCCGAGGCGCAGGTCCGGGTGGCGCTCGTCGACCGCAACGGCACCGTGGTCTCCGGACAGGCAAAGAAGTTCACCGTGCCGTAGTGCGCACCCGATTCGCACTGGATGAGTGTCGGACCCCGGTGGCATTCTCGGCCTCATGGCTCTGCACGTCGCCAACCGCCGCCGCACCACACTGCGGCGCGAATTCCCCGACGCACTCATCATCGACGTCACCTCGCGGGGTGCCGAACCCTGGGTGCGCCTCAGCCCGTTCTACCCCCACGGTGGCATCCCGGTACCCGGGCACCCGGATCGCGCAGCACAATCCGTCGAAGGTGTCTGGCAGGCATTGAAAGTCTTTGCCTCTGAAGGAGAAGACCTCTCCAAGCTCGACATCACCACGATGAAAGGCATCAAACGCACAGCGCGTCGGCTCGGCCAACCGCTCGGGCATCGGATCGACGGTGAGTTGCTCGGCTACGAGCAGGCCCGCCGAGAGATCTACCTGCCGGTCTACCGGTGGGTGCTCGATCATCGGGTCGCAGATCTCGTAGCCGAACTTCGCGTGCTCGGTGACACACGCACTGTCGTGCTCCTCGACTACACCACCAACGGTGACGTTGCAGACCTTTCGAAACCTCTATCCCACGCTGCGCTCGTTGCACAACGGGCGCAAGAGTAGTGTCTCGTCCGCGTCCAAACCGGTCACACCTTGCTGCTCGTGCAGGATTCGGGTCACAGATCGCGAAACAGCGAGAGCCCCCATGCGGAGTTTCGTTCCTTCGGTTCTTCCTCGCTCAAGCCGAGCAACATGCCAAGCCCCTGGAAGGCACGTTCGCCGATCACTCGGCGGAGCGCTTCTGGATCGCCGGTGAAGCTTCCCGCGCGGAAGTTCGAGAACGTGCCTCCGACCTCGTACTCCTCGTTCTGGCACTCCCAGCAGTGATTCCCGATGAGGCCGACCTTGGCTTTCGTCGTCCCGTACACCCCGGAGATACCCGCTTCGTAGAAGCCGTAGACGACGCCCCGCATCGTTGCGTTCCCCTGAATCTCGAGATTGCCCTCGAGGTACAGATGCCTGCACTCGACCGAGCCGGTCACGATGAGGCTGCCGGTCTCGTCGGTGGCGACCGAGCCTGTCGTCGAAAGGTTTCCGATTACGATGAGCGCGCCGTCGTAGATGTCGAGATCCCCGTCGATCCTCAAGTCGCCGCGGTGCACCTTGGTGTCGTCATCGAGGCAATCGCGAATATCCTCGTCGAGGATTTTCTCCAGATCCGACTCCGTCGCCTGCTCCGCACGCCCGGTCTCGCTCAACGATTCGATCGACTCGTCCGCCACTGCCACTCTTTTCTCACGCAAATGCGTTGAGACACTATCGCATCCACCTCCGAGGCTGGCCGTTCCTCGCCCCGGCCGCCGGATGACCTGCCCGGCAGCAGATCCAACGCCGCACCCGCACGGCTACGCCGAGCCGACCAGACGGCCAACGCGAAGGTGGCACCGCAAGACCGAGTGCCGCGCTGATCGCTGGGCGCCAGTTCCGCCGTGGCCTGCCGAGGACGGCGCACTGGCGGTCTCTACGGCGGGGTGTCTGGCGGACTGTCGCAGGCCCGGCCGAAACGGCCTTTTCGCACTCCTCATCGGCGGTCCGCACAAACTGGTCGCCCGGAATAAATCGAGGGCTTGTTGTTCATCAGTTTGACGAGTTCCAGCCGGAAATCATTCGTTGTCTGTCAATGTGAGGGATCGCACTCTGGACTATAATTTCGCAGCAGCATAAACTTCTGCGGCTTCCGCTGTTGTGTACCTGATTTTCACCGGCTCAGGCGGGGATGGACAACGTGATCGACGGTTTGGCTGGATTCAGCATGAAGGCCGCGGTCGACGGGTGGGATGAATTCATCGGTCGGCTTCCGATCGAGTCGCTGCCTGTATCACAGTTGCGTCCTGCTGATACGCCGCGGTTGGGTGGCAAAGACCAAGCGTATGTCGCCGCGATCGCCGAGTCCGAGGGCGACCTGCCGCCGATTCTCGTTCACCGACCGACGATGCGCGTGATCGATGGCATGTACCGTGTGCAAGCGGCGATTCGTCGTGGTGAGGAGACATTGGCTGCGCGGCTCTATGACGGCGACCATGACGATCTGTTCGCGCTGTCGGTGCGGGCGAACGTCGGGCACGGCATGCCGCTGACACTGAAGGAGCGCAAGGCAGCGGCCGAGCGACTGCTCGAGAAACATCCGAGGTGGTCGGATCGGCTGATCGCACGCGTCAGCGGACTGTCGCACAACACTGTCGGCACGATTCGGCGCTGTGCAACTGGAAAAGATGGCCAGTTGTCCGAACGGCTGGGGCGAGACGGCAAAGTTCGCCCAGCCTCCACGGCCACGGGCCGCCGCCTGGCCGCAGAAGTGATCCGCCGTGACCCGGATGCTTCACTGTCGGAGATCGCGCGGCAATCAGGGCTGTCGATCGGCACCGCTCGAGACGTCCGCCTGCGACTCGAACGCGGAGAGAGTCCGCTGCTCGCTGGTCAGCGGTCGCCTGTCGAAGGCGTGCATCAAGATGTCACCGAGCGCGACCATGCGACGGCGTCAACGGGTGCGCGACACCCGTCGGCTGCGCAGGAGTCGAATCCGGTTGCCGGGCTTGCCGTGTCGGAGGTTCTTCAGCGGTTGCGGCGCGATCCCGCGATGCGGTCGAGCGAAAGCGGGCGGACCGTCATTCGTCTGCTCACCATGTCCGTCGCGGCCGCCGCGCAATGCGAGGCTCTCGTGAGCACCGTCCCCCAGCACCGCACGGCTGCCATCGTCCAGCTTGCCCAGTGTCAGGCCTACTTCTGGTCCGCACTCGCGGACCGCGCCCGACTGCGGTTGGCCGACGAGACCGCTGACGCTCCCACAGGCGATGTTGTCGCGTCCTGAAAAGGACGGATCGCTGACTGTTTGTGGGTGAGCATCACTTCACATCATTTGCCTGGCACTACCGCACATCGGTAATTGCGGCGAACACACAACTCCCCGAACTGGCGTAGCATCGGCGCAATCTGCGCCAATGCCGGCACCCGGCCGCTTACCGGCCAGCGCGTTCGTTACGGCCCAGCACTTCTCCAGCGCCGCAACAACATCCGGATAGTACACCGGCGCGCGCATAATACCGGGCGGTAATCGGTAACCGTGCATAACGAATTCAGAATCGCCGTCTTCGTGCCGTTCCGATACCGCACACCTCCGACCACGTGATCGCCCTCCGACCCACCATCGACAGCTCCATCACCCCGATGGACCGCGTACATGCAGTTTGCAGACGGAGGCGCGCCGGACCGATCCGGACTTTTTCACGCAACGAACCGATCTACGCGGAACTTTTGATGAGTCGACGCGGCGAGTTGACGCCGAACATTAGCTCTGTCACGCTGTCTGTGGGGCGGAAGCATGCCCAACTCGGCGGTTCGGATGTAGTAGCTTCGATGTATTCGCTGTGACCTCCATCGATTGCAATGCAGTGTCGTGCTGTGTCGCTACCGAGTATCTGCGCTTTGCTCCGGGCGGAAATATTTGCGCGACAATTGAGCAGGCTCGCCGAGTAGGGTTCCTTGTCGGGAGTTCGACCTCGGACATTCGGGGTCGAACTCGTCCGCTGACTGCAACAGATCGAACAGAATTACCGAAGATTGCGGGAGTTTACTTGCATGGTGATGCGTCACTTTCTTGGCGGCAATGACTTGCACTTCGCAGAGACTGATCGGCAGGGTGAGATGCCGTAGCCGGCGGTTGAGTCGAGAACGATATTCACGAGGTCCAGTAAATGGAAATAATACCGACCAGAAATGTCATGCCCCCAGCTTCGGACCACGCGATGATATGCGAAGTCGACCGCCACAATACCGGCTCGCCTCCAGCCCGTGCGGGGACCGCGCTGCGATTGTGCCGAGACTGCATCGCTGCGACAGAACAACGACTCGCCGCGCTCCCATGGCTGGCCGCGCAATGTGTCGGTCCGTCCCAATGGGGGTATTGGTCTGCGGGACACGGACGTCCGCGTGATCAGCGCACACTGCCGCTTTCGTCGGGCGCCATCGCCTTGCGGGTCTGGATCAGCTCGATCCTGGACTCATGGGTGGACCTCGTCCTGAGTGAATGCCCCACGATCCGGCCTCCCCGTCGCGACACAGCGCCGGCAGCGCAGTTCCTCGTCGGCAGGACCATCTGGCTGGCAGCCCATCCGAGTGCCGCGGATTTTGTCGTCGAGATCGGCGATCTCTTCCGCGACGTCTTGCGATTCGTGGAGCGAGAACACGGCTCGGCAGCGGTGAGCGGGAAGTGTCGCGATCCTCGATGCGTTGCGCCGGTGACCGTCGAGTTGGACGGTATCGACAAATGCGCTGTCGTCAGATGCGAGTCGGGACATCGTTGGACCGTTTATGAATGGTTGTCCGATGAACGCCTGATCACCGACCCCGCGGCGGAAGAGCCGAAACGGCGAACTTTGCCGACGAAGGTTGCCGCAGAAGCCTTCGGAATTCAGGAAGCAACGATTCGCCAATGGGCCAAGCGAGGGCGGCTGACTCGATATGGATTGCGCGACAAGGCCGAATACGATATCGATGAGATCGCGCATCTGATCCATGGGCGAAAGCATTGATCGACATGCCCTTCCGCTGCAGTGTGCGAATTCCCGGAAAAGTTGAACCCGGTCGAGAAAGTAGATTCCAGACATGTCGATGCTGTGCAAACCGTCGGTGAGTGTGCCGGAAAACGTCCTGAGCATGGAAGATACTCTGGAATTTGCCGAAAGGATGTACGCCGGAAATCCTAATCTTCCTTTGGCGCTCAAATTGATCCAGAACACGGGCGTGCGGAAGCGGCACATCGTGCAGGATATCGACAGCACCCTGCGGCACCCCGGATTCGAGGAACGCAACAGGATCTACGAGCGCGAATCCAAGAAGCGATGCCCTGAGGTCATCGCAAAGGCCTTGGCGAACGCGGGTGTCGTGGAACAGGAAATCAACGCGATCATCTACGTGTCCTGTACCGGATTTCTCATGCCATCGCTGACCGCATGGCTGATCAACACCATGGGGTTTCGGTCGGACACCCGCCAGATACCGATCGCGCAGCTGGGTTGCGCGGCAGGTGCCGCGGCGATCAATCGCGCCCACGACTTCTGCGTGGCCCACCCCGGGAGCAATGTTCTGATCGTGGCGTGCGAGCTCTGCTCGCTGTGCTACCAACCCGACGACGACGATGTCGGTTCGTTGCTGTCCGACGGACTGTTCGGTGATGCGGTCGCGGCTGCCGTAGTCCGGGGAAACGGCGGCACCGGCATAGCGCTGGAGCGCAATGCCTCGTATTTGATTCCGAACACGGAGGATTGGATCTCCTACGCCGTTCGTGCGACCGGCTTCCACTTCCAGCTCGATCGCCGGGTGCCCGGGACGATGGAGCCATTGGCGCCGGTACTTCGTGAGTTCGTCGCCGACGATGGCTGGGACATCGGCAAGCTCGACTACTACATCATTCACGCGGGCGGTCCGCGGATCCTCGACGACCTCAGCACGCACCTCGATATCGAACGCACGATGTTCCGGCATAGCTGGGCGACTCTGACCGAGTACGGGAACATCGCCAGCGCGGTCGTACTCGACGCGCTGCGCCGGCTGTTCGAGGAAGACTCGCCGATGCCCGGCGCCAAGGGTCTCATCGCGGGTTTCGGTCCCGGCATCACCGCGGAGATGTCGGTAGGTCGATGGAGTGTTGACGCGCCGAGCGGCATGAATCACTGACAACCGGGCGCGTCGGCACCACGCCTACAGCGAGATATCAACTGACATGGGAAGAAATGACATGAGCGGTGTTGTTCTCCGGCCCGGCGAGGGTCGAAAGCTGATCACAGACAAGCAGGAAGTCACCTTCAAGGTCACCGGGGCGAACGGGTCCGTCGTATCGAGCTTCGAGGTGGTGGTTCCGCCCGGCTTCGACGTCGGGGCGCATTCCCATCGCAACTCGCAGGAGTTCTTCTACATCTTGGAAGGAGAGCTGGACCTGCTGGCGTTCGAGCCGAATCAGCGTACGCCGGACGGTTGGCACGACTGGGAATCGCCGGATGGCGATCGAGTCGTCCGCGGGGGCCCGGGTAGCTGCATGTTCGTTCCGGCCGGATGTCCGCACGCGTTCAGGAATGCCACCGACAAGCCGGTTCGAATGTTGTTCCAAAGCTACCCATCCCCCGATCACGAAGTCTATTTCGAGGAGATTGTCGCGATCTTCGAGTCCGGCCGGTCGGTGGATGCCGACGCCGTTCAGCGGCTGCGTGACCGCTACGACATCAACCAGATCACGCCGCTGCGTTACGAACCACCGAGCAGCGGGAGGTGAATCACGATGGACACCATTCCCCTGGTGCGCGCAAGTCTGGGTGAGCGGGAATTGGCTGCTGTCGCCGAGGTTTTCGCCTCGGGCTGGCCGGCCGGTCAGGGCCCGCGGGGGAAAGCACTCGAGGTCGAGCTGGTCGAACGTTACGGAACTGGTGGCGCGGTCGCATTGAGCAGCTGCGGCGCGGCACTACACCTCGCATTGCTTGCGCTCGGGGTCCAACCGGGTGACGAGGTGATTGTTGCCGATTACACGTTCCCGGCTCCAGCCCACGCGGTGCGCTACGTCGACGCGGTCCCGGTCTTCGCCGACGTGCGTGCCGATACCGGCACCGTCGACCCACAGGCGGTAGCGGATCTCGTCGGTCCACGAACGGTGGGTGTGATCGCGGTGGACACGGTCGGTCTCCCCGCCGACTACTCGGAGCTGAGGTCGATCGCGGACCGCGGTGATCTGTTTCTGATCGAGGACGCCGCATGTGCCGTAGGTGCGACCTACCAGGGGATACCGGCGGGTGCGCTGGCACCGGTGTCTTGCCTGTCCTTCCACGGGCGCAAGGGAATCACCAGCGGCGAGGGCGGGGCCCTGCTCACGGCCGATCCGGCGCTCGCCGACGACGTGCGGCTGCGGTCGTCCTTCGGTATCGGGAGCATCTTCGCGGACGCGCAGGTCGTCGGCCTGCCGATCCCGATATTCACCGAGATCGGCTACAACTACAAGCTGTCCGACATTGCCGCAGCGATCCTGCAGGTGCAGCTCACGCGAATTGGCGAGCTGCTGGATCGTCGGCGCCTCGTCGCAGCGCGCTATGCGGAACTGCTCGCCGACGAAGAACTCCTCACCGTTCCGCATGTGCCGCAGGACCGCACCCACGCATGGCAGTCCTATCTGGTGACGTTGGATCCGCAGGTCGACCGCGCGGGTGTCGCGGCCGATCTCCGAGCTCAGGGCATCGGCTGCGGGCACGGTGCGTGGGCGTGCCACCTGCAACTCGTGTACGAGCCGAAGCAGCCGTGCCCGGTCTCGGCCGACCTCTTCCACCGCAACCTCGCCATCCCCATGCACGCCGAGCTCAGCGACGGCCAGGTCGAACGGGTCGCGGAGGCACTGCGAGCCGCGGTCCGGACCCATGCGCGCTCATACGGAACACGAGAGGGGGCGGCATGACCGAGTCAGTGCCCGGCGGCGGCAGCCAGAAAGGACACAGCATGACCGAGATCCTTCCGACTCCGGATCGGATCATGCAGTTGATCAACGGCTACTGGGCCACCGGCATCGTCGGCGCTTCGGCGAGCCACTCGCTGTTCACCCACCTCGAAGACGGCGCGGACACTGCCGACAAGCTCGCCGTCCGCGCGGGGATCTCCCAGCGGGGCGCGCGAACCCTCCTCGACGGGCTGGTCAGTCTCGGCCTGGTCGAGCTGCGCGACGGCCGCTACCGCAACACCGCAGAAGCGGCCGCGTTCCTGGTCGACGGCAAACCCACCTGCTTGAGCAGATTCGCCACACTCAAGCTGACCCAGATGGGCACCTTGGCGACTCTGCCCGACGTCGTGCGCGCGGGAGGGCCGATGGCGAATCCGGCGGTGGAGGTGGCCGACAATCCGCACTGGGCGGAGGTTGTCCCGGCCATCGCCGCGCAGTCCGTTCCCGTGGCAACGGTCGCCGCCGACCTGTTGCAGCTGGCAGGTGCCGGCGAGATCTCCATCCTCGACGTGGGCGGCGGTTCAGGCATCTACTCGGCGATCTGGCTCGAGCGCAACCCTGCGGCGCGCTCGACTCAACTCGACTGGGCACCGGTGAACGCAATCGCCGACCGACTGCTTGCCGAGCGAGGCGTGGCAGACCGATTCACCTGCATCGACGGTGACTTCCATACCACCGACTTCGGCACCGACGTGTACGACGTCGCGGTGTACTCCCACATCGCGCACCAGGAGGGACCGGAGGACAACGTCGCGATCTTCGCGAAGCTCAGGGCGGCGCTCAAGCCCGGCGGCACATTGGTCATCTGTGACTTCGTTGTCGATGACGACCGCAGCGGCCCGCCCTCCGCCCTGATGTTCGGAGCGGAAATGCTGCTCAAGAGCCAGCAGGGCGGGACCTGGCGGCGGGCCGATTACCACACATGGCTCGGCAAGGCCGGCTTCGACGACGTTGCATTCCACCCGACACCATCGCCCGCAACGTTGGTTTTCGCCCGGTAATGACAATTCAACTCCTTGGAGGCAAAATGCCTGATACCGACAGGGCGGCTGCGATTTTGTCGGTCGTCGAGGAAACGGCTCGGTCACTGGGTGTGGCCTGCTCGGTCGACAAGGTTGCGCCGGTTCTTACCGCGTACCGAGACGTGCTCGCGGAATCCATGGTCGTCCTCGGCATCGACGCGGACGAGCCACGCAGCGGTGAGATCGAAATTACCTTCAGCGTGCCCCCGAGCGATGCCGATCCATACGACCTTGCGGTGTCGAACGGATTCATTGCGGAGACCGGGCATCCCGCAGCGACGCTGCTCTCGGAAATCCGAGATCGATGTGACATCACCGCTTACGGTGTCGACTGCGGAGTAGTTCGCGGTTTCCGGAAATCCTATGTCGGGTTTCCGCTGGACAACTGGCAGACACTTGCCACGCTGTCCGGCCTGCCGTCCATTCCGCCCGGTTTGGCGGCGAATGCCGAGCGTCTCGCACGCTATGGCCTGGACGAGAACGTCTCGATGCTCGCGATCGACTACCAGTCCAGGACGATCAATGTGTACTTCGGCGGGCTGCCCGAAGGCATTCTGGCGCCGGAGACGGTCTCATCGATGCTTCGTGAACTCGGGCTTCCGGAACCGAGCGAGCAGATGATGGAGTTCGTCCAAAAATCCTTCTCGATATATCCGACCTTCAGCTGGGATACTCCGGAGGTCCAGCGGATTTGCTTTTCCGCCGTAACTCCGGAGCCGATACCACTTCCGACACCGGCCGGGCCGGTGATCAGCCGATTCCTGAAGGACGCTCCGTACTCGTACTCCGGCAAGCGGATCATTGTTTACGGTGGCGTACTGTCAGCCAGTGGCGAGAATTACAAACTCGGCTGGTATTTTCAGGAGCCGCATCCGACGTGGCGGAAATTGGAAGTATTCGACGCTATCGAGGACAGCGCATAGCGCAAGTCGGCATAGTTGCTTTTCGATCACCATAGTGGCTTTCAAAATACCGAGTCCCTGCTCGAGCGGGGCTGATAGATGGAGGGAAAATGTCTACAGGAGCAGATACGGAAGGGTCGGACGCCCTGACCGCATACGGAGAGGCGCTGGCCGCGGCCGCGGTCGGGTCGGACACCGGGGAACGAGAGCAGTTGGGCGAGAATCTCATCCGTACCTTTCTGCAGTTCTGGGACGATCCGCAGCTGAGGCCGTCGCTTCTCGAGCGGTATCGGGCCGCGTTCACCAGCGACGCGGGTGCGACACAGATGCGAGAGTTCATGTCCTCTACGGTGTTTGCGCAGGCGGTCGGGAAGATGGAGGACCCGCCCAAGACCATCGAGGAGACCGCGAAGCTGCTCGGGGTGCCGCCCCTGCACCTCAACGCGGCGGTGTCGCAGGTGATGGGCGTGATCATGCTGCGCTACGTTGTGCAGGTGGAGCCGATTGCCTCGGCAGCGCCCGATGAGATCCTCGGCGTCATCGCCCCGACTATCCAGCGTTATCTGGTCGGCTAGCCAGGCAGGAGGGTCGCTTCGGCCCTTCTTCCTTCGCCGCCCGACCACCACCGTAACCCGACACTGCACCCCCATCAAAGGCGAGAGTCCGCGTACTGACAGACGGCGTGACATGCACCGAATGTGTATGTCACGCTTGTGATGTCGGTGATCGGACGCGATCCGCTGTAGTTCACGACGGAGGAATCGATGAGTCGTTCGACGTTCGACGCGACCGGTACCCTTGGCCGACTCGCGCGAATCCCCACTGGCAGAAGATCCAAGTGGGTCGTTCTTATCGCATGGATCATCGCGTTGGTCGCAATCGGCGGATTGGCTTCCGAGCTGAAAGGCGCCCAGACGAACGACGCGGTGGAGTGGTTGCCCGGCAGCGCGGAATCGACCCGCGCCTTCGAAGCATCGCAAAAGTTCCTCGATGCGGACGAATCGCCCGCCGTCCTCGTGTACGAACGTCCGAGCGGCATCACACCCGCCGACGTGTCGGCAGCCGAGGCCGACGTCGCAGCGCTCGCGAAGAGCAAGCACGTCATCGCGGAAAAGGTTGTCGGGCCGGTGCCGTCGAAGGATGGACAGGCGCTACAGGTCTTGCTTCCGGTACACACGGCCGGCGGTGCCTGGCCGGACATCGCGAAAATCGTGGACGAGCTCGAGGAGCAATTGCCTCCTCGGACCGACGGCCTTGCGTTCCATATCACGGGCCCCGTCGGGTATGAGGCGGGCTACGGCTGGGCGTTCGGTGCTATCGACGGTGTCCTGGTCTTGGCAGCGGCCGCGGTCGTCATCGTTGTCCTGTTGATCAGCTACGGTCCCGTGCTGTGGTTGTTGCCGCTCACCGCAGCGATATTCGGCTTGGTGGTCGCGCAAGGCGCCGTGTACTTGGCGACCAAGGCCGACGTGACGGTCACCGCGATGGGTGCGTCTGCGCTGATGGTGCTCGTATTCGGCGCGGGCACGGACTATGCGTTGCTGCTGGTGGCGCGCTATCGCGAGGAACTGCGACGGCATGAGGACCGCCACGAGGCGATGGCGATCGCGCTGCAGCGGGCCGCTCCGGCGATCACGGCGAGCGCGGCGACGGTCGTGGTGGGAATGCTCGCTTTCCTCGCCGCCGACATGAACTCGACCAAGGGGCTGGGACCGGTTTGCGCAATCGGCGTAGTGGTCTCGTTCGCCGTGATGATCACATTGCTGCCCGCGCTGCTGGTGATTGCTGGTCGATGGGTCTTCTGGCCACGTCACCCTGCGGTTGGTTCCATCGAACCGAGCGAAACCGGGATCTGGAAGCGCATCGGCAATGCGGTCGCGACTCGGCCGCGGACAGTATGGATCGGCACAGTAGCGGTACTGCTCGTGGCGGCAACCGGAGTGATCGGCTTCGAAGCGGACGGAATCGCGACCAGGGACTCGTTCGTCGGCGAGGCCGACGCAGTGGCCGGTGAGGAGATTCTCGGCCGGCACTTCGACATCGGCACCGGCAACCCGTTCTTCATCGTCGGCACTGCCGACCACGTGTCGGCAGTCCAGTCCGCATTGACGAGCGTCGATCGCATCGGGCCCGTCAAAAGTCCGGTGGTGAAGGACGGGCAGTTCTACATCGAAGGCACACTCGCCGATCCTCCCGACAGCAAGGCCGCGGAGGACACGATCGACCGCACCCGTGCCGCGGTGCACGCGATCGACGGTGCCGAAGCGAAGGTCGGTGGAAATACGGCCGTTACGCTCGATACCGAGCGTGCCCAGGTGCGAGACAACAAGGTGATCGTGCCGTTGGTGCTGGTCATGGTCATGTTGATCTTGATGCTCCTGCTGCGCGCGGTGCTGGCGCCCGTCTTGCTGATGGCAACGGTCGTGCTGTCGTTCTTCGCGGCGCTGGGTCTGAGCCGGTGGCTCTTCGAGTTGTTCGGATTCACCGGCGCCGATCCCTCACTGCCGCTGCTCGGCTTCGTCTTCCTCGTCGCACTCGGCGTGGACTACAACATCTTCCTGATGTCCAGGGTGCGCGAAGAAGCAGCGCACCACGGAACACGCCGCGGAGCGCTCATCGCGCTGGCCTCGACCGGAAATGTGATCACCTCGGCCGGCCTGGTGCTGGCCGGTACATTCGCGGTGCTCGCAACGTTGTCCATTGTGTTCATGGCCGAGATCGGCGTACTCGTGGCCGTCGGCTTGCTGCTCGACGCGCTGATCGTGCGCTCGATCCTGGTGACGGCGCTGAACCTGGACATCGGTCCGAGGATCTGGTGGCCAAGCGCTCTTGCCCAGCGGCCTGAGACGTCACTGCTCGCCGAGGAGGAACCTCCTCGCGAGTTTGCTCGGACGGACTGAGCCACTCGGCAGGCGGAAACTCCGCGAGCCGCACAGAGACCGAGGATTGCCTGCTGGCAACCCTCGGTCTCTTCGTTTTCGCAGTCGGCCTGGTCTCGGGTCTGAGCATCAGCACTACCGAATCGGAGAGACAAATGACTCTGACAGCATGGATCGAGCATCCCGCGCCAGACCGCGGAGTGAGCTTTTGGCGCGATATGCAGTGGCAGCGGCACAGCTACGTCGAGCTGGCCGCCGGTGTCCGCAGCAAGGCCACCGAATTCGGCGAGGCGGGGGTGCGGCCGGGCGAAGTCGTGCCGATCGTGCTCGGGCAGAGCGCAGATTTCATCCTGAGCTTCTTCGGGCTGATCTGGATGGGTGCGGTGCCAACGGTGCTGCCTGGACCCAAGGCGCTGTCGGGGACGAGCGGATACGCGCCCTTCGTTGCGGGCATCGCCGGAATCAGCGGCGTGCGGCACTTCGTATCCGAGCAGCGCTATCGCGAAACCCTCACCGCCGCTTTCGATTCCTCCGGTAGGGAGGTGCGTCCCCTCGAGTTGGGGTGGAGTGCGTGCGCCGAGTCGGGCGAGCAGTCCCACGACGGTCCCGTGATCATGCAATTCACCTCGGGATCGCGCGGAAACCCGAAGGGGCTGTGCATTACTCGCGAAAACGTCGAGGCAAATCTGGCGATGCTCCGCGAATGGGCGGGCTTCGGCGACCAGTTCGGGGTGTCCTGGCTTCCGCTGTATCACGACATGGGCCTGATCGGCGGCATGCTGACGCCGGTCACGACACAGGCCGAAGCGAAGCTGATGTCGCCCGGCGACTTCGTGCGTGACCCGCTCGTCTGGCTGCGCGAGTACGGGCACAAGCGGTACGAGGTCATGGTCATGCCCAACTTCGGGTTCGAATGGGTCGTACGGCGGGTCCAGCCGCAGGAACTGCAGGACTGCGACTTTTCGGCTGTCCGTTCGGTGATCAGCGGGGCCGAGCGTGTGCAGCTCGACACGCTCTCGCAGTTCGGCGCGCTGCTGCAGCCGGGCGGCTTCAAGTTCACCGCGCTCACGCCGGCCTACGGGCTTGCCGAGGGCACGCTGGCCGTGACCGGGGTGCGGCCGGGACAGCGCGCGTTGGCGGTAGACCTCGGGCAGACCATCGCGCCGTTCGGGCGACGGGTCACGATCCGGAACGAGACCGAAATCGATGGCACCCAAGAGGTTCGGGCCGGGTGGATGGTCAGCTGCGGCATGCCGCTGCGGGGGCTGGAGCTGTCGATCCGTGACGAGGATCAGCAGGAGCTCCCCGACTGTGTCGTCGGCGAGATCTGGGTGCGGGGCGCATCGGTGGCGCGGAGCTATTCGACCGAGAACGGCGTGATCGATACCGACCGGGTGGGCGACTGGCTGCGTACCGGTGACAGCGGATTCGTCTACAACAGTGAGCTCTACGTGGTGGGCCGCATCGGTGATTCGATCAAGGTCCGCGGCGAGGCCGTCCACATGGAGGATCTCGAGGGCCAGCTGGTCGATGTGTTGCAGCCCAGCCTGTTTCGCCGATCGTGCGTCGTGGGTTCGGACTCGGCCGAGGGGCCCGCCGTCATCATCGCGACGGAGTTCGCCCTCGAACCGGCAGAGCGCGTGGAAATTCAGCGCATTCTGTCCGGAATCCTCGGTGAGGCAACGAAAGTGGGATGGCTGCAACTGAAAGCCAATGATCTGCCGATGACGACGAGCGGCAAACCTCGCCGTCGCGAGGTATGGCTGCGCCACCATACGGACGCCACGGTGACGACTGTGGGCGGGGGCCGGATATGAGGTACGCGGGGACCGAAGGCGACTCCGAGCGGGCGCGCCTGGACAAGATCATCGGCGCGGCCGTCGATCGCTACGGCGCCGAGGCCGAGCGATCGGGCACCTTCCCGCGCGGACTCGTCGAGGAACTGGCGGCAGAGGGGCTGTTCCGGCAGCGGTGGCCGCAGGAGTCGACGGTCGGCGATCCAATCATGGGACTGCTGATCGCCGAACGCGTTGCGTACCAGGGCCTGTTCGGCCTCTCGGTGGGTCTGAGCCTGCAATTGGAAACCTGTGCCTCGGCGCTGCGGCGATTCGGCGCGAACGCCGAGCACGAGCGGCTGTTGACCGGCGTGCTCGACGGCACAACGATCGGCGCGTTCGGGGCGTCGGAGCCGGTGGGCGGGTCCGATCTGCTCGGGATCGAAACCCTGATCACGCCACTCGGCGACGGTCGCATCAGGGTGCGCGGCGAGAAGAAGTACTTGTCGCTGGGCGAGGTGTGCGACTTCGCCGTCGTTCTCGGCAAGTACGTGGTCGAGGAGGGCCAGCCGCCCTTGCTGACGACGGTGACCGTGCCGTCGGCCGCGATCACCACGGTGAAGCGGCATACCAAGGCGGGCACCGCCTGCCTGGACACATCGTGGGTCCGCATCGATGCCGAGGTGGGCGACGAGGCGATCCTCGGCCGGATCGGCGGCGGACTGGCGGTGGCTTCGTGGGCGCTGATGCACGAGCGGCTGTCCGTCGTCGCCCAGCTGGTCGGCGGCTGCAATTACACCCTGGGATTGGCGGTTTCGCATGCGCGCAAACGCCAGCAGTTCGGCACCCCGCTGATCGATCACCAGGCGTTGCGGCTGCGGCTGGCCGAGCTGGCGGCCCAGGTGCGGATGGCGGAGTTCGCTGTCTATGCGGCGGGGGAGCGCCTGGCTGCCGGAAGCGGTTGTGGCGCACGCGATGTCGCGGGGCTCAAGGTGACAACAGCCCGGCTGGGTGAGCGGGTCATGAGCGAGTGCATGCATATCTTCGGCGGCTCCGGCTATCTCGAGGACGAGACCCCGATGAGCAGGCTGTGGCGCGACGCCCGCCTGGCCCGGCTCGGCGGGGGCAGCGACGAGATGATGCTGGAGATGGTCGCCGGCGGCCTGCGGGGCGAGGATCGCTACGACTCCGACGTGAGGGTGTCATGACCATCCTCGTGTCCGGCCTCGGCGGACAACTCGGGCACGCGCTGGTCGACCAGGTTCCGGCGAACACGATCGGTCTCGTGCGGCGTTCGACCGGCACAACTCGGCTGCGGCGGCGGATCGAATCCCGTTCGCGAGAGATCGAATTGGTCGAGGGCGACATCACCGCGCGCGACTGGGGACTCGACCGCGCTGCGCTGGAGCGGCTTGCCGAGAAGGTGACCTGCGTCGTCAACTGCGCCGGGAGCACGGATTGGCAGGGCACTGCGGAGTCGCTGCAGCTGAGCAACGTCGTCGGTGCGGTGTACGGGGTCGGATTCGCCGCCCGGCTCACCGAAATCTCCGGCCGCCCGGTGCCGTACCTGCAGACCTCGACGGCGTATGTGGCCGGGTCGGCGGTGGGCGTCGTGCCCGAGACCCGGCTCGGCGCCGGTGGTGATCGTACGCGCTACGAGCATTTCAAGTGGATGGGCGAACAAGCCGTGCTGCGCCGGGCGGCCGAGCTGGGTGTGCCGCTGTTGCTGGCCCGTCTGCCCGCCCTGCTCGGCGACTCGCGGACGGGGGAGACCCTGTACAAGAACTCGCTGTACCTGCTGTCCGAGCGCTGGAACGACCTCCCGTTGGGGCTGCTGCCCGCGATGAAGAACGCGCGCGTGGACTGCGTGCCACGTGACACCGCCGCGCAGGTGCTGATCGTTCTCGCGGAAGGCCTTGCGACACGGTCGCTTTCGGATGTCGAAATCGTGCACATCACCAATGGCGCCCAGGCGCCCGCGCTGCGTGCCCTGGTAGAGGCGGCCCGCATGATCGACCAGCACGCCTTCGGCAAGTGGGTGCGCATCGTTGCGGCCGGCCGCGACCACGTCGTCAACGTGTCGGCCCTCGGCGAGCGCTTCGGCCGCCTGAGCGCCAAATGGCAGAACACGTTGATCGGGCTGCGATACATCGGCCTCGACCGCTCGTTCGACCGGGTCAACCTGCTCACAGCGCTCAACACGCTCAGCAAATCGGCGGTGGCACCGTCGATCTCGCTGGAAACAGCGGCACGGCTGACCTTCGGCCTGCATCCCGCTCGCGAGTCGATCGTCTCGCCGAAACATCGTTCGCTTGTGAGGTTCGGAGCATGAAAGTGGCTGTCTTCGGCGGCAGTGGCTACCTCGGCGAACTCGTCGCCGAGCGGTGCGACTCGCGCGGACACCAGGTTGTCGCGCTGTCCCGCAATCCGGGGAGGGGGACCTGGGAGCATCGGCGGTGCGATCTCACGGCGCCGGGCCTCGGAATGGACGAGAACACGCGTGCGGTGATCACCGAGAGTGACGTGTGTGTCTTTGCCGCCGGTAGCGTTTCGTGGCAGGCGACCAGCACCGAAAGCCTGCAGATTCACGATCGGGGCATCGCGGCCCTGCTACGGCTGGTGGAGTCCGCGAAGCGGGCGCCGCGGATCGTGCACGTGTCCTCGATCCTGGCCCTCGGCGAGCCGGACAAACCGGTGACCAGCGACCAGCTCTACGTCGGGCAGCGTTTCCGAAACTGGTACGAATACGGCAAGTACGTGGCCGAACATCGTGTGCGGCATTCGAATACGCAGCACAACATCGTGCGGTTCGGCCCGCTGCTCGGCCTGGGATACGACCGCACGGTGCCGTCCACCAGCGACGGCCTGCCCGCGATCTTTCCGCTGGTGTTGGCCGGTTACCCGCTCCCGCTCACCGACGGAGGTCGCTATCCCTGCTATGTCGGCGACGTGCTCGGTGCCGCGGAGCTGGTCGCCGACATGGTGGAGTGGACAGCGCACGGCCGCACCATCACCTGGTTCGATCCGGAGAATCCGAGCCTGCTCGAGATCCTGAGCCGGGTCTGTCTCCCGTTCGGCAAGTATCCCCGCGTTCTGAAGGCGGATGTGAAGCGCGCCGAGTGGTTGTTGCGAATGGCCATGCGCCGCACCGGAACCGACCCCAACCTCGCCGACTACGCGCACCCCTGGATCGAGGTCTCTTGCGGTGCCGACCTGGAGAACGCGGGGGCCGCGCGCTGTCGTAAGGACTACATCCAGGCCATGAGTGCCGCCATGGCGGGCCAGGTGTGGCCCGCCCGGATCGAGGCGAGGTATTCCCATGCGTGAACCCAAGAGGCTCGGCGTGGTCGGCCCGCTCGACACCGATCCGCATCCGGTGTTTCGGACATACTCCGCCGGAAACTTCGGCGAGGTTGCCCCCGAACGGTTGTCCCCGTTCTCCTGGTCGCTCGTCGGCCCGCCGATGGAGGCGGCGACCCGCCGGATGACGACCAAGATGTGGGGTGAGCGGGCGTGGATGTCGGGGGAGTTCTTCACCTTTCTCGGATATTTCAAATGCCGCCCGTACCACAATTATTCGGCCTACGGGCAGATCGCGGCCTCGGTGCCGGGAATCGACGCGGATGATGTCGGGCAGGCGTATTTCGAGGGCGTTCCCGCACCGGAACCGTACGAGGCTCTGGTCGAGAATCCACTGATCAAGGCGAAGGGCGTCGTGACGATCGCGCGGGAGGTCTCGCTGGCGATCGTCCGCATCCGCAATCTCGAGGAGTGTCTCTTCGAACTCGAGGCGCGGGCCTGCGAGGCGGGATTCGATGTGCGATTGCTGGCGAGCGAGGCTCTGTCATTGCTGAAATCGTGCTGGTACGAGCACATTCTGTCGACAACGGCACTGGTGCCGTTGACCAGCTACCAGGAAAGGATCCTGAAGCGGGTCTGCGACGAGCCGGAGGACATCGTCGCATTGCTGACCCGGCCCGACGAACTGGTGTGGAAGCGGCTGCACCGGCTGACCACCACCGGTGACCTGAACTCCGCCGACTTCCTGAACCATCCGTTCTACGAGGTCGCGTATCGGCACCCACTGTGGGCGAAGTATTCCCACCGGCTTCAGGTCGAGTCCGACGGCACCGAGCTGTCCGAATCGTTTCTGGCACCGGCGGATGCGATTGCCGGGATGTACAAGGGCGTTCGATATCGGGTGATCGCGGGTGTCACGAAGACCGTCGCCGAGACGATGGCGTGTCGCGAGCATTCGAAATCGATGGTGATGCGGGTGCTGCACGTCTTCCGCATCCTCGGTCCGGCTTTGGCTGCCGCGCAGTCGATTCCGGACGAGCTGTGGCCGTTCCTCACCGTGGAGGAGCTGGTGAACGCGCCGCGTGGCAACCTGCGCGAGATTGTGGAGGACCGGGTCACGCTGTGCGAGGAAGCCCTTACCGTGGTCCTGCCGGAGAATATCGAGATCCTGCCCGACGGTGAGATCATCGAGCCGATGGCGGCCGCGGTGCGGGTGCAGCCGCGCGGTGTCTCGGGCGGCAGCGCGAGCGGAATCGCGGTTCGGCCGGAGGAAGACGTCCCCGACGAGGAATTCATCATCGTCTGCGAGGCCGCCGACGCGGATGTCGTTCCGCTGCTGAGATTTGCCTCGGGGGTGGTCAGCCGGCGGGGCAGCGCGATGTCGCATCTGGCCATTCTGTGCCGGGAATACGGCATACCCTGCGTCGTCGGTGCGGATATCGACAGTATCCCGTCCGGAGCCGTCATCGCCATCAACGGCGGGACAGGAAAGGTGAAGAATCATGAGTGAAACCACGGTGAGTGTCGCGGATATCGCTGAGGCGTTTGCCACGGCGACCAATATCGCGCGGGATCTGCGGCCCGACGATTCGTTCGCGAAGGATCTCGGTATCGATTCTGTGGCGAGCATCGAAATGATGTGCCTGTTGGAGAGCCGATTCGGGGTGAGCCTGATCGACAACCCCAGGATCGTGGGCGTCGAAAATGTGCAGCAGCTGATCGATCTGATCAACGAATTGCGCACCGGCCGTGTGGCGTAAGGATCGAGCATGTTCGATACGAAGGCAGCCGAGGCGTTGCACGTCATTCGCTTCCGGTCCGGCGTGAGCGTCGGAGAACTGGCCGATCTGGTCGGTGTGCCGGGCGACGATGCCTGGACGCTGGTCGATGGGATCCGCAAGGCAGGGTATGTGCGGTCGGTGCGGGGGAGTTTCATCATCACGGCCGACGGTGTTGCCGCCGACGATGCGGCCGTACACCGGTGGCGGGAGCGGGCGTCGCGGGCGGATCTGGATTTGGTCGAGGAATTCGATCGCCATTTCCTGACCGCCAACGAGATCGTGAAGGCGGCTATCTCGAATTGGCAGGCCAATCGCAGCGAGGAACTCGTGCGCGAGGTGGCCGCCCAATTACGCAGCGCGGTAGGCGATCTCGCCTTTCCTGCGGACGGCGACGGCGATGTCGCGCGGCTGTTGGAGACGTATCGGCAACGGCTGATCAAGGTGGTCGAACGCGCCGAAGGCGGCAATCCGGCGGCGCTGTCGGGGATTCGGGCCGAATCGTTCCACTCGGTCTGGATGGAGCTGCACGCCGAGCTGCTGCAGCTGAACGGGCGCGTGCGCACGGACGCGGACGGCTACTGACGGGAGTCGAAGTGAACGAGATCCGCGCAATCGACACGATCGCCGAATCGTCGCTGCCGCTCGCCGAGATCGCGGCGGAGTTCGGCGGCAAGGCGGCGGGGCTGGTTCGGCTGCGGCGCTCGGGGGTTACGACTCCGCCGACGTGGTTCGTGCCGCCGTCCGTCGGAGTGGAGGCGATCGACGGCGCCGGGCTCGACCCGGAGGTGGCTCGGTGGGCGGTTCGTTCGTCCGGCGCCAGTGAGGACGGTGAACAGCGGTCCTTCGCGGGGTTGTTCTCGTCGGAGTTGGCTGTCGAGCCGACCGCCGTGCCCGCGGCGGTGGCTCGCGTTCGTGCTTCGGGGACGAACGCACGGCTGCGAGCTGGATATCGCTTCGCCGATCCCGGTCCGATTCCCGTTGTGCTGCAGCCTTTCCTGGATGCCGCGCTGGCCGGGGTGTGGATCGGCGACGGCGCGGGTGGTGGAGTTCTGGAATGGTCGTCGTCGGGGACCGATGCAGTCGTCGCGGGGACCGTCACGCCCTCCCGGGAGGTTTGGCGGGCGGGAGAACTCGTGAGCGAACGAAGTGAGCGAACCATCGACACAGCGCGCCTCGCGCACGGCGGAACCGAGCGCCAGCGAGGTGCAGCCGTGAGCGGCACTCCACTTCATGCGGAGGGGCGGAAGATCGGTGCTCGTTGCCTGATCGTGGAGCAGGCCGTCGGTGCGGCGTGCGATCTGGAGTTCTGTGTGCACGCCGGGCAGCTGGTCTGGTTGCAGTGCCGGCCTGTGACGGCTCGAATTCCGGTGGGCGTATCCGGCGATTCCAAGGGCGATGTCGTGGTGAGTGGATTCGCGGCGGCCGGGGGAGTCAGCACCGGACGGCCGCGAGTCATGCTGTCGCCGGAGGACGAGGCCTGGGAGCACGGCGATATTCTCGTTGTTCGCTACACGTCGATCGACTGGGTGCCACTCATGACCGAGGCGTCGGCGATCGTCACCGATATCGGCGGCGGGCTGAGCCATGCGGCGATCATTGCGCGAGAGCTCGGAATTCCCTGTGTGACAGGCACGGAGACAGGCACGCGGGCGCTGGGCTCCCTGAAGCGGGTCACCGTGGACGGTGACGCCGGCAAGGTACGGCGTTGATTCCGCATCGACAGCGCTTGGATGTTCTGCGTCGCGAGATCCGGCTCTTCCAAGACACGGTCGCGGAGCTGGGATATCGCGATCTGGACGTGGAAACCCGTTGTCCCGGTTGGACTGTGCGCGATCAGGTCGCTCACCTCGCCGATACCGATGAAGTCGCGGCCGACACCGTGCGCGAGGGGCCGCGCGCGTTCGCTCGCGCGGTCCACGAGTTCCCGACTCCTGAGGCTTTCACGAGAGCTGGCTGCGATCGAGGCAAGGATCTGACGCCGGCCGAACTTCGCGAGTGGTCGGCGGCGGCATCGCAGTCGTGCGTGGCCGCGCTCTCCGACTGCATCGGAACCGAGCGTGTGCGTTGGGGGTTCGGTATGCAGGCCACGCATTTGGTGATGGGCCGCACCATGGAGTACTGGGCCCATCACAGCGATATCCGGACGGCGCTGGGAACGAGCGGAAGCGGGTCGGTCGAGGGGGCGATCTGTGTCGCCGAATTGTCCTTGTATTCCGTGCGATACGCGCTGGCGAAGGCGCGCGTCACGGTCGAGCGGTGGCCGGACGTGCGGCTGGTTCTGGTCGACGAAGATTCCGGGCGTGTCCATTCGCTGGGCAAGAGCGACGCTTCGGAACTGGTGTCGGGGTCGCTGCAGAGCTGGGCGTTGCTTGCCGCGGGTCGGCGAAATCCGCTGCTGGAGCGGTCATTCGACTTCGAAGGTGAGTACGCCCGCTTGTTCATCCAGACCGCGCGAGCGTACTTGTAGCAGCTCGCAACTCCCGAAGAAAGGATACCCATCATGGAACCCGTGAACGCCGCAATCATCTATTACAGCGCCACCGGCAACGTACACGCCCTGGCGCTCGCCGCTGCCGAGGGCGCGGAGAAGGCCGGAGCCCGCGTGCGACTGCGCAAGGTCGCCGAGCCGGCAACGTCGGCGGCGATCGAGGCAAACCCGGCCTGGGGCAAGCACATTCAGGACACCGCCGAGGTCGTCGAGGCGACCATCGAGGACCTCGGGTGGGCGGACGCGGTGTTGTTCGGGACCCCGACCCGCTTCGGCACGCCGGCCAGCGCGCTCACGAAGTTCATCGAGGGCGCGGGTGCCCTGTGGCGGCAGGGCACAATCGCCAACAAGGTGTGCTCGGCCTTCACCTCCAGCGGCACCGCCCATGGCGGCCAGGAGTCCACGCTGCTGGCGCTGGGGAACGTGTTCTATCACTGGGGCGGCATCATCGTGCCTCCCGGCTACACCGATCCCGTCCAGTTCGAGACGGGCAATCCGTACGGCACCTCCCACGCGGCCTTCGGTGGCCCACCCAGCGAGGCGACCCTGCGGGCGGCGCATCACCAGGCCCGCCGCGTCGTCGACATCGCGGCGGCACTCAAGGCCGGACGTGCCGCCGCCTGATCGGGTTGGCGACACATCGACGAGGAGATATGTCGAATGAACGGTTTCACGATCTGGCGATCGATACGCCGGCGAGGTCTCTTTCTCGGCACAGTGCCGGAAACGGCTGCTGCGCGGAAGAGTTCGACGCCGCTCACGCTCGATCACGATCTCGATGTCCTTCCCGAGGCGGGGCGACGACTGACTGTGTCCGAGCTCGCCGACCACGTGGACGACCTCGCAGGCCGGCTCTGGTCGGCCGGGATTCGACCAGGCCGGCACATCGCGATCTACAAGGCCGCCAACTTCGATGTGTGGGTGCTCGCGACCGCTGCCGCACGCATCGGAGCAGTTCCGGTGATGCTGTCGCCCGCCCTCGACGGCGCCACCGTCGGTGCCCTGCTCCGCCGGTTGGACCAGCCGGCCCTGCTCACCGATCTGCACAAGCTCGACGCACTGGCCGACGTGCCGGTGATGGACCTCGCCGATCCAGTGATCACCGTGTCCGGCGACCGGCCGGGTGCCGTATCGCTCGCCGGACTTGCCGGGGCTCCCCGAGTCGAGCCGGTGTCTCGACCGAAGGACGAGCCCGCGCTGATCACCCACACGTCCGGCACGACCGGCCTGCCCAAGCTCGTCGTGCACACCCCACGGAGCATGGCCGCCCGGCTGAAGCCGCAATGGTGGTTGCTGTCGCTGATGCGGAAGCGCGAGACCGTCGCGATCCACATCTCCTTCGTACATTCGCGGATGTTCGCAGCGATGGCTCTGGCGCTGCTCAAAGAGCTGCCGGTCCTGCTCATGAAGGAGTCCGATCCTGACAAGGTCGCCGCGTTCTTTGTCGAGTACCGGCCAGGATTCATCGAGGCTCTTCCCAATTCGTTGATGGAATGGGAATGCCTCACCGAGGATCCGCGTAAGCCGTTCGCATCGGTGAAATACTTCAGCAGCACATTCGACGCGATCCATCCCAGAACGATGAGTCGCCTCGTCGATTCGTCCGAGCGCCGAGGGGCGCTGTACTTCCAGATATACGGGCAGAGCGAGGTCGGGCCGGCAGTCGGGCGAGCCTATGTCCGCAAGTCCGCTCACCGAGCGGACGGGCGGTGCGTTGGCTGGGCAATGCCGGGCTGCGCGAAGGTTCGGGTGGTGAGCCGGGACGGCTCGCGGCCGTCCGAGACGAACCCCGGTTTCATCGAGGTTGCGTGGGAGGGGCTCGCGAAAACCTATCTTGCCGAGCAGGATCGGTACGACGCGAACCGGTTCGGCGACTGGTGGCGGACCGGGGACGTCGGATACCGCACCCGGCGTGGGTGCCTGCACATGCTCGACCGGGAGGTGGACATGATCCCGGGCGTGCGCAGTGCTCTCGAAGTCGAGGATGTCTTGTTGAGCAGGCTGGAAGAGTTGAGCGAACTCGTCGTTGTGCGAGGTCGGAAGTCCGAGGCCGTCCCGGTGATCTGCACGCACGACGACCGGCCGGTGGACCAGGGTCGCTGGCGCAAGGCCGTCGCCGATTTCCCTCAGCTGGCCGACCCGATCCAGATACCGCAGGCAGAGCTACCTCGAACCGCCACGCTGAAGGTGCAGCGAGTTGCGCTGGCGCGTCGGTTCGGGGAACAGCCGACTTCCAACTGAAATGAGGATCGCCACAATGACACCGGAACAAACACTCGCTCGATTTCGCGAATACATGGTCGGACCGACACGGTTCATGACCCTGTTGTCCTGCTTCCAGCTCGGCATTATCGATAGTCTCCGAGACAGCCCGGGGATCACCGCGGCCGATCTCGGCAAAGCCATCGGCGCCAAACCGGATGCCGTCGAACAACTTCTGCATCTTCTGGTCAAGGAGGGTTTCGTCGCGCACGACGAACGTTCGGGCGCCTACTCCCTCGATGCACTTGCGGGCGTCGCCGAGGCCGATCTGCAGCGAGCGCTCACCTACATGAACATGATCAAGGTCGTCACGCTGAGGCAGTTGTACTACCTCGCCGACAGCGTGCGGAGCGGAACGCTCGTCGGCCTCAAAGAGTTCTATGGATCAGAGGGAACGTTGTACGGTGCCGTGGCCGAGCACAAGGATCTGCGCGAGTCCTGGGCAACGTTGATGAACGCCGTCACCGCCCGCATCGATCCCTGGTTCTTCGAAAACGTAGACATACCATCCGGCGCGCAGGTACTCGACCTGGCTGGAAACACCGGCGTCGGTGCGATTCACGCGTACCAGCTGAAGGCCTCGCCCGGGCTTCGGGTGACCACTTTCGACCTGCCCGAGAAGGAAAGGGAGTGTCTGGAAAACTTCAGGACTCATGGAGTGGACGAACACTGTTCGTTCATCGGCGGTGACGTTTTCGATGGCGTCCCGAAGGGCTTCGACACCGTACTCATCAAGCATTTCTTGGACATGTTCGACAAGGACGATGTGTTCAGGATCCTCGAGGGTGTCAACAGCTCGCTCGAGGTCGGTGGTCAGGTCCACATCATGGTGCCCGTCTACCCCGAGAACATCAAAGACTCGGACAATTACAACGTCGACTTCTTCCCAGCCTTCTTCCTCGGCTGCACGATGGGCCAGGGGGGACCGCAGAAGCTGTCCACTTACCAAAGTTGGCTCGAGGAATGCGGGTTCACTGTCACCAAGGCGATGACCAGGGGCTCCGCCGACCTTCCGGCGGACGTCATTCCCGTGCCAGCCATCCTCTCCGCGACAAAGGTCGCGTGAAGGGCGAATCCGCGCACTGAGCATGGATCCGGCGGTCGATCTGCGGCGCGCGGATCTGCCGATCTGCCGCCGACCGTGCTCAGCACCGCCGAACACGGCCCGTTGCGCAGCCCTCGCCGCTCGGCTGTCCGCCTACGCCGTTGCGGTGCATCACATTCCGGCCGACGGGCCGATTCGGCGGGCAGTATCCTCCGACGGGCACGAGTTCCGCCGGGCCGAGAGGATGCGTCGATGTCGTCACCGATACCGGGAGTCGTGGCCTGGGCGGTGATCGGCTACGTCACGGTTCTCCTGTCGGCTCGGTTCTGGCTCGGCGGCGGCGCTGTCATGGATCGGCTCGTGAACCACACGGGCCTGTGGAGCATCGCGACCCTGCTGATATACCGGTGTGCATCGACGCCGACCATTGATGACCCGGCAAATCAGCTTGCCCTGGGCTGCGTTCTCATGATCACCACATACCAGTACAGCATCGGTCGGCTCGTCAGCGCCGATTCCGAGCCGGATACCGTATGGCGCCACCAGCGCAACGTCGCGCTCCTCGCCTTGACCGCGACGGTCTCGATAGTCTTGGCCGCGGCAGCGGCGAGATACACGGGACGATCGGTCGACCTGCGCCTCGCGGGGGTTGGACTGGGCATCGGTTGCGCCTTCGCCGTCACCTACAACACGTTCGTGCTCACTCGCATATGTCTCGGCCCACTCCGCGATGTCGATAGCCCGCGCGCGGCGCGGATCGTGTGTACCGTCCTGATCGGCAGCAATGCCGTTCTCTCTGGTGCGCATGCACTCTCGCTTTCCCAGCTGGCCACCGGATGGCCCGACGGACCACAACTATCGCTGGTCCAAGCTGCGTTCACCCTGTGGGTCGCGATCAATGCGACACTGCACGCGATACCGCTGGTCGCGGAGCTGGTGCTGCGAGCGGGTATGGATCGCGCCACCAGAACCTGCCGTCGGCTGTTGCCGCTGTGGCGTGATCTCACCGCGGCGGTCCCGGAGATCGTCATGCCCGTCGATGCGCGGCACGGCTCGGATCCAGCCACCCGTCTACTGCGGATGATCGTGGAGATTCGCGACGCAATGCTCCACCTGGGCGCTTACCTCCCGGCCGAAACCGGTGAAACGCAACGCAATACCGTGCGAGAGCACGAATCCGACCGGGAGCTCACCGATTACGCCCATCGGCTGATACGGGCGGCGCAGGCCAGAAAGGCGGGCCTACCGCGCGCCGGCGCACCACCGCCATTGTCCGTGGTCGCGCACGATTTCGACGCCGAGCTTTCGCACCTGATCGACCTGGCCCGCATCTGGCCGCAGGCCAAGGCCGCGGTGGAAGAGCCGATCGCGCAGCGCGCGGTGGATCGCCGGTCGCCATAGGGTGTGTCCCCTCGCGTCACATTCGGGCGATCCCTTGCAGTATCAGTGCGGGATGGAATCGATGAGCGCGCGGGCGCCTTGGCGGAGCAGGTCGGCGCCGACGAAGAAGCCGAGCGCCTTGGGGTCCTCCGGCACGCCCCAGTGTTTGGCGTCCAGCCAGCGGCTGCCGTCGCTGTTGAAGACCTTGCCGTGCAAGGTGAGTCGGCCCGTGGGGTCGGTGGTGGCGTAGCCGGCGATGGGGGAGTTGCAGTGGCCCTGTAGCGCGTGCAGCATGGCGCGTTCGGCGTCGGCGTGCCGGTGCGTTTCCGGATGATCGAGTTCGCCGCCGACGTCGAGCAGCCAGGCGTCGTCGGCGCGGCATTCCAGTGTGATGACGCCCGCGCCGATCGGCGGGCACATGGTGTCGAGGTCGAGGATCTCGGTGATTCGGTGCTCTTGGCCGACCCGATGCAGTCCGGCCACCGCCGCGATGAGCACGTCGACGTGACCCTCCTCGAGCCGCGCCAGGCGGGTGTTCACGTTGCCGCGCAACGGTTTCACGGTGAGGTGCGGGAAGTGCAGATTCAGCTGCGCCTTACGGCGCACCGAACTGGTGCCGACCACGGTGCCCTCCGGCAACTCCGCCAGCCTCGCGCCGCTCGCGGTGATCACCGCGTCGTGCACGTCCTCGCGGGCCAGAAATCCGGCGAAGGCCAAGCCCTCCGGCACCGGGATGTCGCCGGGGATGTCCTTGAGGCAGTGCACCGCGAGGTCGGCCTGGTCGGTCTGCAGCGCGAGGTCGATCTCCTTGACGAAGGCGCCCTTGCCACCGAGTTTCGACAGGTCCCCCATCCAGCGGTCGCCCGCGGTGGTGACCTTCACCAGTTCGCTGTCCACCCCCAGCCCGGCGAGCAGCGCCGCCACGTGCTCGGCCTGCGCGAGCGCCATGGGGCTGGATCGGGTAGCGATGCGAATGATGCGCGTCCGCGACATGGGCAGCAGACTACTCCCGGGGTGATCGCCCCGTCACCGAGGGCAAGGAGAGAAGAGTATGGGCTGGAACGCCGCCGGATTGCTGGTGGAGGGGGAAGTGGGCTCCGACGTGCTGGCAGCGCTGCCCGGCGCGCCGCAGGCATCGGGCGAAAAAGGTTCGGGCGACGAGGTTTTCAGCAACAGTTTTCCGGCCGATTACGCGGTCGCGACGGTCGGCGGCTGGACCGTACTCGCCGACCCGTGGATCAGCGCGCTCTACGACGAGACGCTCTCGCCGCGCCTGGCCGAAGGGCGGCGGGTGCTGACGTTCATCGCGAACAGCGTGACCAGCACGTATGGCATGGGCTGGTACGTAGACGGGGCCGTCGTGCGCGACGTGCTCGTGGTCGAAGGGGAAACGGTCGCCGAGGAAGGCGTCCCGCTGCCCGAGGAAGACGGAATCGGTCTGTACGAGGAGGACGACGTCTTCGCCTTGATCTCGCGGCTCACGGGGGTGGACTTCGGCACCATCGTGGACGCGGAGTATCGCTTTCTGAGCAATACCACGGCCGAATGACGCGTGGCGGGGCCGGTAGCTGACCGGCCCCGCCACGGGCAACGGCATCAGTAGGCGGTGCCGCCGGTCGCCGGAGTGCGGCCGTGCCGCATGACCAGCGCGATCAGCAGGGCGAGCGCCGAGGCTCCCGCCGCAACCCAGAACCCCAGTTCGTAGCCGCGGTCGCCGAAGATGTCGGGAATCGGGCTCGGCACAGCGGGCTGACCGGCGACGCTGACCAGCGCCCGCATCGGGCTGGCGTTCAGGAACGCGGTGACGATCGCCAACCCGATCGCCACGCCCATGGACTGCATGACCCCGAGCATGCCCAGGCTGATGCCCTGTTGCTCCTGCGGGACCGCCTCGACCATGAGGATCGGCATCGCCGCGTAGTAGAACCCGAATCCGATGCCGAACGCGGCGCTCACCCAGAGGAAGGTCGCCGAGGTGTGCGGGAGGACGGCGTAGCAGACCCCCGCGCCGACGAACAGCGCGAGCGCGGCGATCAGCGGCAGCCGAGCGCCGATCCTGCGGGCCAGCGCACCGGCCAGCGCGCCGCACAGCATCGCGAGCACGGCTTGCAGCAGCGCGATGCGTACCGCGAATTCCAGTAGCGTGTAACCGTTTCCGTAGCTGTAGCCCGGATCGAAGGCCACCTGCACGGCCTCGGGCGGCATCGGTTGTCCGGTCTGTTGCTGGATCTGCGCCAGCGTGGCCTGCTGCACCCCCGCGGAGACAGTGGCCTGGTCGGGCGTCTGCGTCATGTAGCCGAGCGCATACGACTGCACGCCGATCAGGAACGACGCGAACAGCGCGCCCGCGAGCACCAGGGCCACCCGCGGGTGGAACAGCAGGCGCATGTCCATGATCGGCCGGCTGACCCGGTTCTCGATCACCACGAACAGCACGAGCAGCACCAGACCGGCCACGAGCCAGGCCAGCGTCGTCGGCCTGCTCCAGCCCCAGTCGTGGCCTTTGTCCAGGTAGATCAGGGTGAGTCCGGCGCCCGCGGAGAGCAGCACCGCGCCGACGACATCGATGCGCTCGGGCACGCGCAGCTTGGACTCCGGCACCACGAAGTAGACCACCGGCAGCATCAGCAGCGTGAAGCCCGCGAGGCACCAGAAGATGGCCCGCCAGCTGTAGTTGTCCACCAGGAAGCCGCCGAGCAGCGGACCCGCGATGGCCGAGAGACCCAGACCGGTGGCGGTGATGCCGAGGCCGAGCGGAACATACTTGCGCGGCAACAGATCCCGGATCAGGCCGTAGGCGATCACGGCGGTCGCGATGGCGGTGGCCTGCAGGCCGCGCCCGATCAGGAACAGCGCCCAGTTCGAGGTGACCGCGTCGAGCAGGCAGCCGAGCATGAACAGCACGCCGCAGACGAGGAACATCCGCTTCTTGCCCCAGACATCGCTCATCTTGCCGATCAGCGGCGAGGCGGCGGCGCCGATGAGGCCGAAAACGATGATGGCCCAGTTGATGTTCGCGCCGACGCCGGGGAAGGTCGGGGCGATCTTCTGCAGCGCCGCGGCCACGATCGTGTACTGCATCGGGGCGACTTCGGTGAACAGCACGATGACCGCGAGCACGGCGAAGATCCGGCCGCGCGAGGCGCCGTCGAGTCGTCCCGTGTCGTCGGCGGATTCGGATACGACGCCCGGACTTTCGGTGGTCGCGGGGTCGCGGGGAATGGTGGACATGGGTCGCCCTCCGATGTTCTGGTGATACGTGTTGTGAAACCTGTCACACCGGGGCCGGATCGATGCCGCGCGAATCCCACTCAACGGGATTTTTCACCTGTTATATGCCTAGGCGATATAGTCCTAGCGTGACCGATGCCAAGCCTGCTCCCGCGGACGCCGGCGTGCCCGATCTGCCCACGACGAGCTGGGCGGTGCTCGGAATGCTCTCGCATGCCGAGGAATTGTCCGGCTACGACCTGAAGAAATGGGCCGATTGGAGCCTGCAGTTCTTCTACTGGAGCCCGTCGTTCAGCCAGATCTACGCCGAGCTCAAGCGGCTGGAGAAACACGGCTACGCCACCTCGCGCACCGTGCTGCAGGACGATGGGGTGCGCGGCAAGCGGATGTACGCCATCACCGAGGCCGGGCGGGCCGCGGCGGCGCACTGGGTCAATCACGCGCCGGTGGAGGCGCCCGTCCTCAAGCACAGCGTGATGCTGCGCGCCTGGCTCGGCCATCTCGCCGAACCGGACCGGCTGCGGGAGATCCTCACCGAGCACATCGGCTACGCCGAGCGGATGCGCAAGCTCGCCGAGGTGGACGCCGAGGGCGCCGACGAGAATCCGGACTGGGCCTACCCCGGCGCGGTGCTGCGCTGGTGTGTGCGCCACTACGAGGCCGAGCGGGACTTCGCGCGGGAGCTGCTGGCCGATGTGGACAAGCTCGCCGCGGGGCAGCACCCGAAGCGCGCCGCCAAGGGCAAGCGTCGCGTGTCGTGAGGCAGGCCCGCTGAGCGGGACTGCCGCTTCCTATATCGATTAGGGATATTTCTACTAGTCATATAGGAGGTGGTCATGCGTACCGAATTCGCAGGACAGCGGACATTGGATCCGGTCGAGACGGCGATCGCGGCGATCGGCGCGGGCGGTATGGCGGTCGTCGTGGACGACGAGAACCGCGAGAACGAGGGCGATCTGATCCTGGCCGCCGAACTGGCGACCACGGAGTCCATCGCGTTCCTGGTTCGCCACACCAGCGGCGTCCTGTGCGCCCCGATGGCGGGGCCCGACCTGGACCGCCTGCTGCTGCCGCCGATGACCGCGGTCAACGAGGACCCGAAAGGCACCGCGTACACCGTGTCGGTCGACGCGGCGCACGGCGTCGCCACCGGCATCTCGGCCGCCGACCGCGCCCACACGCTGCGCACACTCGCCGACCCGCGCACCGAGGCGGACCAGCTGACCCGCCCCGGTCACGTCTTCCCGTTGCGCGCCCACCCGAGCGGTGTGCTCGGCAGGCCCGGGCACACCGAGGCGGCGGTGGATCTCGCCCGTCTCGCCGGACTGCGCCCGGCCGGGGTGATCGCCGAGGTCGTGCGCGACGACGGCGCCATGGCCAGGCTGCCCGAATTGCGCGAGTTCGCGCGCGCACACGGACTGCCGATCATCTCGATCGCCGATCTGATCGAGTACCGCCGCCGGGTCGAGCGGACGGTGACCCGGGTCGTGCAGACCAGGATGCCGACGAAGTACGGCGAGTTCCGGCTCGTCGGCTACCGCGACGAGCTCACCGGAACCGAGGCGCTCGCCATGGTCTTCGGCGATCCGGGGCCGGACGGGGTGCTGGCGCGCCTGCATTCCGAATGCCTCACCGGCGACGCGCTCGGCTCGCTGCGCTGCGACTGCGGCGACCAGCTCGACGCCGCACTGCGCGCGGTCGCCGCCGAGGGCAGCGGCGTGGTGGTGTATCTGCGCGGGCAGGAGGGGCGCGGCATCGGACTGCTGAACAAGTTGCGCGCCTACGAGCTTCAGGATCTCGGCGCCGACACGGTCGAGGCCAACGTGGCGCTCGGGCTGCCGGTGGACGCGCGCCGCTACGCCGCGGGCGCGCAGGTGCTGGCCGATCTCGGTGTCCGCTCGGTGCGCCTGTTGAGCAACAACCCGGCCAAACAGGCGGGGCTCGAGGAGCACGGCATCGCCGTGGCGCGCAGGCTGCCGCTGCAATCCACGCCGACCGAGCACAACATCCGGTACCTGCGCGCCAAGCGCGACCGGATGGACCACCAGCTGTCGGAGATGGAGGCGGAGCTGGAGCGGGCGAGCTCGTAGCGTCCGCTCGGGCGATCTCCGTCGACAGTCGCGCGCGGCCGGAACGGATGCGAAAGGAACACCGGTCGGATCTTTTCCGGTGCCGCTCTGTCGCCCTCCGCTGAATGCTGGCTATTTGCTTGCGGATTGCCGGGTTGTGAGTCTCGCACGGTGAAGAATTTCCGTTCAGGCCATACGGTACGAATTCTGCTGCTTTCCTTGTCGAGTCAGGATCGACAGTCCGCGAGCGGGACATGTGGAAGCCGGTGACAGCGGTGCACCGAATACCGATACAGCAGGATCGTTTTCGGATGGGCTGGGTGTGGTCGGTCGTCGGCGCGGTGATCGCGCTGGTCGGCGTCGCGGTGTGGGCGGCACGGCCCGAAGCGGTCTCGTGCGAGCCGGCGGCGGGTGGCGGCGAGCAGGCCGTCCCGACGTGGTCGCCGGTGACCGGAGGCAGTCCCGGTGTGCCCGCGCGGCATTGGCCGCCGCTGCCGCCGATGCCAGGTGAGGCGCGGTACTACTCGTTCGGCTCGAACGTCGCGTGCTCGTACCAGGACCTGCCCGCGGACGGGCTCTACGCCGGCCTGTCCACCGCGGAGTTCGGCCGCGCCGACCTGTGCGGCGGTCACCTCGACGTCCGCGGTCCGCTCGGCGCGGTGCGCGTGCTCGTCGCCGATCGTTGCCCGGGATGTGCTCCAGGGCAGCTCGATCTGAGCGCCGCCGCGTTCGACCGGATCGCCGACCCGGCCGACGGTGTCGCGCAGATCAGCTATCGGCTGGTGCGGGATCCGGAGCCCGCCCCCGAACTCGGCTACACGGTGAAGCCGGACTCGACGGCAGCCTGGCTGGCCCTGCTGGTCACGGGCACCGGCAACCCGATCCGCCAGGTCGCGCTGCGCGACGAGGAAGGCGTGCAGTGGCGCGAGCTGAGGCGCGGGACCGACAACTACTGGACCCTCGCCGGGGCCGGATCGGGACCGTTCGTCGCGCGGATCACCGACGCGTACGGGCACGAGGCCGAGATAGTCGGGGTGACGACGGATCCCGGCGAACACTGGACCGGCGTGCGGCTGTACTCCGCCGCCCCGGCTGGTCCCGGACCGCTTTTCACGCCCGCCACCCTGCCCGTGCACACCCAGCCGTCGACCGTCGCCTCCGCGCTGTGCGTTCCCTAGCGTGACGGGCTGGCCGATCGGAGGGTCGATGAACCGGTCCCGGGCCGCGCTGCGCCAGGTGCTGGACTTCCCGCGCGATCGACTCGTTCTCTACCGTCGACCTGCCCGGTAGCCGGGAATGCGCCGCGGCGGCGCGATCGTGCCAGACTTGTTCGAGGGTCCGTCACATCGCGAAGAGGTGGATCGGAGTGAATCGATGATCGCTTGGCGCGTACGCCGCCCCGGCCCGATCGATGGCGGGCCGATCGATCTGGTGCGCGAGCCTGTGCCCGAGCCGGGCGCGGGGGAGTTGCTGGTGCGGGTGCTCGCCTGCGGGGTGTGCCGTACGGATCTGCACGTTGCCGAGGGCGATCTCCCGGTGCACCGGGACGGCGTGACGCCCGGCCACGAGGTGGTGGGTGAAGTCGTCGCGCTGGGTCCCGGGGCGACGGCGTCGTCCGGACCTGCCTTCGCGCCCGGCGACCGCGTGGGCATCGCCTGGCTGCGCCATACCTGCGGAACCTGCCGCTACTGCCTGCGCGGCGCCGAGAACCTCTGCCCGAACTCGCGCTACACCGGCTGGGATGCCGACGGCGGTTATGCCGAATTCGCCACCGTCCCCGCCGAGTACGCGCACCACCTGCCCGCGGGGTACGACAACGCCGAGACCGCGCCGCTGCTGTGCGCGGGCATCATCGGCTACCGCGCGCTGCAGCGCGCCGACCTCCCCGAGGGCGGGCGGCTCGGCCTCTACGGCTTCGGCGGCAGCGCGCACATCGCGGCGCAGGTCGCGCTGGCCCGCGGCGCCGAAGTGCATGTCATGACCCGTGATCCGGCCGCGCGGGAGCTGGCGCACGAGCTCGGCGCCGCCTCGGTGCAGGGCGCAGCCGATCCGCCACCGGTGCTGTTGGATTCGGCGATTCTGTTCGCGCCCGTGGGCGAACTGGTACCGCCCGCGCTCGCGGCACTGGATCGCGGCGGTGTGCTCGCGATCGCCGGGATCCACCTGAGCGACGTCCCCGCGCTGAACTATCAACGGCACCTGTTCCAGGAGCGGGAGATTCGCTCGGTCACCGCGAACACCCGAACCGATGCCAGGGAATTCCTGGCACTGGCCGAAAAACACCGGATAACCGTGACGACGCGGGGGTACTCCCTGGACAGGGCGGATCGGGCCCTCGCCGATCTTGCGCACGGACGTTTCACGGGCGCAGCGGTTCTCGTCCCGTAGCGTCCTCGCGGCGCCGGGCGACCCACGCACACAACGATTGTGCGATGACTCGGTCTCACTTGGATCGAGTTGCTTGACGCAACCCACTCACCTTCTTACCTTCGCGTATATAGCCGAGTGATTGTCACTGACAACCGTCACTCGGTGTTTTCTCACAACGGCGTGAGTGGGTGATCGTCATGGCGAACCGGAAGGTAAATCTGTTCCGAAAGCGACCTCTGGCAAGAGCATTCGCAGTGCTATTGCTCGTGGCGGGGGTCGGAGCGGCGACAAGTCTCGGCACGCACGCGTCAGCGGACGCGTGCGCGGCGGTGGACGTGGTCGTGGCCCGAGGTACCGGGGAACCGGGGTGGTTGGGCAGTGTGGTCGGAGACCCGCTGTACGGCACTCTGCTCCAGGCACTTCCGGTCGACTCCACGGCGTACGCGGTGAACTACCCGGCGAACCTGCTCGTTCCGTCCTCGGTGAGCGACGGGACGAGGGACATGACCGCGCACATCATGGCCCAGGCGGCGATGTGCCCTGATCAGCGGTTCATCCTGGTCGGTTACTCGCAGGGTGCGGTCGTCACGCACGGTGTGCTCGGCACCGGCATCGTGACCGTGCTGCCCGGCATGTACGTCCTGCCGTACGAGCTGGAATCGAGGATTGCCGCGGTGCTGCTGTTCGGTGATCCTGTCCGCCTGCTCGGATGGAACGTGCCAGGTCACTACGCCTGGCGCACCGCCAACTACTGCACCGGCGGTGACCCGGTGTGCGGCGGCGGTTTCGATCCGGCGGCGCACGGCAACTACGGCTGGGCGATGTGGCTCGCCGCGAACTTCGCGGCCGTCCGCGTCTGAGCACCGGCCGGGAAATCCGGGACGTTGGGGTCGGCGGCGACGCCGGCCCCAATGTTGTGTGCGCTCTGGTCATTCGGTGACGAAGTCGGCCATCATCGCCATGTCCTCGTGCTCGAGATTGTGGCAGTGCAGCATGAACGGGCCCGGGTAGTCGGTGAAGCGCACCGCGACCTCGACCGCCTCGGCGGGACGCAGGTCGACGGTGTCCTTCCAGCCCGCGTCGAATCGGCCTGGTGCGCGGTTGTTTCGGCCGATCACCTGGAACGGATCGAGATGGACGTGCACCGGGTGGTGGAAATCGGTGAGGAAGCGCCAGATCTCGACCGTGCCGAGTTTCGGCCTGGCCAGCGGCTCGCCCGGTACGTAGAGCCTGCCGTTGATGGCCCAGCCGTGCTCGCGCAGCTGAAAGTGGAAGGTGCGCACCGCGACAGCCGTGCTCGGGTCCAGCGCGGCGATCCGGCTCAGCCGCTCGGGGACGGCGGTGTCGTCGCGCCCCGCTGACCCGGTGAGGTCGAAGCGCATGACCTCGGAGGTGCGTCCGGCACCGAACTCGTTGCGCAGGCGCACCCGCGTCCCCGGACGGTAGCGCGCGAAATCCACGACGAGGTCGACCCGTTCGCCCGGCGAGAGATCGACCGTGTCGTGGGCGACGGGACGTTCGAGAAGTCCGCCGTCGCTGCCGATCTGGACGAGCCCGCCACCGCCGGGCGGCGGCGGATCCAGCGCCAGGCGATAGCGGCGGGCATTGGATCCGTTCAGCAGCCGGAACCGGTAGCGCAGCGGGTCGACCTCGAGGCACGGCCACGGCGCGCCGTTGACCAGCACGACGTCGCCGAGCACACCGTTCATGTAGGCGTCGGTGACGCCCGCGACGCGCAGCGCCGGATCGGCCAGCGGGTAGGCGAACGACCCGTCCTCGGCGAACGAGCGGTCGGCGATCAGCAGCGGAATGTCGCGTTCGCCGGTGGGCAGCGGCAGCGCCGCTTCCTCGTCGTCGGTGATCAGGTGGAATCCGGCGAGGCCTCGCCACACCGCCGGTCCGGTGAAGCCGTGCCGGTGGTCGTGATACCAGAGTGTCGCGGCGCGTTGGTTGTTCGGATAGTGATAGTCGCGCTCACCGTGGGAGACCGCGTGCGCGCTCGGCGGTGCACCGTGTCCGCCGTGGTGCGCGCTCGGGGCAGCGGTCGCTCCGCGCGGAAGGATGACGTCCATCGGGTAGCCGTCGCTCTCGGCCGGGGTGTGTCCGCCGTGCAGGTGTACCACCACCGGATGCGGCAATTCGTTGCGGTGGCGCACCACGGACTTGCGACCCGCTCGCGCCCGAATCGTCGGACCGGGAAAGCTGCCGCCGTAGGTCCACGCGGGGGTGCGCAGACCCGGCAGGATCGCCAAATCGGTTTCGCGCTGGACGATTTCGTAGTGGTCCGCGTCCACATCGCTGCGCACCGGAGCGAGCACGGCGGGAATGGGCAGCGGTGTTCGAAAGGCCGGTGGCGGTGGCGTCGCGCTCGGCAGCAACCGGCCGGGTTGTCCCGGTGTGAGCAGCATGCCGCCGCGAACACCCGCCGCACCCAAGGTCGCCGCCGCGCCGAGACCCGCACCGGCCGCGAGGAACCCGCGCCTGCTCATCCGGCTCACGCGCGCCACCGCCATGCCCAGACCGTCAGTAGCGCGGTGCCGATCGCCAGTCCCACGGCCAGCGGTACGTGCACCGCGAGGACGCGCTGTTCGCCGAGCGGGATGAGCGCACCGGCGACGATCGTCTGTACGACGCTGGTCCGCACCGGCCAGGACGGTCCGGAACCGCGGCGCCACAACAGAATTGCGGCGAGGGTCTGGACGGCCATCGCCAGCGCGACAAAACCACCGTTGCGTCCGTGCGCGGCCAGCGCCTCGAAATGGCCGGACAGGAACTCGCCGGCCAGAAAGGCCTGGCTCAGCACGAGCGCGGCCTGCGCCGCGGTGACGGCCCGGAACAGCGCCAGCGGCCAGAAGGACGGGGGCGCAAGGGATTCGGTCACGGATTCTCCCGGAACAAGTCGGATCGATGGGCGTCAGCGGGTCTGCCGCACGCCGCGCCGCCAGACCTCGGCGATCGCGGAGGTCGCCGCGATATCGGTGGTCGGGTCGCCGGTGACGAGCAGGAGGTCGGCGCGCAGCCCCGGCGCGATCCGGCCGCGGTCGGCGAGCCCGAAATGCCGGGCGGGCAGGCTGGTCGCGGCGGCGAGCGCCTGTTCCGGCGTGAGGCCCGACTCGGTGAGCAGCCGCAGTTCGGTGTGCAGGTCCACGCCGTGCGCGGGGACGAACGGGGTGGCGTCGGTACCGGCCAGCAGTGGCACGCCCACGCGGTGCAGGGCGCGTGCGACCCAGGTGGCGCCGTCGAGGGTTCCGTTCCGTGCGCAGTCCGGCGTCTGCACCGACCGATCGTTGATCGCGGCGAAATACACCAGCGTCGAGACGACGAAAACGCCCTGCAACGCGACCCGGTCGACGAGTGCGTCGTCCGGGTCCGTCCACACGTGGGCCAATCCGTCCACGCCCGCGTCCAGCGCGATGCGCACCTCGGCGGCGGTGATGGCGTGGGCGACGACCCGCAACCCGGCCGCGTGCGCCGCGGTCACCAGCGCCCGCGCGGTGTCGGCACCGAGCACCGGCAGTTCGGCGCCGTGTACCGCGCCGTCGTCGACGACGATTTTCAGGTAGTCCGCGCCCTCGGCGAGGCGGGCGCGGACGAAATCCGCTGCCTGGTCGGGCCGCTCGATGGTGTCGAACGGTGCGACATCGAGCGCGTCCATCCCGGGCGCCGCGAGCAGCTGACTCGGGTGTCCGCCGGGCGCGGTCGCGAGGGTGCCCGCGCTGCGCAGGTCGGCGACGTCGTCCCGCTCGGCGGCCAGCGCCCGCAGAGCGGGTAGATGGTTCGGCAGGCAGAACATGTCGAGTTCGGTCGTGACGCCGTGGCGCAACGCCTGCGCCAGGTCGTCGCCGAACACGTGGGTGTGCGCGTCGATGAGTCCCGGCAGCAGTGTCTTTCCCGCGCCGTCGATCTCGACGTCGGCGGGGCCGCCGTCGTAGTCGGCGATGCGGTCGTCGACGATCAGGACGGTGGCGTCGTGGCTGGTCTTCTCCCCGTCGAACAGCCGGACGTCGCGGATCACGGTGCGCATGGGTGGTCTCCTTCGTTCTCGGCGGCGGGTGCCGCGTACGGAGATCAGGAGTGGTGCGGGCGCCGCGAATGTGACGCAGGAGTGAGATGGATCACGCCGAGGCCGTGCGGCGTCACACCGTGACGGTGCGAAGCACTCTCATGCTCGAGAGACGAGCGGGCGAAAGAGGGAGAAGTGATGGAAGATCGGACCGTGGGCGCGTTGGACACCGATGCCGCGACCGAGGTTTTCGTGCGACACCGCGAATTGTTGTTCTCGGTCGTCTACACGATGCTCGGCAGCGTCGCCGACACCGAGGACGTCCTGCAGGAGACCTGGCTGTCGCTGGCGCCGCGCAATACGGCGCTGTCGGCCGAGCAGATCGGCAATCCGCGCGCCTACCTGGTGCGGGTCGCCGTGAATCAGGCGCTGGCCCGGCGCAACGCGATGATCCGGCGACGGGAAACCTATGTGGGACAGTGGCTTCCGGAGCCCGTGGTGCGCGAGGCCGAACCCGAGCCCGACGCCGCCGACCGCGTGGTGCGCACCGAGGCGTTCTCGATGGCGCTGCTGGTGATCCTGGAATCGCTGACCCCACTGGAGCGCGCGGTCTTCGTGCTGCACGAGGTGTTCGGGTACCCGCACACCGACATCGCCGAGATCCTCGGCCGCACCCCGGCCGCGGTGCGTCAGATCGCGCACCGCGCCCGCGGCCACGCGCAAGCCCGGCGCCCG